>NZ_KB894139.1 GCF_000374365.1 Bacteroides gallinarum DSM 18171 = JCM 13658
GCCCCGTTTCTTTATAAAGCTTCTTGAAATTATCAAGATCGAGACTGTCAACAACTGCATTGACTATGCGGACAGGGTCGCCCGCAGCTATGTTTTCATCAATTCTTTGTGGAAAAAGAACCGTTTGGTTGGGAATGTAAGGACGAAAATGTAACTTTGCCATAACGAAAAAACTGATGCCTAAAGTTACATAAACTTTGGCTAATAACAAAGCCCGGGCTTGGGAAAGTCTGGGCTTTGTGCATAAAAAAGGTTGTGTCAAAATGTTGACACAACCTCTTTTTACTTTTTATTTAGGGACATTCAGTAAATAGAATAAAATCAGCCGACTAATTCATAAGGATATTCAGAAAACACATAAAATCAATCAACTAATTCGTAATGAATCAGGGATATCCAGTAAAGTTCTGAAAATATAAGGTGGGATATTCAGTAAATGTCCCTATCTAAAGATACTAAAAAAGCCAACTAATTCGCGATGCTTTGAGCATGAATTAGTTGGCTGATTTATATTATTATTGAATGTCCCTAAGGTGGCATGTGTACATGAGTATAGTTTCTCATTCCACATGCCATTTTTATTGTTTATATAGGGTTATGAAGTTAACATCCGGCATTACAAGAAGTTAATATCGTGCAAACAGCCTGTTAACTTCGTAACAGCAAGAAGTTAACCAAGTACGGCATACAAAGTTAACTCTTTGCTGTAAAAAGATTATGCCAATTTTGCCAACGCCTCTTTGATGCGGCGAATAGCCTCTACGATATTCTCGTCACTGGTTGCATAGCTCATGCGGATACATTCGGGAGCACCGAAAGAAGCACCGCCTACACAAGCCACGTGAGCAACCTCCAACAAGTACATAGCCAAATCGTCAGAATCATTAATCTTACGGTCATCCGCAGATTTACCGAAGAACGAGCTGCACTTCGGGAATAGGTAGAAAGCGCCCTCCGGTACATTTACCTCAAAGCCCGGCACTTCTTTAGCCAGCTTCACAATGAGGTCGCGACGGCGCTCGAAAGCCTTGCGCATTTCTTCTACCGGAGCCTGCGTTCCTGTATAGGCTGCTTCGGCAGCTTTCTGGGACACAGAGCACGGGCCTGAGGTGTACTGACCTTGCAGTTTATTGCAAGCCTTTACAATCCATTCCGGTCCGGCAATGAAACCGATACGCCAGCCAGTCATGGCATAAGCCTTGGAAACTCCGTTTACAATCACGGTACGGTCTTTCATCTCCGGGAACTGTGCAATGCTCTGATGCTTGCCGATGTAATTGATATGTTCGTAAATTTCATCGGCAATAACAATCACCTGCGGATATTTAGCCAATACGGCAACCAATCCGGCAAGTTCTTCCTTGCTATACACGGAACCGGTAGGATTGGAAGGAGAACAAAGAATCAAAGCTTTGGTTTTCGGGGTAATGGCTGCTTCCAACTGTGCAGGTGTAATCTTGAAATCCTGCTCGATACCTGCCGTTACAATCACCGGTCTACCTTCTGCCAGCTTCACCATTTCGGGGTAGCTGACCCAGTACGGCGCAGGCACAATAACCTCGTCTCCCGGATTTACCAATACCAGAATTGCATTGCAAACCGATTGCTTCGCCCCGTTGGCACAAGAAATCTGTGCAGCAGTATATTCCAAACCGTTTTCTTTTTTCAACTTCTCTACGATAGCATTGCGCAAAGCCGGATAACCCGGAACGGGAGAATAGCGGGAAAAATTATCGTCTACCGCCTTTTTCGCAGCCTCTTTAATGTGGTCGGGCGTATTAAAATCCGGCTCTCCGACACTCAGATTAATTACGTCTACGCCTTGAGCTTTCAGCTCTGCGCTCTTTTGAGACATAGCCAGCGTCGCAGAGGGCGACAAACTGTTCAAACGATTTGATAATTGATTCATTATGTTTCTATATTAATGGTTTGTACTTTCTTATTTATTAAAATGAAGCGTATGCCCCATGCGCTCCTTCTTCGTACGCAGGTAGCGTTCGTTATACTGGTTCGGACTCGTTTCTACCGGCACATTCTCTACAATCTCCAGGCCATAAGCCTCCAATCCGACACGTTTCACCGGATTATTCGTCATCAGGCGCATCTTGTGCACGCCCAGCTCACGCAGGATTTGAGCGCCTACCCCATAATCGCGTTCATCCGCCAGATGTCCGAGGCAGATATTGGCATCCACCGTATCCATGCCGTCTTCCTGAAGCTTGTACGCCTTCATTTTTTCCATTAACCCAATTCCGCGGCCTTCCTGGTTGAGATATACGATAACGCCTTTGCCTGCCTTTTCAATCATTTCCATAGCTTTGTGCAGTTGTTCGCCGCAATCGCAACGCATAGAGCCGAAAATGTCTCCCGTAGCACAAGACGAGTGTACACGCACCAGCACAGGCTCGTCGGGCGCCCAAGCTCCTTTGAATAAAGCTACATGCTCCAAGCCATTGGATTTCTGACGGAAAGGAATCAAGCGAAAATGTCCGTGTTCCGTCGGCATATCCACCTCTACCCCCTTCTCTACGATAGATTCCTGTTGGAGACGGTAGGCTATCATGTCGCGGATAGAAATCAGCTTCAAGTTAAATTCATCCGCCATTTTACGCAACTCGGGCAGACGTGCCATTGTACCGTCATCATTCATAATCTCCATAAGCGCACCGGCAGGATAAAAACCGGCCATACGGCACATGTCGATTGTCGCTTCGGTATGCCCGGCACGACGCAGCACACCTTTCTCCTGCGCATACAGCGGATTGATGTGTCCCGGGCGGCCGAAAGTGGCCGGAGTAGAAGCCGGGTCGGCCAATGCCCGGATAGTCGCAGCACGGTCGGCGGCAGACACACCGGTCGTACAGCCTTCCAGCTTATCGATAGTCACCGTGAAGGGAGTCCCCAATACGGAAGTATTGTCGGACACCTGGTGGGGCAAATCCAACTCCTTGCAACGGGATACCGTAATCGGGGCGCATAATACGCCGCGTGCATGTTTCAGCATGAAATTCACTTTCTCCGGCGTTATATTCTCGGCGGCGATAATCAAATCTCCCTCGTTCTCACGGTCTTCATCATCGACTATGATTACGAAATTACCCGTCTTGAAATCTTCAATAGCCTCTTCTATTGTATTCAATTTTACTTTTTCCATATATCCATTCTTTATTATTTATTCAGGTTGACCTTTATTATATTCTGTATCTCTTCGTTTGTACGGATAATCCGCTCCATGTCCTTATTCAGCCGGATACGGAATGCCCAAATACGAAAATAGAAAAACAAGCCCACAGGAACTATCACGCCACACAGCATATTCAGCCAGTAATTACGGAAAGGACGCACATGGGCATGGACGGCGATAATCGGGTAATTATTCAGCGCCGTCAGCAACGGTATAGACCGTGTATTGGACATCTCGTCTATCAAAGCCTCCATGCGGTCATTGAGCGCCGCCACCTCCTCGTCGTGCGGCGTATGGTTCATCCACAGACTGAAATAATTGGGGGCGCGCTTCAACGCCTTCTTGTCGGCATACGCACGGCACTCCGCCGAAAGCTGCCGGAGCTCTCCCGGCAGGCGGTCGTAATCCGGGTCATGGATAATCACTTCCTTCCGGAAAAGATGACGAACGCTGCGGATACCTGCTATCCTCTTGAACCAGTTGATATAAGCATCGGCATTCAGTACAACCGAGTCATTGTTGGATTTATAGGTGAGGAATGCTCCCAACGGAGCCAGCACGGCCGTACTGGTCCACATGCCCATCCACACAATCCACTTACCGTCACGCGCCATTTTATAGCCCGTATTATTGATAATGTAGTAAATAATAAAGATAAGCACAGACACTACCACAGGCATGCCCAGACCGCCTTTACGGATGATACCGCCCAACGGCGCGCCGATGAAAAAGAAGATAAGGCACGCCAACGAAAGTGTCAACTTCTCGTGCCAGGAGGTCATGTGACGCCTCAAGCTGGTTTCCGTCTGCAATATATTGAATCCCTTGAAGCTCCAGTCGCTTGCCGCACTCTCCGCACGGCTGACGGCAGTAGACATTATCTTCTGCTTCTGCATCAAAGTAGCCGCATCGAACAGGCTGTCTACATTATAGCTCCCCAAACGGGCAGATTCTATCTTTATCGTATCGGCTTTGCTCAATGTATTGGTAGTGGCTTTATACGTACCCGCCATAGCTTCCTTATAATAAGTACGCCCGATGCTGTCGTTTTGCAGTTTCATGGAATCGATGCCTGCCTGCAACATCTTCATATCCTTACTGTTGGACTGGTTGCTCATAAATCCGGCATCCACCATATTGAAATCCGAGTCGAACTCGATAATCGCATGTTTCTCAACGAAAGTTTCCCTGCGATAGGGCACGTTCTTCTGGCTCATGTTCTGCGATTTCAGGTTTTCAAACTGTTCGCCACTATAAAGATGCAGGTAAAGATGCTGTTTGTCCGCCGTCATTTCCAACCTCCCGGAGTCCGACTTGATTATTTGCGCATTCTCGAAGCCTTTCTCGAAATTATAAATCAGTACATCATACAGCATACCCGTTTTACGGTTCTTATGTTTGACGTACAGATTATATCCGTCTATCTCGTCGTAGAACACCCCTTCGGGAATATCCACCTCGGGCGACTTCTGCTTCATGGATACCAACAATGTCCAAAGCTTGGTCTGCGCCTTAGGTCCGATGACGTTCTGGAAATAGAAAGAAACACAGCAGATAATGGATATGAAAATTATCAGCGGACGCATGATTTTCAGCAAGGAAATACCTGCCGCTTTCATGGCGAGCAGTTCAAAACGCTCCCCGAAATTACCAAATGTGATAAGAGCTGCCAGCAGAATTGCCAGAGGCAGCGAAGCCGGCACGAGTGTCAGTGCCGAATAGAAGAAAAACTGGGCAAGCACGTTCATCTCCAGTCCTTTTCCCACCATTTCGTCTACATACTTCCACAGAAACTGCATCATGAAGATGAAAAGACAGATGAAGAAAGTGCCCATAAAGAGCATGCAAAAGCTCTTTAATATAAATATATCTAACTTTTTTATGCGCAGCATTTTACTCGTTTCATGCAATGAACGCACAAAAGTAGCATAAAAAAGGGAGTACGGGAAATTTTTAATCGAAAGTTAACTAAAAACCGCATGTTCTACGTAAAGTATCTACCTGGGATTCCCACAGCTCGCATAAATCATTTGCCTCGTCTGCATTGGTAAAGTCTGTAATTTCAAGTACGAAATCATTGGTCAGCTCATTATTTGTCATCTTTAATTCGAAATACTCACGCGGATTTTCGTCATCGAGCCAACGGAAACGGATAAAAGAATACGCCCGCACAGCGATAATCTCGGCATCGCGCCTTTCCGTCTTACCCCAGAAAAAGGAAACGGTCTTATCGTCCGACTGAACCCTGTCTGCAAACCAGCCTTCCAAACCGGTAGGAGTACTTATTGCCGTCCAAAGAATACTTTTAGAAGTCGCATTCAAGAGATATTCCAAATGTATTTTTTTTCTTTCCATAGTCTATTCTGCTTTTTATTGCGTCAGCCAAGATAAATACTTTTTTCTAATTAGAGAAAATAATTCATTATTTTTATTTACATCAACTTCACCGCACCATGTTAAACCATTGATAATGTGCCACAACACGGTTTACAAAAAAGAAGAGAATACTATTCCTTCTTCCGGTTAATAAAATAAATAACAGAAAATCCACTCAAAAGTTTTGGCAGTTTAAATAAAAGTTATATCTTTGCACCCGCAATCGAGAAATGATGGCGGGATAGCTCAGCTGGTTAGAGCGCATGATTCATAATCATGAGGTCCCCGGTTCAATCCCGGGTCCCGCTACAAAGAAAGATTTAGACTGTTGAGAGGCTTCCACTCTTGGCGGTCTTTTTTTGTTTTTGCATCAATTGGTAGCAGGTGACGCTAATTAAGGGTCAACGTAAAAATCTGAGGGATTCATAAGATTAAGCATAAATTTTTGTTAGTCTGAATAGAAAGAAAGCCCTGTCTTCTTTCCCAACTATACGCCTTTCCTTATCACCGGAAGCCCGAATGCTCCCCGGCTTAAAGCCAAAATTTTCCCTTCTGCGCTTCCTGATAAACAGCACGGGAAACGTGTAGCGTCTCTACCGCACCATTATCAAAAGCAACCCGGAGGTAATATTCATACCGGACACCGTTGGGGACATAGGTACGTTTCCCTACTTTACGCCGTTTTTCATGTTGCTCCACATGCTTGTCGAGCACAGTGACCGTGACATCATACACAGAGCCGGCATCCGCCAGCCTGCAATTACCCGTAAGAAACAAGGCACAACAAATGGAACCTACACATACTAAATGGCACAATATATTCACTATCCCACCCTCCACGGTTGTCAGCCATGCCCATTTCCGGTAAAGGGGAAGCGTCAGCACGCCTGCTGCAACGCCTACGCCCACGGGTATCCACCAAGCAGTCAATGTTTTTTCAAGTGTAAGATAACCCATTCCGCATGAGAACAAGACCGCAAAAAGCATTGCATACCGTAATATTTTAATAAACAGAGCCCTTATCACCTCAATTTGTATTTTTCTGCAAATATAACAACAAAAACGACATGACAAACTCCCTCCTCCCCTACCCGCCCGCATGAACCAAGTTGTCCGGCCGAACGTTATAACAATACTAACTTAAAGAAGCAACCATTATGGAAAAGAACCTGATTCATAGCAATGAACTGCACCTCATCGACAAAAGACGCATTCGCCGGGCAGTAGAACAACTGGTAGAGTCGCTGGAACTGGCAGCAGGCTCCACGACGGGATTCAACCTGTACGCAGTAGTAGAGAGCTATTTCACGGACTTGAATAAACGAAGGGAGATAAACCGCCTGCTCAACCTGGAACAAGACATTTACGAAGAAATAGAAGAAGAACTCGGAATATACGAAATGTAAAAACGAGACAGGGCATATCGCACAAAGAAGACGTATCAAAATTCACCGCATATTGCACGGGCTCGCACAGATTGAAATCAACTAATCGATTATCAAGACAGACAATCTGTGCGAGCCCGTGCAATATGCGGTGAAAAAGAGTTTTAACAAGCCCTACTTATGCAAAACCTCTCCGGGAAACAACACCCTATCAATCCTTCGCCTGATGCACCGTCAACTGCGGGAACGGGAAACCGATACCCTCCTTGTTGAATACGGAATAAATAGTCTTGTTCATATCGAAATAAACTCCCCAATAATCACTGCTTTTCACCCAAACGCGGATAACGATGTTCACACTGCTGGCATCCAGTGCATGAAGTGCCACGAAAGGTTCCGGAGTATCCAGGATGCGGCTGTCGGCAGCAAGGATACGACGCACGGTGCTCTCCACCTTATCATAATTCTCGCCGTACTCCACGCCGATAACCCAATCCACGCGCCGGGTATCTTCCCGGCTGTAATTAGTGACAGTGCCGCTGCTCAAAGCGCCGTTAGGTATATATATCACCTTATTATCGGCCGTAGTAAGGATAGTGTGGAATATCTGGATTTCGCGTACCGTGCCGGATACCCCCTGGCTTTCAATCCAGTCGCCCACCTTAAAGGGACGGAATAGCAAAACGATAAGCCCGCCGGCAAAATTCTGCAAGTTTCCGGAGAGCGCCATACCTATTGCCACACCGGCAGACGCCAGCAAAGCGGCAAACGAAGTAGTCTCGACACCTAACTTGCCGATAACGGCAATAATCAGCAGGATAGTCAGCAGGATATTCACCAAGCTCCTGACAAAACTCTGGATACTCGCATCCACATGCCTTTTCATGAGCAGCTTGGCAACGAGTTTCCTAATGAAAGAAATCAGGAAACGCCCTACTACGAAAATAATGACCGCACCTATGATACGGCCGCCGGCGTCCACACCCCAGTCTATCAGTTGCTGAACAAAAATCTGAAACTTGCTGAAGCCTTCTTCAGGAGCCTGGACGGCAAATGCCGCCATTAATAAAGATGATAACATAATGATTGATAGTTTATAAATTAATGGATACAAAATTAACAAATTATTCCAGTTTCCGTTCACATTACTTGCGCCTTTCGGCCAAAAGAGATATTTTTGCATCCGATTTCAAGTAAGGGGTGCCCTAATACGACGGGCTGAGATTATACCCATTGACCTGATCCGGGTAATGCCGGCGTAGGGAAAAAACAAAGCTCCCCTTTTCCGTATTAATATTAACCGCTAAAATTGCAAATGAAAAAGCATGCAATGGCAGCCTGCCTGTTTACGGCAGTGCTGAGTGTTTGTGCACAGGCCGAAGAAAAGGACAGCCTGCGGATAATAGACCTGCAAGAAGTAGAGATTATTTCCACACGCGCCACGGTAACCACCCCGGTGGCATTTACCACTATCGGCAAGGAGCAGCTCAAGAAACAAAACTTCGGCCAAGACCTGCCGTACCTGCTAAGCATGACCCCCTCGGCCATTACCACCAGCGATGCCGGAGCCGGCATCGGCTACACCACGTTACGGGTACGAGGCACGGACGGCACACGCATCAACGTCACCGCCAACGGCATCCCCATTAACGATGCCGAAAGCCATACCGTATTCTGGGTGAACCTTCCCGACTTCGCATCCTCCGTAAAAGACATGCAGATACAACGCGGCGCCGGAACCTCCACCAACGGCGCGGGCGCTTTCGGAGCCAGCATCAACATGCAGACCGGAGACTTCTCCCTGAAACCGTATGCCGAGCTGAACGGCTCGTACGGCTCCTTCAACACACATAAGGAGACGGTAAAAGCAGGTACGGGGCTTATCGACGGGCATTGGTCTTTCGACGCCCGCCTATCCAACATCAGTTCGGACGGATACATCGACCGCGCATCCGTAGGGCTGAACTCTTACTACCTGCAAGGCGGATATTATAACGACAACACCTCCGTCAAACTGATAACCTTCGGCGGCAAAGAACGGACTTACCACGCCTGGAACTACGCCAGTAAAGAAGAAATGGAAAAGTACGGCCGGCGCTACAACTCCTGCGGGCTGATGTACACCGACGAAAACGGAATACAACACTTCTACGACGACCAGACGGACAATTACGTGCAGAAGAACTACCAACTGCTCCTCAACCACAGCTTCACCTCCGCCTGGAACATAAACGCAGGCCTGCACTACACCAAAGGCGACGGCTATTACCAGGAATACAAAGACGGGCGCAAATTGGCGGAATACGGCCTGCTGCCGTACGAACACGACGGTGAAACCGTAGAGAAGAGCGACCTTATCCGCAAGAAAGCGATGGACAACCGGTTCGGCGGCGGAATCTTCTCCGTAAATTACAACGGCAGCCGCCTGCACGCCTCCCTCGGCGGCGGGCTGAACCGCTACGACGGCGACCACTTCGGCAGAGTACTGTGGGTAAAGAACTACCTCGGCAACCTCAATCCCGACAAAGACTACTACCGCAACAACGCTACCAAGAACGACGGCAACCTCTACCTGAAAGCCGACTATGAGTTGTGCAACGACCTCAACGCCTATGCCGACTTGCAGTACCGTCACATCTCTTATAAGCTGTACGGGCAGAACGACAAGTGGAACAGCGTTACCGACGACGGCCTGCAGCAACTCGCCATTCATGAGAAGTTCGGCTTCTTCAACCCCAAAGCCGGCCTGTCGTGGCAGATAGACCGCAGCAACCGGGTGTACGGCTCCTTCAGCGTAGCCCACAAAGAGCCGACGCGCAACAACTATACGGACGGCAAGTTCGCCGAACACCCCAAAGCAGAGCGCCTGTTCGACTACGAACTGGGATACACCTTTGCCAACTCATGGCTGAACTTCGGCGTCAACCTATACTATATGGACTACAAAGACCAGTTGGTACTGACCGGCGAGCTGAACGAAATCGGCGAGGCGGTAGCCGCCAACGTGCCCGACAGCTACCGCACGGGTATCGAACTTATGGCCGGTTTAAAACTGCCTTGCGGCTTCCAGTGGGACATCAACGCCACCCTGAGCCGTAACCGGGTAGAGAACTTCACCGAAACCCTGTACGAGAACGAAGACCCGGCGGGCGATAAGTGGACCACCTACCTGGGCGACACCCGCATCGCCTTCTCTCCCGACTTCCTGCTGAACAACCGCTTCGGCTATACGTACAAAGGCTTCGAAGCATCCTTGCAATCGCAGTACGTGAGCAAGCAGTATATGAGCAACCTGGATTGCAAAGACCATATCCTGGATGCCTATTTCGTCAGCAACCTCAACCTGTCGTACACATTTGCACTGCCCGCAATAAAATCGGTAACCGTAGGCTGCACCATTTACAACCTATTCAACGAGGAGTACGAAAACAACGGTTATGCAGGCAGCGGCTTCTATTATGAAAACGGGCAGAAAGTACGCTACAACTATGCAGGATATGCCGCACAAGCAGGCACTAATGTACTGGGACACGTTTCGCTAAGCTTCTGAACGCATTACGCATGAGATGCATACCGTTAAACTTCTAAACGCATTACGCATGAGACGCATACCGTTAAGCTTCTAAGCGCATTACGCATGAGACGCATACCGTTAAACTCCTAAACGCTTACGTATGAGACACATACCACTAAGCCTCCAAACGCATTACGCATAATATACATACCGTTAAACTTCTAAACACATTACACATAACACATACGCATGGAACAGGCACTCGAAATCATAGGAACGCTCGTAGGGCTTCTCTACCTCTGGTTGGAATACCGGGCAAGCATCTATCTCTGGATAGCGGGAATCATCATGCCCGCCGTCTACATCTTCGTCTACTACGACGCAGGACTATATGCCGATTTCGGTATCAACATCTACTACCTCGGCGCTGCCGTGTACGGCTGGACGATGTGGAAGTACGGGGCATTCCTGCGCCGTACCGTCCTGAAAAGAAAAACGGCGGATACGGAACACCGGCAACAGGAGCTACCCATTACCCGCATGCCGCTACGTTACCTGCTACCGCTCGGCACGGTGTTCGCCGTTACGTTTGCGGGCATCGCCTGGATACTCATCAACTTTACAGACAGCAATGTTCCGTGGCTGGACTCCTTTACCACCGCACTCAGCATTATCGGCATGTGGATGCTGGCACGCAAATACGTGGAGCAATGGTGGGCATGGATTGGCGTAGACGCCGTGAGTGCCGGCCTGTACATTTACAAAGGACTCGATTTTACCGCTGCACTGTACGGCCTTTACACAATAATCGCTATCTTTGGCTACTTCAAATGGAAGAAGGAAATAAGTTATGAATTATAATTTACCAGCGATGACGAAACCGGAAGCAGTAGTTCTGGCAAACGGGGAATATCCCACAGCTCCCCTGC
Organism: Bacteroides gallinarum DSM 18171 = JCM 13658; assembly: GCF_000374365.1. Taxonomy (GTDB): domain Bacteria; phylum Bacteroidota; class Bacteroidia; order Bacteroidales; family Bacteroidaceae; genus Bacteroides; species Bacteroides gallinarum. The sequence goes on from NZ_KB894139.1 coordinate 11,389, forward strand.
CCTTACAAGTACTGGCGGATGCGCCCTATGTAGTGTGCTGCGACGGCGGTGCGGACGAATACATCCGGCACGGGCATACCCCCGACCTCATCATAGGCGACGGAGACTCAATCAGCACGGAGAACCGCAGGAAATACGGGCATCTGCTACACCGCATCGCCGAACAGGACACGAACGACCAGACCAAAGCCGTCAACTACCTGCTGGCGCAGGGAAAACGCCGCATCGCCATTGTCGGCGCTACGGGCAAGCGCGAAGACCACACACTGGGGAACATCAGCCTGCTCGTGGACTATATGCATGCCGGAGCCGATGTGCGTACCTATACGGACTACGGCGTATTTATTCCCTGCCGGGGTACGCATACATTCCCCTGCGAGCCGGGACAACAAGTATCTATCATCAACTTCAATGCCCGCAAGCTGCACGGCATAGGGCTGCTATATCCGCTCAGCGACTTCACCAACTGGTGGCAAGGCACTCTCAACGAATGCACCGGAACGGAATTTACGGTCGAGGCGGAAGGGGAGTACCTGATGTTCTTGAATTACCCTCAGCTACCTCCACAAAGTACACGCTGATACAAATCATGGCAATGGCAACCGCCTGCGGCCAACTGAAACGGTCTTGCCCCAACGAGAGGGAAACGACCGTCGTCACCACCAATATCAGGTAGCTGTAAATGGCGACGACAGTAGTCTTTAGATACTTCAACCCGATAGGAACCAGGAAATAGCTGAGATAAGTAGGAAAGACAAGGACGAACGCCAGTACAGCCCACGGCATCCAATGCCACTCGCCGCACCAGGCATCTGCAAACAGCGGCGCATCCCACCCGGCAATGGACGAAACGATGATACCCGAAACAGCCGCGCCGCCGAATATATACTTCATCATCGTTACCACCCCCACCTCCTCGAGGAGTTTCTTGCTCACAATCAGATAAACGGCAAATACGAACGAGCTGACCATGCAGAGCAGGTTGCCGGTGAGGGCATCGTGCGCCAAGTCATCACTGCCCTGCGTCAGGATACATAACATCGCACCGCCGAAGCCCAGGGCAATACCGATAATCTTCATCAGCGTAGCCTTTTCGTGCAAGAAGAATACGGAAATAAGAAACACCCAGATAGGTTGCATCGAGTTGAAAATGGCGCTCGAAACCGGAGTGGTCTTGCTGATGCCCAGCAGATAACAGAACATAAATCCGTAAAGCCCGAAAGCCCCCAGGCAGAACAGACTGATACGCATCTTCCCTGCTACCGGCGCCTCTTTCACAAAACAGCCCGTTATCCAGAAAGCCACGGCTGCAAAAGTACAGCGTACGGTAACACCCGTCAAGGCTCCCAACCATAAAGGTAGTAAATACTTCAGCCCGTTCATGTTCAGACCTGCCATGAGACGTGACACAACCATACTGAGATTAGCTTCCAGCTTTTTATCTTTCATGAGATTACCGATATTGAGTTCGAGGTATTGAGAACGTACGATAGCGGAAAAATGTTCGGCGGCAAGTAACGGACTGTACCGAACAATTCATAACTTTACAATGTTTTTAAGAAAAAAGAGGAGACTGAAATATGAAAAAAACAGCACCCGGGCAAACGCCGCAACCAGCCAGACAAGTCCTCGTATTCTCCACCCGCCTGCGCGAGGATATCCGGACAGCCTGCCGGCAACTGGAGCATGGCGAGGGGCAAGAAGACGTTACAATCGACAAGGAGGTAAAATCATGGTTAAACAAATAAGCTGGTCGCCGCTCGCCAAGGAAGCGCTGAAAAGCCTGCTGATGCACTCGCTGCAAAAGCACGGCGACAAAAGCCGGGGAAAGATGATGTACTCGTTCCTCCAGGGCGCGCTCCACCGCATTACCCTGAACCCCTTCATAGGGCAGGCCACGGAAGTGGATAACATACGGTATATCACTCCCCACCCCGACTATACGATATTCTACCGGCATAACCTCCTGAAAATCGAAATACTCGTACTTTGGGATAACAGCCGGAAAGCAGGAAGGCTAAAGACCCTTATCGAAGAAAGCGCAAAGCCCGCAAAAAGCTCCCTCTGAATAGGTGAAAAAACGTCATAAAAACGGGCTACCCTCAAGGTACGGCTGAGGGTAGCTCACCCTACGACTGAGCCTATCTCAAGGTATAGTTGAGTCTGCCTCAAGGTACAGTTGAGGTTACCCCCTCTCAGAACAGCTTCCGGGAGGGGTATAAGGAGCCGGCTATGATATGCCCAGCAGGTAACGCTTGAAGTCCGCAAAGTCTTTCGAAATGGGCAGACTCTTCTTTTCGCCCCGCATAAAGGCCTGTAACTTCTCCGGAACCTGCACGGCTTCACCGATAATCTGCTCCACCGTATCCTTGAACTTCGCAGGATGAGCCGTTTCCAGGAAAATACCCGTCTCACCCGGCTGCAAGCCCTCCTGCAATGCGCGGAAACCGCAGGCGCCATGGGGGTCGAGCAGGTAATGATTGTTTTTCCAGACTTCCCTCATCGTTTCGGCTATCTGCCCGTTCGTATAAGTAGCGCCGCTTATCTCGGCAGAGATAGCAGCATGGCTGCCTCCATAGAGGTCGAGAACGCGGGCGAAGTTGCTCGGGTCGCCCACATCCATAGCATTGGCTATCGTGGCGATGCTGGGACGCGGTGTATAAACGCCCGTCTGCAAGTACTGGTAGAAAATATCGTTACGGTTGTTGGAAGCGATGAAACGCTTCACCGGCAACCCCATACGCTTGCCGAACAAGCCGGCTGTAATATTGCCGAAATTGCCGCTCGGCACGCAGACTACGGCATTGGCGGCCTTCCCCGCCCGCTTCAACTGGGCATAAGCATAGAAATAGTAGAAAGCCTGAGGCAGGAAACGCGCTACGTTTATGGAATTGGCGCTGGTGAGTTGCAGGCGTGCGTTAAGCTCCTTGTCCATGAAGGCGGCTTTCACCAATGCCTGGCAATCGTCGAACGTGCCGTCTACCTCGAGAGCCGTAATATTCCGCCCCAGCGTGGTAAACTGCTTCTCCTGGATTTCGCTGACCTTGCCCTTCGGGTAAAGCACGTAGACATGGATGCCCTCTACGCCAAGAAAGCCGTTGGCTACCGCACTACCCGTATCTCCCGAGGTGGCAACCAGCACATCGACCTGCTTCTTGCCCTCTTTCCTGATGAAATAACCCAGCAGGCGCGCCATAAAACGGCCGCCCACATCCTTGAAGGCAAGCGTAGGGCCGTGGAACAGCTCGAGGGAGTAGATGTTTTCGGTCACTTCCACCAAAGGCACATCGAAATTCAGCGTGTCGTACACAATCTGCTTTAATGTATCTGCGGGAATATCTTCTCCGAAGAAAGCATCCGCCACCCGGCAGGCTATTTCCTGGAAGCCGAGCGTATCGATACTGTCGTAAAAATCCTGCGGCAGCGGTTTAATGGTGAAAGGCATGAAAAGGCCTTTATCTGCGGCAAGCCCTTTCACTACGGCTTCTTCAAGAGTAGCGTCGGGAGCTTGTTTATTGGTACTATAATATTTCATACTAAACTAATAATTAAAGGATTAACAACTAAAGGCTACGCTATGTAGGCGGGAGCTGCCGCCTTTTTACCGCTTCATGAATTCGTTTATAAACTCGTCTTCTTTCAGCAGGCCGTAGCTGCCGCTGCAAGCGGCAACCTCATCGAAAGTCTGCACCTCGTCCGGTTCGATGCCCGGATACCAGATGAAGAACGGTATCGGCTCGTTGGTATGCGTACGGAGCTCGCAGGGAGTAGGGTGGTCGGGCAGCACGGCTATGGCAACGGGCTCCTCCCAGTCTTTCACCGCCTCGTAAATAGGTCCTACGGCGCGGCTGTCCAGGTTTTCGATAGTAAGCATCTTCAAAGGCACATCGCCTTCGTGCCCCGCCTCATCGCTCGCCTCGATATGCAGGTAAACGAAATCGTCCGTTTTCAGTGCCTCGAGAGCGGCGGCTACCTTGTTTTCGTAATTGGTATCGTAAAGCCCGGTAGCCCCTTCTACCGCGAGGCGGCGCAGGCCGGCATAGTAGCCGATGCCGTTAATCAAATCAACGGCAGAGATAACGGCGCCTTTCTTTACCTGGGGGAACTTGTCGGAGAGTGTCTCCATTTGCGGGCGGTAACCGGGGCTCCAAGGCCAGATGCTGTTAGCCGGGTCTTTGCCTTCCGCCGCACGTTTCTTATTGACGGGATGTTCTTTCAGCAATTCTTGCGAGCGCATTATCAGGTCATTAATCAGGTCGGCGGTCTGTTGCGGAGTCAGGTCGGCCTGGCCTTCGGGCACGGTGATATGCTCCGTACCCTCCATAGGCTTTACTAGCAACGGGCGGTAGGGTTTCAAAGGAACGTCGTGCGGCGGAGTGCAGTCTATGCGCTTGTCCCCGCCTTTTATTACCAACAGATGACGGTATTGCACTCCTGTATGGAAGCGTACACGCTCATTCCCCAAATGCTCTTGCAGGTATTTTACCAGCACATCGGCCTCCCGGGTCGTGATGTGTCCGGCAGAATGGTTCTTTATAACTTCCCCTTCGATGCAGATGATGTTGCAGCGCATCGCCATTTCGCCCGGCTTCAGGTCTATGCCGATGCTTGCCGCCTCCAACGGGCCGCGCCCTTCGTACACTTTCGGCAGGTCGTATCCCAAGACGGACATATTGGCTACTTCGCTGCCCGGATGAAAACCGTCGGCAACGGTCTTTAACCTGCCTACACGCCCCATGCGGGCAAGCTTGTCCATATAAGGGGTTTTAGCCGCCTGCAACAGTGTTTTGTTGCCCAAAGACTTCACAGACCAGTCGGCCATGCCGTCGCCCAATATAATAATGTGTTTCATAAGGTTGATGATTTACGATTTATAACTTATGATTTACGGGCGGGAAGGGCGCATAAGGCGCACCGCACCCATAAATCATAAACTACGAATCCTTAAACATTCGCTATACTCATAATATCCGCAAATACGCCCGCAGCCGTTACACCCGCACCGGCTCCGTAGCCTTGTATCATCATAGGATATTCTTTATAACGCTCGGTCGTTAGCAGGATGATGTTATTGCTGCCTTCCAGCCCATAGAACGGGTGGGTGGCGCCCACTTCCTGCAAGCCTACGGACGCCTTGCCGTTTTCCAGCTTGGCTACGAAGCGCCAGTGCTTGTTTTCCGCTTCCAGCACCTTGCGGCGTGCCTCGAAGTCCGCATCCAGTCCCGGCACTTTCTTCCAGAAGTCGTCCAGCGAGCCTTCAAAGAAATCGTCGGGCACAAAGAGGTTCTTCTCTACGTCGTCCTGCTCGATGCGATACCCGGCTTCGCGTGCCAGGATTACCAGTTTGCGGATTACATCCTTGCCGCTCAGGTCGATGCGCGGGTCTGGTTCGGAGTAGCGTTCCTCCTGTGCCATTTTAATGGTTTTGCTGAAAGGGATGTCCGCACTGATTTTGTTGAAGATATAGTTCAGCGTACCGCTGAGCACGGCTTCAATCTTCAGTATTTTGTCGCCGCTGTGGATAAGGTCGTTGATAGTATTGATGATAGGAAGGCCTGCGCCTACATTCGTCTCGAACAGGTACTTCACACCGCGCTGACGGGCTATCTGTTTCAGCTCGCGGTAGTTTTCGTATTCCGAAGAAGCGGCTATCTTATTGGCGGCAACCACCGATACGTTATGCTGCAAGAGGTCTTTATAAAGGGATGCCACCCCAGCGCTCGCCGTACAGTCCACAAATACGGAGTTGAAGATATTCATGCCTACAATCTCGTTACGCAGGATTTCCAGCGAGCTCTCCTTGCCTTTCTCCCGCAGTTCTTCGCGGAAGCGCCCCAGGTCGAAGCCTTCCCGGCTGAACATCGCTTTATTGGCATCGGCTATGCCCACCACATTGAGTTGCAAGCCGTTCTCCTGCATCAGCTTCTGGCGCTGGCTGTGAATTTGCTCTATCAGGCTGCCGCCCACCGTACCGATACCGCAGATAAAGAGGTTCAATACCTGGTATTCCGACAGGAAGAAAGAATCGTGGATAACATTCAGCGACTTACGCAGCGACTTGCTGTCTACCACGAACGAGATATTCGTTTCCGAGGCTCCCTGCGCGCAGGCTATCACATTGATACCGTTGCGCCCCAGCGTACCGAACAGCTTACCGGCGATGCCCGGCGTATGCTTCATGTTCTCGCCTACGATAGCCACCGTAGCCAAGTCCTTTTCCGCCTGTATGGGCGAAATCTCTCCCATTTCAATCTCTTTGGCAAATTCCCCGTTCAGCACCTCGCATGCCAAGTCGGCATCGGCATTGCGCACGCCGATAGAGGTCGAGTTCTCCGAGGAGGCCTGCGACACGAGGAATACACTGATGCCGTTCTTTGCCAAAGCCTTGAAGATACGGTAGTTTACTCCAATCACGCCTACCATACCGAGTCCTTGTACCGTTATCAGGCTCGTATCGTTAATGGAGGAAATTCCTTTAATGGCCTTGCTCTGCGGGCTGGACACTTCTTGCTTGATAACCGTTCCTGCTCCTTCGGGATTGAAGGTGTTCTTTATTATAATAGGTATGTTCTTGTGGCAAACCGGATAGATAGTAGGCGGGTACACCACCTTCGCCCCGAAGTTGCAAAGCTCGGTAGCCTCTACATAGCTCAGTTCGTTAATGGTATAGGCGGTGGAAATCACGCGCGGGTCGGCAGTCATAAATCCGTCCACATCCGTCCAGATTTCCAGGGCATCGGCATCCAGCGCCGCAGCGATAATGGCAGCCGTGTAGTCCGAACCGCCACGGCCGAGATTGGTAACCTCGCCCGTTGTCTTATCCGTAGAGATAAATCCCGGAACCAACGCGCGCGCGGGCAAATTCCGGAAGGTTTCCCGCACCAGCGAATTGGTGAGCTCCGTATCCAGCACATGTTTGGAATGTTTCTTCTCCGTTTTGATGAACCGGCGCGAGTCGAACCATTCCGCCCCCGTCAGTTGCGCCGCTATAATGGACGAAAGCCGTTCGCCATAGCTCACAATCGTATCGGATGTTTTCTGCGAGAGGTCTTTAATCAGATAAATGCCCTGGAAGATGTCTTTCAGCTCGTTAAGCAACTCCCCTACCCGGCGTTGCAACGCCACTTGCGCCTCGCCCGCCGGAATCACTTCCTTTATCATTTCCACATGGCGGTACACTATCTCGCGGAATTCATTCTCATAAGAGGCATCGCCTGCCGCCGCCATTTTCGAAGTATTAATCAGCTTGTCCGTAATGCCGCCCAATGCGGATACCACCACTATCAAAGGCTCATTTACAGCTTCTACAATTCTCTTGACGCTTAAAATACTGCTGGCGGAACCTACGGACGTTCCGCCGAATTTTATTACTTTCATTATATCGTTGTTTTTATTATTAATAGTCGGAGTGCTCCTCCGAATGGAATTTCCACCGCAGAGGATGCAGAGCCTCACAGAGTTTTTTCTCCTTTTCCTGCCACCGGAATTGCACGGAACCGCACGGATAAGCTCTGCGGAACTTTGCATCTTCTGTGGCGAATACTGAATAAAATGACTGAAAAACGGTGTAACACGTAGAAACACAAAATACTATCCCCAACCCCTAAGGGTCATGGTACACATGGATGTGACTGTATGTTGACAGTACTTGTTCATTGCCTTCTACTGTTTTCTTTTATGATAAGTGTTGCAAAAGTAACAATAAAAATATTCAAACTATCACTTTTTACGACTTTTTTGCGATAAAAATACATATTCGCCTTATAAAGGGCAGAAATATGTAGATACGGCTGCCGGCAAATGTACACTTCCGGCAACGGAAAGAAGCGGAAGCAGGCAGAGTTTTATAACATTTTGCTATTATTTTCAAGATATATCATTATCTTTGCATAGCAATTATGTAAGATTTTAGTGTATGAACCCAGATGATACTTCCGTTTTGTTAATTTACACCGGCGGCACTATCGGAATGATAGAGAATGCGGAAACCGGAGCTTTGGAGAACTTCAACTTCGAACATCTGCAGAAGCATGTGCCCGAGCTCCAGAATTTTACGTTCCGCATCGGCACATACCAGTTCGACCCGCCCATGGATTCTTCGGACATGGACCCGGATGCCTGGTGTAAGCTCGTACGTATCATCAGCGATAATTACAACCTGTACACAGGTTTCGTCATCCTTCACGGTACGGACACAATGGCTTATACGGCATCCGCCCTCAGCTTTATGCTCGAGGGGCTGGGCAAACCCGTTATCCTTACCGGCTCGCAGCTCCCTATCGGCGTACTGCGCACGGACGGCAAGGAGAACCTGCTGACAAGCATCGAAATCGCCACCGCCCGGCATTCCAATGGGCGGCCTGTCGTACCGGAGGTATGTATCTTCTTCGAGAACCACCTGATGCGCGGCAACCGCACCACCAAGATAAACGCCGAGAATTTCAACGCCTTCCGTTCGTTCAATTATCCCGTGCTCGCTTCCGCCGGCATACATATCAAATATAATAATGTGCAGATTCATACGGACAGCGTACAAGAGCAGTTGCGGCCGCATTACCTGCTCGACACCAACATCGCCATATTGAAGCTGTTCCCCGGAATTCAGGAGAGTGTGGTAGATGCCGTTCTTGCCATTGAAGGGCTGAAGGCTGTGGTTCTGGAAACATACGGCTCGGGCAACGCCCCCCGGAAAGAGTGGTTCCTTCATCGCCTGCACCAAGCCTGCGAGCGCGGCATCGTCATTGTAAACGTGACCCAATGCAGTGCAGGCACGGTAGAAATGGAACGTTACGAAACCGGCTACCGCCTGATGCAGGCCGGCGTTGTCTGCGGATACGACAGCACCACGGAATCTGCCGTTACCAAGCTGATGTTCCTCCTGGGGCACGACTACTCTCCCGCCCGGGTGCGCGAACTGATGAACCGCTCCCTGGCAGGCGAGATTACCCTCTGACTCTCCCGGCAGAAAGGTTTACTCCCTCCCGACAAAAAGGTTTATTCCGTTACCGGCAGAAAAGCTTATTCCGTTACCGGCGTCAGCGCCCCGGTCACGGAATCTATGATGAAGCCCGATACGCGGACGTCTTCCGGAATCAGCGGATGACTTAAAATGGCCTTCACCGTTTCCCGGACGGATTTCTCCGTATCGGCGAATCCGTAAAGCCAGGAGTCGAAGTCCACCCCGCAGAAACGTATCATATCTATCGTTTCCTGCCGGATGCCGCGCGCTTTCATATGCGCTATCATCTGCGAGCTGCTCATATGGCACGCGCCGCAATCGGAATGCGCAATGACCATTACTTCCTCCACGCCCAGTTCATAGATAGCTACCATAAGGCTGCGGATAACACTACCGAAAGGGTGCGAAATGATTCCACCGGCATTCTTTATCATTTTCACGTCGCCGTTCTTAAGCCCCAAGGCCGCCGGAAGCAGCTCGGTAAGGCGGGTATCCATGCACGAGAGGATAGCTATCTTCTTGTCGGGATATTTATTGGTGATGTACTTCTCGTATCCCTTGCTCTCTACGAACCGGGCATTGTATTTAAGGATGTCTTCTATCATGGTTGCCGTTATATGTTTCCGACAACAAATATAAAAAAACTCCGTGACACGCTGTCAGTCCTGAAACGAAAAATCGTACCTTTGGGCAATTATTCTAAAGGAAGTTCTTTTATGGCCAAAGAGAAAACGGTATATGTATGCAGCAACTGCGGGCAGGAGTCGCCCAAATGGGTGGGCAAATGTCCGTCGTGCGGGGAGTGGAACACCTATGTGGAAGAAATCGTGCGGAAAGAGCCCACAAGCAAGCGCCCGGTATCGGGAATAGAAACAGCCAAGGCAAAGCCCGTGACACTCGACGAGATTGCCGCCGGCGACGAACCCCGCATCGACCTGCACGACGCGGAGCTGAACCGGGTGTTGGGAGGCGGGCTGGTACAAGGCTCACTCGTGCTGATAGGCGGTGAGCCGGGCATCGGCAAATCGACCCTGGTACTGCAAACCGTGCTTCGGATACCGGAGAAACGCATTCTTTACATATCCGGCGAAGAAAGCGCCCGGCAGCTAAAGCTACGCGCCGACCGTCTGACGGGTACGTCCGGTAATTGCCTGATTGTCTGCGAAACCTCGTTGGAACAGATTTACGTACATATCAAGAATACACGCCCCGATTTAGTCATCATAGACTCCATACAGACTATTTCCACCGAAACGCTCGAGTCTTCTCCGGGCAGCATAGCGCAGGTCAGGGAATGTTCCGCCTCTATCCTGCGCTTCGCCAAAGAGACGCATACGGCGGTTATCCTCATCGGCCATATCAACAAGGAAGGGAGCATCGCAGGTCCTAAGGTACTGGAACATATCGTAGACACCGTGCTCCAGTTCGAGGGCGACCAGCATTATATGTACCGCATCCTGCGCAGCATCAAGAACCGTTTCGGGAGTACCGCCGAATTGGGCATCTATGAAATGAGGCAGGACGGGTTGCGGCAGGTCAGCAATCCGTCGGAACTGCTCCTCAGCCAAGACCATGAAGGCATGAGCGGCATAGCTATCGCCTCTGCCATAGAGGGCATACGGCCGTTCCTGATAGAGACGCAGGCATTGGTGAGCAGTGCCGTTTACGGAAACCCGCAACGTTCCGCCACCGGCTTCGACATACGGAGAATGAATATGCTGCTGGCCGTACTGGAAAAGCGTGTCGGTTTCAAGCTCGCCCAGAAAGATGTTTTCCTCAACATCGCCGGCGGACTGAAAGTGAACGACCCTGCCATAGACCTGCCCGTTATCAGCGCTATCCTGTCCAGCAACATGGATACGGCCATAGAACCGGAAGTATGTATGGCGGGAGAGGTCGGTTTATCCGGAGAAATCCGCCCCGTAAACAGGATTGAGCAACGCATCGGCGAAGCGGAAAAGCTCGGCTTCAAGCGGTTCATACTGCCCAAGTACAATATGCAGGGACTGAACACTTCCAAGCTGAAAATCGAGCTGCTGCCGGTAAGGAAGGTGGAGGAGGCGTTCAGGGGGGTGTTCGGGTGATTTTTCACCACAGAGGACACAGAATTCACAGAGTTCTTATTAATGAACAATAATGGAGATAAACGAACTAACAGGAATAACACTGAAACAGGCTTATGAGGTGCATACGGTATTAAGTCCCGGATTATTGGAAAGTACTTACGAAGAGTGCTTATGCCATGAGCTTATACGTTGCGGTTTTATGGTCGAAAGACAAAAGGCATTGCCTATCGTATATAAAGACATAAAATCGAATGCAGGTTACCGGTTGGATATAGTAGTCAACAACTCGGTTATCATCGGGTTGAAACCGGTAGAAGCTCTCAATCCGATACATACCTCCCGGCTCTTGACATACTTGAAGCTTTCTAAATACATTACGGCTTACTGATAAACTTCAATGTCAGAAACCTAAAAGAAGGAATTAAACGATATATTATGTAAAACTCTGTGGGGCTCTGTGCCCTCTGTGGTGAAAAAGACATATGATACAAGAATACCAACTCCGCCTGCTGCCTGAAACTGCAGCCGACGAACAACGCTTAAAAGAATATCTCATACAAGAGAAAGGTTTGAATGCACGGGACATTACCGGGATACGAATCCTGAAACGCAGCATCGACGCACGCCAGCGTACGGTTATCGTAAACCTGACCGTACGCACCTACCTCAACGAAATGCCGAAAGAGGACGAATACCGGAAAACCCTATATAATAATGTGTCGGGCAAACCGCAAGTTATCGTCGTAGGAGCCGGTCCGGGCGGGCTGTTCGCCGCTCTGCGCCTGATAGAACTCGGTCTGCGCCCGGTAATAGTGGAACGCGGAAAGAATGTACGCGACCGTAAAAAAGACCTTGCCCTGATAGGACGGGAACAAACCGTAGACCCGGAATCCAACTACAGCTTCGGGGAGGGCGGCGCCGGAGCCTATTCGGACGGCAAGCTCTATACCCGCAGCAAAAAGCGGGGAAATGTAGATAAGATACTGAACGTATTCTGCCAACACGGTGCTTCGCCCTCCATACTCGTCGATGCTCACCCCCACATCGGGACGGACAAGCTGCCGCGGGTCATCGAGAACATGCGAAACACCATTATAAGTTGTGGTGGCGAAGTTCATTTCGAGACACGCATGGACGCCCTGATTATCGAAGGCGATGAAGTGAAAGGCATCGAAACCCACACAGGGCAAACGTTCCTCGGTCCCGTCATACTCGCCACCGGGCATTCGGCGCGCGACGTGTACCGCTGGCTGGCAGCCAACCGGGTGGAGATAGAAGCCAAAGGTATCGCCGTAGGGGTACGTCTGGAACATCCCGCCACCCTGATAGACCAGATACAATACCACAACCGCAACGGGCGCGGCCGATACCTACCCGCCGCCGAGTACAGTTTCGTAACCCAAGTGGACGGCAGGGGTGTATATAGCTTCTGCATGTGTCCGGGCGGCTTCATCGTTCCGGCAGCCAGCGGTCGCCGGCAGATAGTGGTCAACGGCATGAGCCCCAGCAACCGCGGTTCCCGCTGGAGCAATTCGGGAATGGTAGTGGAGCTCCGCCCGGAGGACTTACCGGACAAAGAGCTGAAGATAGATAACGAAGAAATAGCCGCACTCGCCGCACCGGACGGCTGCCTGACATCCAGCCCCCAGCTAAGCATGATGTACTTTCAGGAAGCCCTGGAGTACCTTTGTTGGCAACAAGGCAACAGGAAACAGACGGCGCCCGCACAGCGCATGGCGGACTTTACCAGGAAAAAGCTCAGCTACGACCTGCCCGACAGCTCCTATGCGCCCGGGCTGGTATCGTCTCCCCTGCATTTCTGGATGCCGCCATTCATCGCAAACCGGCTGAGCAAGGGCTTCCAGCAGTTCGGTAAATACAGCCGCGGCTTCCTCACCAACGAGGCCGTCATGATTGGAGTAGAAACCCGCACATCGTCCCCGGTACGCATTATCAGGGACAAAGACACCTTGCAACACATCCGCCTGAAGGGGCTATTCCCCTGCGGAGAGGGCGCCGGATATGCAGGCGGAATCGTATCGGCGGGAATCGACGGGGAAAGATGCGCAGAAGCCGTAGGCCGGCTGTTGCTATAACAATTCCTCTTATTATAAGGAAGATACAAAAATAAACCGTACTTTTGCAGATAAACCCGATATTCGCATGACAGCTCCCGAAATAGCAATCGTCGCTCCCAACACACTCACATCCCTGGGACTGCAGCACCTTCTGGAAGAGATTATCCCGACGGCTACTATCCGCGTGTTCCGTTCCTTCGCCGAGCTGATGGACGACACGCCCGATATGTATGCCCATTACTTCATCGCTTCCCAGATATACTTCGAGCATACCGCATTCTTCCTTCCCCGCAAGCCCAAGACTATCGTACTGGCAGGCGGCGACAACCAGCCCCAGCTATCGGGGGTGCCGACGCTGAACATCTACCAGGACGAAAAGAGCCTGATAAAAGACATCCTCCAACTGCACCGGTACGGGCATCGCCACGGACACCCCGGCGGCAGGCAGCCGGAGGACGGCCATGCCGCCGCACACCTGCATGCAACTGCCGGCGACCACGACCTTTCCGCCCGCGAGATAGAAGTGCTGGTACTCATCACCAAAGGGCTCATCAACAAGGAGATTGCCGACAAGCTGAACATCAGCCTGACCACCGTCATCACCCACCGAAAGAATATCGTAGAGAAGTTGGGCATCAAGTCCGTATCCGGGCTGACAATCTATGCCGTGATGCACGGATACGTAGATGCAGACAGGATATGAACAAGCGGTTTACCGCTTTCCTGCCATAATCCTCATAAATTAGGATTGTACGGACTGGAGATTTCGCGTTACTTTGCAGACGAAACAAAACCAGTTATGAAACGACCCGAAATCCTTATCCTGACGCTGATGCTTCTCGTATCCGGCAATGCGCTTGCAGACGACGTGGATACCCTGAAAGTAGTAGACGTAGAAGAAATCCTCGTTATCGCAGCCCCCAAGGAGAACCGCAAACTGCGCGAACAACCCGCAGCCGTTACCCTGCTTTCCCAGCAGGAGATGCAGGCAGCACAGGTAAACTCTATCAAGAACCTTACAGGCATCGTTCCCAATATGTTCATCCCCGACTACGGCTCGCGGCTGACCTCCGCCGTTTACATCCGCGGCATCGGCTCGCGCATCAACACGCCTTCCGTGGGGCTGTATGTGGACAATATCCCCTACATCGACAAGTCTGCTTTCGACTTCGACTATTCCGACATCGAACGCATCGACGTATTGCGCGGCCCGCAAGGAACGCTGTATGGGCGCAATGCCATGGGCGGTCTGATTAAGATTCACACCAAATCCCCCTTCTCCTACCAGGGCACGGACTTCCGCATAGGGGCAGGCACGCACAATGCCTACCATACCTCGCTCACGCATTACCACCGCATGTCCGAGCGTTTCGCTTTCTCCGCCGGCGGCTTTTATGACTACGAAGGCGGCTTCTTCCGCAACGCGGCACTGGACAACAGGAAAATAGACAAAAGCCGGTCTGCCGGTGGGCGCATCCGCAGTATCTACCTGCCCTCGGAAAATTGGAAAGTGGACTTGAACGTGAGCTACGAATACAGCGACCAGGGCGGCTATCCGTACTATTATACCGGCAGTACAGACCCCGCCGGGCAAAGCGAGGAGATGAAACCCTACATCGGCACTATCTCCAACAACCAGGAGAGTGGCTACCTCCGCAACCTGATGAACGCAGGGCTGAACCTCGAATACCAGGCGCAGCGCTTTACACTGAGCGCCGTAACGGGTTACCAGTTCCTGAAAGACCGTATGTTCATCGACCAGGATTTTACGGCAGAAGATATCTATACGCTGGAACAAAAGCAACACATCCATACCCTGAGCGAAGAAATCGTGATGAAAAGCAAAGCTACCGGCCGCTGGCAATGGACTACGGGCATCTCCGGCTTCTACCAATGGCTGAAAACCGATGCCCCGGTAACGTTCAGGGAGGACGGCATGAGCATGCTGGAGCAGATGCTGGGCAGTGTCATCCCGTCCAGGATAGAAGTGGCTATGGCGCCCGGTATGGGGCTCGGCATATTGCCGTCCCTGCAACTCGGCGGCAATCGCCTGCTCATTAACGGCAATTTCGATACGCCGCTCCTCAACGGAGCACTGTTCCACCAGTCCACCTTCAGGGAGTTGTTCGGCGTAGCGGGATTGTCTTTCACCGCCGGGTTACGCCTGGACTACGAGAAAATGAAGATGAATTACGACTCGGGCACTGCCATGGACTATGCAGTAGGCATCCGGGGAGAAATAACACGGGGCGGGCAGGTTATCAAGGAAATACCCATGATGCCCGAAACGGCGCTCACCGTACAGTCGCGCTACCAGGGTTTTATCGACAAGGACTACCTGCAACTGTTGCCGAAGTTCGCCCTTCAATACGACCTCAAGAACAACTTGGGCAACGTCTACGCAACCGTAAGCAAGGGTTACCGTTCGGGCGGATACAACATCCAGATGTTCTCCGACCTCTTGCAGTCCAGCCTGAAAAACGACATGATGCGGCAAACGAAAGAGGAAGTGTTGAAAGCCGTAGAAAGCTCCCCCGGCGCCTCTTATAAAGATTTTATCAGCGAGAAGTTCCCCGATGCCGGCGACAACCCGGATGCACGCTCCGCCACCGAGTACAAACCGGAACAGACCTGGAATTATGAAGCCGGAGCCCACCTGAGTCTTTTCAACGGCCGGCTGCACGCCGATGCCGCATTCTTCTGGCTGGAAACACGCGACCAGCAAATCTCGCGCTTCGCGGGAGCGAGCGGCTTAGGACGCGAAACGGTCAATGCAGGCAAGAGCCGCAGCCTGGGAGCGGAACTCGCCCTGACCGCCGCCGTCACCACCGACTTCACACTGAATGCCAGCTACGGCTATACCTACGCCACCTTCAGGGATTACGCCACCAACGCCCGTGTAAACGGACAACTGCAAGAGACGAGCTACAACGGCAATTACGTGCCCTTCGTCCCCAAGCACACACTGACCGCGGGCGGGCAATACACCTTCCGCATCGCTCCGGGATATTGGCTGGAGCGTATCCGGGTGGATGCACGCTATACCGGTGCAGGCCGTATTTACTGGACGGAAGAAAATACTGTCAGCCAATCGTTTTATGGTACACTGAACGGGCGCATCAGCTTCCAGAAAGGTAACGGACAAATAGATTTCTGGGTACGTAATGCGCTGGACAAAGATTATGCCGCCTTTTACTTCGAAAGTATGGGCAACGGGTTCATGCAGAAAGGACGTCCCATTCAAGCAGGGATAGAGCTGCGGTGCAGATTTTAGCAGGCGGGAACAACCGTTTTCAGCAAGCCTGCAAACCAATCCGGTAAACTGCTTAACGCAAACAGATTACGTGTACCGAAGGAATGCCAGGCTTCGGTACACGAAATACCGGCCGTTGGTACGGGAAGTACCACACTTTGGTATATGGAGTACCAACCCTCGGTATATGGAGTACCCGCTTTTGGAACATAGGATACCCGCCCTCGGAACGGGATATGCCAACCGCTAATAGCAATGAAATACTTATTCGTTGATTGCTCCGCAATGCGGGCAAACTCCTTTCGCTCCTATTTTCTGGCCGCAATTACCGCAACGATAGCGGGATGCCGCCAACGACGAGCACAGTTTCTTGAAGAACACCCACACAAATACGGCAATAAACAGGTAGCCGATATATATATGGGTAGTCAATATAAAGAAGAAATAGCAGAAGATACAGCAAGAAGCCAGTCCCAACAGATAGAACACTGCCGCCGCCGGACTTAGCAGGCGGAACAAATCGTCGAGTACCGCCAGCAGAACAATGACAAACAGCCAAAGGCTCATAAGGAAAACAGAAAGCACGAACGGCACTTTAAACGGCGAAAGCGTAGGGTTGAAATAAAAATGCTGCCACGTTTCCGGTACAAATACCTGCATGGACTCGTACACGGTGGCGCTAAACGCCAGCAACAGGCATAACAACAGCGGATACACACTGTCTATATCGTTGAAACAGACCATTTGCAACTGTTTGCGCCGGAACGCACGAAACAGCCATGCCGCCACGAACAAGGCAAAGATAACGATGAAATAAGAGGCATGCGTATCGCTGAACAGGTAAATGGCCTGCGAGATACTGTCCGTAGGCACAAAAGCCCGCATCATATCTTTTTCCCGAAGCCAGCCCTGCACTTCCTGGGAATGGGCGAGCTTTACCCATACGCTATCCACACTATCTGCGGGGTGAATGGCAAACTCGGCAACCACCACCCTATCTCCTTTGTACAGCGTATTATAGCAATCCTTTACAGGCAGGCAGGCTATCGTAACGGAATCATCCTGTACTTCCAGGTTCGTATTCCACGTATAATGGCGCTCGTACAGATAGGCCAGCGAGTCGCGGGTCTTTGCACTCAGCTTTTCATTTTCCAAGTCAGGGCGAGGATAATGGCAAGACGCAAGGACGAGGATAAGAAACAAGGCGTAAAGTATGAAGCGGGGGCAAAGGCAAAACCGGGAGTAAGGACGGAAACAAGGGCGAGAGTGAGAGCGACAAAACACTCCCTGTGCAATGACCTCACGCTTGCGGTTGCCCATATTCGGTTCTTCCTTTTTCATATCTCACATTTCTGCTTATAATTAAGTAAATGAGTTTATACTTTAGGCTTTATACCGCATACTTCCCTCTTTTCTTCGCTCACTTTCATCTGGCAGTTTTTACAGTCGAAGGTAAGGCGGAAACGTTTGCCGTCCGTTCCTACCAGGTAATAAGGTTCCCGATACGGGGAATGCCCTTTCTGATGCGTAGGACACCACCCCATGCTGTAACGCAGGCAATGCTTGCAGAACATAAGTACGGCTTCCGGCACTGCCTGTTTTTCGTAAGCCGGTTCTATGGAAGCCACTCCATGTTCCGAGTAAAAACTGCGGGCAGCCGTATTCATCACATTGCCTAAGTAGGTAAGGGAGGTGACCGGGAAACGGTGGCGGGTGGGTTTCCACACATGCAGCTCACGACGGTAAGTAATACGGCGGGCAGCAACCAGCTTGTCTATCGCTTGGCGTCGCCAATCGGCTATCGCCGAGGCGGGTATGAACCAGTTCTGAGACAGCTTGATTGCAATGGCGGGAGCTGCTTCCGGAGAACTGTTCATTACCTCGAAAGGAGTATTCCCTAACTTACCAAGCTGGGTGCGCAGGTTTTCCTGTTGCGGAGTACGCGCAAGCTCTTTTGAATAGGGAAAGGATAGGGTGATGCGATTGTCGTCCTCGTCGGCAGCAGTCAGGGCAAAGCCCGAAGGGGTATCCGCCAATTCCCATTGAATGCCGATTTTGCGTTCGGCGGACTTACGGGCAAGGACACGCTCGAACTCCTGGTCGAAATTACGGTAAAGACGGGTACGGAGTTTGATGCGGGGAATATCGCCTGCCGGGTAGAGTTTGTTGCCGTCCGCACGGTTGATGCGGAAGCCTTGCAAACGCCCCTGCTCATCGAGAAAACAAACGCCGTCTCCGTTATGGAAGGGTTTCACTCCAGCTACGGTAAGGTAGTTGCCGCGTTGCTCTTTCATCGTTCCCATTTCTTCGCCCAGTGATTTCGGCGTATCGAAGGAGGCTATTTCCCGGTCGCGCCCCTGCAGGAAGTAACGGGTGAAGCCGCGGCTGAAACTCTTGTCCAACCGGGGTTCGAAATCAAAACGACAAGTGCCCGAGGAGGCGCGTACATACTCCTTGCGACGGGCAAAGACAGCATCCAGTTTCTTACGGTAGGCTGCGGTAACATTCTTCACGTAAGAAACGTCTTTCAACCGTCCTTCTATCTTCAGGGAAGAAGCGCCGGCATCCAACAGGGCTTCCAGCACTTCGCTCCGGTTCAGGTCTTTCAAAGAAAGCAGGTGCTTGTCGCGAACGATTGTCTTTCCGTCGGCATCTACCAAACTGAACGGCAGACGGCAGAACTGGGCGCACTCTCCCCGGTTGGCGCTCCTGCCAAAGCATGCCTGGCTGACGTAGCACTGTCCGCTGTAGCTTACGCAGAGCGCCCCGTGTACGAATACTTCCAGAGTCGTTTCCGGACAAGTTTCGTGTATATTGCGTATCTCCTGCAAGGAGAGCTCGCGTGCCAGCACCACCTGGCGAAAACCGGCATCCGCCAGGAAACGGACTTTCTCCGGCGTACGGTTATCCATTTGCGTGCTGCTGTGCAGGGGGATAGGCGGCAGGTTCAGGCGGGTAATGCCCATATCCTGCACTATCAGCGCATCCGCACCGATACGGTACAAATCCCAAATCATCTTTTCCGTATCGGGCAGCTCCTCTTCTTTCAGGATTGTATTTACCGTGACATAGATGCGTACATTGTACAAATGGGCGTATTCCACCAGTTTTGCAATATCTTCCAGGGAGTTTACAGCCGCCGCACGCGCACCGAATCTCGGTGCACCTATATACACCGCATCCGCACCGTGATTGACGGCTTCAATGCCGCATTCCAGGTTTCTGGCAGGAGCCAACAGTTCTATTTTCCGTTGCTTTATCATATTTCACCGCAGAGGGACGAAGCCCACAGAGTTTTCGGGTTTATTACTTAATCTCCTCGATATTGAACGGGGTTTCCTGGTATACGAAGTAGTTCAGCCAGTTGGAGAACAACAGGTTGGCATGTGCCCGCCAGCGTACCAGCACGCCTTTGTCCGGGTCGTCGTCCACATAGTAATTACGGGGCATCCGGATAGGCAGCCCTTTGCTTAAGTCGCGGCGGTACTCCGTATCCAGCGTCAGCGGCGAGTACTCGGAATGGCCGGTTACGAAAAATTCGCGTCCGTTGCGTGCCATGACCATGTACACGCCTGCATCTTCCGACTCCGAAAGCAGTGTCAGTTCGGGAACTTTCAGAATGTCTTCCTTCCGTACTTCCGTATGGCGGCTATGGGGTACATAGAACACATCGTCGAAACCGCGGAAGATTGGATACAAAGGCTGCAACGTACGGTGCTCGAATATTCCGAACATCTTCGCATCCAACGAGTACTTGGGTATGCCGTAGTGGTGGTAGAGCCCGGCTTGTGCCGCCCAGCAGATATAAAGTGTGGAGGTGACGTGCGTACGTGCCCAATCGAAGATACCTGTTATCTCATCCCAATAGGTAACTTCCTCGAAGTCCATTTGCTCCACAGGTGCGCCGGTGATAATCATGCCGTCGTACTTCTCGTCGCGCATCTTGTCGAAGTCCGTATAAAAGGTTTTCATGTGCTCTATCGGAGTATTCTTGGAGGTATGGCTCTTGATTTTCATAAACGAAATCTCCACCTGCAACGGAGTATTGGACAGCAGGCGTATCAAATCGGTTTCCGTAGTAATCTTCAACGGCATCAGGTTCAATATGACAATCCGCAACGGACGGATGTCCTGCTGAGTGGCACGCGAATTATCGATAACGAATATGTTTTCCTCTTTCAGCAGCTCTATCGCGGGAAGTTTATCGGGTAAATTTAAAGGCATAAACTCTTTTCTATGGTTTAACTAATTACTGTCTACGATTTTAGCGTGTAAAGTTAGGTAAAAAATCAAAGTGCAATAAATAAATTACAGAAGTTTTTGCTGAATTAGGGCAGCTGACACGAAATGATTCGATATAATTTCAATAAGTTCCTATCATTTTCTTCTTCCAAAACTTTCATTTACCGGATAGATAGTTGATTGAATTTAATATCGTATCCGTATGAATGCGGCAGCCTATCTTAGATTTTCACCGATTTGATATAACCGATTGAAGAGTAAATAATATCCTTTGCCGGAATTTCTGTATTCCGTCATTTTACAAATAGTTCATTGAAAAGGAGATAATCTTGTGGATTGTGCTACCTTTGTGACTGAAACTTAAAGCATCAATTATAATGGCGAAAATTACCGTTCAAAACACACAGATTACCATTCTCAATTTTGAAGAACAAGATTATATATCTCTCACCGACATGGCTTCTGCCAAAGAAGGAGACAGCAGGGCGGCAGATGTAATTAAGAACTGGATAAGAAGTCGTTATACGATTGAATTTCTTGGCACATGGGAAGTCATCCATAATCCTAACTTTAAAGTGGTCGAATTCGACCACTTTAGAAAGAGTGCAGGACTACCATCTTTTGTACTAAGTGCTTCCGAATGGATAGAACGTACTAATGCTATCGGTATCATCGTAAAAAAAGGTCGTTACGGCGGAACGTACGCCCATAAGGATATTGCGTTTGAATTCGGTTCTGCAATCAGTGTACCCTTCAAGCTCTACCTTATCGAGGAATTTCAACGATTAAAGACTGAAGAACAGCGGCAACTCGGTTGGTCGGCAAAACGCGAACTGTCGAAAATCAACTATCGCATACATACTGATGCCATAAAACAAAACCTTATTCCAACGGAAGTCACCTCGGTACAGGCAGGGATTATTTATGCCAATGAAGCCGATGTGCTGAATGTAGCCATGTTCGGTATGACGGCAAGGCAATGGCGGGAAGCAAACCCTGAACTAAAAGGTAATATTCGTGATTATGCCACTATCAACGAACTTATCTGCCTGTCGAACATGGAAAACCTGAATGCGGTGTTTATCGGACAGGGTATGACACAAAGAGAACGTCTCGTTAAGCTAAACCAAATAGCCATTCATCAAATGAGCATATTGGAAAGTGGCGATAATGCCGACCGTAAATTGTTGAAATAAAGAATTATAAAATAAGATTACGATTACACGGATAATTTTCGTGATATAGTTTATCCTGTTCACTGCTTTCTTTTACATAAAATAAGACCTTAAATGTACTTTGTATAGTCCACTCCTTCTTGAGGTTCCAAAATTTCAACTAATTCGCTACATATTGCCCAAATTTATAATTCCTCGTATGTGGTTATTTTAATTTGAGCGATTGTTTATGCGGTTATTCCAAAGATTTAGTATACTTTTACACTCTTGTTTTATAGATATATAATAAGGAGAAGAAAAGATGCCAAATTATCAAGCGCGATAACTAAATAATAGGAATCTGAAAGCGTTAGTAACTTTCTCATAACATTTGTGGTTCTGCCCAATCTAATATATCAATATGTAAACTTTTAAGTACGAACCAAAGACGAAGATGTTTTCGTCTTATAAAAATACTATAAACATGAATATAATGAGAAACGCTTTCAAGAAAGTAAATAATGTACTATGGCTGATTATGGCCTTATTGATAACATCTTGCATCAACAAGGTAAGCGATGAAATCAAGGAGAGCAACATCCCAATCTCCTTTTCCGTTAAAACGGGTAAAACTGCTACCAAAGCAACCAAAAATACCTTTGACACCGGAGACAGGACCGGAATCTTTGCCATGCTGACGGGGAATTCTTTGGACAAACAACGATATATCGATAACCTGCTTTTAGAATGCGGTGAAGGCAGTACGCTGATACCCAAGAAAGAGGTTTACTATCCGGAGGGCGACGCCACACTGGACTTTATAAGCTACTATCCATATCAGGCTGAAAGTGCATCCAAAGGAAGTTCCTTACTGGACGTTGTTGTGCAAGCCGACCAAAGCAAAGCTACCGGCTACAGCCTCTCCAACTTTATGACCGCCCGTATAGAAAATGTACCTAATAGCGAAAAAACCGTAAAGTTAGAGTATAAGCACCAGTTTGCGAAAATAAAGTTAGTACTTATGCCCAAAGAGGGCGAAGATGCGGATGATATGCTCAAAGCCAACCCCAGAATCATAGCTACCGGCTTCAAGACGCAAGTAGCATACGACCTGCAATCAGACAAGTTATCCGCTATTGACGATGCGAGTGAAAAGGATATTGTTCCTTTCGGCACATGGAAGAAAAAAGGTAACACTTTGTCCGGCAAGGAGTTTATCGTTATTCCACAAACACATTCCGACAGCGGACAAGCTTTTACCTTAGAATGGAACGGTAAAATCTACACCTGTTCTCTCCCCTCGGCAGTTATCAAGGAAGATACGGAATTGGAAATCTGTATCAATGCGTTGCAAAGTACAAGCGAAACCCTGACCGGAGTCATTGCCAGCATCAAGGAATGGGGATTTAACGAACAAGGAGAAAGTGAAAACAAATATGACATCACTGCCATCCACACAGCCTCATTGTCATTTAGAACATCTGACATCTACAGAATATATTATCGGGGAAGGCCCGTAGCAGAAGTCTGTCGAGAGTATCTTTACGCTACTTCCACCGATGCTGTTGATTCTAAAGCAATTGTAGCCTATCCCGTACAAGACAATGAGCAGACAGACTTAATGAACGGTATTGTTTTACAACTACCGGATAAGACTGCCATGATACACGGCGGCAAAGTGAGCTGGAATGAATCGGAGAACTTGTTGACCTACATCGCCGGACACTCCCAGCCCATCGAAAAGTTCTATATAGACGCAAACAAAAAGATAGTCACGGAGAAACCTACCGAAACAACGTTAGCTATCAATGTCAGCAGTCATGTTATCAGGGACATACGAAATGGAACGTTACAAACCTATCCTATCGTGAAAATAGGTACGCAATACTGGATGAAAGAAGATTTACAGGTAACCCATTATAACGACAGCAGAAGTATGCCTCTCATACAAACTCTTGGAGGAGGCGAAGGCTACTTCAAACGGGACGATTGTGACGCCTATTTTTACAATGGCGAAGTTGTCCTTACTGGGAGATTAGCTCCATTGGACTGGAAATTACCGACAGAAAATGATTGGAACAGACTGAAAGAATACATAGGGGAGAATGCTTCCGTACTTAAAAAGGCAGGTGCATGGAGCCCGGATGTTAATTCCGCAACCAATGAAACCGGATTCAGTATTCAGCCCAAGGGGCTGCTTCTGGAAAGAGGGAACAAAACAACCTTGATAAATGCAAATTCATCTACCGCCTACTGGGTACACGACGGTACACAAAAGCAATTGGATAAGGTCGTAATGTTTACGAACAGTAATAACGACATAGCTTTAAAGAATGCCGTCAAACCGGAAGGAAAAGATTATTATAACGCATTTTCCATTCGCTGCATAAAAGAATAGCCCGCCGGAAAAAGGCATTTCTCATTTCTTTTTCGTATTTTTGTTCCCAATGTGCAGGATTTTGCCAGTTAGACAAAGACAACGAAGAAGAAATGAGAGTAATCGACCTGATAAACAGTAACGAAAAAACAGCTTTTTCTTTCGAAATACTGCCTCCTCTGAAAGGTACGGGCATCGAAAAGCTGTACGAAACGATAGACACATTACGGGAGTTCGACCCCAAATACATCAATATTACCACACACCGCAGCGAGTACGTGTACAAAGACCTCGGCAACGGACTGTTCCAGCGTAACCGGCTCCGCCGCCGTCCGGGAACCGTATCCGTCGCTGCCGCTATCCAGAACAAATACAATATAACGGTTGTGCCGCATATTCTTTGCAGCGGTTTCACCCGGGAGGATACCGAATACGTATTGCTCGACCTGCAGTTCCTGAATATTACGGACCTTTTGGTGTTACGCGGGGATAAGGCGAAGCATGAGTCTGCATTTACTCCCGAAGGCAACGGTTATCATCATGCTATCGAGCTGCAAGAACAAATAAACCGGTTCAACAAGGGTATCTTCGTAGACGGCTCCGAGATGAAGGTTACCAATACTCCTTTTTCATACGGGGTAGCCTGCTATCCCGAGAAACATGAAGAGGCTCCCAACATCGATACGGACATTTATTGGCTGAAAAAGAAAATGGAGAACGGGGCAGAATATGCCGTTACCCAATTGTTCTACGATAACCGGAAATATTTCGATTTTGTAGAACGCGCCCGCAAGGCAGGGGTTACCATTCCTATTATACCGGGTATCAAGCCTTTCAAGAAGTTGTCGCAACTCAGCATGATACCTAAGACTTTCAAAGTGGATTTGCCCGAAGAGCTGACGAAAGAAATCCTGAAATGCAAGAACGATGCCGAAGCGCAACAGGTGGGTGTCGAATGGTGCGTACAGCAGTGCAGGGAATTAATGGAACACCGTATTCCCAGCATCCATTTTTACTCCATAGGTGCGGTAGACAGTATCAAGGAGGTAGCCAGGCAGGTTTATTGAAATGGGTAACCGGCACTGATAACCGCCAATCATTCGAATAGCAGATAATAAATTTTAATCGACAAATAGTTAAGATACCGTGTTTTTTAAAGATGTAATCGGCCAGGAAACAGCCAAACAGCGATTGATACAAGAAGTGCAGGCGGGACGCATTCCTCATGCACAACTGTTCTGCGGTCCGGCAGGGGTGGGCAAGCTCCCGCTGGCAATGGCTTATGCCCGTTACATCTGTTGCCCGAACCGTACGGAAACCGATGCCTGCGGCGTCTGTCCTTCGTGTGTGAAATGGAACAAACTGGTACACCCGGACGTACACTTCGTATTTCCTATCGTGAAAAGTGCCAAAGGGAAAAAAGAAGTCTGCGACGACTATATAGCCGATTGGAGGCATCTCGTATTGAGTAACCCTTATTTTTCATTGAACCACTGGCTGAATGAAATGGGAGCCGAGAACGGGCAGGCGATTATCTACGCAAAGGAAAGTGATGAAATAACCCGTAAGCTCAGTTTGAAATCCAGTGAAGGCGGATATAAGATAACCATTGTATGGCTACCGGAGAAACTGCACGAAGTTTGTGCCAACAAGTTGTTAAAGCTGCTGGAGGAACCGCCTGAGAAAACCATTTTCCTGCTGGTTTCGGAGGCTCCCGAAATGATACTGACTACTATCCTCAGCCGTACGCAGCGTTTCAACATTCGTAAAATAGAGGAAGCGGACATAGCGGACGCCCTGCAACAAAAATATGGCGTACAACCGGCGGACAGCCGGACCATTGCGCATCTGGCAAACGGAAACTTCATCAAAGCATTGGAGGCTATCCACCTGAATGAAGAGAACGAACTCTTTTTTAATCTGTTCGTAAGCCTGATGCGTCTCTCCTACCAGCGGAAGATACGGGAAATGAAACAATGGAGCGAACAACTGGCAGCTATGGGCCGGGAACGGCAGAAAAATTTCCTCGAGTACTGCCAACGCATGATACGGGAGAACTTCATTTACAACCTGTACCGGAAGGAAATGAACTACATGACCCTTCCCGAGCAGAACTTCGCTACCCGGTTCGCCCCGTTCGTCAACGAACGGAATGTCGTAGGCATCATGGATGAGCTCAGCGAGGCGCAGGTGCACATCGAGCAGAACGTGAACGCCCGTATGGTGTTCTTTGATTTTTCACTGAAAATGATTGTTTTGTTGAAACAATAAAAAGGCTTTCCAGCCAGAATAAATAAAATAGTAAATCGTCAAATAATAAATAGAATGATGGAATTTAAACTACATAACGGAAGCGGTAATCTCTGTTGCAAAAGTTGCGGCAGGCAGGACAAGCAACTGAACACCTACGACTGGCTTGCCGACATTCCCGGCAATACGGAAGAATCGGATATGGTGGAGGTTCAGTTCAAGAATACCCGTAAGGGGTATTTCCGCAACAGCAACAAGATTCCTTTGGAAAAGGGAGATATAGTAGCCGTAGAAGCTACTCCCGGACATGACATAGGCGTGGTGACCCTTACCGGACGCCTTGTCCCGCTGCAAATGCGCAAGGCCAATATCAAGTCGGAAGCAGATATCAAACGTATCTACCGCAAGGCCAAGCAGGTAGATATGGATAAGTACAACGAGGCGAAAGCCCGTGAACACAGCACGATGATTCGTGCCCGCCAAATAGCCCTCGACCTCAACCTCAACATGAAAATCGGGGACGTGGAATATCAGGGAGACGGCAATAAGGCTATCTTTTACTACATTGCCGACGAGCGCGTAGACTTCCGGCAGTTGATTAAGGTACTTGCCGAAGCTTTCCATGTGCGTATCGAGATGAAACAAATCGGCGCCCGCCAGGAAGCAGGCCGCATTGGCGGTATCGGGCCCTGCGGCCGTGAACTATGCTGTGCCACCTGGATGACGTCTTTCGTTTCCGTATCGACCAGTGCCGCCCGTTTTCAGGATATCTCCCTGAATCCGCAAAAACTTGCCGGGCAATGTGCCAAACTGAAGTGTTGCCTCAACTACGAGGTAGACTGTTACGTGGAAGCGCAAAAGCGCCTGCCTTCCAAAGAAATAGAGCTGGAAACCCAGGACGGGGTTTTCTATTTCTTCAAAGCCGATATCCTCAACAACCAGATAACTTACTCCACGGACAAAAATATCCCTGCCAACCTAATTACAATCAGCGGCAAGCGGGCTTTTGAAATTATCGGTATGAACAAAAAGGGTATCAAGCCGGAAAACCTATTGGAAGAGACGCACCGTTCCGAGCCCAAGAAACCGGTAGACTTGCTGGAACAAGAAAGCCTGACCCGTTTCGACCGCAACCGCAAGAGTAAAAACGGTGGAGACGGAAACAGCGGAAACGGGAATGCCGTTACTAACGGCAGCCGGAACAGGAAGAAAAAAAAGAATGCCGGCAACCGCCCGCAAGGCGAAGGACAACCGGCAGCCAAGCAACAGCAGGAACCACCCAGGCAACAAGGAGACGGCAAACGGCAGCAAGGAGATGAAAAACGCCCGCAACGGAACAACAACCGCAAACGTCCTCATAATAACAAGCCTAAAAACCAGGGAGACAAACCCGCTCAAAATGACAAACCGGCTCAAGAATAAGAGAACATACCTGAAATATATTTTTCTGCTGTTTATCGCAGGCGCATCGGGCGCTTGCGATAAACAGACGGTATATCATGCGTTCCGGTCTATTCCGCAGGAGGGCTGGAAACGGCAGGATACATTGTTTTTCAACGTCATAGTACCCGACTCGCAGACTTACTACAAACTGACGCTGGAGGTTCGCAACCGCAATACTTATCCTTACCAGAATATCGGCTTATCCGTTTGTTGCAACGGTCCGGAAGCTACAAGATTACCGGTAGATACGCTGGAAGCGGTCTTGGCAGACAAGGAGGGAATCTGGAAAGGAGACGGCTGGGGCGGTCTATACCAATCGGCATTTCCTGCCGGAAACATAAGAATAGAGAAACCCGGCAACTACCTCTTTAAAGTAGCCTATACATTGCCCGACGACATCCTGCCGGGCATCAACGATGTAGGAATCAAGTTACAGCGGTAATTGCCACACAATTCCCCCTACGGATTAAGCGGATTTGCACAGATAACGCGGTCATCCGCACATAAACTCCAATCCGTGAACTCTGCAACAAGCATCATACCAACCTTCTGTTTCTTCCCGCATCGATACGCAGGAAAATGAACAGCAAGATTGTAAAACCCCATAAGGAAGACCCGCCATAACTGAAAAATGGTAGCGGGATACCGATTACGGGGGTCAAGCCGAGTACCATTCCGATATTGATAAAAAGGTGGAACAGAAAGATGCTCAACACCGAATACCCGTACACCCTGCCGAATGCCGATTGTTGTCGCTCTGCCAGCACTATCAGGCGAAGTATAAGTACTAAAAACAAGAGTAACACCGTTGCCGAACCGATAAAGCCTTCTTCCTCGCCTACGGTACAGAAAATAAAATCCGTATCCTGCTCGGGCACATACTTGAGCTTGGTCTGCGTACCGTTGAGGAATCCTTTACCGGTCAAACCTCCCGAACCAATGGCAATCTTCGACTGGTTTACATTATACCCTGCCCCAGCCAAATCTTCCTCCATGCCCAACACAACCTTGATGCGAATCTGCTGGTGAGGTTCCAATACCTTGTTGAAGAAATAATCGCTGGAGTAAAGAAACCCTATCGACCCTATGGCGAACAAGGCTATGAGAAGATAGCTCAAATGGCGCTCGCTCAAAGACAGAAAGAATAAATAACATACCACAACTATGCACAGCCCCCA
The DNA here is from genome assembly GCF_000374365.1 of Bacteroides gallinarum DSM 18171 = JCM 13658. Classification (GTDB taxonomy): domain Bacteria; phylum Bacteroidota; class Bacteroidia; order Bacteroidales; family Bacteroidaceae; genus Bacteroides; species Bacteroides gallinarum. The sequence continues at coordinate 40,389 of NZ_KB894139.1, forward strand.
TTGTACCCACACCAGGTTAAAAGGTGTAACATATTCCGAAACAAGATAAGCAATGAGCATCACGATGAAAGAGCCGCCGATGATGTTCCGCGCCGGTTCCCATTTCTTCTTATACACCCATACCATGCCGCCGGCAAAAAGCAAAATCATAGACAATACGGCAAACTCTCCGATAGGTGTCGGAGTATCCGCTATAAAAACCTGGTCGAAACGGATTCCCACCACAAAATATACTACGGCGCAAATACCGGAAAAGAGCACCACACCGGGCATACCCTCCCGATAAAGCATCAGGAAGAAAGCCATATAGACCAATGCGGAACCCGTTTCCCGCTGAAGGATAATCAGCATCATCGGTAGCAGGACAAGGAAAGCCAGCATCAGGGCGTTCTTCCAGTTTTTCATGGTAAACGAATAGGTGCTCATATACTTTGCCAATGCCAATGCCGTAGCGAATTTAGCGAATTCGGCCGGCTGCAGGCTGACGGGGCCTAAAATAAGCCATGAACGGGAACCTTTGGTATCGGGTGCTATGAAAATAGTTACGACCAGCAGCAGGATAAGCCCTATATATATAATGTAGGAAAACATATCGTAGAGCGTATCTTCCAGCATCAGCAACACGAAACCCAGTCCGAACGAACAGACAATCCACATGAACTGCTTGCCTGCCCGGGTGGAGAAATCGAAGAAGTCCCGGTCGCCATAATCATAACTCGCCCCGCAAACGCTGAACCAGCCGAATACAATCAGCATCAGGTAGATTACGAGCGTCACCCAATCCAACGACTTCCATATAGTATCTCTTCTTATCATTCTCCGTACTTCTAATGTTCGACTGTCTTATTACCTTTCTTCATCCCCGTACAATATCACACGGTTGCTGAACTCTTCCGCACGTATCTCATTCTCCGGAGACAATTTTCCGTGCAAATACTGGTCCATCATCATGGCGCCGATAGGCACTCCGTACGTTGCACCGAAACCGCCGTTTTCCACATAAACCGCAATGGCAATCTTAGGGTCGTTCATCGGAGCGAATCCCATGAATACCGAATGGTCTTTACCGCGGTTCTGTGCCGTACCGGTTTTGCCGCATGCCTCCACACCCGGCAGAATCGTACCCACCATTCGGCAAGTCGCACTGCCTGTACTTCCGGTAACGGCGGCACGCATGCCCTCCACTACTTCATCATAATACGCGCGGTCTATGGAAGTGACGCGCGGCGTGCGGTAGATACTGTCCAGCTCATTGTCCTGTATCTCCTTCACGATATGCGGAGTAATGAAATATCCCCGGTTGGCAATGGTTGCGCCCAGATTAGCTATCTGTAAGGGAGTAGCCAGGATTTCACCCTGCCCGATAGCGATACTGATAACCGTCAGTCCATTCCAGGAACCGCGGTATGCCTTATCATAAAACTTTGCATTAGGAATCAGACCTCGCTGTTCCCCCGGCAGGTCCGTACCGAGACGATAACCGAATCCCTGCGAAACCATATGGTCTTTCCACACCGTAATGGCATTCTGGGGAGAACCGTACTTTTTATCGCCGAACATGCGGAACAGCCCCCAACAGAAATAAGAGTTGCACGAAGTGGCGATTGCCGGAACCAACGGCAAAGGAGAACCATGTCCGTGGCAACCGACATGCAGGCTGCCGTAATTGAAACCGTGCGCACAAGGAAAAGTCGGGTAATCTTCGTGGATAATTCCTTCTTGCAAGAATGTCAGTGCCTGTGCCGTCTTGAAGGTAGACCCCGGTGGATAGGCTCCCATGATTGCGCGGTTTAGCAAAGGCTTCCGCCTGTCTGTCTGCAATTTCCGGTGATTCTTCCCGCGTTGGCGTCCAATCATCAGATGAGGGTCGAAAGTAGGGGAAGACACCATGCAGAGTATTTCTCCCGTAGCAGGCTCAATAGCTACGATAGCTCCGATTTTATGTTGCAGCAGGCGTTCGCCCAACCGTTGCAAATCAATGTCGATACCTAAGGTCAGATTCTTGCCGGGCACGGAAGGACGGTCGAACTTACCGTCCATATAATGTCCCTGAATACGTCCGTGGGCATCGCGAAGCAGGATTTCCACCCCTTTCTCTCCACGGAGATACTTTTCGTAAGACTTTTCGATACCCTGCTTACCGATATAGTCTCCACGGATATAATAGCTGTCCGCTTCAATATCTTTCTTGGAAACTTCTCCTATATCCCCCAACGCGTGCCCGGCAGCCTCATAGGTATATTGCCTGATTGTACGCCGCTGGATATAGAAACCGGGAAACTTGAACAGCTTTTCCTGAAACACGCCACATTCCTCTGCCGAAAGCTGTGTCATAAATACCTGATGCGTATATTTGGAATAGCCGGGATTCATCCAACGGTTCTTCACATCCTTCATGCGCTTACGGAACTGTTCGAGCGTTATGTTCAGCGCATGGCAGAAATCGAGAGTATCCAGTTGCGTCACCTCACGCGGCACGAATGTTATATCGTATGCCGGCTGGTTGAATACCAGCAACTTGCCGTTACGGTCGTAAATAGCACCGCGCGAAGGATACTGTACCTTATTTAGAAAAGCATTGCTATCTGCATTCTTCTTGTAATCATCCGTCATAATCTGCAAATCGAACAGACGGATTATGTAGACAAGGACGATAACGACAGCCGCCATGCCTATCACATACTTCCGTTTCTCCAGTGTATAATCTTTCATCCGATTGCAAATTATAAATTATTAGATAATGACAGCACACGGATGTGTGCCGTACGCAGCTTGTAATCCGCCTTTTACTTTTTCCTAATCCCCTCCACCGCCATTATACAGGTTACCGTCAGCAATGCGCTCGTACTAATCCTCAACAGCAACGTACCGATATGGGCAAAAGAAAAGAACTCCAGTGTTAGCAGCATCCCATGATGTACCAGGACACTGACTACCAAATATTTCAGGAAAGGGGAAATACCCATTGTGCGGATTGCCGGAACCAGTGCATCCGGCGTATCCCGGGGCACGAACAGGCGTAAGAAAGCAGGACGTAGAAAAGCCAGCAATACGGTAGCCGCCGCATTCATCCCCTGGGTGTCGGAAAAGATATCGACTGCCAACCCGAGAAAGAAAGCCCATAGCATCAAAGCGTTGCGCGGTACGTCCGACTCGAACTTCAGTATCAGATAGATATATAAAAACGGAGTAGCATATCCGGCAATATGCACATTATTCAATATCAGCACCTGCAACAGTACCAAACCGACAAACCACCCTATCTTATGCAAATAATTGATTATCATTTTCCGCCTTCTTTTTCCAGCATATTCTGTTCCTCTTGTCCGTTGCGCGAAATGACACGCACATTGCCCAACTTTCCGAAATCCGTAGCCAACTTTATCTTCAACAGATACGAAAGCCCGTCGTGAGAATCGGACATATCATCGACCGTACCTACCATGACCCCCTCGGGGAATACCGTAGAATAACCGCTGGTCACCACCGTATCGCCCAAGTTAAACTCTGCATGGCGCGGCAAATCTTTCAGATAGGCAAAACGAGAGTCCCCGCCTTCCCATTTCAGATAACCGAAATAATCGCTGCCCACAATCTTACAACTTATGCTCGACTTGCTGTTCAGCAATGGAATAACCAACGAATAATGGGGGGAAGTCTTATATACGATACCTACCACCCCGTTTGCACCTACCACTCCCATTTCCGGGCGGATGCTGTCTGTCGAACCGCAGTCCAATGTAATGTAATTGTCTGCCTTATTCAGACTGTTCTTAATAACATTCGCCTTGAATATACGGTAATCCGCCGGGGCAACATACGCCATACTATATAACTTCACCGAATCCAATCCCTGTTCCCGCAGGCTCTTTTCCAGAAAGGCTACACGTTGTTCCAACCACATGTTCCGGTCGAGCAAATCCTCGTTGACCGACTTCAAATGGAAATAAGAGCCGATACCTCCCGAAATCTCATAAACTTTCCCCGCCACTCCGTTTGCCGAAGTAAAATACACACTCTGCTGATAATGGTTGAAGCGGAATAATAAAACAAAACTGGTAACCTCCAACAAGAGAAAGAGGAACCAGTAATTGTATTTAATGAGAAAGTTCAGTAAATTCCGCATATGCCTATCTCATCAGGAATGAGAAGCGGTCGACGTTTTTCAATGCGATGCCCGTACCTTTGGCAACGGCATGCAAGGGGTCTTCCGCAATGTGGAACGGTATATTAATTTTATCGGTCAGACGCTTATCCAATCCGCGAAGCAAAGCACCACCGCCTGCCAGGTAGATGCCGTTGTGCACGATATCGGCATATAATTCGGGCGGTGTATTCTCCAATGCGCTCAAGATAGCGGTTTCAATCTTGGAGATAGACTTCTCCAGGCAGTGCGCCACTTCCTGATAGCATACGGGCACTTCCATAGGAAGTGCAGTAATACGGTTCGGGCCGTGAACGATATAATCTTCGGGAGCATCCTCGCCCAGCTCGGTCAATGCCGCTCCCACATTAATCTTAATACGTTCCGCCATACGCTCGCTGACCTTCACATTATGCTGGCGACTCATATATTCCTGAATATCGGCAGTCAAATCATCGCCTGCAATGCGGATAGAGTTATTGGCAACGATACCGCCCAACGAGATTACTGCAATTTCGGTGGAGCCGCCGCCTATATCGACAATCATATTTCCCTCCGGCGCTTCCACATCGATGCCGATACCGATAGCGGCAGCCATGGGTTCGAATATCAGGTAAACGTCGCGTCCGCCAGCATGCTCGGCCGAATCGCGTACGGCACGAAGTTCCACCTCCGTACTTCCCGAAGGTACGCCTATCACCATACGAAGCGAAGGAGAGAACAAGCGGTTACGGTTGTTCACCATTTTGATAAGCCCGCGTATCATCTGCTCGCAAGCATAGAAGTCGGCAATCACACCGTCGCGAAGCGGACGGATAGTGCGTATGTTCTCGTGGGTTTTTTCGTGCATCATCTTTGCCTTTTCGCCCACGGCAATCATCTTGTCTGTACGACGGTCCAAAGCCACCACCGAAGGTTCGTCCACTACTATCTTACCGTTCGTGGTAATGATAGTATTGGCAGTGCCGAGGTCCATCGCTATTTCTTGTGTAAAAGAGAATAATCCCATGTATATTTATGATTTATGATTTATGATTTATGGACTATGACTGCTGAACGGCAAGGTTCGTAAGCACTTTCATAAATCCATAAATTATAAATCCAATTAGTGTTTAAAATGGCGGAATCCCGTAATCACCATTGCAATACCGTGTTCATTGCAATAATTGAACGAAAGTTCGTCCTTGATGCTTCCGCCCGGCTGGATTACAGCCGTAACGCCCTCGTTGCCTGCAATCTCCACACAGTCGGGGAAGGGGAAGAAAGCATCGCTTGCCATTACAGCGCCGTTCAGGTCGAAACCGAAGTTCTTGGCTTTTTCGATAGCCTGCTTCAAGGCATCCACACGGCTGGTCTGACCTACGCCGCTTGCCAACAGTTGCTTGCCTTTTACCAATACGATAGCATTGGACTTGCTGTTCTTCACGATTTTGTTTGCGAAAAGCATATCTTCGATTTCCTGTGCGGTCGGAGCCTTAACAGTTACCGTTTTCAAATCTTCGGGCGTTTCTATCTTCAGGTCGCGGTCTTGTACCAGGACACCGTTCAGCAAAGAACGGAACTGCTTCTTGGGCAGAGCAGCCTGCTTACGGACCAGGATAATACGGTTTTTCTTTTGTCCGAGGATTTCCAGCGCATCCACATCGTAATCGGGGGCAATGATAACTTCAAAGAATATCTTGTTGATTTCTTCGGCAGCAGCTTTATCTACCACCGCATTCGTAATGAGCACGCCGCCGAATGCCGATACCGGGTCGCCGGCAAGCGCATCGTTCCAAGCCTCCAACACGGTAGGGCGCGAAGCCAGGCCGCAAGCATTGTTATGTTTCAGGATAGCGAAAGTGGTATCCGTAAATTCATCAATCAAATCAACGGCTGCGTTGATATCAAGCAGGTTGTTGTAAGAGATTTCCTTTCCGTGGATTTGGTCGAACATAGCATCGATATTACCGTAAAAGTAACCTTTCTGATGCGGGTTCTCACCATAACGCAAAGCCTTCTGATTATTGGCAGACTGGCGGAAGGCGGAACCTTCCTCACCGTCGAAATAGTTAAAGATAGCCGAATCATAATGAGAAGATACGGCAAAGGCTTCTTTGGCAAACCAACGACGCTCTTCGAGCGAGGTAACGGCACCGTGCTCCATCAGCATGGAGCGAAGCGGCTGGTACTGGGCTTGCGAAGCAACAATCACCACATCGTTATAGTTCTTGGCAGCGGCACGAATCAGGGAGATACCGCCTATATCTATTTTCTCGATGATAGCCGGTTCATCGGCACCGCTGGCAACAGTTGCCTCGAACGGGTACAAATCGACGATAACGAGGTCTATTTCGGGAATTTCATATTTTTCGATTTGTTGCATGTCTTGTTCCAATCCGCGGCGGCACAGAATACCTCCGAATATCTTCGGATGCAAAGTCTTTACACGTCCGCCCAAAATGGAAGGGTATGTGGTAAGGTCTTCCACTGCTTTGCAGGGATAACCCAAAGATTCGATAAATTGACGGGTTCCACCGGTAGACAGGAACTCTACACCTTCTTCATGCAGTTTGGTAATGATTTCGTCCAAACCTTCTTTATGGTAAACGGATACCAGAGCTGTTTTGATTCTTTTAGTTTCAGACATGGATTTGCGTATTAAAATAATGCGTACATTTTACTATTCGATGCGCAAAGTTACGAATTTTGTTTATTCACACATACATTCATACACAATAAATTAGGTATAATTAAAAAAGGGACTTATTATCGATTCCGCAGCTCCCGTGCGGCAACATAAAAAAATCCCGCTGAAAAGGTGTCCATACCTCTCCAACGGGAACGGTTTCTTTTATAATAACAACCCTGTTACCAGATAGAAACCCGCTTTTCTACGGGTACGAACATCGGGTCTTTTTCGGTAATACCGAAAGCGTCGTACCAAGCGCCTATCTGCGGCAGAGCACCGTCTACGCGCCATTTACCCAATGCGTGGACATCGCTCTTGGTGCGGTTCAGCACTTCTTCGGGACGGATATTGTTTCCCCACACACCCGCATAAGCCAGGAAGAAACGCTGTTCGGGAGTGAAGCCGTCCTTTACAGGCAACGGATTGGCAGCCGTAGCCTTCTTGAACGCCTGGAAGGAAACCTGCAGACCTCCGTGGTCAGCGATATTTTCGCCCAACGTCATACGACCGTTACCATACACGCCCGGAGCCACCTCGATGCTGTCGAACACGTTCACCATAACCTGGGCACGTTCGTCGAAACGTTTGGAATCTTCGGCAGTCCACCAGTCTTTCAAGTTACCGTCCTTATCGTACTGGCGGCCCTGGTCGTCGAATCCATGAGTCATTTCATGGCCGATTACCACACCGATAGCGCCGTAATTGAAAGCATCGTCCGCATTCATGTCGAAGAACGGGTATTGCAAGATACCGGCAGGGAAACAGATTTCATTCGTCGTCGGGTTATAATAAGCATTCACCGTCTGCGGTGTCATCAGCCACTCGTCCTTATCCACCGGTTTACCAGCTTTGGCTACCATTTCCGCATGGCTCCATTCGTTGGCACGCTCCATGTTCGCCCAGTACGAATCGTCTTTGATTTCCAGCGTAGAATAATCTTTCCACTTGTCGGGATAGCCGATTTTTACATGGAAAGTAGCCAGTTTTTCCAAAGCTTTCACCTTTGTAGAATCACCCATCCAAGCAAGGTTCTTAATGCGTTCGGCCAGGCTTTCCTGCAAGTTCTTCACCAAGGTCACCATGCGTTCCTTAGCGGCAGCAGGGAAATATTTCTCCACATACATCTGGCCGACAGCTTCGCCCAAAGCAGAACTTACAGTACCGACCGCCCTCTTCCAGCGAGGCTGCATCTCCTGCGTACCGCTCATCGTACGCTCATAGAAATCGAAGTTCTGCTCGGCCATGGCATCATTCAAGGTACTTGCAGCAGCATCAATCAGTTTCCATTGTAAATAGAGCCCCTGCTGTTCGACAGGCAAGGTATCCAGAATTCCAGCGGCAGCTTTCAGCGAAGCAGGCTGACCTACGATAATCTCTTTTACATCCTTCAGGTCCAAAGCAGACAGATAAGCCTCCCAGCCGAAAGTCGGATAATTCTTTTTCAGTTCCTCCAGGCTCATCTTATTGTAGTTGGCATGCGGGTCGCGCAACTCGGTACGCGAACGGAAAGCCTTGGCAAGACGTGTTTCCACATCCATTACTACCTCCATACCCTTCTTGGCCGTAGCCTCATCGAAGCCTGCCAGCCGGTACATTTTCTGTACATGCGTGCGGAAAGCGTCGCGGATTTTAGCAGTGGCCTCATCATTCTCCAGATAGTATTCGCGTTCGCCCATGCTCAGGCCTGCCTGATAAGACTGCACGGCGTTCATACTGCTGTTCATCTCATCGGCACCTACATACAGGATGTTGTAAGCAACGATACCCTTCTTCTGCATCTCGCCCAGCAATGCATAAAGTTCTTTCTTATCTTTCAAGGCAGCCAACCGGTCGAGTTCGGCCTTTATAGGAGCCACACCGTCCTTATTCAACTTCACACTGTCCATTACCACCTTGTACAAGTCGCCTACTTTCTGTGCCACACTGCCGGCTTCATGCTGAGTGGCAGCCAGTTCTTCGATAAGTCCCTGAATCTGTTTACGGTTATTTTCTGCAAGAATGGTAAAAGAGCCGTACTGTGAGTATTCGGCGGGAATCGGGTTGTTCTTCATCCAACCGCCGCAGGCGTATTGGTAAAAGTCTGTTCCGGGCAAAGCCGTCGTGTCGAGGTTGGCAAGCTGAATGCCGGCTGTAAGCTCGGTTTGCTTCTTGCCTGTGCTGCAAGCCCCTGCCATTAGACAGAAAGCCGCAATGGGTAAAAAATGAAATACTTTCATACTTATAAAATAAATGTTATAAAATTATAGCGTGGTAGCGGGATACGGGGAAAGGAGTTTCCTTGCCGCCCTATCGTTTTATCACCCTTTTCTCATCTCTTCCAATTCCGCCGAAACCGCATCCCATTCTTCCATTGCACAGTCCAACTGTGCTTTCAACTTCTGATGCTGTTCGTAAAGTGCCATATCCGAAGCGCCTTCCGGAGTAGCCATTTTGGCCTCAAGGATAGCGATAGCCGCTTCGGTCTGTTCTATCTCCGTCTCATAATCCGTCACACGGCGCTCCAGCTTCTTGAGTTTTTTATTGAACTCCTTTTGTTCCTCATAAGAAAGTTTCGCAGCAGAAGGCTGTACCACTGCTGCCCCGGCATTGTTTCCGGTAACCGTTTTTCCGGTAACCGGCGAGGAAGACAACGAAGGAGCTTTTTGTAAGTCATTCAGGTTCTCTATCTGTTTCTTCTGCAAAAAGTCGTAGATACCCCCGAGATGCTCTTTTACCAATCCCCCCCCGAACTCATATACCTTAGTCGCAAGACCATCCAAAAAGTCACGGTCGTGGCTGACAATTATCACCGTGCCGTCAAAATCGCGGACAGCCTCCTTCAATACATCCTTCGAACGCATATCGAGATGATTCGTCGGTTCGTCAAGAATCAGGAAGTTCACCGGTTCCAGCAGGAGTTTAATCATGGCGAGGCGGGTACGCTCTCCGCCGGAAAGCACCTTCACTTTCTTCTCCGAAGCCTCTCCGCCGAACATAAACGCCCCCAGGATATCACGTATTTTCAGTCGGATATCTCCCACCGCCACACGGTCGATAGTATCGAAGACGGTCAGGTTCTCGTCCAATAACTGTGCCTGATTCTGTGCAAAGTAACCGATTTGCACGTTGTGCCCCAAAGTCAGTTTCCCGGTGTAGTCCGTAATCTCGTCCATGATACACTTTACGAGCGTGGATTTGCCTTCACCGTTCTTACCGACAAAAGCCACCTTCTCGCCGCGGTTAATCGTAAGGTTGACATCGTGGAAAACGACATACCCGCCATAGGCCTTGGCAACATCTTCACAAATAACGGGATAATTACCGCTACGACTGCTGCAAACGAACTTCAGCCGCAAAGAAGAATTATCTTCCTCATCGACTTCGATGCGTTCTATCTTCTCGAGCTGTTTGATGCGGCTCTGTACCTGCACGGCTTTGGTTGCCTTGTAACGGAAACGTTCGATGAACTCCTCCGTATCCTGTATCTGCTTCTGCTGGTTTTCGTAAGCGCGAAGCTGCTGTTCGCGACGCTCCTTGCGCAGCACCACGAACTCGTCGTACTTCACTTTATAGTCATAAATACGTCCGCAGGTTATTTCAATGGTACGGGTGGTGACGTTATTCAGGAATGCACGGTCGTGACTGACAAGCACCACCGCATTGGCACGCGTAGAGAGGAAATTCTCCAGCCACTGGATACTCTCTATGTCGAGGTGGTTCGTAGGCTCGTCCAGTAACAACACGTCCGGACGGCGCAACAGCAGTTTGGCAAGTTCGATGCGCATACGCCACCCTCCGGAAAACTCGCTCGTGGCACGGTCGAAATCTTCCCGGCTAAAACCCAGCCCCTGGAGGGTACGTTCTATCTCGGCGCGGTAATTCGTACCGCCCATCATCAGGAAGCGTTCGTTCTCGTGAGTGAAACGGTCGATTAATTTCCGATAATCCTCGCTGTCATAATCGGTACGCTCGGCAAGCTGCCGGTTCATACGCTCGATGTCGGCTTGCATCTCGAAGATGTGTTCGAAAGCGAGTTCGGCTTCCTGCATCACGGTACGCTCATCGCTAAGTATCATCACCTGGGGCAAATACCCGATAGTACATCCGCGCGGAACGGCGACAACACCGGCAGTAGGTTGCTGGAGACCGGCAAGTATCTTAAGCATGGTGGACTTGCCGGCACCATTCTTGCCGACAAGCGCTATACGGTCTTTCTTGTTGATAACATAAGAGACGTCTTCGAACAGAGGGGTAGCGTTGAATTCTACCTTCAGTCCTTCTACAGATATCATAGTGTCAATGAATTAATCGTTCAAGACTGCAAAGGTAGCGATATTATTTTTATTCTCACACAGTCTGTGCCCCAAAGCATATATATTTCCGCAGCACCGACCTGTCGAGAAAAGCGTAAAAGTATCGCAGACTTCAAAGTAAAAAAGCAATATATCCTTACAGGAGCAAAACAGTGTGCATTCAACTGAGAATGAACCCCATTCAGTCCGGAACCGAATAGGGTTCAATCATACACTGATGTCTCTTTTCATTTACGAACATAAGTTTCCCGTTACTTTATTGCAATGAATTACCAAACCATTATCCTCCCTAAAACACGGATATCCATTAAATGCAGATAACTTATACTCATTCCGGCGTATTCCCGCCGGAAGTCTCTGCCGGCTTATGCCGTGTCCGCCAGAAGGAATTCATCACTTCGCGCCCCACCGCCTTCCAGCCCGGCATCTGCTTCAACCGGCGGCGTACCGGCATGTCATAGAGTAGGAACAGCAGAAGCAGTAATATGCAGGCATAAAGCACCCAGCCGTAAATCTGCTTAATACTAACCTCCATTATCTGCGAAACGAACCCCTCCATGTAACGACCGACGTCGAAAGGAGCACGACTGAAAGCAACCCGGTCGATAGCACTGCCGTAACGTGCCATGTTATCGGGTACGTAGTAGGCAAGCCCGCGGGTATAGAGGGCAGCCCCCAATACGCCGCCCACCACCATATGTAGCATGTTGAATACGCTCAGAGCCTGAAAGAAATGCTGGAGCGTCATGATTTCTTCCAGGCAGACCATGAACGTGGCACTAAGCACGGCGTATGCAAAGCCGCGGCATACGGTAGGCAGATAGAGTTGCGACAGGTGGATGCCGGCGGAAAGCGTAAAGTAATACCCCGCCAAATAACACACCAGTCCCATAACCCCCACAATGAGCAGACGCAAGTAATTGAAGCGTTTGACGTGCATCCACCAATAAGCAAACAGGCAGCCGCACAAAATACCGGCTAAGGCAAACCAGTCGAGTTGTACGCTCACCGGCTCCTCATAGTGCATCACCTCCTCATAAAAGACCTCCTCCAATACATGTTCTGTGGCAAGGATAGCCTCCACCAGCGTAATCAAGAGCAATAACGGTAATAAATGACGGTACGTCCACATCTTCGGTTCGAGGAAAGGATGGCGGATAGTAAGCATACGCCAGATGCAGAACCCCAGCGTGGCAATAGCGAACAACGTAAGATGCCGGATAACGGGGCTGTTCCACCAGTCGTACCAGTCACCGTAATCGAAAAGGTATGCCACTTGCAACAGCAATGCCGCCCAAAGCAATGCCCCCAGCCAATCTATACCGAACAGAGGGAATTTCTTCATAAAGCGAAAATGCCGCACGCAGATAATCAGCACCAGCAAATCCACCGCCATAAGCGAAGCGATAACGAGGTGCATATACGTCCAATGGTAGTGGTACATGAGGTACGTCATCATCAGGTCACTGAGCTGCATGCTGCCCAGTATAACGATATGCAACATAGGAAAAAAGACGGTGAAATCGCGTTTGGGCGTCATCCACAGTTGTATATTGGACATACATTCGAAGGTCCCCTGTATCTTGCACATTCCCTCTACAAAACACACCGCCCAAAGCAGCGGCAGGAATCGTATGTGGGGTACGAGCAGGTTACACAACAGCACCCCCAGCGCCGCTCCCGTCAGCAGCGTCTTGTTGGTGAAGCGGAATTTCATGCGGAACAACAGCGGAAAGTAAATAGCCATACCCGCCAGATTGGCGTAAAGACACATCTGGAGGTCTTCGCGCATCAGCGACGTGCCGCCTGTCATCTGGTTCAACGCCCCCAAGTAAAGCCCGCCCGAAAGCTGGAAAGTAAAGGCGAAAAATACATAAATCCACGGCTGTATCCTGCGGGGTACGAACTCCCGGAACATCGGCATGGTGAAAGGACTGTTAGGTATCGGTGCTCCCATTTTGGTTGACAGTTAGGTTTCGAGGTCAATATTTTACTTCACATTCCAAGTTGAAACCGGCACGCAGGCGTTGCAAGTCTTCCGGACGGTTACCTTTCAGACTGATGCGGACGGGAATACGCTGTTCCACTTTGACGAAATTTCCCGTGGCATTATCCTGGGGAATCATGGAAAATGCCGCACCCGTAGCATCGGAAATAGATTCCACCGTACCTCGGTAGACGACATCCGGCACGGCATCGGCGGTTATTTCTACGGCAGCACCCTCCGTAATATGAGGGAGCTGCGTTTCACGATAATTGGCTATTACCCAAAGGTCGCTACCGTCCACTATGTCTACCAGCGTCTGACCGGGCTGCACCAACTGCCCCTCATGGATATCCTTGCGCCCGGTCACACCGTCGCACGTGGCAACGATGACCGTGTAGGAAAGATTGAGCCGTGCCAATGCCACGGCCGCCTCAGCCAGACGTACCCCAGCCTCGTTCTGGCTCAGGCGATGCGTCTGCTCGCTCTTTACCAGCGTAGTGGAATGCCTGGCACGCAACACTTGTTCATAACGTGCCTTGGCAGCATCGTAGGTTGTACGCACATTGTCGTATTGCTGCCGGGTAACGGCATCTTCTTCCAGCAGTTTTTCATAGCGTGCCAGTTCACGGCGGGCATTCTCCATTTGCACACGTACTTCCTCGATGCCGGCATCGCTCACGCTCAGGTTATTCTGTGTGGCGGCAATACCTGCCGTAGTAGCTTTCTGTCCGGCAAGTGCATTGGCAAGGTCTGCTTCCGCCTGTGCCAGCCGTAAGCGGAACTCGGTATCTTCGATAAGCAACAGTGTATCGCCTTTATGCACCGGCTGGTACTCCTCAAAACAAATCCGCTTGACGAAACCCTGTACGCGGGTGTTCACCGGAGTGATATGCTGCCTTACCTGCGCATTGTCGGTATATTCCACACGCCCCAAGTGAATGAAACGGGAGCATACATAAGCCAGCCCTCCTAAAAGGAAACAGATGATAAGGGCGTTGTATATCAGTTTCTGTACTTTTCTTGTAATCATGATTCAGTCGATAATAGTCGGTAAATGATAGTTATTGATAATCTCAAAGGGAATGGGTGAGGTATTTCATCTTATAATAATTGTACACCACGTTGATGCGCGCGTTCACCAGCCCGAGGTCGGCACTGAGCTTCATATTGCTGGCATCCAGCATATCGGTCAGCAGGGCAAGCTCGTTTTTGTAACGGTTACTGGTAACGTTATAGTTCTCGTCGGCAAGTTCCACGCTCTTTTCTTGCGTACGCAGGTCGGTAAAGGAGGTCAGGAAATCTACATAGCCCGCCTGCACAGCATTCTCCACCTGTTCCTGCGCCAGTTCATACTCCTCCCGGGCACGACGGACATTGAGACGCGCCTGTTTCAGTTTCCTATTGTTCTTGAAAAGGGAAGAAAGGCTGTACTTCACCCCTACCCCCACATACCAATAGTTGAAGTTATTGTCGAGCACCGGCACTTCAATGGTTATAGGACCGTCCAGATGCTCGGCAGCCACAAGTGCCACTTTGGGCAGCCGCTCACTGCGCTCCAGCTTTACGTGTTGCTCGCTCATGCGTACGGCAAGCTCCGCCTGCCGCAAGCCCACATTGCCCTGGGCAGCCATTTGTTGCCAGTCCTGCTCGGCCAGGGTACGGACATCGGCATCCAGTAAGGCGGTGTCAGGTACGATTTTCGTACCGGCAGGCAGGTGCAGGGTGGTTACCAGCCGGTGGTTCATAATCTTACGGGCATCTTGTACCTGCGCCAGTTGCAACTTCAGGGTTTCCTGCTGGAGCTCGTAGCGGGTGATGTCATTCTTCAGCGCAGTACCTTGGGCACGACGGGCTTCCATATTGCGGATTACCTGTCCGGTAAGGTAGAGATTCTTTTGCAAAACCCTGACCTGGTTATCCAGTTTGTAAAGGTTCAGGTAATAACCCGCCAGCAGAAAGCGGATTTCCTGGCGGTTTTTCTGCCAGTCCAACCCCGCCATTTGTTGTTCCAGCTCCGCCAAAGCGATACCGCTGTTGATTGCACCTCCGGCATAAATAATCTGTTGTGCCTCCAGAGCGAAATTATTGCCGAAGTGCGGCATGGGGATATTCATGCCGTTACTGAAATCACGGTCCCACAAACGGCCGTCGCCCAGGTAACTGAACGACAAAGAAACATCAACATCGGGTAGGCGCCGGGCCTTGGCGGCTTTCAGGGCTTGGTCGGCAGCCTCTTTCCCGGTGTCGTAGGTTTGTATACTCTTGCTGTTCGCATCGGCCAGGCGGAACATCTCCTCGATGCCCAACACACGTTCCATTGGCTGCTGGGCATACACGCACCGGCCGCACAGCACTGCAAAGCACAGTGCCATGAGCCACTTTTTGTTACTCATAAAAATGTATTTGTTATTAAGAAATAATAGAATCTACTCTCGGGAACGGATTATGCCGAATCAAATCTGTGCCGCTGCACCCCAGGCATGGAAATCGTGTATCTTGTTTCGATAACGAATGGCGATTTGATAAAAACGAATTTTCATATAGAGTATTCTTTTTCCGGATTTGTGTTGCAAAGGTAAGTTTTTTAACAGGTAAGTTGTAACCCTATATAGACGGAAGTATAACATTATTTAACAGGAGAGCCCCACAAGTTCCTGTCGGACTTGCGGGGCTCTTTATCTATAAAACCGGTTTTCAGAATAGCTTTGCAGGATATTCGCCCGCATCCACCAATGCTTTAATCTTATCGACTACGCTCTGGCGGTCTTCCGGATAAGTCACGCCGAACCATTTACTGTTCGTATCGAGTACCTCGACCGTAGCAGTGCCGTCATTAATCAGTTTATCCACCATTAAAGGAATGAAGAATTCGCTTTTTAAGTTCTCCATGTTCTTCGGGTCGCTAAGGAATGTCTTGAAGAACTCCTGGCTGTATGCGAAGTAATCGGGAGTAAAACCCCAGAAGTTCATGCTGACCGGAGTGGTATCAGGAGTGGCAGTCCACTCGCCGTTATCGTCGATATACTTCACTTCGCCGTCCATGCGCTGAATCTTGGTACGCTCTACGACGGAAGTCAGCAGATGTTTTGCATCTGTGCTGCAAAGGCCACGGGATACCGTACCACTTTCGCTCAACGTATTTCCGATACGGAAACCTACCATTGAGTATACATTCTTAGAACCCTCGGGAAGCGCCGACAAAAACTCGCCCATTACCTGGAAAGAGTCACGGCCGTAGAAGTCGTCGCAATTGATAACGGCAAACGGTTCCTTTATCACATCGGCCCCCATCATTACGGCATGGTTAGTACCCCAGGGCTTGGTACGTTCTGCCGGGCAGGTAAATCCTTCGGGAAGCGCATCCAGCTCCTGAAACACCAGTTCGCACGGGATATGCCCTTCATATTTGGAAATGATTTTATCGCGGAAGTCTTGTTCGAAGTCTTTGCGGATAACGAAAACGAGCTTGCCGAATCCGGCATTGATAGCATCGTAAATAGAATAATCCATAATAGTTTCGCCATTGGGACCAAGTCCGTCCAATTGTTTCAAGCCGCCATACCGGCTACCCATACCGGCTGCCAATAAGAATAAAGTTGGTTTCATAATTAGTTATTGTTTAAAAAGGTTAGTGTATCATGGTCGATAACAGACGCAAAAGTACAAAAATTTATATCAGAAAGAGGGTAATTTTAGTCCATTCTTTACAAGAATCGTACAAAACTTTACCCGCCCCGGCCGGTACTTTGCTATTCCGGTCCGTTTCCGGAAGGGGTAAATATTCTTCATTTCCGCCACTCTAAGATTCGCCGCTTCACTTAGAACGGATAGCCGATAGCGAAATGCAGCGCCAGGCTGTCCTTGAACTTGGGGATATTGTAGTATCCCGACTTACCGGTATCGTACGGGTCATGCAGGCCGACCCCGCAATCCAGGCGGAAAACAAGAAAGTCCATATCATAACGCAGGCCTGCCCCCGTGCCCAATGCCACCTGCTTGGCAAAGTTTTTCAACGTAAACTCACCGCCGGGACGGGAATCGTCCCTACGCATCAGCCATACGTTGCCGGCATCCAGGAATACCGCCCCGTGCAAATCGCCGATAATGCGGAAACGGTATTCCACATTAGCCTCCATGCGTATGTCGCCCACATGGTTAATGAAAGAATACTTGCTCTCCTTATCCGGGGCATAACCGCCGGGACCTATGCTACGGGCAGAAAAGGCACGCACGCTATTGGCGCCGCCGATATAAAACTGCTCGGTATAAGGAGCCGACAGTGCATTTCCGTACGACCATATCACCCCGCCAGCAATACGCGAAGCAATCATCTGATTCTTATTTATCTTATAATGATAACGGAACTCGCTGTTCACCTTCAGGAACTGTGCAAAAGGCACGCCCAGCAGCTTCTTGTCCTGCTCGCCGAAAGGCCTCCCGAAAATACGGTAAATGCACGAGGTAAGGTTACCCGCCGAGCTTACCGTTGTCTGCCACCAGATAGGATTGCGCACACGCGGCAAGGAAGCGTTGTCGTACGTGTACATATACTCCATGACAGGGATAAACTGGTCGCGCAGACTGACATAGAGAGCAGGATTCTCCGCCTGTAACTCCTTGAAAGCCTCCGTAGGGTTACGGAGCACGTTAAACGTCAGCTTGAACGGTGTGAAACTGTGCTTGCCCGTAGGCTTCGGCTGGAAGTCATAAGTAGCGTTTCCGCCGAATGCCAGCAGCTTGTAATACTTAGCACGGTTCAACTGGTCGATGTACAGTTTAAAAGTAGTAGTTGCCGGGAAGTCGTACTCCCTGTCTCCGAAACGGGGAAAGACCACGCGCGGAAACATAAGCGAGGTAGACAATCCCACCTCATAACTGTTCATCAACGAAGAACGGTCTTTGCCAGTCTGCCACTCGTAGGAACCATCCAACTTGACATTCCAGGCCTCACCGCCGCCGAACACGTTATTTTTCGTCACCGTAAACGAAGCTCCGGGGCCGGTCTGGTTATTACTTTTCATCTTCACATTGAAATCCAACTCGGCATCGTAAGGCTTGTCGAGGGCGGCATGGATGTTTACATCCAGCGTATCACATACAAACGTCGTATCACGCGGAGTATAGCGCATTTCGAGATAGCGGAATATACCCACATTATTCAAACGCTCCTGTACACGGGTCTGGCGGTAAAGGCTGTAAAGGCTCTGCATGGAACGCCTGCGGGAGATACCCGTGCTGTCCTGTACCTGGCGCTTCTGGCGATATGCCTGGTAGTTCAGCCACCTGTAAATCATATTGGGACGTACCCGTAACTTGTCGTGATAATAAATGCGTAAGTCCTTATAGTCCAGGCTGTCATTGGGCGCCTGCCCTTGCTTCCCATACAAATAGAACGACTTGCGGCCTACATAAAAAGGTTTTTCGGCGACAGAGGGCATGCCGGGAGCAGGAACCATGCGCATAACGACATGCGCGCCGGGCACTAACGTCGTATCCGCCTGGTAAGTAAGATAATCGGGACGGAAATAATAACAACCCACATTGCGCAGCAAAGAGCTGATACGGGTACGCTCCCCGTCGAGGTCGGTTACATTGAACTGTTCTCCCGGCCTGATGAGCGAACGGCGGCGGCTCAAGTTCATGATGCGTAAAGTCCGCTCGCTGAAACCGTGATAGTAAACCGTATCGATAAAGTAAGGATTGCCCATATCCACCGTGTACTGCAACTTCGCTTTCAACGAATCCTTGGGATTTATGAATGTTTCGTAGTCCACCGTGCCGTTGAAATAACCGTAATCGCGCAGCAAATTGGTAGCGGCCTTCTGCCGGATATCGGGATTGACGGACGACATCAGCACCGGCTTCGCCGCGAAGCGGTTAAATATCCACCTGCCGAAACCCTTCTCATACTTCACAAACCCATTGTATATCCATAACCCCATGGGAAAAGGAATACGGAGCCTGGAACTGCCCAACAAGGAATTGTTCGGCGCAGTGGCGAGCGCAGCATCGACCTCCTCCATAGCCACCTCGCCTACCGGAGTCGTGCTGAGGTTCTTGACAATCATCGGCTTCTGTCCCGTGTACAGGATTTCACCCTCAGGCAAATGCTTAGTCGTGGAACATCCTGCCAGAAACAGTACACCTGCTATATATAATATCAGTCGTTTCATATCATTCTACAGTTTGTTTCTTCTTTTTCTTGAAGATGAAAAGCTCGCCCAGACGGTCCATTTTACGGCGAAGCACAAGGCCTACTCCGGTTTCCGTTATCTCCCCGTCGAGTACGCTCTCGTAGTTCTTGTCATAGAATACCCGGACATAACGCGTTCCGGAAGTATCCAGCCTGTATTCGAGCGATATATTATCTATAAACGATTCCGCATTGTTCGTGGCGTTAGCGCCGGTAGTCACCTTGCCACCGATAACAATCTGTACACGGTCGTTGAAAAGGCGCTGTGAGTAACGGAAACTGTAATCCGTCTGCTTGTCGCCGGTTTCGGCCGCCGTACGGTCCTCCATACCCATTGTGAAGCTTGCATTGATGCTTTGGAAAGCAGAACCCGCCAATGAGTTAATCTGGCTCTGGATAACACTATTCAAAGCACTACCCATAGACAACCCTCCGCCTTTGACACCGCTGTTCATATAAACACCGGTCGCCAACATGGCAATGGCCTGCTTGCTACGTTCCTCGGCCCCCATAGCCTGTAGCTCGTTCTCTACGGTGGCATCGTCCGGAGCCGTTATATCGAAAATCAGCTCGGGGGCATCGAGCCGGTTCTTTATGGCAATGGACACGTCGAAGTTCACCACGCGCGAACCGCCGTCGTCGCCGTCGGCAACCGAGGCGCGCATGCGTTCCGTCGCTTTCAAGTCCAATGTAGGATTCATCGGGTCGCCGCGCCAGTCTACATAACTTCCATTGTTAATCTGGAACTCCTTCAACGGAATGACAGGAAGCGAATACTTCATAATACCACCCGAAAGCGTATAACGACCCGTAAGGCTTATATCACCCTGTGGAGTATATTGCATATTCAGGTCGCCCCCGCCTTCCAACTCGATGAACTTGCTGCGGTCGGGGCTTAGGTCGGCACGCAGGCGCACGGCATTGTCTATGTGTACGGACATAACCATATCCATACCGCCCAGCGACATCGCAGGAGCTTCGGCGGCGTTCACCGAGACCGTATCCGCAAAGGAAGTAAAAGTAACCAGCCCGTCGAGGCGGTCTTCCACCGTCAACGGCGAGTCCGTAAGCACATAGGTAACATCCGTATTTCCCAGCAGGTTCATGTTACCGCGCATGGTCAGGGCATCCAAAGCCCCCCGAACCGTAGCATTCAAATCGACGAACACCTTACCGTAAATGAGGCTTTCACGGGTACGCGGCGCATCCAGCAACGTATAATTCGTAGCCAGCAACTTCAAATCCGCCGTAGGACGTTCCAAGTTGCGGAAGTCCACCTTACCGTCGATAGTGAACGGATTCTTGCTGGTGGTATAGATAGCAAACTTATCGAATATCAACTGGTTGTCCTCAATCTGCACAGGGCGGGCGTCGAACCAGTAACGGGCTCCCGCCTGACGGGCATATACCGACACGCTGTCCAGCGTCACGTCTCCGTGCACCTTGGGATTGTCCAATGGCCCGTAGATATACATCCCGCCGTCGAGGTCGCCGGTAAAGGAAACCATTTGGTCCGGAATAAAGGCATTGGCTATTTCCATAGGGAAATGCTCGAAAGAGGTAGTTACTTCCAGCGTATCCTTACCGTTCTTCTGTGTCAATATGCCGTCGGCAGTCAACACTTCCCGATTGTCATGGCTGAAATACGTATTCAGATAATGCGTAGCCCCCTTATCTCCCGGCAACCATGTAGCGCCCATGCCGATGTTACCCACAGGCTGCCGTTCGTACGTCAGCCCGTCGATACCGGCTTCCGCAGACACCTGCAAGGAAGTGGGTGTCTGTATATACTGCGCCTCTGCAGAAAATAGACCTGTTAACCGGGGCATGTAGGGAAGCACCTCGCTCAACTCGCCCAACTGGAAACGGCTCAGTTCCACATTTATATTCTGCAACGAAATGCTATCGTTCTTATCCGACTGCATACGGAAGCACATACCGTTGTCGCTATCCATATCGATATTGGCGTAAACACGCATATTCCGATGCAGATACACCCAGTTGTTGCCGTCTACGAAACGGAACTTGCGGTAAGCGATAACCGGCTCGGCAGGGATGATGTTGAACATAAGCCCATTACCCTTGCCATGCCCTTCCGTCAGCGGGCGGGCGTTCACGCCAAGCAATACGCCGGTCTGCCCCTCGCCGTCCACATAGTTCACGGTCAGCTCGGCATCCTCGCTCCGAATTTCCCCCGTCAGCGTACTGCGGAATACGAACTGCGGATTTTTCGGCCCGTTAATCACACCGCTTTGCAGCATCATCCGCGAAGTATCCTGTTGCACGGCAAAGAAAACCGTATCGAGCTGCAACGAATCCACATGTAACCCGTGAATGGCCGTCCGCCCGTTGATGCCCCGCGCCGGCGTAGTACCGAAACGGAGGGTAAAGTCATTGAACGTCACATCCTTCGTTTTCAGGAAATAGCTTACCGGATTGGCCTGCCCCGCCGTTAACTGCATGCCCGCCGACGGCAGTACCCGCCGCAAAGCCGCATGGTCCAAACGCCGTTCGTCTATCTGCTTCGTGAGAATGGAGGCGAACTCGCCCGACTGTTCCAGCAGTTCTTTCAACGTGCTGCGTGCCCGGAACTGCAAGTCCATATCACCGGCATCCATTCGCAACTTAATGGAATCGCGGCGTGCCTCCGCCCCCAGGCTAAACGCAAACGGATGCTCCAGAGGCTTAGGCGCAATTCCCAATTTATATAAGTCGAGGTCTTTTACATCCATATCCAGCCTGCCGTCCATATACTTACGGTCGAGGTGCAAATCGGCAGTAGTCTGCATCTTCAACAGCGTATTATCGCTCGCCAGGCGTACAGAGGCTACCGACGACTGCAAGCCGGCATCCAAATCCACATCCGAGATATTCCAGCGGGCATATTGCAGCTCCGCCAGCTTAGCGGACACACGGGCTACCGTCTTGTCGGAGGCGATATCTACCCCCTGCCCCTTAGCGGACACACGGGCTGTAAGCGTATAAATAGAATCCTTGGGCAAGAAGCGGTGAATCTGTAGGGCATCCACCGCAAGGTCGGCATGATATGCCTCGGTTGCCAGGTTGTAAGCGGCATCCAAGTCCAGGCTCCCCCCGCCGTCCTTCACTTTGAGCACGGCATTGCACTGCGGCCCGTCCAGTCCGAGGCGTGCCGCGAGGTTCATGCTGTCGGGCACGACGATAGAACCGTCGGGAGTCATCCCGGTAAGGCCGGTAAGGAAATTGAGGTCTTGCGTCTGCATCTCGAAGTCGAGTTCGGCGCTACGTTTCAGGCTATCCGTAAGATTCCACAGCTCGCCTCCGCCGCTTAGGGAAAAAGCGCCGGGCAAGTCGGCGGTGAAACGGGAAATCTGCATCTGCTTCAAGCTGCCTTCCGTACCGGCACGAATCACCAGCGGACGGAAGGGATAAGCCTCTTTGAAAGTCTCGGGCAATCCGCCGGCAAAGAGCAGTATGTCCTGCTTGCCGATATTGGCATTGAAGCGGGCGGTCAGCCGCCCGGTAGTGGGTATATCCACCAATTCCCAGTAAGTCTGTGCCGTCAAGTCCATTTCGCTGTGCGGCGTCCTGACTTGCAGGTAAGGAATACGGATAAGGGTAGAGTCGGCAAACAGCCGCCCGGTCAGGGAAGTCACCGTCAGCCCGGAACGGTCGTATAAGGAGAACTCGCGCACAACGGCGTTCAAGTCGCGGCCGCAGGTCATCACCGAGTCAATGCCGATACGGATATCGCGTAAAGCAATGTGCGAAGCATCGAAACCCTCTGCCGGCGCAGCCGTACCCACATCATAATTCACGGCAGTACCCGCAAGGGCAAATCTCCTCCAACCATAGAATTGGCGTTTAAGGTCGGCATTCGCATCTTCTATGCTTGCCTCCCCAATATCGGCGGCCAAAGTCATCGAGTCGAGCGGCATCTGCAAATCCACCGAAACATCCTTCAGTTTCAAGCTATGCAGGGCTATCCGCCAATCCAAGGCGGTCTGGGTGGTATCTGCCGGAGTTCCGGCAGTGTCGGCAAGCATCACTTGCACATGGGTATCGCTCAGTTCCACGCTGTTCAGCACGACATCCTCTCTTTTCAAGTCGATGCCGTGGCTCTCGAGAAAAAAACGTCCGAGCGTACCCCTGACATGCATCCCCTCCAACAAGCCGGAAGAATTCACGGTTACCTGCTGCAAGGTGATATCGTCCACCTCTACTCTGCCCTTCAGCAAAGGCCACGCCTGCACGCGGACGTTCAGACTTCCGAGGTCCAGCAAGGTATCGGGATGCTGCACGCCCACAGTATCGTTTGCCGGTTGCACCACCCGTACCCCGCGTACGAGCAGGTTCAAGGGGAAACGAAGGTCTATCCGTTCTACGGAAATATCCATACCCGTAGCATCCGATGCGATTGCAGTAGCCTGCTTCCGTATAAAATTCTGTACGGGAGGCACGTAAAGCAATATCATCAGTATTACAAACAGGATAATAGGAGTGAGCAGCACCCAAAGTGCTCCCTTTAACCATTTTCTTCTCATTGGAACGCTAAACTGTCATCTATTAAAGTCGTACAAAGTAAACAATTAATTTCGAGATAAAGTTCCTAAAGAGCAAAAATACTGCACAATAACAAATGTTTATGGTTGTCCGTCCAAGCCGGCGCCTTGCAAACGGAGAATATCCCCGATAAGAACGAGCGAGCGAAGTGCGCGCTGCTTTTGCTCGGTGGTGAAGGGAGTGCCGCGCAAGCTTTCCAGTACTTTAAGCTCCTCCACCAGCTCCGTAGCGCCGATGAGGGTAAAGAGGGGAATCATCTTATGCGAAACAGCAGCTACCCCGTCCATATCCGCGGCATCCACCGCCTCTTGCAAGCGTCCGGCATTGCGACGGGTTTCGGAAACGAAGCTTTCGAGAATGGACTTTGCCGCCTCGGGGTCGTCACCGGAGAAAGCGGTAAGCGCCGAGAAGTTATAAGAAGGTTGCGGAGACGAAACATCCTCGGCATTCCCGGCTATGTCCTCGCCTTGCCGGACAGATGCTTGCCCGATGCCCTCCATATTCAGCTCCCGGAAAAGTTCCGCCACCGTAAACGGCTTATGCAGACAGCCGGCAAAGCCGCGCGCCGCAAACTCCTCCGGCTTCATGTCGCTGCGGGCGGTAACGGCTATTACGGGGATAGTCCGCGCCTGGGGAAGGTTCGAGGCACGCAGCAGCCTCAGCAGGTCGAAGCCGTTGATAGCCGGCATCTGCACATCGGTCAGCAACACGTCGAAAGTACCGGAGCGCAAAGCATCCAGCAGCTCGTCCGGCTGCATGCACGACACCGAGGCGATACCGCTATGCTGAAGCATGGTGGCGGTAAGCGTAAGCTGGATACGGTCGTCGTCGATAAGCAATACACGAAGCGAAGGTTCGGGGGTAACCGGAGGTTCGCCCTCCGCCTCCTGCGTTTTTTCGCCGGCACTCTCCGACACCCATACCGGGAACAAGGGGACGCGTAGCGTAAACGTGCTCCCTTTGCCCGGCACGCTGTCCACATCGATTGTCCCTTCCAGCAACTGCACCAACATGCGCACAATGGAAAGCCCCAACCCGAAACCTTCCTTGCCTTGCGCACCGGGCAGACGGGTAAACTCCTGGAAAATCCGCTCCCTGTCGGCAGGCTCCATGCCCTTGCCCGTATCTGCAATGGCAACCGCCAGCCGGCGGTCCTCGTAGCGCGCCGTCATCGTTATACCTCCCTCGTCGGTAAACTTCACGGCATTGGACAGCAGATTATTGATAATCTGGCGCAACCGGAGCGGGTCGCTGATGTAAGTACTGTCCAGCTCGGAAGCGATATCGCAATGTAAGTACAGTCCCTTGGCAGAGGTCAGCGGCTCGAAGCTGACGCGAATCTCCTCCAGCAAGCGGGCAGGGTGGAAAGTAACCCGATTTATCTCCGCTTTATGGAGGTCGAGCCGGTGGAAATCGAGCAAATCGACCACCAGCTTCAGCAAATGCTCCGACGAAGTTTTCATATTATCCAGGTAAAAGCGCTGCCGTTCGTCCACCGTAAGGCGGGAAAGCAGGTCAGCATAGCCCATGATAGAACCGAGCGGCGCCTTGAAGTCGTGGGTAATGGCAAGCATCATCTTCTCACGCGTTGCCAACAAGTCCTCGGCACGGCGGCGCGCCTCCTCCAACTCGCGGCGGTAGCGGTTGCTGCGCGTAATGTCGCGCCCTATTATCACCAGGAAAAAGGCGGAGAGCAGCACCGCTCCTGCTGCAATGCCGCTAATTATCTTAACGGAATGGCGGCGTACAGACTGCTGGTACTCCGTCTCCTGGCGGGCATGGAGCAAGGTTTCCTGCTCATAATCTTTCAACAGGCTGTCTATACGGGCGGTCAGCATCTTGTCCATGCGCTGCAAGGTGCGCTTGCGGCGTTGCACAAGCACATTGGCGGCTTTCTGCTGCTGTGCCACGGCACGCAGTTTCTCCTGAAGGGAATCTACCGGGTTATAGACATCGATTACCGTATCCGTAGTATATTCGAAGGAAGTCTTTACCTGAATAGCGGTATCTTTCTTAGGTGGAACGAACACCTCGCCCAACCGGCGGAAGAACCCTTTCTTCTTGGGTTTGGTAACCACCGTATCGCGATGTGCGATGACACGGCGCTGCACATGCCGGGTAGTAACGGCCGAGTCCGGTCGGGCAGCTATGATATTCTCGATTTCACGGGTAGACACCATACTGTCGCTCGTTTCGCTCAGTACACGCAGCATATAGATAGTATTCGCATCCTTCTCCCGCAGGAGGGTGATAAGGCTATCCGTCCACTGCACATCCCGGTCGTCGGAAAGCATGAGATTCTCCATTTCCCGGTGCACGAAGAACAGGGAAAAGAACAACACCCCCAACAGTAAGGTGTATCCCACAGCTATCTTAACTTTCGATACACTATTCATAATCTAAAAAGCGATAAGGCGACCGTACGGCAAAGCGGCAAAGAACGGAACGGCAGGCAAACGGGGCGGTATTCCTCCTATCACGCTATCGCCTTACCTCCCTACTGTTTATTATCTTTTCCCGTTTTATAACGGAAGCGCAGCCATAACATCAGCCCGGCGCTGGTAAGGCCGAACGGGAAAGCCATCCAGACTCCTGCCAGCCCCCACTCCAGTACGAAACCGCAAAAATATCCTACCGGCAAAGATATAATAAAATAAGAAATAAATGCAATAATCATCATCGGCTTTACATCCGATATACCCCGCAGACCATTGGCGAACGTTATTTGCAGACCGTCGCCGAACTGGTAAATCAAGAAGGGGAAAAACAGCGAAGCTACCAGTGCCGAAGCCTCCGCACTGTCTGTAAACCAACCGCCCACCTGCCCGCGCATCACAAAGACAACGCTCATCAGGACTATCCCCATAGCCATTATCAGGTGGAAACCGGCATACGTGGAGCGGCGCACATTCTCCATATCGCCCTGCCCCTTGAAATTGCTGACACGCACCGCCACTGCCGCTCCCATACCGTAGTACATCATAAAGGTGAACTGGGAGATTGTCAGCATAATCTGGTGAGACGCCAAAGCGATAGTGCCCAGCCACCCCACCATGATAGCGCTAAGGCTGAAAGAAGCCGTTTCCATTCCCATTTGCATGCCTACAGGCCACCCCAACGCATTGAGCCGCTTGAATACCGTAAACGACCACCCCATACGGGAGAACCCTACCCGGTAACGGATGAACCGGCGGCTGCGGAGCACAATCGCCGCAAAGACCACCACCATCATAATACGCGAGAACAGCGTACTGATACCTGCTCCCAACAGACCTAACTCCGGAAGCCCCAGCTCGCCGTTGATAAGGATATAGTTGCCTACGATATTCAGTGCATTTCCGCCCAACAGTATCCACATAGCGGTCTTGGTATCGGTAATGCCGTCGGTGAACTGCTTGAAACCATTGAACAACATGACGAAAACCAGCGAAGCGAGTAGTACCAGGTAGTAAGGTTTTATCAACGGTATCAGCTCCTCGGGCTGTCCCAGCCGCTCTACGTTGAAGTAAACCACCGTCATGATAAGGGTAAGCAGCAAAGCTACCAATACATTCGCCGCCAGGCTGCAACGCAAAGCTTGCCCAGCCTCGGCAAAGCGGCGGTTTCCATAAAGGCTTCCCACAATGGGCGTCAGCCCGTAACTGAAACCGGTACTGAAAATGATACAAAGCGAAAACACATTGTTCACGAAAGAAGCGGCGCCCAGCTCCTCGGTACTGTGATGCCCAATCATCAGGGTATCTGCAAAACCGAGAATGATTACCCCCAACTGTCCGATAACAATGGGAAATCCCAGAAAAAACAATGCCTTGTAATGCTGCCTGTAACCGGCTATCGAATTCATCATCTTACTGTCTAAAATTATTTCAAAGGGTGGTACATCCCGTTCCATGCGGTGGTGTTTTCCGTTCCACCCGGAGGAAACCGTTGTTTCAAAGCGTCCCCCCGCTCTTCCTGCCGAGGGACGCAACATACGCCCCTTACCTGTTATTTATCACTCTTATAGTATAATACCACTGCGTTGTCCTCCCGGAAAGTACGCTGCGCCACGGCATACAACCGCTCTGGCGTGACAGAGCGGTAACGCTCTACCTCAAGGTCGATATCTTCCGCCTTTCCGGTCAGTTCGAACCAGGCGAGGTTCGTAGCCACTTTCAGGTAATTGATATTGCCGAATATCTGGGTAGATTCGAACTTGTTCTTCACCTTCTCCAACTCCTGCGTACCCACCGGCGATTGCCGCAATTCCTCCAACTCCCTGCGCACCGCAGCTTCCGCCTGCTCCAACGACACGCCTGCCGCCGGCTTACCGCTGATTTGCAGCAGCCCGGCATCGCGCGTGCCGCTGATATATGCGTCGATACTGGAGAAAAGATTCTGCTCCTGCACCAGGCGGCGGTTCAAACGACTGGAACGTCCGTTGCTCAGAATATCCGACAAAATATCGAATGCATAATAATCGGCATTCCCACGGCCGCACATATGGTAACCCATGAACAAGGCGTCCAGGGGTACGTTCCTTTCTACCGTCAGCCGACGTTCTTCCGTCTGTTCCGGCTCCTGGGGCAACCGCCTTTCGGGAACGTTCCGCCGCGGAATGGGCGCAAACCATTTCCCGGTAAGGGCCACGGCTTCCTTCCACGAGATATTGCCCGTTACAGCCAGCACGGCATTGTTCGGGGCATAAAAACGGTAAAAGAAAGCTTTCACCTCGTCCAACGTAGCCTGCTCGATGTGCGAGAGCTCCTTGCCGATAGTAGGCCAGCGGTACGGATGTACCCGGAAAGCCAGCGGACGGAACAGATGCCCCACATCGCCGTACGGCTGGTTGAGGCAACGTTGCTTGAACTCCTCCATTACAACGCCGCGCTGCACCTCGAGGCTCTGCTCGCTGAAAGCCAGTTCCAGCATCCGGTCGGACTCCAGCCAGAAGGCCGTCTCCACATTCGGTTTCGGAACGGTAAGGTAGTAATTGGTTATGTCGTTGTTAGTCCAAGCATTGTTCTCGCCTCCGGCCAACTGCAAAGGGGTATCGTAATCGGGGATATGCACCGAACCGCCGAACATCAGATGCTCGAACAAATGGGCAAAGCCGGTATGTTCGGGATGCTCGTCGCGGGCGCCCACATCGTAAATGATGTTCAGCGCCACCATTTGCGTGCTGGTGTCCTCGTGATGCACCAGGCGCAGGCCGTTGGGGAAACAATGCTTATTTATTTTCATGCAGTAAAGCGACAGCCCGCCTTATAACACTACCACCTTTTCAATCTTCACATCTTCCTCCGGACGGTCGCTGCAGTCTGTCTTTACCTGCTGGATTTTATCTACGACATCCATACCTTCCACCACCTCGCCGAACACAGTATATTCTCCGTCCAGATGCGGCGTACCGCCGACGGTAGTGTAGGCTTTCACCTGCTCCGGTGTGAAACGGAACTCCGGCTCACCGGCAACCTGCGCCTCCGCCTGCGCGATAAGAGTGTCCTGCAGATTCATCAGCCCTTCCTGGTCACCGTCCTTACGCATTTTGTAGATTTCTTTCATATGTTTCTGCGCCAGGGCATTGAAAGCGTTATTCAGGCGTGCCTGATTCATTTGGTGCTCCATGCCGAGAAGCGTAGAGTCGTTATATACCTTTCCGGTTACGATGTAGAACTGGCAGCCGGACGATTTCTTCTCCGGGTTTACGTTGTCGCCCTGGCGGGCAGCCGACAGCGCCCCCTTCTTGTGGAAGTATTTGGGATAAACGAACTCTGCCGGAACAGTGTACCCTACATCACCGGCTCCTAGCATTTTACCCTTCGGCGCATTCTTCGACTCGGGGTCGCCCGCCTGTATCATGAAATCCTTGATGACACGGTGAAACAGGGTTCCCTCGTATGTACCGTCTTCCGCCAATTTGATGAAATTATCGCGGTGTTTCGGAGTTTCGTTATACAGTTTTACGATGATGTCGCCCGCACTCGTCTCAATCTTCAGCTTCGTTTCTTTTTCCATATTTCCGTCTTTCTTTTGTCCCGGCTTGCAAGCTGTCAAGCCACAAACCAGTATGGTTAATATTACAATGATATCTCTTTTCATCGGTCTTTTTGTTTAATTTAAGTCTGCAAATATACTAAAATCAAACAAAACGACTTACCTTTGTACAATAAAAGAGATAAAAAGCAAAAGGGATGAAATCCATATTAATCGTAGAAGATGACATCACTTACGGTATGATGCTGAAAACATGGCTCGGCAAACAGGGCTTCCATGTCAGCTCCGCCAGCAGCATCGCCCGCGCCCAGAAACATATCGAGGCCGAAACCGTAGACCTGATATTGTCAGACCTGCGCCTGCCCGACCGCGACGGCATAGACTTGCTGAAATGGTTGGGGGAACATTCCCTGCACATACCTCTTATCATCATGACGGGATATGCCGATATACAGTCTGCCGTGCAAGCCATGAAACTGGGTGCGTGCGACTACGTCGCAAAGCCCGTGAACCCCGACGAGTTATTGAAGAAAATGGATGAAGCGCTGAAGCCTTCGTCCGTTCCACCCAAGCAGGCGGCGCATCCCGAAGGAGGCGGCAAGCCTTTCACCCAAACCGCAGAAGGCGCACCTTCCGATTACCTGGAAGGCGAAAGCGATGCCGCCAGGCAGCTTTATAATTACGTCAACCTGGTTTCTCCTACCAATATGTCCGTACTCATCAACGGAGCCAGCGGAACGGGCAAAGAGTATGTGGCGCAGCGCATCCACCAACTGAGCCGCCGCGCCAGGCAGCCATTCGTAGCTATCGACTGCGGTGCTATCCCCAAGGAGCTGGCAGCTTCCGAATTCTTCGGGCACGTGAAAGGTTCTTTCACCGGTGCACTGGCGGACAAAACGGGTGCGTTCGTCGCAGCCAACGGCGGCACTATCTTCCTGGACGAGATAGGCAACCTGAGTTACGAGGTACAAATACAGTTGCTCCGCGCCCTACAAGAGCGTAAAGTACGCCCTATCGGTTCCAACAAAGAGATACAGGTAGACGTACGTTTAGTATCCGCCACCAACGAAAACCTGGAGCAGGCTATCGAGAAAGGTACATTCCGCGAAGACCTCTATCACCGCATCAATGAATTCACCCTGCGTATGCCACAACTGAAAGACCGCCGCGAGGATATCCTTCTTTTTGCCAACTTCTTCCTAGACCAGGCCAACCGCGAGCTGGACAAGCATCTTATCGGCTTTGACGAGAAAGCCTCCAAAGCCCTGTTGGAATACCAATGGCCCGGCAACTTGCGCCAAATGAAAAATATCGTACGCCGCGCCACCCTCCTGGCGCAAGGCAAGCTCATCACCCTGAACGAATTGAGCGAGCTACAAGCCCAGCCGGTATCGCCTGCAGGCATGCCGCTCCGCAACGAGGAAGCCGAGAAGCAACAGATTATCGAGGCGCTGAAACAGACCGGGTACAACAAAAGCCGTGCAGCACAACTGCTCGGGATAGACAGAAAAACGCTATACAACAAACTGAAACTATACGGGATAGAACTGTAATTGTGGAAAAACTCCACACTCTTTTCCACACTTTCCACACAATTCCACACCTCGCCGCAGCATACCGCTCTTTTACAAGAAGATTAGCCCACTTATTTCCAGACACTTATCGCTTACTTGCCAATCTTGGCATATCATTTGAGGTACATTCGGTGTGGGCATAGAAATCCACAATAGCAAAAGTAAATTCTACCTAAACTAAGACAGTATAAAATATCAACCCTATTAAAAGTAAATGAAAAACAAAAAGAATTAGTATTAGTAGTAGCCCTGTTTATGTTTGTTTGTGACGGATAGTTCTTGGCCTGAGCAAAGATGCAAATGGCCAAGAGCATCCAATCCACAACTTTAAGTGGCCGAATAATAGTAAGCGCACTAACAACGAAAAAAGCCGTTTCCTTCTTGTCTATTCCGGGAAACGGCTTTTTTTGATTCGAGCGCCACGAAAGCCGGCGGCGCTGTTACGACCGCCCAACGGCTTCCGATTTTTAGGGACATTCAGTAAATAATATAAAATCAGCCAACTAATTCATACACAAAATATTGCGAATTAGCTGGCTTTTTTGTATCTTTAGGTATTCCCCCGCAAATAAGGTTTGAAGGCCAAAACGGGGGAAATTCCCCGACTAAGATATGGCTAAGATACAAAATATTTCCGAAATTCACCCAACTTTGGGCTTCACAGAATTTGATGTTCTGGAAAAATACCGCAAAAGTTTTAATGAGAGTGAGCTTG
>NZ_KB894140.1:0-19704 GCF_000374365.1 Bacteroides gallinarum DSM 18171 = JCM 13658
AAAATTTATACCTCTATTGAGCAGCTGCAAACTGACCTTGATGCGTGGATGAACTCTTACAACACGGAAAGAACACACTCCGGAAAGTATTGTTTCGGGAAAACGCCAATGCAGACTTTTATCGAAGGAATAGCCGTCGCAAGGAAGTATCAACTACAAAATCAGGAAACAATAAAACCGAATGAGGTTGGTAAAACGCCATTCGGTTGTGAGAGTGAAGAAAGTTGCGTAACTTCGCAACAAACAACTGACAGTTGTTTTGTCCGATAGTAAAACAAATGTCAGAGCAAGTCTTGACTATTACACGTAAAGCATAACACCTACTCCATAAAGCATAACACCTACTCCGTAAAGCAAAATATTCATCCTATGAAAAATTCCCTCCGTTTTTTAAAGCAGCTGCCTCCGTCACTATAAGATACACAAAAAAGGGGGCATGGTCATAATAATAACCATACCCCATACTAAACGCAGTACAATAAAAGAAAAATAGTTTAATTCAGTCTGTATATATGTTTTTGTACTTAGAATTTGTAGCCTACTGAGAGAGCGATAGACATATTCTTCGGAGAATCTTTACCTGCATCTATTACTTCAGTAAGACCGAACAAGAAATCAAGACCTACCAGATATTGTCCGAATTCAGCACCCACGCCAAATCCTAATCCGAAGTCAAAACGGTTGGCATCCCAGCCTTCACCGGTATCTTCATCGTATTTGAAAATCTTTTCGCCGTCACACTTGCCGCCCAAGCCTAAGCCCAGATACGGTCCCACCTTACCTACGATGTTCACGCTCTCCGATACCGGGAAACGACCTGCTGCCATAATAGGAATTTGCAGATATGTAGGTTTGAACTTTTCCGAATCTCCACTACCATAATCAAACTTAGCACCATTACCCACAATCATCAGCGAGGGTTGGATAGACCACATATCGGTAAAAGCATATTCCATGCCTACACCGACCTGATAACCCACTTTCATCTTAGTGTCCTCAAGACCGGTCAGTTTACTCATGTTAATACCTGCTTTTGCATTCCAGGAAATTTGCGCAAAAGATACCGTAGATACCATTGCGACCAAAGCCAATACAAATAACTTTTTCATAATACATTATATTTTGTGATTTGATAACACAAAAATATTCAATTGTGTAAAATTAAAAAAACACCAGCTTATCCTATCTATCACTATTACATCCAAATCATGTACTATTCGGTCAATATTAATAAACAAAAGGGTGAAAAATAAAAAGAAACAAGGTCTAAATAGAATAATAAGAAAGCAAGGGACAATACGATATTTTCCTCCTAAAAACCACCGGATAGAGGGTACGGCCTGTACCAAGAAGTTACACCTATTTAATATCTCCCTTGCTGATATAGCCCGATTTACACACCTGTAATAACCAAAACTTAATCTGTTTTCTGTTACAGAATTATTCTTTATTATACGCAACTGGTAGATTAAGCCTTGACTAATTCACAAAAACTGTCCTCGATTAACCGTTTTCTGATGCTGTCATAACCTAATCTGTTCTCTGTTACAGAATTATTCTTTATTATACGCAACTGTTAGATTAAACCTTGACTAATTCACAAAAACCGTCCTCAATTAACCATTTTCTGATGCTGTCATAACTTAATCTGTTCTCTGTTACAAAATTATTCTTTTTATGCGTAACTGTTAGATTAAGCCTTGATTAATTCACAAAAACTGTCCTCGATTAACCATTTTCTGATGCTGTCATAACCTAATCTGTTTTCTGTTACAAAACTATTCTTTAATTATACGTAACTGTTAGATTAAGCCTTGACTAATTCACAAAACCTGTCCTCGATTAACCATTTTCTGATGCTGTCATAACCTAATCTGTTTTTCGTTTACAATATTATTCTTTGTTATACGCGACTATCAGATTAAGCCTTGCTTAATTCAACATACCGGATTCCACGCCTATACATTTATATATACCGCATACCATATACATATATCATAGACCTTAAATATATGCCTCATACATATACATTACATATCTCATACATATACATATACATTACATACCTCATACACACATCGCACACCTCATACATACACCTCATACACACATCACACACCCCATACATACCTTACACACCCCATACCCCCACCGCATCTCATACACGCATACAAAGAACATCCCTCCCACCTTCATCCCCTCCTTCTTTCCTGCCCCCTTAAACATCCCTCTCATTCTTTAAAATATATTTGCTTCTTGATTGACAGTAAATTGTTAACTTTGCGCCTTGATTATGAAATGTATGAAGCAACTATATAGCATTACCATATTCCTTTTGTTTCTACTATCCGCCCCTGTCGGCGCATCAGCACAAATAAAAGGCGTCATTACAGACTCCCTTACCCACGAACCGCTGATGTACATCACCGTACAGTACGAAGGAAAAGGCGTAGGCAGCATCTCCAATGCCGACGGCGAATACCAGGTAGAAACACACAAAGGCTGGGACGAGCTGACATTCTCCGCCATAGGCTATATCACCAAGAAAGTGAAAATCACTCCGGACACCAAAGTACTCAACGTAAAGCTGACACCCGCCGACGTGATGCTGTCCGAAGTCGTCGTAAAACCCAAGAAAGAGAAATACTCGCGCAAGAACAACCCCGCCGTGGAGTTCATGAAGAAAGTCATTGCGAACAAGAAAGCCCTGAAACTCGAGGAAAACGACTACTACCAGTACCAGAAATACGAGAAGATGAAGATGTCTATCAACGACGTCACACCCGAGAAAATGGAAAAAGGCATCTACAAGAAATTCTCCTTCTTCAAAGACCAGGTAGAAGTATCGCCCAAGACAGGCAAACTGATTCTGCCTATCTCCATTAAAGAGACAGCCTCCAGAACAATCTACCGCAAAAGCCCCAAGAGCGAGAAAACCATAATCGAAGGCATGAACTCCAACGGCATCGAAGAATTCTTCAACACAGGCGACATGCTGGGCACTATCCTTACCGACGTATTCTCCGATGTCAACATCTACGACGACGACATCCGCCTGCTGCAACGCCGCTTCGTCAGCCCAATCGGGCGCGGAGCTATCAGCTTCTATAAATTCTACCTCATGGACACACTCATGGTAGACAAGCAAGAATGCGTACACCTCACCTTCGTGCCCCAGAACTCGCAAGACTTCGGCTTCACCGGACACCTGTACGTAGTGAAAGACTCCACCTACGCCGTGAAGAAAGCCGTGATGAACCTCCCCAAGAAAACCGGCGTCAACTTCGTGGAAAACCTCGACATCGTGCAGCAGTTCGAACAACTGCCCGACAGCAACTGGGTACTCACCGACGACGACATGACCGTAGAACTCGCCCTGATGAAAGGCATACAAGGGCTGGAAGTACAACGCACCACCAAATACAGTAACTACAAGTTCGACGAAATAGAACCCCGCCTGTTCCGTCTGAAAGGCAGCGTTATCAAAGAAGCCAACATGCTCGCCAAGAGCGACGAATACTGGGCTAAAGTACGCCAAGTACCACTCACCAAGAAAGAAAGCTCCATGGACGTGTTTATGAACCGCATCGAGCAGATACCCGGCTTCAAGTACGTTATCTTCGGAGCGAAAGCACTCATTGAGAACTTCGTGGAAACAGGTAGCAAGAAACACCCCAGCAAGTTCGACTTCGGTCCAATCAACACCATGATTACCAGCAACTACGTAAACGGAACACGTTTCCGTCTGAGCGGTATGACCACCGGCAACCTGCACCCCCACTGGAGCTTCAGCGGCTACGGAGCATACGGTACGCGCGACAAGAAATGGTTCTACTCCGGACAGGCAGCCTACTCCTTCAACAAGCGCGAGTACGTACTCTGGGAATTCCCCAAGCACTACCTCGCCTTCCAATACACGTACGACGTAATGTCACCCATGGACAAATACCTGGCAACGGACAAAGACAACCTGTTCGTAGGCTGGAAATGGACTACCGTAGACCAAATGTCATACATGCGCGACGCCACCCTGACCTACGAGCTGGAAACCCAGTCGGGCTTCTCCGTAAAGGCAATGGCACGCCACCGCAACGACCAACCCGCCGGCATGCTGCAATACTGGAAAAACAACGGCACTACCCCCGGCAAATGGGACGAAAAGAACACGCTGGTACACGACATCACCACCTCCGAGCTGGGGCTGACGCTGCGCTACGCTCCGGGCGAAACATTCGTCAACACCAAGCAGCGCCGCGTACCCGTATCGCTGGACGCACCTATCTTCTCGCTCTCGCACACCGTGGGGCTGAAAGGCGTGTTGGGAGGCGAATACAACTTCAACCTCACGGAAGCCAGCATCCGCAAACGTTTCTGGTTCGGGTCGTGGGGCAAGCTGGACGTCACCGCCCGCGCCGGTGCGCAGTGGAACACCGTACCCTTCCCGTTGCTGAACCTGCCCATGGCAAACCTCTCGTATATCACCCAGAACAACGAATCGTTCAACCTCATCGACAATATGGAATTCCTGAACGACCGCTACGCCTCGCTCGCCCTAAGCTACGACATGAACGGGAAACTCTTCAACCGCATCCCCCTCATCAAGAAGCTAAAGTGGAGAGAGATGTTCCGCATCCGCGGCATGTGGGGCACACTGACGGACAAGAACAACCCATATAAAAGCAGCAACCCCGACCTGTTTCTCTTTCCTATGCGCGACGGCATGCCCACCAGCCATGTCATGGGGCATACGCCCTACGTCGAAGCCAGCGTAGGCATCTACAACATCTTCAAGTTGCTGCACATCGAATACGTGCGCCGCCTCACCTACACCGACATTCCGGGGGTGAAGAAAGGCGGAGTGCGGTTTATGATATTAATGATATTTTAGGGGGGGGTAGTGATGAGTAATGAGCGATGAGCAATGAGCATGAGTGATGAGCAATGAGCATGAGTGATGAGTGATGAGCAATGAGCAATGCGCGATTAATAATGAAAAGTTAGCAATTAGAAGTTACGAGAAAGGGAGTATTGAAAAATAAATCAATTAACTTTGCTATACGCATTGTAAATCTATATAATTTCTTGAATGAAATAAAACAAGAAAGAATTATGTCTAAGCAAATATTAAGAAGCGGTACATCGGTGGGAGCCAATATCAGGGAAGGACTGTTTGCCGAATCCCCTGCCGACTTTATACACAAATATTCCATTGCTCAAAAAGAGCGTTCTGAAACCCTATACAAGCTCGAATTGCTAAATAAAACAGACCATATCACCACAGAACAAAATGTTTCTTTGGATACAGATTGTACGGAACTTATGAAAATGCTAACATCTTCTATCATTCCCCGTAAAAAGAACCTCTGCCCCCTAATCACTAATCCCTAACCCCTAATTTTATGCAACCATTAGCAGAGCGGCTTCGGCCAAAGACATTAGACGAGTACATCGGCCAGAAACACCTGGTAGGACAAGGAGCGGTACTGCGCAAGATGATTGATGCAGGACGCATCTCCTCATTCATACTGTGGGGCCCGCCGGGAGTAGGCAAGACGACACTCGCGCAGATTATAGCCCACAAGCTGGAAACACCGTTCTACACCCTCAGCGCCGTAACCAGCGGCGTGAAAGACGTACGCGACGTGATAGACCGCGCCAAGAGCAACCGTTTCTTCTCGCAGGCAAGCCCGATACTGTTTATCGACGAAATACACCGTTTCAGCAAGTCGCAGCAAGACTCACTGCTCGGCGCAGTGGAGCAAGGCACAGTGACACTGATAGGCGCTACCACGGAAAATCCCTCGTTCGAAGTAATCCGTCCGCTGCTCTCCCGCTGCCAGCTCTACGTACTGAAATCGCTGGAAAAGGACGACCTGCTGGAACTCCTGCAACGCGCCATAACCACAGATGTCCAACTGAAAGAGCGGCAGATAGAACTTAGGGAAACCACCGCCATGCTCCGTTACAGCGGCGGCGATGCCCGCAAACTGCTCAACATCCTCGACCTCGTTGTGCAGTCCGAAGCCGGCGACCCGGTCGTTATCACCGACGAAATGGTGACGGAGTGCCTCCAACAAAACCCGCTTGCCTACGACAAAGACGGAGAGATGCACTACGACATCATCTCCGCCTTCATCAAGTCTATCCGCGGCAGCGACCCCGACGGCGCTATCTACTGGCTGGCGCGCATGGTAGAAGGTGGCGAAGACCCCGCTTTCATAGCCCGCCGCCTCGTTATCTCCGCCTCCGAAGATATCGGACTGGCAAACCCCAACGCCCTGCTACTTGCCAACGCCTGCTTCGACACCATTATGAAGGTAGGCTGGCCTGAAGGACGCATCCCACTGGCAGAGACAACTATCTACCTCGCCACCAGCCCCAAGAGCAACTCCGCTTACATGGCAATCAACGATGCCCTCGAACTGGTGAGACAGACGGGTAACCTGCCCGTTCCCCTGCATCTGCGCAACGCCCCCACCAAGCTGATGAAACAACTGGGTTACGGCGACAACTACAAGTACGCCCACGACTACCCCGGCAATTTTGTCCGCCAGCAATTCCTTCCCGACGAACTGAAAACCCGCCGCATCTGGCAACCGCAGGATAATCCTGCCGAGCAGAAGCACAAAGAGAGAATGGAAAGGCTGTGGGGGAAAAGAGAGGGATGAAAGGAGGTAGGAATTATGAATTATGATTTCAGATTTATGCTGAAAGATAAAAGGGTATTAGGAACTCAAGAGAGATGAATTAAGAATTCTAATATGCAAGTGTTGATTTATGAGTTTAGGATGAAAGATAAAAAGAAATTAGCCCCCCAAAAATGAATCAGGAATTTCTTTCAGCCGATGAGTACCCATTTATGAATCAAGCTAAAAGAAAATAAACAAGATAAGAAAACGACAGCATATTAAGAAAAGGAATAAATTAAAAACATACCACATTATGAAAATAGTAGTTCTCGACGGCTATGCCGCTAATCCGGGAGACCTCTCCTGGGAAGAATTGAAAAGTTTGGGCGAATGTACCATTTACGACCGCACCGCTCCTGCCGAAGTACTTGAACGCGCTGCCGGAGCAGAAATCCTGCTGACAAACAAAGTCGTACTCGATGCAGCAACCATAGCAGCCCTGCCCGAGCTGAAATACATCGGCGTGCTCGCTACCGGGTACAACATTATCGATACCGCTGCCGCAAAAGAACGGGGCATCATCGTAACCAACATCCCGGCATACAGCACCCCCTCGGTTGCACAAATGGTCTTTGCCCATATCCTCAACATCACCCAACAAGTACAACACTACACCGACGAAGTACGCAAAGGCCGCTGGAGCAACAACCCCGATTTCTGCTTCTGGGACACCCCGCTTATCGAGCTGCGCGGCAAGAAAATCGGTATCATCGGCCTGGGACAAACCGGTTACAACACCGCCCGCATCGCTATCGGCTTCGGCATGGAAGTACACGCATACACCTCCAAATCCCCCTTCCAGCTTCCCCCCGAAATCAAGAAAACAGAACTCGATGAACTCTTTGCCAACTGCGACATCATCAGCCTGCACTGCCCCCTGACCGACTCCACCCGCGAACTGGTCAACGCCGCACGCCTCAAACAGATGAAACCCAACGCCATTCTCATCAACACCGGACGCGGCCCCCTCATCAACGAGCAAGACCTTGCCGACGCCCTGAACAACGGCACTATCCTTGCCGCCGGACTGGACGTACTCTCACAAGAACCGCCCCGTGCCGACAACCCGTTGCTCACCGCCCGTAACTGCTACATCACCCCGCACATCGCCTGGGCAAGCGCCGCCGCCCGCGAACGCCTCATGCAAATCATGCTGGACAACGTGAAAGCCTTCATAGACGGAAAGCCGATTAATGCAGTAATAAAATAACCAACCTCCAACCGTCCATGGGAAAAGCCGCCGTTAAAGGCCTCATTCATCTGATACTGATAATTGCCACATTCATTTTGGCTATTACCACTATCGTAGCATCTCGCTCCGGACACTACCACCCGGCAGAATCCACCGTGATGCCCCTGCTCGGGCTTGCCGTACCGGTATTGCTCCTCTGCTGCCTGATAACCTCGCTCTGCTGGGCGCTGGCACGCAAAAAATGGGCATTCGTACCGCTGATAGCCTTCCTCTTCAACTGGGAATACCTGACAGCAGTTATCTGCTTCGGCTCCGCCGGCGAAATACCCCCTTCCGCCCTGGCACAGAACCGGCAAGGCAAGCCCAGCGGCTACCTCACCGTAGCCACCTACAACGTACATAACTTCGGGAACGAAACCACCGGCTACTCCTGTAAAGAGATAGCCAAGTACATGCAACAGCAACACGTCGACGTACTCTGCTTCCAAGAATTCGGAGGCAACAAACGCTTTCCGGCAGACAGCCTGCGCCGTGTCCTCTCCCACTGGCAATACACGCTTATCCCCGCAGGCGACTCCGTACGCGGCATCCTCCCCATTGCCGTATTCAGCCGCTACCCGCTTGCCGGCGGGCGCTTCATCACCTACCCCCACAGCGCCAATTGCAGCATGACATGCGACATCGTTCTGGGCACAGACACCCTCCGCTTGCTCAACAACCACCTGCAAACCACCAGCGTCAGCCAGAACCGTAAGAAATGGGAACGCGAACTCGCCACCGACAACACCCGCCGCGAGGCGCAAGCCGTACAAGACGCCGCAGAAACCCTGCACGAAAACTTCGTGAAACGTGCCGCCCAAACCGACAGCATCTGCCACCTCGCCATTGCCAGCCCCCACCCCGTACTCGTGTGCGGCGACTTCAACTCCCTGCCCTCGTCCTACACCTACCACCAACTATCCGAAATCCTTAAAGACGGCTTCAAGACCGGCGGCCACGGCTACATGTACACCTACCGCTACGGCAAACGCCTGCTGCGCATCGACTACGCCTTCCACTCGCCCGAACTCGACTGTATCGACTACCGCTCGCCCAGCCTGGACTTGTGCAGCGACCATAATCCGGTACTGTTCACGGTAAAATACGGAGTCACCACAGATTATACGGATTAGTACAGATTACACGAATTAACACAGATTATGCGGATTAACACAGATTACGCGGATTAACACAGATTACACGAATTACACAGATTACACGGATTAGCACAGATTTATTCTACAAGCAAATATTAAAATAAATCTGTGCTAATCCGTAATAAACCAGTGAACCGGCTACACCCCAACCGTCATTCGCCCGTCGCCACTACATACCGTTCTATATTCCGCGTTTCCTTGCTGAAATTCACTCCCACCTTTACAAGAGTACGCCCGTCCAATCTGTAAGGAATGAGATACCCCTTCTCGTCAATCTGTTTCATAGCCTCCTCAGCACTACCGTCCAGCTTGAATTCGAACACGAACACATTGCCGGAAGTCCTCACGACAGCATCGGCACGCCCGCGGGCGCTACGCACCTCAGTCTCCACAAACTGCCCCATTAAAGCAAAGACAATATAGAAAATAGCCTGGTAATGCCGTTCGTTACCATTGCTCAACTCATACGGAATACCGGCAAAGAACACTTTCAGTCGTTCCATGAAAGCATCCACATCCCCCGCACGAAGCTCGCGGGTGAATTTGGCAATATGGAAACCCGTCTCATCGTCAGACACACGGGTATAATACGGAACCAGGAAATTCAGAAAACCATAACGCACCTCGTCATTGGGAAACCTCAATGTATACAACTCCACCTCCCTGTCATACCCCTTTATGGTGAGATACCCGCTCTGGTAAATCATAGGCAACGGATTATTCACCTCCGCCCGGTACTCGCTGAAAGCAGGTGCGGTGGTTTCAATACCGTCTATCAGAAGCCTCAGGTCATAATCGCTCTGCTTCAACAAGTCCACCAGATACGTAGGCGTACCCGTCTGAAACCAGTAGTTGCCGAGCTCCTCCGCATCGAAAGCATTCAACACGCTGAAAGGATTGAACATACCAGCCCCTTCGGGATGAAAATGATAACCGTCGTACTGACACTCCATTTTATCGACCATATCATGGAAAGAAAGCCCGTACCTTGCCGCCAGACACTCCAACTCCGGACGGAACACCTGCTGCAACTCCCCTTTAGTTATACCGCAAATCTCGGCATAAGGCAGCTTCATGCTGATATCGTTCAACTGATTCAGGTCGCTGAACACGCTGACTTGGGCAAACTTGGTAACACCCGTCAGAAAGACAAAACGCAGATAACGGTCGCAACTTTTCAAGACACCGTAAAAAGCCTTCAACATACGGCGGTACTCTTCCAGCAACGCACCGTCCAGAAGCGCCTGAAGCAACGGCTTGTCATACTCGTCTATAAGAACCACCACCCCTTTGCCGGTCTGTAAATACGCCTGCTCTATCACATAAGCGAAGCGTTCCTCGGGGCTACGTTCCCGTTTCCCGCATCCATACCTCTGCTCCCACCCCTCCAAATACTGGTTGAGCATCGCATCCAAATCCCCGGCAACCTCATATTTCCGGGCATTCAAGTCCAGATGCAGCACGGGATACTCCGTCCATTCAGTCTCCAACTTTTCGAGGGCAAGCCCCCGGAACAAGTCCTTACGTCCCAGGAAATAAGCCTCGAAAGTAGAGAGCAACAAGCTCTTACCAAAGCGGCGGGGGCGGCTCAGGAAATAAGGCTTTCCTATATGGGCTATCTGATAAACCATAGCCGTCTTATCCACATAAAGGAAATCACCCTGACGTATACTCTCAAAAGTCTGTATGCCTATCGGCAATTTACGCATCTGTCTTATCATACAATCATACCAGTCGTTGCTTTTCGGATATCATCCCGTCTGTCCGGGCAGGATAAAACAAAAGTAACTGATAAATCGTAGCTATACAAATAAATGGCGAACTATTTCAAAATACGGGTTCACCACAGATTACCACGGATTAACACAGATTTATTTTATAAGCAAATATTAAAATAATCTGTGTTAATCCGTGGTAATCTGTGGTGAACT
Source organism: Bacteroides gallinarum DSM 18171 = JCM 13658 (assembly GCF_000374365.1). GTDB lineage: Bacteria > Bacteroidota > Bacteroidia > Bacteroidales > Bacteroidaceae > Bacteroides > Bacteroides gallinarum. The sequence continues at coordinate 11,009 of NZ_KB894140.1, forward strand.
ACAATAAATCTATCTAATCCGTGCAATCTGCGGTAACTCGTAACACACCTATTCAATCCGTGCAATCCGCATTACCTGCAATGCACCTATTATAATCCGCGTAATCCGCAGTAAACCTTCTCCTATCAGAACGTCAACCGAATTCCCACCTGTGCATGCCAGCGTGAGGATACGTCGCTCTTACTGATTTCGGCCTTGTTGTAAATATACTTGGGCGTAGTCTGGCCGTTCACCGTTGTCAGCTCCGTAACGGAAAGCGGTGAAAGGTTGTAGAGCGAGCCATAAGTGGCGCCCCACTTCTTGTTCAGCATATTGGCGAAGTTGATAATATCGAAAGTAAACTCCAGCTTACCCAAACCCTTGGGATTATAAATAGTCTGCGCCAGGTGCAAGTTGATTTCGTGCTCCCACTTGGTGAGGTTGGAGTTACGCTCGGCATACTGCCCGCGGTGATTCTTGGCATAAGCATCACCCTCTATCCACTGCTTGAAAGCCTGGCGGCTCTCCTCAGCAGTCATGGTAACCTCGCCCGTCTTCTTGTTTACGGCATCCGCAAAACTCATCAGAGCCAGCTCCTCATCCGTAGGGATGTACAGCAGCGAATTACCCTTCTGGCCGTCACCGTTGAAGTCCGAAGTCTCGTTCATCGTCAGGCTGTAACGGTTGCCCGAGAAACCGTTGTAGATAACCGAAATAGAAGTACTCATCCAGTTGTTCCAATACTTCGGAGTAGTATAAGCCACCTGCGCCATGACACGGTGCGGAATGTCGAACTTGGAGAAACCCAGCTCGTTGCCACTGTTCGTATCGCGGGAATAATTGTACTTCCAGTTAGAATAAGCAACAGAAGAATTGCCGTCGTTCACCGACTTGGAATGCCCGAAAGTATAAGAAGCAGACATATCCAAACCCCAGCCGAAATGCTTCTCCAGCAAGGCAGACAGCGCGTAACTATACCCCTTGTCCGTATTCTTCAAGTTAATGATAGAATAATAATCACCCGCCTGCACCTTGTACGAAGGAGCGGCAGACGCCTCTACACCCGGAACGGCATACACCATTCCATTGTCCACCAGCGCAAGATTCTCGAAGAACACATTATTCATAGTCTTGGAGTAAACACCCTCCAACGTCATCTTCACACTGCCCGGCAAGAACTGCTCCCACGCCAGGTTAGCACGCAACACCTGCGGATACTTGAAATTCTTGTCCGTAGTCACGATATCCTGCTTCATGCTTCCGGTAGCCGCAGAAAGCGGATTATCCTTGTACTGCCCCAGCGACGGAGCCTCGTTGGTATCGTTCTTGCCCGAAGCATCCTTAGGTTGCAGCGTAGTACCCTTCTGCTCCATACCCGTGTTGTTGAACGAGTTGCTGAGCCATACGAACGGCACACGCCCCGTAAAGATACCCACGCCGCCGCGGATAAGCGTGCGGTGCTCCTCGTCGGTGTACCAACTGAAACCCACACGCGGCGAAACCATAAGCTTGGCGCCCGGAGTCTCACCCACACGCACACCCATGCCACGCTCGGCGGCAAAGTCGTTGAAAGCACCGTTCACAGTAGGTTTGTTGAACAACAAAGGAATATCGAAACGGATACCGTAAGTAAAGTTGAAATCCCTCGACACCACCCATTTATCCTGGGCATAGAAGCCGAACTGACCCGCCTTCATCACCGGAGCATACTTCAAGTTGCCGCCCGTAATATCCGGGTCGCTATACTTATAAGTAAACTTATAAGGCTTGTCCTGCAAGAAATAATCCAGCGAGTTATAATACCACGCACCATCCGATGCCTGGATAAAGAGATTGCTGATTCTGTAAATCTCGTTGTGCGTACCGAACGTCAGCGTATGGTTACCCAAATACCAGGACAGATTGTCCTCGAAACTATACACATCCTGGTCTAAGCTGTTGGCACCCGACGAAAACTCCGTACCGATGTTGGCGGTAATCTTCGTAGCACCGTCGCCACCCACCACATTACTTATTTGCACGCACGGGCCTGCATACTCCGTGTCGCGGTAATCGCGCACGAACGTACCCGAGGCACGCAGCTCGTTATACAGATTATCGCCCAGGCGCGAGTTCAGCTCCGCCACAATGGAGTTCATCTTATTGTTCATCCGGTAACCACTGTTGCCGAAATAATACGTGGTAGAGTTAGCCCCATACACATCCTTATAAGAGTTGTTGTGCTGGTAGCGCACAGCCAGTTTATGCTTCTCGCTGATGTTCCAGTCTATACGCGCCAACAGGCCGAAAGACTTCTGCTCGATGTCGCGTGCGCCGTAAGCCTCGTCGATGCCGGTAAGCTTCTTGTACTGGTCGGCAATCTGCTTGGCAGTGGCGCTGGTAATATAATTGGTAGTATAACCCGGATAGACGCTCGAGGGATAACTGTTCTTCTGCCCCTCGGCACTCACGAAGTAGAACAACTTGTTCTTGATAAGCGCACCGCCCAGCGTACCGCCGTACGTACGGTCGAACTGCTGCGACATCGGCGACTTCTCATAATCGCGCACAGCACTGTACTTGCCATACATATTCTGGTTATTGAAATAAGTATAGGCCGAACCGTGCGTTTCGTTCGTACCCTGCTTGGTAATGGCGTTAATACCACCCCCGGTAAATCCACTCTGGCGGACATCGTAAGGAGCCACCACCACCTGGATTTCCTGAATGGCATCCATAGAGATAGGATTGGCGCCCGTCTGTGCGCCGTTCGTACCGCCGGCAGAGAGGCCGAACACGTCGTTGGCCACCGTACCGTCTATCTGGAAACTGTTGTAGCGGTTGTTGGAGCCCACGAAGGTAATGCCGCCGTTCTTGGAAGTCATGGCAAGCGGGCTGTTCTTCACGATGTCGTATATGTCACGGTCTACGGTAGGCGTATTCTCGATAGCCCTGGCAGAGAAATTGGTGGCAGCACCATCCCTGGTCTTGGCATCCGCCACTACCACGACCTCGTCCAGCAGTTCCGAGCTGGGGTGCATGGTTACATTCTGCATGTACGTGTTGCCCAGTTCGAGCACTATTCCTTTGAATACGGAAGTCTGGTAACCCACGTAAGACACCTGCACTTTGTACGGTCCTCCCGTACGCATACCCTGAATGGTATAACGGCCGTCTACGTTGGTAATAGCCCCGTAAGAAGTGCCCGAAGGCTCGTGAACGGCTACAATCGTCGCCCCGATTACAGTCTCGTTCTGTTCGTCGGTCACCTTGCCGCTGAGGGCTGAAGTGGTAGTCTGCGCATTTACGCCCACGACAGTCACGGTGAGCAGCAGCGCAAGGAAGCATCTAAGTCTTTTTAACATAATTCGGTTTAATTAGTTTTTTGAATTGTTATATTCCTTAAAACGTTGGCAAAGATAGGTAAAATAATATATAGAAATGTTACATTACTGCTACATTTTTTAAGAATCGGGAAAACAGACGGATAATAAGAATATCTTTGCCGCCTTAAATTTTAACTATATTATAAAAACATGAAATCAAAAAAAAGAAGGCTGGATTTGCCTTAACCTTATCCGGAAAGCATTGGAGTGCATTGTAACCGTAACCGACGAACAGTACGAGGTGAGCGACGAAACATACCGCACCCTTAAACGCATAGTAAAAAGAAGTGAAGTGCTCATCAAAGCCTACGAGAAGAAAAAAGAGAAAAGGGAAAAAGAACACGAGAAAGCGTTGAATGGTTAAGAAAGTACAAAAAACGGGGGTTAGCCGCTTTATACATTTTTACAATGCTAACCGGTTGCCGTACAAGCGTATAGCGGGTTGAAAGTGTATAAAAACGAAAGCCTATCTATTTTATTTTCAATAACTTTGTTCCGACAATCGTCGGGGTGCGGGGATATGCCCCGTTTCCGGCAAGTACTAACTCTAATGTCGATAATTAATGACAATCTCAACAAGCGGAGAAGTAGAATTCTCCGAGTTCGGCTCCGTCCGAAGCAAAACATCACGGACTATCAGCCTCCAGGATTACGTAGACAAAGTGCGCAGCAACATCTTCAAGGCAAAAGTAGAAGAATACCTGCGGCTCGCCTCGCAGCCCGGCCAGGAAGCCGGAGCGCAGGCGGTGAAAGACAGTATGCCTTGCATCGTGCCTGCGGGCGTGTGCCTGGGCGGGCATGCCGTGAAGAACCTCGTACGGCACAGCGGACTGTTGCAGGTAGACATAGACCACACCTGCCTGCGCACATCCGAGGTGTGCGGCCTGCTGCGCGAGCTGCCTTACGTGGTGGTGGCGCACAAGAGCTTCTCGCAGAGCGGGGTAAGGGCTTTCGTGCGCGTGTCTCCCGCCGATGTGGAGCGCTGCTACGAGCAGCTATACGCCGCCGTAGGGCAAGCCGTGAGCCTGCACACGGGGCATGCCTACGACCCCAAGTGTAAGATACTGACGCAGCCCAGCTTCTATTCCTGGGATGCCGGGGCGTACTACAATCCCGATGCCGTGCCTTTCCCGATGCGGTGGGACGGAGTGGCGGAACAGCAGGCAAACGCGCCTGTCGTTCCGTCGGGGATGCCGGGGACGGCAGAGGCGAATGCAAACGCAGGTCAGGATAAGGCTGGAAACGGGGCTGTAAGTAATTTCAAGACTGATGTTGTAAACGGGGCTGTAAACAATCACAGGACTGATGCTGGAAACGGGGCTGTAAGCAATCACAAGACCGATGCTGGAAACGGTGCTGTAAGCAATCACAAGACTGATGCTGGAAACGGTACTGTAAGTAATCACAAGACTGATGTTGTAAACGGTACTGTAAACAACCCTAAGACTGATGCTGCAAACGGCACAGTAAACAATCCCAAGACTGATGCTATAAACGGCGCAGTAAGCAATCCCCAAACCGGCACTGTAACCAACACCGCCGCTCCCGGTTTCCTCATCAGCTTCCTCAACGACTTCGAACACCGCAACCCCTTCCGCCGCGGCGAGCGGAACGACCTTGCACTGAAGCTGGGACGTGTGGCACGAAGTAAAGGTTTTTCCTTGCAGGAACTGGAAAATATAACCACCCTATTCGCCTTGCGCTACGCCGCCTCCGATTTCACGGCAGTAGACATCCACAAACGTATAATCGCTGGTTATCAATTCGTTAGTTCAAACCCTCCGCAACCGAAAGAAACAAATAAGGTTCAAAATAGCGTTCAGGTTCCTTATGCACCCTCCGAGCACCCCCTCGACGAAGGAGAAGAAGAAGATTTGTTGGAAAAAAACAACGAACTGCGTGCCCAGTCACCCTACATTTCCGACAACGTGTACAAGCAGTTGCCCTTGCTCTTGCAGGAGTGCGTGCAATACGCCACCGACCCGCGCGAACGTGACATCATACTGCTAAGCAGCCTCAACTGTTGCAGCGCCCTGTTCCCCGGCGTCAGCTTCTTCTATAAAAACTCACTCTACTCCCCCCACTTCTACCTTGCCGTGGTAGCTGCCGCCGGTGCGGGAAAAGGCGTCATGGCCTTCACCTATAACCTGCTGGATGCTACCCAGGACTACTACGACACCCAGCGGCGCGAGCAGAAGCGTACCTTCATCAAGGAGCAGGCAAAATGGGAAAACGAAGTACACCAGGCACAGCGCGAGCACCGTGCCCCGGATGTCGCCAAGAAACCCGAAGAGCCCAAAGGCAAGTACCTGAAAACCGCTGCCACCACCAGCAAGAGCCGCCTGCTGGAGCAGCTCGCCACGAACGGCGAACTGGGTTGCCACATGGCATCTACCGAAATCAACACGCTCGTATCGTCGCTCACCCAAGACTACGGCAGGTACGAGGACATCTTCTGCAAGGCAGCCCACCACGAGGAAATCTCGCAGTCGTACAAAACCGACGGCGACCCGATAGTAGTGCGTCACCCTCACCTGGCACTCGCCATATCGGGCACGCAGGAGCAGTTCCTCCAGTTCTTCCACTCGCACGAAAACGGGCTGTACAGCCGCTTCCTTATCTACACCCGTCAAACGAGCCTCTGCTGGGAGATATGCTCGCCGGGCGCGGAACGGGTAGACCTGCGCACGCACTTCCGCGACATTGGGAAGAAGCTGTTCGAGATGCACAAACTGTTGCTCGAGTCGCCCACGCTCGTCACCTTCACCCCCGAGCAGTGGGAGCGCCACACCCAGCGTTTCTCGTGCTGGCTACAGTCGGCGCTGGTAGAGGGGCGCGAGTCTACAAGCAGCATCATCTTCCGCCACGGGCTGCTCGCCATGCGTCTGGCGGCTATCCTCACTCTGTTCCGCAAGTGGGACGACTACCGCTATGCCAAGGAGTACTGCTGTACCGATACCGACTTCGATACCGCCATGCAGATTGTAACCGCCGTCCTCGAACACAGCCTGCTGTTGGGAACCACGTTGCCCGACACCGGACAAGCGCCCGTAGCCATGCGTTACTTCCACCGTTTCGACAGGGTGCTTGCTGGCTTGCCGAGGAAATTTTCTTACACCGAGTTCATAGAAGCTGCCCAAAACTTCGGTATGTCCCTATCTACCGCCAAGCGTATTCTGAAAAAGGGCTTGGAGTACGAACTCATTGTAAAACAGAAAGATAGGTATCGAAAGCGGAATAAGAGGCGGGGGAAAGAGGGTCAATAAGGACCTAACCCCTAAAATGAACCTTGCCGGCTTCGGCGAAAAGTATGCCGGCATTCGGAAAAACATTTACGGATGCCGCTGCTTTCCTCCGGTGTTGCTGCAAAGTGGGATGCCCCATGTCCGCCTGCGCCCGTCTTACGGTACGTAGTGCGGGCATGGGGTTATTGTTTGTATAACGCTGTACCCCGGAGGGATAAACTCGTTTCGCAAGGCGGATGTATTCGTCCCGCGGAGCTGTCAGCTTCATCCTGCGGGACGAAGGATTTTGTACCGGGGGACGGTTTATTTTGCCTTAGGGGGTGGAGGGGGAAAGGGTTGTATGGTGGGAAGCGTTATACAACACAGAGGAGGGCACGGAGAAAGGCGGAGGAAAACGTTGCACGGCGCAGAGGAGGAGGCAGGAGAAAGTATTATAAAACACAGAGGAGGACACGGAGGAAGGCAGGGGAAAGCTTTATAAAACACAGAGGAGGACATGGAGGGGAGGCAGGAGAAAGTATTATAAAACACAGAGGAGGGCACGGAGGGAGGCAGGGGAAAGTGTTATAAAACACAGAGGAGGACATGGAGGAAGGTAGGAGAAAGTGTTATAAAACACAGAGGAGGAGGCAGAGGGAGGCAGGAGAAAGTGTTATAAAACACAGAGGAGGAGGCAGAGGGAGGCAGGGGAAAGTATTATAAAACACAGAGGAGAACACGGAGGGAGGCAGGGGAAGGTATTATAAAACACAGAGGAGGAGGCAGAGGGAGGCAGGGGAAAGTGGTATAAAACACAGAGGAGGAGGAGGCAGAGGGAGGCAGGAGAAAGTGTTATAAAACACAGAGGAGGGCACGGAGGGAGGCAGGGGAAAGCGTTGCACAGCTTAGAGGAGGATACAGAGGAATATAGAGCGAAGCGTTGTATATTGCACAGGACTAATCAGGGTGTCCCCAACACTCCTACAATAAGTCGTACCTGCGCAGGCGTGTATCGGCGGGCGGTAGGCGTTAGCCCGGTTTCCTGTAACTGCCGTTCCAGTCCGGGGGCGGTACGTACCCATTCATTGAACTGCTTGACGGCAGTCTGTTGCTGTACGCCGGCTATATACATGCTCGCCAGTTCGCCCTTGCCGTAACTACGCATCACAAACGATTTCTCTACAATATCTTCATCCGATTTTTCCATGTACCCCAAGATTATAGTAACCTCTATACAGTATGACGATGTTCGAATACCGATATGCCATTCGTCACGGTACGGCAATATCCCGGCATCTTCCGTATACCGCATATCCCTACATGTAGAAATATCCCGGTACGGAGGCTGCTTGTTTTCAGACATAAAGATAATGATTTTCAGCGAGATACACAACTATATCCGGCAATATCCGTTAATTTATTTTTGTCCGGAAGGGTAATTGGGAACAGCCTCTCCCCTCCCCTACGGGCAGAAAAGTTGTACAGACACCACCGGCATTATTTGTGCAGGCGCCACCGGCACTATCATACTGTAATAGCACTTGTAAAACCGTTATGGCAAATGGCAAGTGGCAGTCCTGCACCCGGTAGTTTTCACCACCTTCCCTTTTTCTTCTTACAGTGTTTCTGCAATGCCACACCAAAAAGGCAACATGCACATTTCAATTCTTTTTTAGAGAGCTTATCCAGATTATCGACAATTCCGAGAATAGAGTAGTTTTTGTCGAGAAACTCATAAGGGTCGGCGGCTTCCTCTAAATCCTGCTTAATCAGGCAGGTGCACACAGGATTTTTATCCATTGTATTTTTTCTTTTTTTAGTTTATACGAAAAAGCTCATTACTTACAAAAAAACGTCGGGTTGACCCAATCGGAAAAAAGGTTTCCCCAATCGAAAAAAACGCACCCTATTCCCACCGGGAGAGCAAGGATGCTCAAAGATAACGCTTTTTTGTTACTATTCACAAAAACACGGAATTTAATGTCGGGTAAAGGCAATCCGTACATTCGGGTGTATCTGCTGCTATTTCGGTACGAGTGGGTATATTGGGTAAGGTTAAGTGCATCTGTTGCTATTTCGGTGTGAGCAGGTGTATTCGGTGAATTTAAGTACATCTGCTGCTATTTCG
>NZ_KB894140.1:20159-71405 GCF_000374365.1 Bacteroides gallinarum DSM 18171 = JCM 13658
GAGGTTAAGTGTAAATGCTGCTATTTCAGTACGAGCAGGTGTATTCGGTGAGGTTAAGTGCATCCGCTGTCATTTCGGTGTGAGCAGGTCTATTTGGTGAGTTTTAGTGCATATGCTGCTATTTCGGTGCGAGTAGGTGTATTCGGTGAGGTTGAGTGTATCCGCTGCTATTTCGGTGTGAATGGGTGTATTCGGTGAGGTTAAGTGCATCTATTTCTATTTCGGTGTGAGCAGGTGTATTCGGTAAGTTTGAGTGCATCCGCTGCTATTTTGGTGTGAATAGGTGTATTTGGTGAGGTTGAGTGTATCCGCTGCTATTTCGGTGTGAATAAGTGTATTCGATGAGTTTGAGTGCATCCGCTGCTATTTCGGTGTGAGCAGGTGTATTCGGTAAGGTTGAGTGTATCTGTTGCCATTTCGGTGTGAATGGGTGTATTCAGTGAGGTTAAGTGCAGATGCTGCTATTTCGGTGTGAGCAGGTCTATTCGGTAAGTTTGAGTGTACCTGTTGCCATTTCGGTGTGAATGGGTGTATTCGGTGAGGTTAAGTGCATCTATTTCTATTTCGGTGTGAGCAGGTGTATTCGGTAAGGTTGAGTGTATCTGTTGCCATTTCGGTGTGAATGGGTGTATTCAGTGAGGTTAAGTGCAGATGCTGCTATTTCGGTGTGAGCAGGTCTATTCGGTAAGTTTGAGTGTACCTGTTGCCATTTCGGTGTGAATGGGTGTATTCGGTGAGGTTAAGTGCATCTATTTCTATTTCGGTGTGAGCAGGTGTATTCGGTAAGGTTGAGTGTATCTGTTGCCATTTCGGTGTGAATGGGTGTATTCAGTGAGGTTAAGTGCAGATGCTGCTATTTCGGTGTGAGCAGGTCTATTCGGTAAGTTTGAGTGTACCTGTTGCCATTTCGGTGTGAGTGGGTGTATTCGGTGAATTTGAGTGTACCTGTTGCCATTTCGGTGCGAGTAGGTGTATTCGGTGAATTTGAGTGTATCTGCTGCTATTTCGGTGTGAATAGGTCTATTCGGTAAGTTTGAGTGTACCTGTTGCCATTTCGGTGTGAGTGGGTGTATTCGGTGAATTTGAGTGTACCTGTTGCCATTTCGGTGTGAGTGGGTGTATTCGGTGAATTTGAGTGTACCTGTTGCTATTTCGGTGCGAGTAGGTGTATTCGGTGAATTTGAGTGTATCCGCTACTATTTCGGTGTGAATAGGTGTATTTGGTGAGGTTAAGTGCAGATGCTGCTATTTCGGTGTGAGTGGGTGTATTCGGTGAGTTTGAGTGTATCCGCTGCTATTTCGGTATGAGTGGGCGTATTCGGTGAGTTTGAGTGTATCTGTTGCCATTTCGATGTGAGCAGGTGTATTCGGTGAGTTTAAGTGCATCTACTACTATTTCGGTGTACCATGACTACCTAAGTCAACCCGGTATTGCCGGAATGTATCCGGATGTACCGGAACAGGCGAAAACAGACTCATCATTACCAGAATAGAAACATATGTACTCAAACTCACCAAATACGCCCACTCACACCGAAATAGAAGCAGACACACACAAACTGACCGAATACATCCGCCCCTACCTATCCTTACCGGAACATACATATTATTACCGAAGCGTACTTATTATTACTAAAGCATACTTATCCTTACTGAAACTTACTCAAACGTATTTTCTTCCTTGCTGCTGCCGTATCTTTGTTTCAACGAAACGAGGTAAGGAATATCGCCGCGGAGACTTCCCCTTCTATCCGTTAGCAATCAACAAATTATTTAATTAACCTCTAAAAATCGAGCTTATGACAATTATCGTAGAGCGTATTCAACGCCACCAGAAAGTCGGGGACAAGACTTCCCCGCAACTGTATTACCTGAAACGGAAGGCCAAGAACTCCCGTTTGTACGACACTAAGCGTATCTCGCAAGAGATTGAAGAACTGGGCGGCATGTCCGCCGAGGATGTGGAGCACGTAGTTACCGCCCTCGTGCGCAACCTCAAACGCAAGCTGACGGACGGAGATAGTGTAAAGTTGGACGGGCTCGGTGTATTCTACACCACTTTCCACAGCAAGGGCACTACAAAATCGGAAGATTGCACTGTTAAGAATATCGACAAGGTGAATATCCGTTTCCTTACCGACAGCGGTCTGCGCTTGGTAAACGACTCCAGCGCCACTACCAAAGGGGCTCCCAACAACATAGCTTTCGAACTGTACAACCCCAAGACAGCCGGTTCTTCCGGTGGTAGCAGCGGCGGTGACGACGGCGAAGAAGAAAATCCGTTGGGTTAGCCCCTTACCCGCCCCCAAGTGTAAAGTGTAACAGTGACGGGTAATCTGTTTGCCGGTACTTGTGTTTTCTACTATTACTCTTTACTTTATGCTTTACACTTTACTGTCTTATTCTTTATTATTCAATAATTCATTTTTCAATTAACCCAATTCTATTAACTAAATTCAATTATTATGGCAACAAAATCATCTTGGTGGGATAAACTCCTTAAAATCGTAATAGCGGTGGCGTCAGCCATTCTCGGTGCAGTGAGTGTTCATGCAATGAATTAGCTCCTCCTCTGCCTTTCTATTTCAGGTGTTGTAGACTTAGTGCTTTATACTTTATAATATGTGTGTTTACACCTTATAATCTATAAATCTATAATTCATAATCCATAATTCATAATTCACAATTTATACTCCTCTCTATGCGTTCAATCACTTTAATCGTTATCCATTGCACCGCCACGCGCGAAAACTGTCCTTTTACCGAGCAGGCGTTGGAGGCTGCCCACCGCAGGCGCGGTTTCGACGGTACGGGCTATCACTTCTACATACGTCGCGACGGTCATATCCTGACTACCCGTCCGCTCGAAAAGCCCGGTGCACATGCCCGCGGCTACAATGCCCACTCGATAGGTATCTGTTATGAGGGCGGGCTGAACCGCTACGGACTGCCGTGCGACACACGTACCGAGTGGCAGCGCCATTCGCTCCGCGTACTCGTAAGAGCTTTGCTGCTGGACTACCCCGACGCCCGGGTGGTGGGGCATCGCGACCTGAGCCCCGACCTGAATGGTAACGGTGAAGTGGAACCCATGGAATGGACTAAGCAGTGTCCGTGCTTCGAGGTGAAGAAGGAGAAATGGTAAACGTGCACAAACGAGGCGCGGACTACACCGGCTTCACGTCCTCCTCCCAAGGGGAGTTTCGTGAAACCCGCGTAATCCGCGCCTTTCAATATATCTGCCCGGCAGCTTATATGGGCAGTATGCTATGCATCCGCTTTCTTCAGGGAGTCTTCAACGTACTCGAACTGCCCTTTGCCAATCACTTTATACTGTATGGTATAAGTGGTTGTGGAAGAACCGTCGTACACGCCGAAGTTAATCGTATAGATTACGTCTACGCCATTGTCGGCTGGTGCGGCATCGGCATAGAGGGCTTCCAGTGCGTGCGGGAAGGCTTCGGGCAGACGCTCCCACATCAGTTCGCTGAGTTCGTCGGAGGACATGCCGTCGTACGTGCCTTGTCCTTGCCATGCGCTCACACGGAAGTCGAAGTTGTTCTGATAGGCCGAACCGCCGTAATAGTAATCGTTATTGCCGTAGGAGGTTACGTACTCGGCATGGTTTTCTTTCACCCAGTCGGTAATGGCTTGATAGAACTCGGATACCTCGTCGTTGTTTTTCCCTGCGGGCAGGTCGATGAGGATGCTCGGAGAGTATTGCCATTCCGTACCGTTATAGGCGTAAGGTCTTGTTTCGATAGCTATGTTGTCGCTGTACTTCCATACGTTAATGGTGTCGTTGTAGATGTACTGGTCGGCATTGGCCTGGTAATTGCCGCTGCCTGCATAGTAGCGGTAGATTACAGTACAGGTATCGCCGCCCATGGGGTAAGCTACATTATCGGCAAGGTAACGCGGAATGTAGTTTTCTGCCTTGACGGTGGAGCTGAAGGAGTAGTCCTCGCCCGGACGGTCGTCGCCGGTTCCCATTTCTTCATAGGCGTCCCACGGAATGAATTGCGCCTCGCCGGAGTCTTCAAAGAGTTCCCACCTGTTATTTCTACGTTCGTACAAGGCGAAACGCATTGTGGTATTGACTACGGTAGGAATGTCCTTGCCTACGATAATGTTGTCTATCTGATAGCTGGTAGTTTTTTTCTCATCCGAATTGCCTGTGTAGTGGAAAGCGATGTAGATTGTCTGCCCGGCATAGGTATCCAAGTTCATAGTACCTGCTCTTGCCAAATCTCCCCAGTCGTCCGTAGGGGTTTGAGGCAGGGTGAACTCAGTTGTTACATCAGTCCAAGTTGCCTTAGTTACATCTGCACCGTCGAAATCGGTAGAGATAAGTACTTTCAATCCGTCGTGTTTCCAGTAACCGACATTAACATCCCATGCAAACTTCTTGTCAGCCCCTTCTATCTTGATGCCGGGGGTTACCAGCCAAGCTTCCGCAGGACCGTCGGCTTTGTTGGCGGTAAATTGCAGATACTTGTTCTTGCTGTATTCGCCCACTGTCCATTTATTACCTTCGGCCCAGAGATACCAGCCGGACATCGTTTCGAGGTCGCCTTTAGTCAAATCTTCGAAATCGTATTGGGCAACGGGAGTTTCTATCAACTCCGGCTGGGCATCTTTATTATATTGATATTCTACGAAAGAGAATGCCCCGTTCTTAGCGTCAGTATACTTTTTATTCAGTATCTTATACATGTCATCTTCCGTACCTTCGTTCAGATAAGGCCCGTAATATCCCTCACCATGAATAATAGTATAATCATCTTCTGTGAGTTGCAGGTACGGGATATCATTGTACTTGGGATATACCGTTTTGAAACGGTATGTAATCTTCGCCGAGGAGTTCAAATCCACCGAGAAATAGGTATCGGCAAGCCAGCCGGGGATGTAGTCGTCGGGCATGGCATCGGCAGAGAAGTACTTGTTCTGCTTCACATCGCCGCCCATTACATCGTAGTCGGCATCGGTAAGCGTGTAGACAATCTTTGCAACATCGGTAGGACGGCCTCCTTCCTCGTAGCCGGGAAAATTGTCTTCGTTGTAATCGCAGCCTGTCATCAGGAAAGCGACTGCACACAAACTGTATATAAACTTTTTCTTCATAATCGTAGTTCTTAAAGGTTTAGAAATTGAACTTCAACCGCACGGAGTAGGTACGCCCGAAGCCGTAGAGCACACGGGTAGCCGTTTCCCAGTCGTGGCTGCTGCCGTCGCGGGCATCGGCTATGTATTCCTGGTCGAAAAGGTTGTTGATGTTGCCGCTCAGCGTAGCGCGTACCTTGCCGAAGTCGAAGGTGTATCCCGCACTCAGGTCGAACGTGCTGTACGAGGGGATTTCCCACGGGCTTACCACCACGATTTCATCGCCGAAACCGGCATTTCCCGCCTCGATGTCGTAGTCGGCAAAGTTGCGTGCGAAGAAATTCCAGTCTGCCGAGATGCGCAGTCCTTGCATAGGACGGATATTTACGCCCAGGGCTGCCGTGGTCTGTGCCGAACCGCCTACGTAGACATTATCCATTTTAATGTTTGCCTTGTAGTTGGAAGCTTGCGAGATATCGGACAGTGTGCCGCCCTTGAAGTCTGTCATCAACTGGCCGGCAGCGTTGTAGTAGTATCCGCTGGCATTGCCGTTCCAGCGCCAGTCGCCCCAGGAGAACATTCCGTTGATATCCAGCCAGCGTAACGGACGGATTGCGAAGTCCAGCTCAACGCCCATGTGGTTGGCGTTGGCGCCGGTCATGTTCAAGGTATAGCGGTCTTTGATGTTTTGTCCGTCTACGTTGTAGTCGAAGTCGCCGGAATCGTACAGTGCTTTGTCCATCCAACGGGTGTAGTATGCGTTGAGGTTGGCGGTGAAGATGCTGCTGCGGTAGCCGTAGCCTACTTCGAAGGACATGACTTTTTCGTTCTTGGCGTCTTCGTTACGGGCATGTGAATTCTGCGAATTGACGAAAGAGGTATCGAACATCGGAGCGCGGGTTATGAAGCCGGCATTGAAGAATACGTTGTTCTTTTCGTTGAGGTTGTAGTTGACGCCGCCTTTTATGTTTCCGCCCAGGTAGTTCTTGGTGTCGGATTTCGCCTTGTCTTTGCTGTAATACATGCGGTCGTAGCGCCAGTATCCTGTATTGGAGAGTCCGCCGGAGACGAATGCGCTGACCTTGTCGCGGTTGTATTCAAGTTGTGCGAATGCGCCCTCGGACATTACAAAGCCGTCGTAGTCGCGGTAATATACATCGCCCACGCCGAGTTTCTGGTTCTTGAAATTGGGGTCGGCGGCGGCTGGATTGTTCTCGGCAAGAATTTTGCCGCGGTTCTCGGCATCTACGAAGTAATCGCCGCCGAAGAGGTCGACGATGATGTTCTGATGCAGGCCTTTGTAGTAACGCAGGTCGATGCCTCCGTAGAAGTCGAAGTTTTCACCGAATTTGGTGGTATAGGTGGAGAGCAGTCCGTACCACATGTGGTTGTTCATGGATTTGCCCATAATCATCTTGGAACCGGTTTCGCTGGCTGCGTTCAGGGCTTCTACCTGGTCGTAGGAGAATGTGCCGTCTGCCTCGCGGAAGTCGTTGTTTACCAATCCGTTGCTTGCGCCGTACCAGCGGCTGCGGTTGGCGGAGTCGCCCGAACCGCTATATCCGTTACCGCGGCCGATAGATACGTAGAGTGCCGTACTCAGGCTGGACTTGCGGTCTATCTGCCACAGGTGGTTGAGCGAAATCTGAGGCTTGTGGTATGAGTTGCGGGAGGAGTTGTAGACTTGCCCGTTGCGGTAACCGAAGGTGGGGTTGTACTTGTAGGGGCTGTCTTCGCCCATGTATTTCTTGACCCGTTGCCATTCTTTAATGGTTAGTCCGTTCTGGTTGTTGCGCTGGTTGTGCCACTGCGGGGCGCCGAATGCGGTGAGTGACAGTTGGTGGTTGTCGTTGAAGCGCTTGGCAACGCTGGCAAACCAGTTGTAGCCTTCGAACTCTGTGCCCTGGATGTAGCCGTCGCCCCAGGTCTTGCCGCCCAACAGGGTGAATGCCCAGCCGTCTTTGGACAGTCCGGAGGAGACGCTGAACAGGATTTTGTTGTAGCCGTCGTTACCCATGCCGTAGGATACGAAGCCGCCTTTCTTGGCTTCCGTGCTTTTGGTTACGATATTGATAGAGCCGCCTACTGCCGGAACCGATACTTTGGCGGCTCCCAGACCGCGCTGTACCTGCATGCTGCGGGTTACGTCGGACAGTCCTGCCCAGTTAGACCAGTATACTTTCTGGTTTTCCATGCCGTTCATCGGCACGCCGTTTATCATCATGGCTACGTTCTCGCTCTTGAAACCGCGGATACGGGTTTGTGCGTCGCCATAGCCGCCACCGTCTTTGGTGGTGTAGATACCGGGGGTGGATTTCAGGATTTCGGGGAATTCCTGCGAACCGAGCTTTTCTTCGATGAACACCGGGTCTACGGTGGATACGGCTACCGGTGTCTTGCGTGCCACGGCAACGGATGAGGTAATCGTAACGTCGGACAGCATCACCGCATCGGGCTGCATCCGGATTGTTCCAAGCTCCACAGAAGCGCTCTTCTGTGTAATTTTCTTCTTCTGGTCTTTGTAACCGATGTACTTAAATAATAATGTAGCACCGGAAGCAACGCTTTGCTTGAAATAACCGTCGATGTCGGTTACCGACCCTTGGGTGGTTCCTTCTACCATAACGGCAGCACCAACCAATGGTTCGCCGGTTTCTGCATCGACAAGCTGACCATGCACTGTGGTCTGTGACCATGCTGCGGAGGTGAATACCGACAGCAGGAGCACCGACAGAAATTGAATCAGATGTTTTCTCATAATTCTGCTTTTAGTTAATAGACAGTGTTAATAAATCATTAAAAGATGTTTCTAAGTTGCAAATATAATATTATTACATCAATTATCAATTACTTTCGTGTTACATTTTTTAAGGCTGCTAAACAACCCTGAAAATCTCTTAATAAAAAAAGCTCCGCATTTTGCCTGCGGAGCTTTCTTTTTGTCACGGATGAGATGTATATGCTTTCAAATAAAACAGGAAATCAGTCATTCATCAACTTTCTATAACGTACGCGGGTGGGCTCTTCCCTGCCCAGCCGTTTCAGTTTGTTTTCTTCGTATTCCGAATAGGAGCCTTCGAAAAAGAATACATTGGAGTCTCCCTCGAACGCAAGGATATGTGTACAGATGCGGTCTAAGAACCAGCGGTCGTGGCTGATGACTACGGCGCATCCGGCAAAGTCTTCGAGGCCTTCTTCGAGGGCGCGTAGTGTGTTGACGTCGATGTCGTTGGTGGGCTCGTCCAGGAGCAGCACGTTGCCTTCTTCTTTGAGGCAGAGTGCCAGGTGGAGGCGGTTGCGCTCGCCGCCGGAGAGTACGCCGCAGAGTTTTTCCTGGTCGGCTCCGGAGAAGTTGAAGCGCGACAGGTAGGCGCGTGCGTTGATGTCGCGCCCGCCCATGCGGATTAGGTCGTTGCCGCCGGAGATTACCTGGTAGACGCTCTTGGCGGGGTCGATGTCTTTGTGCTGTTGGTCTACGTAGGCTACTTTTACGGTTTCGCCTACTTCGAACTCGCCGCTGTCGGGTGTTTCCAGCCCCATGATTAGGCGGAAAAGGGTGGTTTTACCGGCGCCGTTGGGACCGATTATGCCTACAATGCCGTTGGGGGGGAGCATGAAGTTGAGGTCGTCGAACAGGAGTTTGTCGCCGAAGGCTTTCGCCACGTGTTTGGCTTCGATGACTTTATTGCCCAGGCGGGGACCGTTGGGGATGAAGATTTCGAGTTTTTCTTCTTTCTCTTTCACGTCTTCATTCAGCAGTTTGTCGTAGGAGTTCAGACGTGCCTTGCCTTTTGCCTGGCGTGCCTTGGGAGCCATGCGTACCCATTCCAGCTCGCGTTCGAGTGTCTTGCGGCGTTTGCTGGCGGTCTTTTCTTCCATTTCCATGCGTTTGGTTTTCTGTTCCAGCCAACTGGAGTAGTTGCCTTTCCAGGGGATGCCTTCGCCTCGGTCGAGCTCGAGTATCCAGCCTGCCACGTGGTCGAGGAAGTAGCGGTCGTGGGTAACGGCGATTACCGTGCCTTCGTACTGTTGCAGGTGTTGTTCCAGCCAGTCGATAGACTCGGCGTCGAGGTGGTTGGTGGGCTCGTCCAGGAGCAGCACATCGGGTTTCTGGAGCAACAGCCGGCAGAGTGCCACACGGCGGCGCTCACCGCCGGAGAGGTGTTCTACGGACTGGTCTTCGGGCGGGCAGCGGAGTGCGTCCATAGCGCGTTCCAGCTTGCTGTCGAGGTTCCATGCGTCGGTAGCGTCGATGATGTCTTGCAGCTCTGCCTGGCGGGTAAAGAGTTTGTCCATTTTGTCCGGGTCTTCGTAGTACTCGGGCAGCCCGAACTTCTGGTTGATTTCTTCGTATTCTGCCAGTGCGTCTACAATGGGTTGCACGCCTTCCATTACTATTTCTTTTACTGTCTTTGCGGGGTCGAGATAGGGTTCTTGTGCCAGGTATCCTACCGAATATCCGGGTGAGAATACTACTTCGCCCTGGTAGGATTTGTCCAATCCGGCGATAATCTTCAGCAGGGTGGACTTACCCGAACCGTTCAGACCGATAATGCCGATTTTCGCTCCGTAGAAGAACGAGAGGTAGATGTTCTTCAATACTTGCTTGTTGGTCTGCTGAATGGTCTTGTTCAGCCCTACCATAGAGAAGATGATTTTCTTATCGTCTACTGTTGCCATATGAGTTAGGATTTTATGTTATACATTTGTTATATTAGTATTTAGTGTTATTGGGTTATTAGTGTTACTGGATTATTTAGTATAATGTATTATGTGTGTATTATAAAAGGATATGTAAGTAATTGTATTATGTGTGTATTATATTACGTAAGTAATTGTATCATGTGCGTATTATATTATGTAAGTAATATGTATCATGTGTGTATTATATTACGTAAGTAATTGTATTATGTGTGTATTATACCATGCAAATAATATGTATCATGTGTGTACACTATATTATGTAAGTAATATGTATCATGTGTATATTATAATAATATGTAAGCAATAAGTAACATGTAACATGTATCATGTATATATAATATATACAAGATAGGGGATACAAGCCGGTATTAGGTTATTGTTTATTGTCCATTATCTATATCTATTGTTATTTCTTCTTCTCAAAACCAATTCCTCTCAGCACCAATCTCCTCCCAACCGGTTATGATATCATCCCAATAATAGAAACTCTACGCCATAACAGAAATCCGGATTATGCCTACCCTCGCCCAAAAGCGGTTCTATCACCCAATTCCGGGACAAAGATAAGAAAAAAAGCGAAATTCCTTTGTAACTTCCAAAAAAGTCTATATCTTTGCACCCGCTTAACAGCGCTAAGGATTGATTCGCTAGCTCAGCAGGTAGAGCACAACACTTTTAATGTTGGGGTCTTGGGTTCGAGCCCCAAGCGGATCACTCTTAAAAGATTAAAAATCAAGCGGTTATCTAAATCAGATAATCGCTTTTTCTTTATATACACTGCGGTTTGAAGGCTCTGATGTAAACCGGTAAACCGTGGCTCTGATGTAAACCAAGATGTAAACCGGTATGTACCGTCCAAATCAAAAGCGACTAATTTAATCATGGCTATGCGAAGTATTGATTTCCCGAATTACCCTACATGGATTTCCTATGGCAAGACTATTTGCCGGAACGGATTTAGTGACAACACTTCCCGCCCCGATGACACTTCCCCGTCCAATGGTGACACCCGGCAGGATGATAACACCGCCACCAATCCAGCAGCCGTCTTCAATGGTTACGGGCAAAGCATACGTGTGGCGGATATATTCTATTCCATTTTGGTTTTCTACGGGTTCTAAGCGTTCGCCCAGTTCCACCGGATGAGTAGCCGTATAGATTTGTACATTTGGGGCTATCAATACATTGTTTCCGATTGTGATTTTATTGCAATCCACAAAGGTGCATCCGGTATTTATACTGACATTGTTTCCTATACGGATATTACAGCCATAATCACATATAAAAGAATGCCCTACCGAAACCTTTTCACCAACGCTTTCAAACATTTCTTTCAATAACGCATACTTTGCCTCTTTACAATCATACGGCAATGAATTGTATTTCAGCAACAATTCATGTGTCTTTCTTTTAAACTCCATAAATACGGGAGCATGACAATCGTACCATTCGCCCGACAAGCATTTTTCCAATTCTGTTTTCATACCTACTCATGATAAAAGTTACTACTATCTTTCTATTTGTGGCAAAGTTATACATATTCATAAAATAAAATCTGTATTATTTTTCTCTTTATTTGTATCTTTACACTTGAATAGCAGATTACATAAAATGAAAAGGGAAAATCTACACCAACCGTTTGAAATCAGTTTCAGTGAACTGGATGAGTCGCAATTAAAGGAGCATGACCATACGTTTTTTGAATTGGTCTATATTCTATCGGGAACAGGTGTTCAGTGGATAAATAATAATAGGTTTCCTTATCATGACGGACATCTCTTTATGATTACTCCCGGCGATATACATTCGTTCGACATCCATACTACCACAAAGTTTGTTTATATAAAATTCAATGACATCTATATTCATTCGGCAGTCTTCGGTGCGGAGAATATCCAACGGTTAGAGTTTATACTACAACACGCCAATCATCGCCCCGGCTGTATCTTACGCAACCAAACCGACAAGTTGCTGGTAAAACCTATGATAGAAGCGATTATTCGTGAATACTTGAACAAAAAGATATATAGCAGTGAAATTATTACGCAGCTAATCAATACAATCGTGATTGTTGTCGCCCGTAACATTGCTTTGTTCCTGCCTGAACAGATAGACGAGAATTCAGAAGATAAGTCACTGAACATATTGCAATACATCCAGTCGAATATTTGTTATCCCGAGAAGATAAAAGCCAAAACGATAAGCCAACTTTTCGGCATTTCCCCCAATTATCTTGGGAGATACTTCAAAAAGCAGACTAATGAAACCATGCAGCAATATATCTTCAATTATAAAATGCAAATGGTGGAAAACCGTCTTCTGCACAGCGAAATGAGAATTAGCGAAATAGTAGAAGAACTTGGATTTACAGATGAAAGCCATTTGAACAAGCTATTCAAGAAATACAAAAATTGCAATCCAACTGATTTTAGGAAGAAGTATCGGATTTAATAAGGCTATTTTTTAGGAGGATATGCCGATACGTCAAATCAACAAAGTATTTATTGAGAACTTCTACCTATTATATAATAAAGAACCACGATTGTTCACCTAACACAGCTATGAAGTTCATCCGGCGTTTCCGCACGGTAGTAAACTTTGCACAAGGTACGGGATTGATTACTGCCGACCCGTTCGCCAATTACAAACTCAAATTTGAGTATATAGAAAGAGGGTATCTTGACAAGGACGAGATAAGCAGGATATGCAATATTTTTTTATGTCAGTTATGATATTCGGATAACTGTAACTGCTACGGTTATCCCATATTCCCGTTCATCATATCATTCCAATCCTGTACCGCTTTTATGGCGCATTGATAATGGCAGAATCCCCATACAATTAGCCAATATACCAGCACGGAAGTTATCTTGAACAATCGCTTTTTCCTTATATCATCCACCTGTTTCCCGATAAAGCGGAAAAGGAATATCAGCATACCCCATAATACAAATGTCAGCACTTCACATTCAATCGTTGTGTATATATTGTTTGCGGCTATATCAAAATCGGGCAGAGCAGATGTATGGTAAAAAGTGATACGCCATCCCACGAATAGCGAAATCACGGCATACAGAATGTTTTCAGTTCTTTTATATGGCATTGTTGTTTTCATGTTTCTATATAATGGCCTGAAAAGAAACGTTGTAAGTATTATCTTGTATTATTCCTGTTTTAGAAAATCAAGGTCGAAGAAGTAATCCTCTTCATTCTTTGGATTTATATAAATAACTCCGTCTTTTTGTAAGGCAAGAAAAACACCTAAACTACTTCTATCCATAATAATTGGTTCGCTGACAAACTGCGTCTGTTTTCCCCGATAGTCTAAAGTAACTTTTACTGTACAATGGCAACGTTCATAAGAAAGCGGTTCATTCATTCGGTCGGGATTTGTCAATGCTTCGCAGGCGTTAATCTCCTGACTATGCAAAGATTGGTGGGGCAAATCCGGTTCATCTAACGAAGTAGGTGAATATAAACGTGTTTTGAACGAGTAAGCAGGTACATCCATTCGGGTGTAATGGACATTTTGTTTGCTTTCACATATTTCGCAACTGTTTAAATCCACTTTCAAAGTAATACCTTTGGAGCGAAGCAATGCCTTGTGTTTCTCTTTGATTTTCTTTCCTTGTGTCTTCTTTCTTCGCATTACCCAGATAACAATAGCAATCGGAACTACCGCAAGGCTTCCAGTCACCAGCATATAGCCGAATTTCCCTTTTTCCATGAATATGTGTGTTTGTAATAATAGCAAACCTTCGACGGCTATGCCTAAAAAAAGAAAAGCATCATGAAATATCGCTTTTAGTTTCATATCTATATATTTCTAATTATTACAACTAATGGTTTGGTAAGGAACAGCGTTTAGCTGTTATCTCGACCTCGTTATAAACTTTATTCTTTAATTTAAAATAGTTATTATATGGTATAGCAATCTCGTTTGTTTCATAAATAGGAACAAACATTCGTATTATAAATACCTTACAATAGATACTATCATATACTTTCCTGTCATTAGATTGCTTTGTAATGAACAACGCTTTATACAAAAACTTATCATTTACTTTCTTAATAAAAGCCACGTCATAAGAGGTTAATATGGCAAGACTATCATTATTCATGAAATCATTGTGACTTAAATTGCTGATATTACTTCCTTCTAAAATTACTTCATAATCATCAAGTTTTTTATCTGCTACAAATTCTATCACACCATTGTGTTTGGCATAATTGTATCGGCTATCGGTATAGTCATTTGCAGATATATCTCTTATTTGTACCAGTTCAATGAAAGGTATTCTTTTTAATCCCCATTGTACAGGTAGTAATGTGAATAGCCACACATATATTCCTATAAGAATGATAATCGGGAATGCAAATATCACGGAATGTCTTAAATCCTTTCGGATAAGGCAATCCAGTAATGCTATGATTAGCATAAGAGGCAATATAATGACTATCATCCTATTTCAAATCTAATTGTTTATAATGGTTTGGAAAGGAACGCTGTTTAGGGGTTATCTTTCGTTGTTACTGATGAATTTTATTTCATTCTTATTTCTTACAAGTTTATATACCTCAATTTCTCTACTGACATATTCGGTATCGTCTTTATTTTTTACAACAACAGGCTTTAAAATTTCCTTTTGTATTCCGATATATACGATACGGGGAAACGTAAAATTACTGCCGATGAATAACCGTGCGTCTATATTATCTTTTGCATCACGATAAGAGATAGACAAATAATCCTTTTGCTGATTATCGGAAACGAATATTGTATCTTGCTTCAACTTACCATTTGTACAACTAACAGCTTTCATTACTGCTAAAGGATATGCGGTCGCTATCTGGCTTGTCCCTGAAAGCAGGTAATAACTTTTATCCAATGCTTGAATGGAATAAATAGTATCATAACATATCCCCATATCGTTATCATCATTCATATCGAAGAAATAAGATTGTTCTTTATCCTTATATTGCATATAAGAAGCAAACAAGGGCATAGTACCGCCCCAATAAGTGTTTCGGGAAAATACCCTCATATTCCCGTCTGTTGATACCGCAATAGTAAATTGCCGTTCTTTTTTCCTCAATTCTCTAAAGTCGTATTTCATCCCTTTATCGACTTTACAAAGTTCTTTCAGCAGGATAGAGAATCTATTTTGTAAAGAATCACAGTAATTATCATTCGTATAGGAATAATTTTGCCGTAACGTATATAACGTGTCTTGAATAAAGCAAAGCTGTTTTTCCAAAGCAGACAAATCAGTGCCACTTTGTGCTTTAGCATCCTTCATTGCTATAAAACAAAAGACAAAACAAAATATGTATTTTACATTCTTCATGTTTATGCACTATTATCTGTAATGGTTTGGTGAGAAACAGTGTTTAGCTGTTATCTCGACCTTGTTATAAATTTAATTGTTCTTGCCCACTTACATTTTCGTTTATTAGTCTGTACATATATTCTTGCAGGTAACAATGATATTTTTCAGTAGTAAGCAATGATTTTATATACTCCATGTTTTCATATATGTATTTCATTTTATAAGCTAACACTTCAAAGGGCATATCTTCGCTATTGTAAGCAGCTATTATCTGCCACAAGTTTGAAAGCGTTTGGCTAATATCATTATTTTGAAGTTTCTTATTCGTTTCCATATTCTGATATTTATAGATATAATACTCTGTGTATGCAGGTATGCGGTACGTTTCATGCGTGAAGCCCGTACCACCCCCGGCAATACATCTCAACATATCATTTACACAATAGAACATTTTGTTTAATGTTTTACGTTCTCCACTAAATTGTTTCCTATTATTGGCATTGAATTGTGCATACCACGTGCAATACAAATCAAATCCAGCTTCTCCATAAAAATAGCCTTGCAACAAATTGTATTGTTGGCAGTATAATGTATCGGGATAAACCGATGCTGAATTTACAAACAATCTTTCCGCATCTTCTTCTATATACTGATACTCTTTCTTACTTTGCTTACGGAATTTATCTACATTGAGTATCACATCTTGTATGTTACTTTTACACAAAGTTTTACTACAAGAACATCCCATTACCACGAAAATGGTAAGAACAAATAATACTATGTTTGCTATGCGATACATATTGTTTATAATGGTTTGGTGAGGAACAGCGTTTAGCTGCTATCTCGACCTCGTTATGAACTCACTTTCTAAATAAGGAGAACTAACTCAAAGAAAGTATCTCATATATTTTTGTTTTAGCTGCTTCTATCTTTGGTGACAAGGTATATTCAGTTTTTTTTAAATATGGAATGAATTTTGACAACACTTCATGTTCTATAAAGTCGATAGATTTTCCTTGCAAATAGCGATAACGCATAAGTGCAATAATTTCTATTGGAAACACACGCCATTCAGTAGAATAAAATTCATTACTTATAAACGACTCTATGTGAGCCGTTTTTCTGTGGTGTTTCATCATGTCAGAAAGAACCGAGTTTATTTCATCTTCATTATCAGAAAGGATGATATCAAATCCACGTTGATAATCTTGAATAAGCGGTTTGGTTATATATTCTTTCCAAATCTCATGGTTTGCGGCATTGGTATATGCGTCATATAGCAAGAATGTTTCCTGCAAAGTTCGATCTTGATGATTTATAGAACATTTTTTGTTCAAAGCATCACGGATTAAACCTATTATTGCGTGGAACATTAAGTTTATCTCCTGTTCTTTTCCAAAAGAAAGAATAGATAAAAACAAAGGGACACCTTCAACTAAGGTTCTCATGTATTTCTTTTCTTTATCATACAAATACATGATATGTGCAATATATGTCATTGCAAACGCATCTATTATCCCTTTGAAATCTTCCTCATTAGGATTATACCAAAACGAATAATAATGTATTCCAAAACAAAGCATACTGGCAGAACGCCATTTATAATAATCTTGCATTTTAACCGTAGGATTATTATAAAATTCTTGAAGGTATTCGTGTTCTTCAAGAGGCAAATTGATATATTTATTCAAATTTTTATCAATAACCTTGTCAAAAGAGTTCTTTTTCATATTTGATACTTTCTATTCTGTTGGGTTCTTCTTTAGTTGTCTATAATGGTTTGACAAGTATCTGCGTTTAGCAGCTATCTTGGCTTGTCACCAGCTATCATTTACCTATTCGTTCATTATTTTCATTTATTCCAAAATGTTCTAACCGATATTTATTTCGCTCTTTTTCATCCAATAACAAAACTGTTTTTGGGCGTTTGATACCGCCAAATAACATTTTGTCATAATATGTGGCATCATATAATACATTCCACGGCTCTAAGCCATAATACGCATTACATAAGTTCAACAAAGTTGAGTCTCCTATAATTCTTTTCTTTGACACTTTCGCATTTGCGAGAGGGGCTACATTAAATAGTATCTTAAATGTCTTATTACTTAAATATTCGTTGTCTGTATTTTCAATGGAGATGATTCGACTTTCTATTAATTCTTTATATGTTACTTGGTCTGTTTTCTTTTTGATTTCAAAAAGGCAGCAGGTTGGCGATTTATGCGTCAAATGCGTGTCAATAATTTGCCCAAACATGAATGTTTCATCTTTCAGTTTTAAGCTGAATACATCTCCGACTTTCCATTTCGCAGCTTTCGGTCTTTTCCACGTTTTTAGTTTTTTGAGAATTTCCCGCTTTTCATCGTTGGATAGATAGGCTTTAAGCTTTTCTATTGTCAGATTATTTATAATCTCCACCACTTTAAAAATTGTATCTGCACTTCGACTTTCAATATAGGTATTGTCTGCTTCATAATCAATATTCGGTTTGGGTTTTAAATCCACACAATTTTTCAATTCGTTTTTTAATAAGCCAACCGCTTCATATTGATATGTCACTCCAAAAACATTTACCAAATCTTGGAAGATTAAAAAACATCCAAGCGTTTCATTTGGAAGTACAATTTCTATATTTCCGTAATTTACTATTTCATCCATATCATTCCAATTTATCACTACCCCTTAATAGCTGGTAATGGGTTGACAAGGGGCTGCGTTCAGCAGCTATCTTGGCTCGTTAGCTACTTCTTTTGTTTTGGACAGTTTTCCAATCGTTCTTAAGCACATTCCCTCAATACTTCTATTCGAGGAGTGTTCATAGACTGATTGTAAGCTATTGAGAATATTAGTTCGTTGGTGTTCTGTCATAGTTCCACCAAATATCTGTCCGTCATTTACGTTTACTTTAGTACAAAACCATACTATACCCAGTGTTATGTGACTGATTGTAAGGTAGTCTCTTTTCTTTGCCATAACATCGCAAAAAATGTCCCACACGTCATTATCTCCCATGTAGCCCATTATGAAACCAGACATTTGCCTGACTATTGCACTTGAATGTTTCGAATATTGTTTCGCTATTTCATAAGCCCGTTGTTTGAACTCAACACATAATGGCTCTTTTGCAAAATCTTTGGTATAAAAGGAAGCATCTATATACCTGTCACATACTGAATCTATTATTAACAGATACTCCCAAAGTAACTTTGGTTCAGTTTCTTGGCGTACAGCATTTATTAACTTTTCCCGGTTTTCTAGTGATAAGAACCAGCTTTGTACATTAATTGTATCACACGTCTTGCCGAACAATTCACTACGTGATGCATTGGAAATAAATTTTATGTATTTCTTTCGTTCCGCAACATCTTCGGATTGTAGTCCTTGCAGTGCTACATCTAATGTTTCTTTGGTGTATTTATACTTTCTCATTCAATTATAATTTTATGGTAGCTAATGTATTCAATAACTACACATTATGGTGTAGTTCCTATTCTCTATTAAATCGTAACTTAATCATTATCCAAACTATCCAACGGATTAGGAATTTTGGCTTTGTAAGCATTCGACACGTGTAGGTAAATAGAGGTTGTTTTTGTATCATTATGCCCCATAAGTTCTTGAATAGTTCTTAGGTCAGTCCCTTGTTCCAGCAAATGGGTAGCGAAAGTGTGCCGGAGCATGTGCAAATGTACCCGGAGTTTTATTCCGGCTTTTCTTGCCGCTTCTTTCAATATTTTCACCAATGCGCTGGGTGAATATTGTTCACCTGCCTGTTCGCCCTCAAAAAGCCAATTTTGTGGTCTATATTCTTTGTAATAACTCCTTAGTTCTTTGAGTACCTTTTCTGAAAGTAGAGAGTATCTACATTTCTTCCCCTTGCCAGCTATCTTAATCAGCATCCGTTCACTAATAATATCTTTCGGGGTCAGGTTAAGAAGTTCACTACGCCGTAATCCGGCAGAGTATATCAAGGAAATCATGCACCGATGTTTCCGGTTGGTTATCTGTGTAAAGATGTTTTTCATTTCTTCCCGGCTCAACACTTCGGGTAAAGCCTTATATTCTTTGGCACGGGCAATCCCGCCGTAGTATTGCCGTTTACCCTTTCTGACCTTTTCATAGTAGAACTTAATTGCGTTGATACGCATATTTTGTTGGGTGGCAGATATATGTTTCTCCTTTACTATATAGAGCATATAGGTATTTATATTCTCGACTGTCAGCAGGTCGAGGTCACGCCCTTTGTAGTACTCCATAAAATCACTGAAATAGATTTTATAGGCTTTTATGGTAGAAGGACTGTACCGTTTCTGTTCCAGCAGTTCCAGATAACCTTTAGGCAGTATATATTCACGTTTAGGTTTCGGATGCCGAATATATACCCGGTTGTAATCAATATAGACATGGGGAGAGTAACGTTCATAAAAAACAGGAAGTCGGAATGTAGATGCCGACACATAGGCGCGACCATTTCCGTCCATCTCGATTTCGGTATCTTGGGATAAAGCCAAGGCAATAGCCTGACTGTTTGCATAATCTATCCCTATGTAGTCCTGTCCATTTCTTATTTCTTTGTACAAGACGATGCTTTCCCGTTGTTTCTGTACATTATCCATGTTGCTGAAAATAGGTTCATGCTCCAAAGATAGGGAAAACAACAAGAAAACGAACGCTCATTCGTTTTTATTTGACCCAAATCAGTAAAAAATGAAAATCACGCTTTTAATAATGAATATATATAGCGAAAATTGCTTGCCAGTTCTTCCACATCAAGCCCATTTAAATAAGCCTGCTCGTATGATAAGCCGAAATACATTTGTCTGAACATGGTAGCAGCCCTTTTAACATCCGTATCGGGTCGTATTTCTCCGTTATTCTTTGCTTTCTGTATGATATTCATCCAAAGGTCGTAATCCTGTTTGAAAAAATGTGCAGTCTTTTCCTGAATATTAGGGTAGTACATTCTAACTTGCGTAAAAAAGTGGTAATAATAAAAATTAGGGCTACATCCATAGGGATTATTGCCATCGTCCATAAGTTCCACCAACCGTTTCATGGTGATATTTACCCCCTTTATATACTGTTCGATAAACTCTGCCAGCGTACATTCAGTACTATCGAATTTATTTTTCGGGTGATGTGTTTGAAATATGAATTTATCCACCACAGCCACAAACAAGTCTTGTTTGTGAGGGAAATAATGAACAATGCCAGTCCTTGCCAGCCCGCATGCTTTGGCAATTTCTGTAAAGCTCGCTTTCTCATAGTTCATCTTCACAAAAACTTTAAATGCGTTTTCCAGCACTTCATCCCGGTTAGTTATCATATCACATACAGATTTTATATTTTCAATCACGAAGATACACTTTTTCTCCTGTTTTATTAGCAGCTAATAACACATTCTGCAAAGCTATTTTAGGACAAGTCATTCATTTCTATGCTACAATTTATTTACAGGGATTTGATACTATCTCTGTACTGTTTCAATTCACTTTCATCCATATTCTTTATTACCAAATCCAATTCATTAAGCAACCGAACTTTGTCATTAGGTATCATTCCAATGAATGGAACAGTATTTGATACCGTATTTCCCAATAAGGTTGTTTCTATATGAAGCCTTGAAATAAAAGTCCGTAACTCCAATAGTCTTTCGTGTTCGGTAGCTTCTACAAAATCACCACGCTGTATTTCCTCATATAATTCCGAATCAGGAAATACAGTCAGCGATACAAAGTTTATGGTAAAAGGGTGCAACCGGTTGAATACATCGGCAGTATTGACAGCGTTCTGTTCTCCCTTGTCCTTTCCCGCAAGCCCTGTCAAATACACTAAATTATATCTGATATTTGCTTCTTCCAGTTTCTTGCATTGTTCGATAATATCATTAGCTGTATATCCCTTGTTCATTGCCCCTAATGTATTGTCATCACCCGACTCTGTTCCGATACTGATACTGTCGAAACCTAAGTGACGCAAATTCTTCAGTTCCTCTACCGTTTTCGGCTTGATATCTGCAATTCGGGAAAACATACCGATGCTCTCACAGTAGCGGAGATATTTCCTAATCAAAAGACCTAACTCCAACAATCTGTTATAACTCAACGCAAATGGATTAGCCCCTGTTAAAAACACACGCCGGGCTTTAGGCTGATAGGTTTGTATCACTCTCAAATCTTCTTCGACTTCCGTAATAGGGGATAAACGAAACTTTGTCCCGTGATATAAACTACAAAACTTGCACTTGTTGTGAGTGCATCCGGCAGTTACCTGTAAGAGTTGGGAACTTGCTTCGTATGGTGGTCGCCATATTTGTCCCGTAAAATGTAATAGTTCCATATATTATAAATTAAGCCTTGAAATCACTTATTTTCCCTATTTTTGTACTGCGAAGTTAGGGCGTTCTTTTTGAATAAAGAAGAACTATACTATCTGTCAGTCACTTACGTTTGGGTTAGTTTTTCTCAATATCAATGTATTTAAGGACGAAAAAAATGCGAAAAAAGTTAGATTATGAATATTGTTCTGCATCCCCTATACTGGAATGGTTGGGTGACAAATGGGCTTTGGTCGTCTTATTGGAGTTACACGAAAATGGAGTAACACGTTTCAATGAACTATACAAAACAATCCCCTCTATATCGGAAAAGATGCTTTCTACCGTCTTACGTTCATTGGTAACGGACGGCTTGGTAAGTAGAAAGATATATCCCTCAGTACCACCCAAAGTGGAATATTACGTATCTGAATTTGGAGAGACTTTAATCCCTCATTTAGAGCTGTTGAAACAATGGGGACAAGAAAACTTTGAAACGATAATGGAGAATAGACGGAAAAATAAGTATTGAAATTTAGTGCAAGGTACAAGTATATATCTACATATAGCTTGTACCTTGCACTAACCTTAAGATGTTTATCTTCAACGGTTTGCATAATCCTAAAATTCAGACAGAAGAACAAAAGCACAGATTTCTCCCTTTTGTCTTGCTGTTCTTTCTGCTCGTCCTTATCGTCTTTCCCTTTTTATTCTTCTTATTCTTCCCTTTTGTGTTTCCTTTCCGTCATTCCCTTTTTATCTATCCCTTCTGTCCTCCCTTTTTTGTTCTTCTGTTCTTCTGTCTGAAAAATTAAAATCCGTGTCAACCCACAACGAACCCGACACACCCCCTATAAGCGATAATATGCCCATCATATACTATCAATTAAAAAATATAATATTGCATTGTTTGCAAAGTTGTTTATATAATCTACTTATGTAATATTACATAACGGCTTATCCCTTAAGGTCTAAAAAACGCCTACTATATCGCAGAATAATACGATACCCGAAACCTATTCTTATAAAACAACTAAAACAACGGTAGAAATGAAACACAACCATAAGACGCACACACACTCACAATTTTACCTTATCCCAGCCCTGCCGAATACGAGAAAAAGACAGACCTACCCTCAGCCCGCCTTCCCCGCTATCCTCCCCAAAATCTTGGGGAACTGCCAGAAGAACAACAGCGTACAGCAAACGGCAGCCGTAGCGTCGGACACGGCTTCTGCCGCATACACCCCGGTTACCCCCATGAAGTGCGGCAGTATCAGTGCCAGCGGTATCAACAAGATAACCTTACGCAGCAAGGCTATGAAGATAGAAATCCTTGCCTGTCCCAGCGCAACGAACATATTCTGGCAGGCGCGCTGTAACCCGAAAATCGTCATGCCGGCCAGGAATACGGGCATCGTCCGACGAACGGTTTCTATCAGCCTTGCATCTCCCGTAAAGGCAGATGCCACCACCGTGGGGCAGAAAATCATGAACAGCATCAGGACGAGGTTGAAGGAAAACATGGTAACCAGCGCAATGCGGAAACACTCCTTCACCCGCTGCTTGTCGCCATGCCCGTAGTTATAACTCGCTATCGGAACAAAACCCTGTGCAAACCCCGTCAACGGCACGCTGGCAAACTGCATCGACGTCTGCAACACGGTGAGCGCACTGACGTAGATATCCCCGAACTCTTTCAGGCTGCTGTTGAGCACGAAACCCACCAGACTCTCCGTACTCGCCATGATAAAAGGCGATATACCGAGTGCCAGCACGGAAAGCACGATACCCTTTTCCAGCTTCATATACCGCCTCTCCAAAGGTAGGGAAGCACGCCGCGAGAACAGGAAAGACAACACCCACACCGCACTGCAAGCCTGCGACAACACCGTAGCCAGCGCAGCACCTTTCACCCCCATATCGAACCAAAAGATGAAAATAGGGTCGAGAACGATATTCAGCAACGCCCCTATCAGCACCGAGCACATGGCAACCGTGGGACGTCCCTGCGCATTGATAAAGGAGTTCAGCCCGGTAGACACCTCCACGAACAGCGTGCCCAGCAGGTAAATAGAAAGATAATCCACCGCATAACCCAACGTATGCTCCGAAGCGCCCGTAAAGAGCAGGATAGGCTCCATAAAGGTATAAGCAATGAGCGAGGTGAACAAGGTAAAGAGAACCAGCAGCGTAAAGCCGTTGCCCAAAATCTTCCCCGCACGACGGCGGTCGCCCTGCCCCAAAGCAATGGCAGCCAACGGCGCACCGCCACCACCCACAATGGCAGAGAAAGAAGATATCAGCACGACAAGCGAGATAGTCACCCCCACCCCTGCCAGCGCATCCGTTCCGATGCCCGGTATATGCCCGATGTAAATACGGTCTACAATACTATAAAGCAGGTTGACGAACTGCGCCGCTACTGCCGGCAGCGCCATTTTGAAAACCAGGGGCAGCATACGCTCCGTACCCAGGCGTTCTTCGTATTTGTTTATCATCCCGGATACTCCTTTCTACTTCCTGCTGACAATCGTACCCGTAGCCTGATTAGCAGGCATCACCAGCACCTCCGCCACCTGGATATGCTCGGGCACGGCAGCGGCGAAGTACACCACCTCGGCAATATCCTCGCCGGTAAGCGGGCGGATACCCCTGTACACACTATCGGCAGCAGACTTGTCGCCACGGAAGCGCACTACGGAAAAGTTCGTCTCCACCAGGCCGGGCTTGATGTTCGTTACCCGCACGGGAGTATCCACCAGGTCGATGCGCAACCCGTCGGACAACGCTTTTACCGCAGCTTTGGTAGCGCAGTACACGCTGCCGCCCGGATAGGCATAATCGCCCGCAATGGAACCCATATTGATAACATGCCCGCGGCCGCGCTCCACCATTCCGGGAACCACGAGGCGGGTCATGGCAAGCAGCGCCTTCACATTGGTGTCTATCACCACATCCCATTCGTCCAGGCTACCCTCATGCTCCTTGTCCACGCCGATTACCAGCCCGGCATTGTTGATAAGGATATCTATCGCCCGCCATTCTTCGGGAAGCGAACCCAGGGCGGTTTCCGCAGCCCGGCGGTTGCGCACGTCGAAAGGCAACAGGCAGACATCCGCTCGGTACGCCGCCTCCAGCTCGCGCTTCAAGGCAGTCAGTTTCTCTACATTCCGTCCGTTGAGAATCAGGCGGTAACCATTCATGGCAAACTTGCGTGCACAGCCCTCCCCTATACCCGAAGAAGCACCCGTGATAAGTACGATTTTCTTTTCCATTCGTTGTAGGAATTTAATGTTACAGGCTGCAAAGTTATGACTTATTTGCGAGCATCGGCAAATAAGTAGCAACTTATAACCCGTAACCCTTAAAGTTTCCGAGAAAATATGTACCTTTGCACCGCTTTTTATGACTGACTATATCAGCAGGTAGAGATTTGTTTAATTAGTTTGGATAAAGTAAGAAACGCTTATGCAAAAGTCCGACTGCATCATCGGTGTAGAGCACGTATCGAAGTTCTTCGGAGATAAAGCCGTACTGAATGATGTAAATTTGTCTGTCCGCAAGGGCGAGTTTATAACGATACTGGGACCGTCCGGTTGCGGAAAGACGACGTTGCTGCGTCTGATTGCAGGCTTCCATACCGCTTCGGAAGGAGTGATTACCATTGCGGGGAAAGATGTCACGCAGACCCCTCCCCACCGCCGTCCGGTAAACACCGTGTTCCAGAAGTACGCCCTTTTCCCCCACCTCAACGTATTCAACAACATCGCCTTCGGGCTCAAGCTGAAGAAGCTCCCCGCCGCCGTTATCGGTAAGAAGGTGAAGCAGGCGCTCCGCACGGTAGGCATGACCGACTACGAATACCGCGACGTAGACTCCCTCTCCGGCGGACAGCAACAGCGTGTAGCCATAGCCCGCGCCATTGTCAACGAACCCGAAGTGCTGCTCCTCGACGAGCCGCTCGCCGCCCTCGACCTGAAAATGCGCAAGGACATGCAAATGGAGCTCAAAGAGATGCACCAGAAACTGGGCATCACCTTCGTATATGTAACCCACGACCAGGAAGAAGCCCTTACGCTGAGCGACACAATCGTGGTAATGAGCGAGGGCAAGATACAGCAAATCGGCACTCCGACAGATATCTACAACGAACCAATCAACTCCTTCGTAGCCGACTTCATCGGCGAGAGCAACATCCTGAACGGCATCATGGTGCGCGACAAGCTCGTCACCTTCTGCGGCCACGAGTTCGAGTGCGTAGACGAAGGCTTCGGCGAGCAGGCACAGGTAGATGTCGTAATCCGTCCGGAGGACATCTACATCTTCGAGCCGTCGGATGCGGCACAGCTCACAGGAACCGTGACAAGCGCCATATTCAAAGGCGTACACTACGAAATGCTGGTACAGACCCGCGAGGGCTACGAGCTAATGGTGCAAGACTACCACTGCTTCGAGGCAGGCCGCGAGGTAGGCCTGCTGGTGAAACCTTTCGATATCCATGTGATGAAGAAAGAACGCACCTGCAATACCTTCGAAGGCAAGCTGCTGGACGATACGCATGTGGAGTTCCTGGGTTGCAGCTTCGAGTGCAGCCCGGTACACGGCATCCGGCCGGAGACACCCGTAAAGGTGGAGGTAGACTTCCAGGACATCATCCTCGAGGACAACGAAGAAGACGGACGGCTGACGGGCGAGGTGAAATTCATCCTCTACAAAGGAAACCATTACCACCTGACCGTGTTCACCGACTGGGACGAAGACATCTTCGTTGACACCAACGACGTATGGGACGACGGAGACAGAGTAGGAATACGGATTGCCCCGGAGAAGATACGAATCGAACCGCGAACCTGAGATGCGAACCCGAGAAGCAGACCTGAGCCGCAAACCTGAGACTCAGACCTGACCGACGGAAATACGAACCCGATAACGAACAAGAAGCGATGAACCGGGCAGTACGACCAGGCGGCAAGCAATTTGCAATCCGCCGCCCCTTCATCCTATAATTACCATAAATACCCGCTTTGCCAATGAAAAGTTTCTTCATGCGGCGGCGCAACTGGACTCTGCCCTACGCGCTGTTTTTGCTGATATTCGTGATAGTGCCGCTGCTGCTGATTGTAGTGTACGCATTTACGGATGCCGGGGGAGCATTCACCTTTGCCAACTTCCGCAAGTTCATGATGCACCCGGAGGCGATGAACACCTTCGTCTATTCTATCGGCATAGCCGTCATCACCACGCTGGCATGCCTGCTGCTGGGCTATCCGGCAGCCTATATCCTCAGCCAGAAACAGTTCAATACCTCGCAAACCATGGTAGTGCTGTTTATCCTGCCCATGTGGGTAAACATACTGATACGCACCCTTGCCACGGTAGCCCTGTTCGACTTCCTGAACCTGCCGCTGGGCGAAGGCGCACTGGTATTCGGCATGGTGTACAACTTCCTGCCCTTCATGATATACCCTATCTACAACACCTTGCAGAAAATGGACCGCAACCTCATAGAAGCCGCGCAAGACCTCGGAGCCAATCCCCTGCAAGTATTCGGCAAAGTGATACTACCCCTCTCCATGCCGGGCATCACGAGCGGCATAGTAATGGTGTTCATGCCCACGGTAAGCACCTTCGCCATAGCCGAACTGCTGACGATGAACAACATCAAACTGTTCGGAACCACGGTGCAGGAGAACATTTACAACGGAATGTGGAACTACGGTGCAGCCCTGTCGCTTATCATGCTGTTGCTGATAGGCATCACCGTCCTCTTTACGAACGAGGAAGACAGCGCATCCAATGAAAGCGGAGGTGTGATATGATGACACGTATTCTTGCCAAAGGCTACCTGTGGCTACTGCTCGCACTGCTCTACTCGCCTATCCTTATCATCATGATATTCTCGTTTACCGAAGCCAAAGTGCTGGGCAACTGGACAGGTTTTTCCACCAAGCTGTACAGCTCGCTCTTTACGGGCGGCATGCACCACTCGCTGACGAGCGCCATTTGGAACACCTTCGCCATTGCTATGCTGGCAGCCACCGCCTCCACAGCGCTGGGCAGCATCGCAGCAATCGGCATCTTCAACTTGCGCACGCGTATGCGCCAGGTAATGAATTTCGCTAACACCATACCGATGATGAATTCAGACATTATCACGGGCGTATCGCTGTTCCTGCTGTTCGTCAGCTTTGGCATATCACAGGGATTTACAACGGTGGTGCTGGCACACATCACTTTCTGCACCCCCTACGTAGTGTTGAGCGTAATGCCCCGCCTGAAAAAGATGAACCAGAATGTGTACGAAGCCGCCCTCGACCTCGGCGCCACCCCTTTCCAGGCATTGCGCAAGGTTATCCTGCCGGAGATATTCCCGGGGATGATAAGCGGCTTCATCCTCGCCTTCACGCTCTCTATCGACGATTTCGCAGTAACCATATTCACCATTGGAAACGAAGGGCTGGAAACGCTCTCCACCTATATCTACGCCGATGCACGCAAAGGCGGACTGACACCGGAGCTGCGCCCTCTCTCCACCCTCATCTTCGTTACGGTACTGGTGCTGCTGATTGTAATCAACAAGCGTGCGGAGAGGGCACGGAAAGGCAAGTAGTCGGTTTGTCCCGCGGGATGAAGCAGTTCTTCTTACGAGACGGGAGGTGTTCGTATTGCAGGACGGAATATTTTGTCTCACGGAACGGGGAAAAGCATACCGTAGGGCGGAAAGAGGCTGTGAGACGGGAGGAGGCATAATGCCTAATTCGGTATTAGTCCGTATCGGAATTGGAATACAATTTTAAGCGGTAATATAAAGGAGATGATAACTTTTCCGAAAATATAGGCGATATAGATTGTAGAGACAATGCGGATGATAGAGATAATATAAGACGATACAGACAATACGGATGACGCAGACGATACGGATGATGCAAACTGCAAACGATATAAAAAATGTAGATGATGCAAACAATATAGACGATACAAACGATACAACAATATAAACGATTATAAAAGCCACGGTAACCCGAATACCGATATCAAGTTACCGTAACCCAACTACCATATACAAAACAAAAGATGAAAAGATTTACAGACATACTCCTCCTTCTGTGCCTCCTCCTCGCCACCGCGTGCAAGGATTCGGGCGAAGAACGCAGCCACGTACTGAAAGTCTACAACTGGGCTGACTACATCGACGAAGACGTGCTTGCCGAGTTCCCCGCCTGGTACAAGCAACAGACAGGCGAGGATATCCGCCTCATCTACCAAGTGTTCGACATCAACGAAATCATGCTCACCAAGATAGAGCGCGGACACGAAGATTTCGACGTCGTATGTCCCTCGGAATACATCATCGAGCGGATGTTGAAAAAAGACCTCCTCCTGCCTATCGACCGCAACTTCGGCAAGACACCGGACTATCTGCCCAACATCTCCCCCTACATCCGCCGGGAGCTGAACAAAACCAGTCAGCCGGGACGCATCACCATGGACTATGCCGTACCATATATGTGGGGCACAGCCGGCATCCTCTACAACCGCAACTTCATCACCCCGGACGAGGCGAGCAGTTGGCATTGCCTGTGGAACCCCAAGAATAAGGGCAAAATCCTGATGAAAGACAGTTACCGCGACGCCTACGGAACCGCTATTATCTACGCCCACGCCCGCCAGCTTGCAGACAGCACCGTAACGGTGGAACAACTGATGAACGACAACTCTCCCCGTGCCATTGCCCTTGCCGAGAAATACCTGAAAGCCATGAAACCCAATATCTCCGGCTGGGAAGCAGATTTCGGCAAGGAGATGATGACTAAGAACAAAACATGGCTCAACCTCACCTGGAGCGGTGATGCCGTTTGGGCGATAGACGAGGCGGATGCCGTAGGCGTAGACCTCGCCTACGAAGTGCCGCGAGAAGGCAGTAACATCTGGTACGACGGCTGGGTAATCCCCAAATATGCACGCAACACCAAAGCCGCGAGTTACTTCATCAACTACCTCTGCCAGCCCGAGATAGCCCTGCGCAACATGGATGCCATAGGTTACGTCAGCGCCGTAGCCACCCCCGAAATCATGGAGGCCAAGCGCGACACCACCATAGAAACACGCTCCGACCTCAGCTATTTCTTCGGCGAGGGCATGGGAGCCGACAGCCTGCAAATCAACCCCGTGCAATACCCTGACCGGAAAGTCGTAGAGCGCTGCGCCATGATACGCGACTTCGGCGACCGCACCGAGCTTGTACTCGAAATGTGGAGCCGCGTAAAAGGCGATAACCTCAACACCGGCATCGTACTGCTGATTTTCTCCGTATTCGGCGCCTTATTCATCTGGGTGATGTATGGCAAAATACGTAAATACCGGCAAAAAAAGCACCACCGCAGAAAGAGAAAGAAGAGCCGGAATTTATGATGCCAGGGATTTGAGATTGAAAAAGCTTACGATTTATGCCCTATGAAATCAAAGGCTTCGGGTACACAAGACCTCTCATTTACAACTTCCTGCCTGCGATTTAAGGATATCAAATATAGGATTTCTGATTTATAATGCTTAAATTTGGCGTCCGATAAATCTAATTCAGAAAGTAAAAAACAGAAAGCCCCAAACTTATAAGGTAAAAAACAGAAAGCAGAAATTATAAATCTAAAAAACAGAAATCTAAAAGCTCACAAGGCGAGAAACATAAATCAGAAATCATTAAATCAGAAACCTGAAACCAAAAACTCTAAATCAGAAATCCAAAACCAAAAAACCGAAATCAAAAAACTGAAATCAGAAAGCCGAAATCATAAATCTAACATCATAAATCTCAAATCTCTAACACAATAAACCTCAAAAATGCTTACTCAAATCATTAACGGACGCATATTCACCCCGCAAGGCTGGCTGAATGAAGGTTCCGTCCTGATGCGCGACGGAAAAATCCTCGAAGTAACGAACTGTGACCTCGCACTGATTGGTGCGCGGCTTATCGACGCGAAAGGCATGTACATAGTGCCCGGTTTCGTGTGTATGCATGCACATGGCGGTGGCGGACACGACTTCAACGAATGTACCGAAGACGCCTTCCGCAA
The DNA here is from genome assembly GCF_000374365.1 of Bacteroides gallinarum DSM 18171 = JCM 13658. Classification (GTDB taxonomy): domain Bacteria; phylum Bacteroidota; class Bacteroidia; order Bacteroidales; family Bacteroidaceae; genus Bacteroides; species Bacteroides gallinarum. The sequence goes on from NZ_KB894140.1 coordinate 50,693, forward strand.
TATAATCCGTGCACACCTCAACCACGGAGCGACAAGCTTCTACCCCACTATCTCCTCCTCGCCGTTCAGCAAGCTGCACCAGGCAGCCCGGGTGTGCGAGCAACTCATGGCAGAGCCCGACAGCCCCGTGCTGGGACTGCACATCGAAGGCCCCTACCTCAATAAGAAAATGGCAGGCGAACAGTTTGCCGGACAAGTAAAAGAAATCGACGAACACGAATACCGCGAACTCGTGGAAAGCACCCGCTGCATCCGCCGCTGGGACGCCTCCCCCGAACTCCCGGGAGCACTGGAGTTTGCAAGCTACCTGCGCAAGAAAGACATACTGGCAGCCGTGTCGCATACCGAAGCCGAGTACGACGGCATCCGTGCCGCCTACGAAGCCGGATTTACCCACGCCGCACACTTCTACAACGCCATGCCGGGCTTCCACAAACGCCGCGAATACAAGTACGAAGGCACGGTAGAAAGCGTGTACCTGACCGACGGCATGACGATTGAACTGATAGCCGACGGCATCCACCTGCCCGCCACTATCCTGAAGCTGGCATACAAGCTGAAAGGCGTGGAACGCACCTGCCTCGTAACAGACGCCCTCTCCTGCGCCGCCACCGACGGCAAGGAAATCGACGACCCGCGCTACATCATCGAGGACGGCGTATGCAAGCTTGCCGACCGCTCCTCCCTGGCAGGCAGCATCGCCACTATGGACGTGCTGGTGCGCACCATGGTAAAAGCCGGCATCCCGCTGGGCGACGCCCTGCGCATGGCCTCCGAAACCCCGGCACGTATCATGGGCGTGTACCACCGCAAAGGCTCCCTGCAAAAAGACAAAGACGCCGATATCCTGATAATGGACAAAGACCTCAACATACGCGCCGTATGGCAGGCAGGAAAATTAGTGGAAGAAAACAACACGCTATTCTGAAAGCCGGCGCCGGTGGAACGGTTTAACGGACTGAGCCGCGTACGTAACTTTACACAGGACGATGCGCATATTATTTACTAAAAGGAAAATTCTCTAAAAAAACTACAATGGTAAACCTTTTAGTGCCAACGGATGTATTATATACATAAATTTGCATCAGTAGAAATTAAACCGGATAAAAAATAAAAAGGTATGAAAAAGATGAAAATTACAGCTTTCTTGCTGAGCAGCGCCATACTATTGGGTAGCTGCGGCACAATGAACAATACCACCAAAGGCGGAATTATAGGCGGCGGTTCGGGAGCAGCGGCAGGAGCCATTATAGGCGGACTGTTCGGCAAAGGCAAAGGCGCGGCTATCGGTGCGGCAGTAGGCGCAGCGGTAGGTACGGGCGCCGGTGTAGCGATAGGCCACAAAATGGATAAGAAAGCTGCCGAAGCTGCCAAGATTGAAGGCGCACAAGTAGAAATGGTGAAAGATGCCAACAACCTGGATGCCGTGAAGGTAACCTTCGACTCGGGCATCCTGTTCGCCTTTAACTCCTCCACGCTGAGCAACGAAGCGAAAGCTTCCCTGCGCGACCTTGCCCGGATACTGAAAGAAGATACTACCACGGACATCGCCATTATAGGACATACGGACAAGGTAGGCACATACGAGGCCAACATGAAGGTTTCCAAGAACCGCGCCTATGCAGTAGAGAATTACTTGCAGGATTGCGGCGTGTCTCCCGCACAATTCAAGCAGGTGGAAGGTGTCGGCTACAACGAGTACGATGAAAGCCTATCCGCCAGCGAGAACCGCCGGGTGGTAATCTTTATGTATGCCAGCGAGCAGATGATTAAGAATGCGGAAGCCGGAAAATAATAATTTAGTTTTCAGACATAAGAACAAAAGAACATAAGCTATACGGAAAATACCGATTATGCAGCACAACAGAATTTGTTCTTTTGTTCTTATGTCTAAAAAAACTCCATGAAACTCTATGACCTCTACGGTGAAATAAACTTCTAATCACTATCCCCCATGAGGTTCTCCCAACCTTACGGATTATCCGTAATTTGTCGTCACTCTTTATATCCACTACTGTAACGGTAATGATTTATAGTTTTATGCCGGTGTTTCTTGAAAAGACAAAGGCAGGTATTGCGATTAATAAAATTCATACTTAAGTTCCCACCGGAAGAAACGGCAGTTTCTAAGAAAAAAAAAGAAATAATAAAACATTCTCTTGCGAAGAAATAAGAATTTTCATACATTTGTAATAAGCAATAAATAAAGGTTTAATGCCCTTGCATTAATAATAAAACGCCTCGCATTAGCGTCCTAAATGCGAGGCGTTTTTATATTATATCCAGCAAATTTAAAGGGAAATCCCAGGTAATCGGGATGCAAACTCCCGGTGTTTAGAGAGCCTGGATTGCACAGTCTAAAAACAACCCTTCAACTTCATGTGGCAGAGGTTCAATCATTCCAAATTGAGGTTCAGCTTCCCCCCTTTAAGTCGGGAGAAATCAATAAGCATGTCCCCCCTCTTCCTGCATCTCTTCCGCATCTATTTTCTTCCTGTCGATGCTGCGCCATGCATAGAAAATATAGGCAAGCACAAAAGGAACCAGGATAGAGACATAAGCCATTACCCGCAGCGTAAACTGGCTGGAGCAACTGTTTGCCAGTGTCAGCGAACTTTGCAGGTCGGCGGTAGAGGGATAATAAGCAGTATTGTTATAACCCGCCACAAGCAACAATGCCAACACGGTAAGCACCGTACCTATGCCGGCAAACCATATCCCCTTGTCGAAAGCAGGCTTCCACAACGTGCGTATAATTCCCCAAAGCACGGCAAGCACACCGGCAAGGAATACAATCAGCACCACGGGCATCTCGATGAAATTCGTGAGGTACTTGTAAGGCTCCATAAACACCTCTCCGGTTTCGGGGTTTACCGCATAGCCCTCGGCAAGCAGCGTGCGGACAACGAATGCCAGGAAGAACACAAGGAAAAGCCCCGTATTGCCCCATAACGCACGGCGGCAACGCTTCACCAAATCCGCATCACAGATATTATTGATGAAGTAAAGCGAACCGAGAATACGCGCCAAGAAGAATACAGCCAAGCCCAGCACCACATTCCACGGATTGAGCAACGCATCCAGCCCATGCCCCGCATTAGCCCAACTGCTGATAACCGGCATCGCCGCATCCGCCATGTTGCCCTTGTCGATATAGAATTCCGACCCCGTAAAGAAGGTAGCCACAGCCCCGCCCAACAATACAGGGCCTATCACCCCGTTCACCACCAGGAAAGCCCGGTATGTCGTCTTGCCTAGCAGGTTGCCCGCCTTCGACTGGAACTCGTAGCTCACCGCCTGCAACACGAAGCTGAACAGGATAATCATCCACAGCCAGTATGCACCGCCGAAGCTCGTGCTATAAAACAGCGGGAACGATGCAAAGAACGCCCCACCGAACGTTACGAGCGTGGTGAACGTAAATTCCCACTTGCGCCCCGTAGAGTTGATTATCATCTTACGCTGCTCCTCCGTCTTGCCCAGGCAGAATATCAGCGAATTACCTCCCTGCACGAACAGCAGGAAAACGAGTATGGCTCCTAGCAGGGACACCACGAACCACCAGTATTGTTGTAAGAAAAGATATGTATTCATATTGAACGAGAGTTATTGAATGATGAGTTATTTATTGTCGGACAACGGTAGCCGTCGGCAATCTACATCCCCGGCCCTTTCCGTATGGCTTTCAGCATAATCCCCACTTCCGCCACCAGCATAATGGTGAAGAGCACGAGGAAGATGAAGAACGTAGTCTGCACGGAGCCTACATCCAGCTTGGAAATGGCGGCGCTGGTGGGCAGCATGTCCTGGATAGCCCACGGCTGGCGCCCGCACTCGGCAACCACCCAGCCCGCTTGCCCGGTAAGGTAGCCCAGGGGAATAGTCAGCATAGCCACCCAATGCATCCAGCGCATATGCGCCAGGTCTTTCTTGTAGGCAAGGAAAAGAACGACAATAAAGAAAAGGATAAAGTATCCGCCCAATATCACCATGACGCGGAACATATAGAACGTAAGCGGCACATTGGGAACCAGCTCATCGACATCCTTGATATAGCCATAGCCGAAGTACGCCACATTCTCTTTCAGCACCCCGGCCGCCACCTGCGCCTCGGTCTCATTGCCCGCAGCTTTTGCCTTGCGGTAAGCGGAGAAAGCACCGATAGCCGCCTTTCCCTTTTCAATCTTCTCCTGGGCGGAGAGCGCCGCCGTACCGTCTTTCAACGGATAACCGCCTTGCAGCAGGTCGTCGATGCCCGGCACGAAAGCATCCGCATCGCGCTCGGCAAGCAGCGAGAGGAATTTGGGGATTTCCACCCGGAAAAGGAAAGCGTCCTCTCCGTCGCCTGCCGTTTTCTTATCGGGATTGAGGATGCCGAAAGCCACCAGCCCTGCACCTTCCTGCCCCTGGTAGTAACCCTCCATGGCAGCCAGCTTCATGGGTTGCTTCTGCGCCACCTGGTAGCCGGAGCCGTCGCCCGTCCATGCGGAGAGCACGGCAGCGCACAGTCCTACCCAGGCAGCTATCTTTATACTGGATATGGCGAACTTCCTGTCGCGGTTTTTCCACAAATACCAGCAGCTCACCCCTACCACGAACACCGCAGCCAGCACCCAGCCGGACAGCACACTGTGGAAGAATTTATTGACTGCCATAGGCGAAGTTGCCACAGCCCAGAAATCCACCATTTCGTTACGCGCGGTATCGGGATTGAACTCCATGCCTACGGGGTTCTGCATCCAGGCATTAGCCACCAGAATCCACCAGGCGGAGATAGTGGCGCCCAGCCCCGTGAGCCAGGTAGATGCCAGGTGGAAGCGTTTGCTCACCTTGTCCCAGCCAAAGAACATCACTGCGATGAAGGTGGCCTCCATAAAGAACGCCAGGATGCCTTCGATAGCAAGCGGCGCCCCGAAAATATCGCCTACGAACCAACTGTAGTTGCTCCAGTTCGTACCGAACTCGAATTCCAGAATCAACCCCGTAGCCACCCCCACGGCAAAGTTGATGCCGAAGAGTTTCATCCAGAACTTGGCGGCGTGTTTCCAGAACGCATCACCCGTACGGTAATACACCGTCTCCATGATACCCATGATTACCGCCAGCCCCAAAGTCAGCGGTACGAAAATCCAGTGGTAGATAGCTGTCAAGGCAAATTGGGCTCTCGACCAGTCAATCAGGGAAGTGTCAATGTTTTCAAGCATGAGAGTTATATATTAAATGAGTATTTATTCGGTGTACGAAGGAAGCCCGTCGCCGGCAGCCCTCAATATCAGTTCGCGGCTTACGTATTCCTCCTTATCCCCTCCGGCAGCAGCTTTGTCCAGGTAGTCGGGGAAGAAGAAAAGGCGGAGGATGAAGAACATTATAAACAGCTTGATTGCAATTATCAACCACAAAGTACGCCCTAACGTCATACTTCGGAAGCCTTCAACGTAGAATCGCCACACAGCGGCTGCAAGGTTTCTCATAAGAGGTGGATTTATAATCATTACAAATATAAAATACTTTTATATAAATAACAAACAAAAGGCCGAAAAGTTAATTGTCGGGAGAAAAAAGTAATCCGGCGACACAAAGCCCTCTAATGTCTATCGCTTTTGCCGCTTCGGGAAGCGCCGCCTACCTTTGTTCAGGTAAAACTATAGAATTAGGTAATATGACAAACGTAAGAAGATTGACAGTGATAGCGCTCTGCATGGCAGGCGCCTGCGCAGGTAACGCAACGCTGCAAGCGCAGGAAACCGCCACCGACACGTTGCAGCAGGGAAGCGCCCGCTCCCTTCCTGCACAATGGGATTTGCAGGCGTGCATCGACTATGCTTTACAGCAGAACATCACTATCCGCAAGAACCGCCTCAACGCCGAGAGTGCCGAGGTGGATGTAAAGACTGCCAAGTCGGCTCTCTTTCCCACCTTGTCGGCATCTGTGAGCCAGCGTATCGTGAACCGTCCCAACAGTGAAATGAATACGATTATCGACGGCGACAACATCACCAGCAGCCAGAGCAAGACCAGCTACAACGGCAGCTACGGCATCGACGCCAACTGGACGCTTTACAACGGCAGCAAACGGCTGAACACCTTGAAGCAGCAGCGGATGAACAACCGCATTGCCGAGCTGAGCGTGGCGGAAAGCGAGAACAGCATCGAAGAAAGCATCACACAGACTTACGTACAAATCCTTTATGCCGCCGAAGCCGTTAAGGTTAACGAGGCTACCCTTGAAGTGAGCCGTGCCGAATGCGAGCGCGCCCGCGCCCTGCTTGCCGCAGGAAGCATCGCCAAGAGCGACCTTGCCCAACTGGAAGCGCAAGTAAGCACGGACAAGTACCAGTTGGTAACGGCGCAGGCTACCTTACAGGATTACAAGCTGCAACTCAAGCAGCTCCTCGAGCTAGACGGGGAGGAGGAAATGAACCTTTACATACCCACCCTCGGCGACGAGAATGTGCTGTCTCCGCTGCCTTCCAAGACGGATGTGTACCGTTCCGCCCTCACCCTGCGCCCGGAAATAGAGGCAGGCAGGCTGAACGTCAAGGCATCCGAACTCGACATCAACATCGCCCGCTCCGGCTACATCCCCACTATCAGCCTCAGTGCAGGCATAGGCAGCACGAACGCCAACGGAAACGATTTCACCTTCGGCGAGCAAATCAAGCAGAACTGGAACAACTCGCTGGGAGTAACCATAAGCGTGCCTATCTTCAACAACCGCCAGACCAAGAGCGCCGTACAGAAGGCTAAGATACAGAAGCAGTCCAGCGAGCTGGACTTGCTGGACAACCAGAAAGCCCTGTACAAGACTATCGAGGGGCTCTGGCTGGATGCCAACAGCGCACAGCAGCGTTATGTCGCCGCCGTGGAGAAGCTGCGCAGCACCCAGACCAGCTACGACCTTATCCAGGAACAGTTCAACCTCGGCATGAAGAACACCGTGGAGCTGCTGACGGAGAAGAACAACCTGCTCAGCGCTCAGCAGGAAACGTTGCAGGCCAAGTACATGGCTATACTGAATGCGCAACTGCTGAAATTCTACCAGGGAGAGAAGATTACACTCTGACAGGGAAACGAAACATACATTGCAATAAAATCAATAAAGAAAAGATATAGAGTATGAACAAGAAGAAAATTATCCTTATCGCCGCAATCGTTGTAGTAGTGGCCGGCGCAGGCTTCTGGCTCTTCGGCGGTTCCAAGGCAAAGCATAAAGTGACCTACGAGACAGCCACCGTAACCAAAGGCGAAATATCGGAATCGGTAACCGCCACGGGCAGTATCGAGCCGGTGACGGAAGTGGAAGTGGGTACGCAGGTGAGCGGCATCATCGACAAGATATATGCCGATTACAATTCCGTAGTTACCAAAGGGCAGCTCATAGCCGAAATGGACCGTGTGACGCTGCAAAGCGAGGTAGCCTCGCAACGTGCCGCCTACAACGGTGCGAAAGCCGAATACGACTATCAGAAGAAGAACTACGAACGTAACAAGGGCTTGCACGAAAAGCAGCTTATCAGCGATACCGACTACGAGCAGTCTGTTTACAATTACGAGAAAGCGAAAAGCAACTACGAGAGCAGCCAGGCTTCGCTGGCAAAGGCCGAACGCAACTTGTCGTACGCCACTATCACCTCGCCTATCGACGGTGTTGTCATCAACCGTGCGGTCGAAGCGGGACAGACGGTGGCATCCGGGTTCGAGACTCCTACCCTGTTTACTATCGCCGCCGACCTTACGCAGATGCAGGTGGTAGCCGATGTGGATGAAGCCGATATAGGCGGCGTGGAAGAGGGACAACGCGTTACGTTCACCGTAGATGCTTATCCGAACGATATATTCGAAGGCGTAGTAACGCAAATCCGCCTGGGCGAGGACAGCTCTACGAGTTCCAGCAGCAGTAGCACATCCAGCACGGTCGTTACCTACGAGGTGGTTATCTCCGCCCCCAACCCCGACCTGAAATTGAAACCGCGTCTTACGGCCAATGTCACCATTTATACGCTCGACCGCAAGGATGTGCTTTCCGTTCCGGCGCGCGCCCTCCGCTTCACTCCCGAAAAGCCGCTTATCGGCGACGAGGATATCGTGAAAGATTGCGAAGGCGAGCATAAGCTCTGGACGCGCGAAGGCAACACATTCACCGCACATCCGGTAGTGGTAGGCATCTCCAACGGTGTCAGCACGGAGATTGTGAGCGGCATCGCCGAGGGCACGGTAGTAGTGACCGAGGCCACCATAGGACGCATGCCGGGCGAAAACGGTGCGGCGGACATGCAGCAGGAGGCAAGCAGCGAGAAAAGCCCGTTCATGCCTGGCCCTCCGGGAAGCAACAAGAAAAAGGGTAAATGATGAAAAGTAAAGTAGAGCGTTAACCGTCACTTTTTATCGCGTTCTGCGCGATTTCATAAACATATAATTATGAGCAAAACCGTAATTGAACTTCAAAATATAAAGCGTAACTTCCAGGTGGGAGACGAAACGGTACATGCACTGCGCGGGGTGTCGTTCTCTATCAGCGAGGGGGAGTTCGTCACGATTATGGGTACATCCGGCTCGGGCAAATCGACCCTGCTGAATATACTCGGCTGCCTGGACACGCCTACTGTGGGCGAGTACCTGCTGGACGGGATTTCCGTACGTACCATGAGCAAGTCGCAGCGTGCCGTGCTCCGCAACCGCAAAATAGGTTTCGTTTTCCAGAACTACAACCTGCTGCCCAAAACGACTGCCGTGGAGAACGTGGAACTGCCGCTGATGTACAACTCGTCCGTATCGGCATCCGAGCGGAGGAGGCGTGCCGTCGAAGCGCTGAAAGCCGTAGGGCTGGGCGACCGCCTGGAGCATAAATCCAACCAGATGTCCGGCGGACAGATGCAGCGCGTAGCCATTGCCCGCGCACTGGTGAACAATCCTGCCGTTATCCTGGCGGACGAAGCCACGGGTAACCTGGATACACGCACTTCATTCGAAATCCTGGTGCTTTTCCAGAAGCTGCACGCCGAGGGGCGTACCATTATCTTCGTAACGCACAACCCGGAGATAGCCCAATACAGCAGCCGTAACATCGTATTGCGGGACGGGCAGGTGAAAGACGACAAGGTCAATCCCGACATACTGAATGCCGCCCATACGCTGGCGGCGCTGCCCAAACAGGAAGACGATTGATACAGAATTTATTAACACATTAAAGTAATGAACGGAACAAACCTTTTCAAAATAGCTTTCCGGGCGCTTGCCAATAATAAGCTGCGGGCATTCCTCACCATGCTGGGTATCATCATCGGTGTGGCATCCGTTATCACGATGCTTGCTATCGGACAGGGGTCTAAGAAAAGTATCCAGGCGCAAATCTCCGAAATGGGCTCGAATATGATAATGATTCATCCGGGAGCGGATATGCGTGGCGGTGTACGCCAAGACCCCAGCGCCATGCAGACACTGAAACTGACCGATTACGAAGCGTTGCGCAATGAAACGAACTTCCTGTCGGCCGTCAGCCCCAATGTGTCTTCATCGGGACAGCTCATTGCAGGCAACAACAACTATCCCTCCTCTGTTAGCGGCGTAGGCACGGAGTATCCCGAAATCCGCCAGCTCACGGTGGACAACGGTACGATGTTTACCGAGTCCGACATACAGACGTCTGCCAAGGTATGTGTTATCGGCAAGACGATACAGGACAATCTTTTCCCCGACGGAGAAGACCCCGTAGGGCGTATCATCCGCTTCAACCAAGTGCCCTTCCGGGTAGTGGGCGTGCTCGAGTCCAAAGGTTACAACAGCATGGGTATGGACCAGGACGACGTTGTGCTGGCTCCTTATACCACGGTAATGAAACGCCTGCTCGCGCAGACTTATTTGCAGGGGATTTTCGCTTCCGCACTGACCGAGGACATGACGGACAATGCCACCGAGGAAATCACCGAAATCCTGCGCCGGAACCACAAACTGAAGGAGAGCGACGACGACGATTTCACCATACGCAGCCAGCAGGAGCTCAGCTCGATGCTGAATACCACCACCGACCTGATGACCACGCTGCTTGCCTGCATCGCGGGCATATCGCTGGTGGTAGGCGGTATCGGCATTATGAATATCATGTATGTGTCCGTAACGGAGCGTACCCGCGAGATTGGTTTGCGCATGAGTGTGGGCGCCAGGGGGGTGGATATCTTGTCGCAATTCCTCATCGAAGCCATTCTTATCAGTATCACCGGCGGGCTTATCGGCGTTATCATCGGCTGCGGGGCAAGCTGGATTGTGAAAAGCGTGGCTCACTGGCCTATTTACATACAGGCATGGAGCGTATTCCTAAGCTTTGCCGTCTGTACGGTAACCGGTGTATTCTTCGGCTGGTATCCTGCCAAGAAGGCGGCGGACTTAGACCCGATAGAGGCGATACGATATGAGTGATTAGGAATAAGGGATTAGGAATAAGCGACTAATGATTAGTGATTAACGATTAGGGATTAGTGGTAAGCGATTAGGGATTAGTGGTAAGCGATTAGGGATAAACGGTTAGTTTTTATTTATCGCTAATCCCTAATCGTTAATCACTAATCATTAATTACTAATTACTAATCACCAATCACTAATCGCTCGTTAATCACCAATCCCTAATCACTAATCGCTCGTTAATCACCAATCCCTAATCACTAATCGCTAAAAAAAACTATCTTTGCATTTGTATGAAACAATTTCTCTACTCACGGTCGCGCATCATCGAAGCCCTGATTCATATCATTGGCTGGGGAATCGTATTTGCGTTTCCTTTCGTAATGATGACGCGCAGCGGGTTCACCATTACGTGGGGGGAGTACCTGCGCCACGGCAGTGTGGTTCCGCTCTCGTTCCTCATCGTGTTTTATGCCAATTACTGCTTTTTCATCCCCCGTTATCTGTTCGAAGGGCACACCAAGCAGTATCTTCTGCTGAACGTGCTGCTGATTGTCTGCATTACCGCCGGCGTGCATTTCTGGCAGGAATATGCCTTCCATACTTACATCAAAGGTGGAGACGACGGCAGGAAGCACATGGGGCCGCCGAAGTGGATATTCATCATGCGCGATGTGTTTTCCATGATACTCACCGTAGGACTGAGCGCCGCTATCCGCCTCAGCGGACGCTGGGTGCAAGTGGAAGCCGCACGGCGCGAAGCCGAGAAAAGCCGTACGGAGGCGGAGCTGAAAAACCTGCGCAACCAGCTCAACCCTCATTTCCTGCTCAATACGCTGAATAACATCTACGCCCTCATCGCCTTCGATGCGGACAAGGCGCAGGCTGCCGTGCAGGAGCTGAGCCGCCTGTTGCGTCATGTGCTTTACGACAACCAGCAAAACTTCGTGGCATTGGGTAAGGAAATGGATTTCATCAAGAATTACATCGCACTGATGCGCATCCGCCTTTCGTCCAACGTTACCGTTGAAACCCGTTTCGACATCCGCCCCGACAGCCCCACGGAGATTGCCCCGCTGATATTCATCTCTCTCATCGAGAATGCTTTCAAGCACGGCATCTCTCCTACCGAGCCCAGTTATATCCGTATCTATTTCAGCGAGAGCACCGACGAGGTACGGTGCGAAATCTGCAACAGCTATCATCCCAAGAACGAAGCCGACAAGAGCGGAAGCGGTATCGGTCTGGAGCAGGTGCAGAAACGGTTGGAACTGACTTATCCCGGTCAATACGAATGGAGGCACGGCGTGAGCGAGGACGGAAAAGAATATAAATCGGTTTTAGTGATTAGGGGATAGCGATTTGCCTGTGCCGCCGGGTGTATGTCCTGTGCCGGCTTTGCAGACCAATCGCCTACCGGCAATCACGGCCATTAATTATCAATATCATGAATTTGAAGTGTGCAATTGTGGATGACGAACCGTTGGCATTGAACCTCTTGGAGAGTTATGTCAACAAGACTCCTTTCCTGGAACTTGCCGGAAAATATTCCAGTGCGGTGCAGGCGATGAACGATTTACCGGAGAGGCATGTAGACCTGCTTTTCCTCGATATTCAAATGCCCGAGCTCAACGGGTTGGAATTTTCCAAAATGGTGGATATGCATACCCGTATCGTCTTCACCACTGCTTTCGACCAGTATGCCATAGACGGTTACAAGGTCAATGCGCTCGACTATTTGCTGAAACCTATCTCTTATGTGGATTTCCTGCAAGCTGCCAACAAAGCGGTACGGTGGTTCGAGCTCCTGCAACAGCCCAAGGAAGAAATCGAAAGTATTTTCGTAAAAAGCGATTATAAGCTGGTGCAAGTGGAGCTTAAAAATATCCTCTACATCGAAGGGCTGAAAGATTACATCAAGATTTATGAAGAGAATGTTCCCAAACCTCTCCTCTCGCTGATGAGCATGAAGTCTATGGAAGAGCTGTTGCCTGCCTCCCGTTTCATACGTGTGCACCGCTCGTACATCGTCCAGAAAGACAAGATACGCATCATCGACCGCGGCCGCATCGTCTTCGGTAAGAATTATATTCCTATCAGCGACAGTTACAAGCAGGTTTTCCAGGATTTCTTAAATAAAAGGAGTTAAAAATACAGCTATCGATAGATATTTTATCGCTTTTAGTCGATTTCTAATTATATCCTATTGCATATTAAAAGATGTTTTTTTACCTTTGCGGCGAACAGATAGGAGTTGTGAAACTCCCCCAATAGAATAGTTTAGTTAAGTCTAGTTTAGTTTTTGTGTGAAGCACTTCCTCCGTAAGCGAACGTTGGAAGTGCTTTTATTTTGAATAGAGAGAGGAAAAGTTTTCCTGAATTATACGATAATTGGACTTTGAAGGGCTATATTTGCAATATGGATAAAAAAAGAGAATATAAAAAAATAGCAAAATCGCTCGCTATCAGTAACGGATTCGATAAGGTATCCTATTACGGGGAGTGGAACGGCTTTTTAGCTTATGCAGCTTCTTCAAAAGAAGATGAAGATTGCTGTATCGGCTATCCTCAGTTTATCCTTGTTAAAGACGGTACGGCTACATTAGCACATTACACCCAATCGCCGGATATTATGGGGATTATCTCTAATTCAAAAGACAACCCGTCGTTGTCGGTATAACTTTCTTACGACTCCACCAATAATATCGGTATTCACAAGCAAATTATCTTAATGTTACATTAGATAACGGTACGCCGGTCAATACGTAGCGGATGCAGTTTCTGCTTCATAACTTGATTTATTAATTTGCTTATAGAATCTGCCCTATTTCATTTATTTCCTCTATATTTGTGTTATCAGTTTCACAATAGATTACTATGAACACACAGTATTCACAAACATGGCTTATCATATTAATAACTGTATTGGTAACGCTGAGTATCGCTGCGAGTATGACACCATTGTATTTAGGTACGATTGAAGGATGGACGCCAGACAAACCTCAATTTTTCGTTCAATACTGCGGAGTATTCATCAACTCGATATCCTTAGCAACTGTTGCAATAACATTAGTGTTCCAACACAGGCAGATGAAACTTCAAGGCGAGCAACTGGAACAACTGAATAAATCGAACAACCATAATTTTAAAATGGCTGAAGATACCTACGACTCGCTCGTTTTAGGATTAGTCCGGGAGTTACAGTCCGGTTCAACTGAAGAAATGAGAAAGAAAGCATCGCTTTTCCGTGAGTATCTGAGAACAGATACAGAGAAAAAACGATTGGAAGAAATCTTTGAATGCGTTATTCTCGATTCATGGGGTACTGCTGAGGAATATGAAAAAATATTGGAAGATGAAATATATCAGCAGTTTCATGCTTTCACATCTTTATCCCGGTTATTCGATACAATCTCTTATTATGAATTTAATAAAGCAACCATACAAGCCATACATTTTTACTATACATGGTGGAGAGAAGCATTCCTGATATACAATGATATTTATTATAAGGTTTACAACAGAATCGAAAACAAGCATTTTACATTTATCCCCAATTGGGTTACGATGACCGAACGAATGGATAAAAAAATGGAGCAATTCAATCTTCCTCTGACATAAGTATATCATATTCGGCAAATCTCTCCGCCGAAATCTTTATCATCCTAAAAGAGTTAACAGATTTGTCTTTCTGCTAAACCATGTTACAAAATAAGCCGATAATCCGTTACAATTTGGAGATTTCCGGAAAGTACGTATCTTTGCAATGTGTTTTTCATAGTATTAGATTTAAGGTTAACAAAAAAGATTGGCTGTCTGGGATAGATAGCCTTTTTTTATGCCTGCCCGTATCGGTATATCCTCCGGAAGAAAAGGGTTCAGTTGTAAATCTTGGGGGAATTAGTTAAAATAGTTATCTTTGACGCATGAAACAGAAACACCAAATAAAAACTCCAGTTGCTTTTCATGAGGCAGAAGATTACAATCCGTATGCTGATTACCTTCTGAACAGGCAGGTTGAATACTACTTTCTGAGCAGACAAGCTGAACATTACTTTCTGAACAGGCAGATTGAACGAATCGAGGAAATAGAATAGCTATCGTTGGCTTATTTCAGCCTTTTCTAAATTGCCTCGACTGCACTGTTTGTACCGCCGTCATAGAAACTTAATCGGATATGAAAATTCTCTGGATAGACCTGAACAGCTCTTACGCCCACTCTTCACTGGCACTCCCCGCATTGCATGCACAGATAGCGGACGACGCTTCCGTGGAGTGGGAAATCGTATCGGCAACAATCAATGAAAATATAGGGAGTATTGTAGAAGAAGCTTACCGGCATAAGCCCGATATTCTCGCTGCTACGGCCTGGCTGTTCAACCACGAACAACTGCTACATATTACATCGAGACTGAAAGTGCTGCTTCCCGAAGCCTGCCTCATATTGGGCGGACCGGAATTTCTCGGAGACAACGAGCTCTTTCTGCGAAGGAATTCTTTTGTGGACTGCGTATTCAGGGGAGAGGGTGAAGAGGCCTTTCCCCAATGGCTCGCCTGCTGGAACCGCCCGGAACAGTGGGATACGATTTCCGGACTATGCTACCTGGATACCGACAAACGGTACAGGGACAACGGGATAGCCCGCGTATCGGACTTTTCCGACCTCGTTCCACCCGAAAAAAGCCGTTTCTTCAATTGGAGCAAGCCGTTTGTGCAACTGGAAACTACGCGCGGATGCTTCAACACATGCGCCTTTTGCGTCAGCGGCGGCGAGAAGCCGGTACGTACCCTTTCTATCGACAGCATCCGCCAACGACTTCAAATCATCCACGAGCACGGTATCAAGAATGTACGCGTGTTAGACCGTACGTTCAACTATAACACACGCCGTGCCAAAGAGCTAATCCGGCTGTTCCTGGAATATCCCGATATACGTTTTCACCTGGAGATACACCCGGCGCTTCTCTCCGGGGAATTGAAGGAGGAGCTGAAACAACTGCCACAGGGTTTGCTTCATCTCGAAGCCGGCATTCAGAGCCTGCGCGAACCCGTTCTCGTACAAAGCCGCCGCATGGGTAGGTTGTCCGATGCCCTGGAAGGGTTGAAATTCCTCTGCTCGCTCCCGAACATGGAAACCCATGCCGACCTCATTGCCGGACTTCCCCTGTACCGTCTCAATGAGATATTCGAGGATGTATATACCCTTGCCGGATACAATGCCGGAGAGATACAGTTGGAATCGCTCAAACTACTGCCCGGCACGGAGATGCGCCGGCAGGCAGGGGAGCTGGGGATACGCTATTCTCCCCTCCCTCCTTACGAGGTTCTGGAAACAAACGAAATCACTGCCGGAGAGCTACAGACCGCCCGCCGGCTATCCCGTCTATTAGACGGTTTCTACAACACTCCCGCCTGGCAACCGCTGACGCGGAAGCTGATATTAAACGACAAGGCTTTCTTACATGATTTCCTGGATTACCTGACAGGGATAAACCTTATAGACCAGCCGATGAGCCTGGAAAAACGCGGGCTTATACTGTATGAATATTGTAAACGGAACTATCCGGAATATAGGATGCAGGCAAGCATCGCATGGATAGAGGCGGGCATGTCATTGAAGAAGATGCCGGCAGAAAAGGTAAAGACCAAGCATCAGGTTCCGCCGGAGAGGTGGGAGGTAGTGTATGGAGATTATAAAGACAGCCTGCGACTCTGTTTTCTTCCGCCCGATGAACATACCCAATGCGGCTATTGGTTCGGATTCGAGTCCGAGATACAGAAAAGCACTCCCGTATTCAAGGCAAAAACATGCTGAAAGGTTGCATGGGGAGTTGACAGGAAGCATGCGTCACACTATAAATACATGCTGCCGGGGAAACCCATAAAAGCTAAAAAACGGCCTCTCCCGGAATACCATTCGATTGTCTATCGTACCGATGATAGCCGAATGGTATTCCGAGAGAGCCCGTTTACTCTATCCGCAGGGCGACGGCAATAACAAGCCGTTTGCCCCGAACGGTTTCTTTCTTAGAAGCGCAACCCCAGTGTCAGCAATACCTGGCTACGGGTATTCTTGACCTTCGTTACGGTAGGGAGGCTTTGGAGTACCCTGTACTCTACCCCATTATCTACCTCGCGCCCCATTTCTGCAAACGGATAGAAGTCCTCTTTATAAGAAGAAAACTTATATGCCAAATCCGCATAGAACATGGAACCGCGGTAACCGATACCCAAAGTGTAGTTGCTCAACGCTTTGGTATTGGCAAAGTCCGTATCGGTCTGAATGGAGTTCAAAGGCAGGTCTTTATAGGCATCGCTGTTGAAAATGGCAGTGCTGTAATTATATCCGGCACGCAAGGCGAATTGGGGGATTACTTTGTATTCAGCCCCCAGGCGAATCGTGCTGACACCTTTCATCATAGGCGTAGTGCTGTTCTCGTACTCGAAAAGGTCGGAATAGCCGTCGTCCGGATTCTTAAATTTCATAGACGAGTAATCCTCGTATTCGTACTCCGCTCCCAATGCCCAACTGTTGCCAATCGTATATCCAACGCTTACATTATACGTCCACGGGGTTTGAAGGCGGAACTGGCGTACCATATCTCCGTTGACCATATCGGGAGTATAGATGTCGTACATCTCGATATTTCCGCTTACGTCATTGGCTACGTCGGACTGTACCAGTGCGGATGTTTTATAGTCCAGGCTGTAAAACGTAGGCGTATGAATGGCCAAGCCTATACGCAACGGAGAATACTCGAACGGACGGACGATAGCCCCGAATTTAAAATCGAATCCCGAGCCCTCTATCCTGTTCCAGGAGGTCAAGTTATATCCCTGACCGGCGTTGTCTCCCGTATAATTTTCATCATAGAAAGTATATTTGCTGTAATCTATGGCATAAGCCCCGATAGTGAGTCCCAGGTACACACGGTCGCTGATATTAAAGGAAACATTGAAGTCGTACTGCTCGATGCCGCCACGTTCTTCGGAACGGAAAGTAGCATCGCCGTTTTCGTACATTCCATAATAGGAACCAGGAGTTTCATAAAGCGGCTTGCCGCTGCTATCCGTTATATGATTTCCGTCCTTATCCTTATAAGGCACATCCGTAACATCCGTCGTAAGATTGGAAATCAGCCAACTGTCATAGCCCAGGATAGAGAGCCACCCTACATTGTCGTCATAATAGGGATGGTCTCCCCAGCTCTCAATGCCTCCGGCCTGTTCCGCCATTTGGAAAGTTTGCGAGTGCGCGCCCAGATTGCCGCTCATCGACATATTCCGGTAAAAGGATTTAGCCTTGTGGTAATTAAAACCGAAATTCACATAACGCAACGCCGTGGCGTTGCCTATCTTCGAAGAGAGTACGAACCCGGCATTGTCGAAAGAAGCCCTTACCTTATCCGAGTTCATCTTGCTTCCCATATAGTTGCTTTCCGTACCATAAGAAGAAAAGCCGAACGATACCATGGCATCGTTGCTACGATAGATGCCTATACCGGCAGGGTTGGTTCCAATGGTGGAGATATCGCCTCCCAAAGCCCCCATAGCGCCGCCCATACCGACAAAGCGCGCCGTACCGTTTAAATCCTTATTCGTTATCTTAGCAGCATCGTACACAGTCTGTGCACATACCGGAGCTGCTGCCGCCAGTAGCCCCCAAGCAGCCAAAGTGATTATCTTCTTCATATCCTACAAATCTTTTTCTATTAATACTATACCTATCTTCTTCTCGAAGCGCCGCCACCGCCGCCGGACGAACGGGTAGCACCGCCTCCGCCGCCGCTGGAATAGCTGCGCGAACTGCTGCCACCGCCCGATGAGTAGCTACGGGTAGAGGAATTGTTCTGTACAGGCGTATAAGAACGGCGGCTACTGCTGCCGGTGGAATAGTTACGGGGCACAGTGGTGGAGCTGCCGCGGCTATAAGTGGACGAACGTCCGGTAGCCGAACGCCTTCCGCCTACGGAATTTGCACTGCTACCGCCACGCGATACACCCGTAGAAGAGCCTACACGCGTACTGCTGGGACGGGTATATACGTTGCGCCGTGCAGAGGAAGCATCCGTACGGGTGGTTACCCCGCTACGTCCTCCCGACGAACGCGTACCCACCACGCGTCTGGTTGTGGTAGTACCGCTCTGGCCGTTCCTTCTGTAAGATGAAGTGCCCGAAGAACGGACGGAAGCGCCCGAACCTCCGCGAGTGACACTCGAACCCGACCTGCGGACAGCGGAGGAGGAAGAAGGATTCCTGTAACTGCTTACTCCCGAAGAACGGCGGTAGGTGTATGTATTGCGCGGTCTGTATCCGCCCCAATGTCCACCGGGGTAAAATCCGGGATGATAATGGTGGTGGTGTCCCCACCAGCCGCCATACCAACCTCCGTACCAGCCGCCCCAACTGATGCTCCAGCCCCAACCCGGGCCGTACCAGCCGTTCCAGCCCCAGCCATAATAGGGATAGCCGCCCCAGCCGAAGGAGTTATACCGCCAATCCCACCACAGGCGGTTGGTGTATGTAGGGAATACATAAGCGTACAGTCCGTCCGTATATACATTCCAGTCCCACGAGTTCAGGCCATAGACCACATCCCAGTAAAGCGGGCTGCTGATGCTGATAGCATAACGGGGATTGCGGAAGCGGATGATGCGTGTGGCATATTCATAATCGTCTTCCGAGCCGTCGAAGCCGTTCACCCATTCTCCGTCCAGGCCGTCATCCTCTTTTTCGTCTATATAGAGCGTATCGTTCTCCTGCGAGAATTTATAGTCCTTGGCATCGTAACGGCGGTTGTACTCGTCCACATCGCGGATGTTGCCCTTACGGTCTTTTACCACAATCGTCGTGTTGCCCGGCGACGCATAAACGGTAGTCGGCGCATTGGTCTTTACTACAACCGCCTCGGTGGCAGCCGGAGTTTTTTTCTTCTCCGTTTTTTCTTCCTTCTTCTTGGAAGGCACGTAGTAAAGGTCGTCATCTATACTTTGAGCCGAGAGCACCCACGGAAGCCACAAGGCAAAAAGCGATAAAAAAACAATCTTTTTCATATTCGTCTGGTTTACAGGTTTACATTTCCATACTTTTCCACATCACAAAGATAACGCGGAGATTTGCCCCGTACAGGAGATTTTCCCCAAAGATTTATAGGGATTTCCCTAAATGCGCACTATCTTTGTATTCAAAACAAAGATAAGCAGAAACAAGGTTCTCTCCTACGCCTGCCTTCTGCATTTAACAAACAATTATATTCCAATGAAATATTTAGAATTTATATTCCATACCACTCCCTGCACAGAGACGGCCAACGGCATCCTGTCGGCTGTATTGGGCGAAGCCGGTTTCGAGAGTTTCGTAGAACAACCCGGAGGCATAGCCGCCTACATCCAAAAAGACGCCTATAACGAAACACTCCTCAAGGAAGCTCTCTCGGATTTCCCCCTGCCCGGCACGCAGGTGGAATATACTTACCACGAAGCGGAGGACAAGGACTGGAACGAGGAATGGGAAAAGAATTTCTTCCGGCCTATCATCATCGGCGACCGTTGTGTTATCCACAGTACATTCCACAACGATGTTCCGCAGGCGGAATACGATATTGTTATCAATCCCCAAATGGCGTTCGGCACGGGACATCACGAGACTACCAGCCTCATCATCGGCGAGCTGCTGGACAATGAGCTGCAAGGAAAATCCCTGCTCGACATGGGTTGCGGAACATCTATTCTCGCCATACTGGCACGCATGCGCGGCGCTGCTCCCTGCACGGCTATCGACATAGACGAATGGTGCGTGCGCAACTCACTCGAGAATATCGGGCTGAACGGCGTAGACCGGATTTCCGTTTTCCAGGGAGACGCCTCTGCACTGAAAGACAAAGGAGCTTTCGACGTAATCATTGCCAACATCAACCGCAATATCCTGTTGAATGATATGAAACACTACGTGCGCTGCATGCATCCGGGCTCGGAGCTATATATGAGCGGTTTCTATGTAGACGATATTCCTCTGATACAGGCCGAGGCAGAACATAATGGGCTGCATTTCGTACACCACCGGGAAAAGAACCGCTGGGCTGCGGTGAAATTTATATTATAACAAAAACCGGAAAGAAAGAAACGGAAAGTTAACTTCAAAAGCCCGATGATGTTAACTAAGCAGATGTAAAGAAGTTAACTAAGTAAATATAAAGAAGTTAACTAGGGATATTCAGTAAATGTCCCTAAAAATCAAGATGGCATATGAAGATGATAGAGCATACTCACTTCATATGCCATTTTTATAGTCCTATTCCTGTAATTTCTCACACAATCTT
>NZ_KB894141.1 GCF_000374365.1 Bacteroides gallinarum DSM 18171 = JCM 13658
AAGATGTCTTCAGACTTCTTCCCGAGCGTCATGTCTTGTAGGGTAAGATTGTGTGAGAAATTACAGGAATAGGACTATAAAAATGGCATATGAAGTGAGTATGCTCTATCATCTTCATATGCCATCTTGATTTTTAGGGACATTTACTGAATATCCCTAAAATAAAATCTGTGAAATCTATATCATCCGCTAAGAAATTAAAAAATCCGTGTCAATCCGTACAATCTGTGGTGACCCCTATATAATTTGCATTAATTCTTTATCTTCTTCTTATACTGTTCGAACCTTGCAGTAATGTCCCTTACGAAGTTATAAGTCTCTATACCACGGAAATAACCGTTCTTGCAAACCGGGTCTGTGAAGTATTCCTCATTACTTTTCAAGAGGATGAAGTTCTCCACATTATCCCGCCATACATATTTATTCTTTCCGTACTTCTCTGCCAATGCCATGGCGTCAAGTACATGCCCGATGCCGGAATTGTACGATGCCAGCACGAAATTAATCTGTTCTTCTTTGGGGATTGCCGAAAAACTCCTGGTAGTAATGGCAATGTACTTTGTGGCGGCTTTGATACTCTCTTCCGGGTTTTGCTCTTTTCCCGGCGGCATTCCCATTGCACGGGCTGTGGCAGGCATCAACTGCATCAAGCCCTTTGCACCCGCCCACGAAACGGCAGTGGTGTCGAAGTTGGATTCCGTATAAGCCAGGGATGCCAGTAAACGCCAGTCCCAATTGATATCAGATGCATATTTCTTGAAAAGGTGGTCGAAATGCGATATTTTTCCTTCCCGCAGAGACAGAATCGGAGAGTGGGGAACAGCCTTGCTGATTTCGAAATATCGTTTCATACTTGCCGTGTAAGCAGGAGAAGTCATATTATTCTCGTGCCATTTGTTGGCAGCCTCTGCCAGTTGCGGACAGTCTTTGCGCACAGCCCACGAAGCCCGTTGGTCGAAACTGATAGAAAGCCCGATATTCAAGTTGGGATAGTATGTGGTATTGAGCCGGGCAACATCATTATCCGCTACGGTATAAGCTATCTTACCCTGCGACACTTGCGTGATAAGGTCTTCTATCGTGATACTGTCGTTACTTACCTTATGGATACGGATGCCGCCGCCCAGTTCCTTGTCCAGGTTGACAAGCCGTTCATAATACTTACCGGGTTTCACATATACATCCTTTCCGATAAGTTCCGTTACATCTTTCAGTGGCTTGGCACGTCCGCCGGTACGCTGTACGATAACTTGATGCGTAATCACTTCTTCGCCGCAATAAGTCAGGCTGTCTTTCCATTCCTTGGTTATAGGTAGGTTATAGGCTATGAGGTCGCCTTCGCCGGCAAGGAGCTTTTCAATGAGGTCGTGTACACTCTTGGCAACTTTTATCTTCAACTTTACACCGAGACTTTGGGCAAACTGTTCACTCAGCTCATATTGAAACCCCATATCCTGGCCGCGATAGATAAAATAGGACGTAGAACTGTATAAAGTCAGCACTACCAACTCTCCGCTGTCTTTTATCTGTTGCAAATCGCTGATTTCCTCTTTCTCATGTGCCGTACTGCGGTTGCCGCGGCATCCCATGATACAGCAGAGCAAAAGTATTGCAACGGATAATTGCCAATTGAAAATGGACGGTTTGTGCTTGGCAGGGGAGGGATTGTCAGTCATATACGCACGATTAAGTTATTCGGATTATTTCCAACTCTCGGTTCCGGTTTTTATAAATGCCTCTTGATATACATCGTCAGGATGTCGATTGCCACCTGGTTATTTCCGCCTTCCGGTACGATAAGGTCGGCATAGCGCTTGCACGGTTCAATGAATTGCAGGTGCATAGGTTTCAGGATGCGGGTATAACGCTCCATGACAGCTTCCGCCGTGCGTCCCCGTTCTATGACATCGCGTTGGATGACACGGATGAGACGTTCATCGGGGTCTGCATCCACAAAGATTTTAAGGTCCATCATGCTGCGCAGTTTCTTGTCGCACAAGGCAAGAATACCTTCGATGATGATAACCTCCCGGGGTTCGATATGAACGGTTTCGGGCTGGCGGGTACATGTCAGGTACGAATAGGTGGGCTGTTCGATGCTTTTGCCTTCGCGCAGCATGGATACATGCTTGGACAACAGTCCCCAGTCGAAAGCATCCGGGTGGTCAAAATTGATGTTCTGCCGCTCTTCTACGGGCACATGGCTACTGTCTTTGTAGTAAGAATCCTGAGGTAACAGCACCACTTCACCCGCCGGCAGGCTTTCGACAATTTTACGTACGACGGTGGTCTTTCCCGACCCGGTTCCGCCTGCAATTCCTATTATTAACATCCGTTTAAGTGTATATTTGAAACAAAACGAGTATTTTTGCGGTTCTAAAAGCAACCGTTTCGGTTGACAAATATAGATATAAATCATTTAAATAACAAAGTTATGGTAAAGCATATTGTATTGTTTAAGCTGAAAGACGAAGCGCCTGCTGACGAAAAGTTAGCTGCAATGAATAATTTCAAGGAGGCTATCGAAGCCCTTCCTGCCAAAATACCCGTTATCCGTAAGATTGAAGTCGGATTGAATATCAACCCCTCCGAAACCTGGAGCATTGCCCTTTACAGCGAATTCGATACGCTGGACGATGTCAAGTCCTATGCTACGCACCCAGACCATGTAGCCGCCGGCAAACTCATTGCCGGAGTTAAGGAAAGCCGCGCCTGCGTGGACTATGAAGTATAAATAAAAAAACGAAACAAGAAACAATGAAGAAAAGTATATTCTCCATTCTCCTGTTGCTATTCACCGTGGCGGTACAGGCACAGATACAAGAGCCGGTCAAGTTCAAGTCCGAACTGAAAACTTTGCAGACAGGCGAAGTCGAGGTGGTATTTACCGGGACTATCGATAAAGGCTGGCATGTGTATTCTACCGATTTGGGAGACGGAGGCCCTATTTCCGCAACGTTCAATATCGAAGAAATGTCGGGTGCGGAGCTTATAGGTAAGCTGCAACCCGTAGGAAAGGAAATCGCCGCATTCGATAAGTTGTTCGAAATGAAAGTGCGCTATTTTGCGGATGCCGTACAGTTTGTACAGAAATTGAAGTTGACCGGCGGGGCATATAAGATAGAAGGTTACTTGGAGTATGGAGCTTGTAATGATGAAAACTGTTTACCTCCTACCCAAGTGCCGTTTAAGTTTTCGGGCAAAGCGGAAGGCGTAACAACTAAAGAAACGACTGCTGCCGCCCCCTCCGTTCAGCAGGAAACGGCTTCTGGAGCTACCCCCCAGGCGGATGCGGCCATTATCGGCGGAGCGGAAGGAGTCACTGGAATAACTGTTTCTGATAATGCGGCAGTAGACCTTTGGAAACCGGTAATCAAAGAGCTGAAAGCGTTGGGCGAACCCGTTTCCCAGGAAGATATGTCCTGGATTTATATCTTCGTGACCGGATTTATCGGCGGATTGCTGGCATTGTTCACACCTTGCGTATGGCCTATTATCCCGATGACTGTCAGCTTCTTCCTGAAACGCAGCAAAGACAAGAAAAAAGGCATTCGGGATGCCTGGACGTACGGTGCATCTATCGTAGTGATATATGTCGGTTTGGGATTGTTGGTAACCGGGATTTTCGGCGCCAATGCCCTGAATTCATTATCCACGAATGCCGTTTTCAACATCTTCTTCTGTTTGATGCTGGTCGTTTTTGCCGCTTCCTTCTTCGGCGCTTTTGAAATTACGCTTCCTTCCAAATGGAGCAATGCGGTAGACTCTAAAGCGGAAAAGACCGGCGGTTTGCTTAGTATATTCTTAATGGCATTCACCTTGTCACTGGTATCGTTCTCATGTACGGGTCCCATTATAGGTTTCCTGCTGGTGCAAGTCTCCACTACCGGTAATATGATAGCTCCGGCTATCGGAATGTCGGGATTTGCCATTGCCTTGGCATTGCCGTTCACTCTGTTTGCCTTGTTCCCGTCCTGGCTGAAGTCGATGCCCAAGTCCGGCGGCTGGATGAATGTTATCAAGGTGACACTCGGCTTTCTGGAATTGGCGTTCGCCTTGAAATTCCTTTCCGTAGCCGATTTAGCCTACGGTTGGCGTATCCTCGACCGTGAAACCTTCCTTGCCTTGTGGATTGTATTGTTTGCCTTGCTCGGTTTCTATCTGTTGGGCAAAATCAAGTTTCCGCATGACGATGACGACACGAAAGTCAGTGTACCCCGCTTCTTTATGGCGCTGGCTTCCCTGGCATTTGCCGTATATATGCTTCCCGGCCTGTGGGGAGCGCCGTTGAAGGCGGTCAGCGCTTTTGCACCGCCTATGCAGACACAGGATTTCAATCTTTATAATAATGAGGTACATGCCAAGTTCGACGACTATGACCTCGGCATGGAATACGCCCGTCAACACGGCAAACCGGTTATGCTGGACTTTACCGGCTACGGTTGTGTAAACTGCCGCAAAATGGAGCTTGCCGTATGGACTAATCCGAAGGTGAGCGATATTATCAATAACGACTATGTACTGATTACACTCTATGTAGACAACAAAACTCCGCTCCCTTCTCCGGTGAAGATAATGGAGAATGGTACGGAGCGTACATTACGTACGGTGGGCGACAAATGGAGCTACTTGCAGCGCGTTAAGTTCGGCGCTAATGCACAACCTTTCTATGTATTGATTAACAATGAAGGAGAGCCGCTCAACAAGTCGTATTCGTACGATGAAAGTATTCCCAAATACATTGAGTTCTTGCAGACAGGGCTGGAAAATTACAAAAAAGAGAAACAATAAGATTAAATCGGAAAAAGGATGCTGTGTAAGCGTCCTTTTTTCATAGCTCATTTTTTATTTATGAAACACATTATCGACATCGACACTTGGGAACGCCGCGACAATTACGGCTTCTTCCGTACATTTTTAAATTCCTGGTATTCGGTAACAACCGAAATAGACTGTACGGAGGCAAGTGCTGCCGCGAAGAAAGCGAAGCATTCGTTCTTCCTTTATTACCTGTACGCAGTTCTCCGCTCGGCCAATGAGGTGAACGAGCTGCGCTACCGTATAGACAAGGACGGACAAGTCGTTTTTCACGACCGGGTAGACATCATTTCGCCGATTGCAGTTCCGGGCAGAACTTTTTATACAGTCCGTATTCCATATCACGAGGATTTCAAGCGTTTCTACGCCGAAGCGCATACTTTGATAACGGATATCCCCGAGGACGGAGACCCTTACGGGGCAGAGAAAACATTGATGCAGCAAGGAGATTACGATGTGGTACATTTAAGTGCAGTGCCCAAGATGTATTTCACATCGACTACCTATACCGTTGCCGAAGCCGGTAACGGTTGCAGCCACCCGTTGATGACGGCGGGTAAAGTCGTGTCCCGTGGAGAACGCCTGGTCTTTCCGCTTTCCATATATGTGAACCATGCCTTTGTAGACGGTTCGCACCTGGCTTCCTTTTTTGAGAAAATAGAGAAATACCTGAAAGAAATCTCACGCGGGTAAATTACCGGATAAGCATATCGCGCAAAAAGAATCCGGAACGTTGCACGTTAATACGGAGTTATAAAATTATGGTTATTCTAATAGCAGGAGGTACGCATACCGGGAAAACCCTCTTGGCGCAAAAGTTATTGGAGAAGTACCGGTATCCTTATTTGTCGATAGACCATTTGAAAATGGGGCTCATCAGGAGCGGACAGTGCAAATTATCTGCCGAAAGCAATGATGCGGAGCTTACAAATTACCTGTGGCCTATTGTCAGGGAAATGATAAAAACCTGCATCGAGAACTCCCAACATATAATTGTCGAAGGGTGCTATATCCCTTTCGGCTGGGAAAAAGACTTTACGGATGAATACATGCGACAGATAAAATACATCTGCCTTATATTCAGCCAGGAGTATATAAAGCACAATTTCCGGGATATCCTGAAGTACGAGAATGTCATAGAGCAAAGGCTGCCGGCAGATACGGCCTTCGAGGAAATGAGCGAAGCCAACCGGTATAATCTGGAACAATGTATATCGAGAAAGTACAATTATGTCTTGATAGACAAGAGCTACCGGATAAATGTAGACGATATATAAGCCTCCGGCGGCGGAAGTTCTTGAATACTCCGTGTGCGGCGTCGAAAAAGCGGCCTGATATGATGTCCGTTCGGGGAATTATCGTATTTTTGTAAAAAAGTTATTTGGAACATCGTTTCATGTGAGCTGCTGAAAGCCGTACGGTTATCGAATCGCTCCCTCTGTTTATCGAATACCTTGATAAAAGCTTGCTCTTCGATTGAGTATATCAAACTGTTAAAATCCAAAATAAACGACTATGAAACGCTTGTTTTTACTGTCAGTCCTTTGTCTTCTGGTACTCGGAACGAGTGCTCAGACTGCTAAAGAAGAAATTTTTGCAGATATTCACCGTTCTGCTGCCAATTACTATGCTTATCCGGCCGTTACCGCCGAACTGACAGCTCCGCCTGCCGGTTACAAACCTTTCTACTTGAGCCATTACGCCCGTCACGGTTCCCGTTTCCTCATCAGTCCCGATGATTACGAGAAGCCGCTGGAAGTAATGCGCGAAGCCGACCGTAACGGAGTGCTTACCGAGCTCGGCAAGAAAACACTCTGTGTACTGGACAGTATATCGCGTATGGCGAAAGGCAGATATGGCGAGCTTACCCCTTTGGGCGCACGCCAACACAGAGGCATTGCCGCAAGGATGTACAGGAATTTTCCCGAAATCTTCAAGGGACAGATTGAAATCGATGCACGCTCCACGGTCGTTATACGCTGTATTCTGTCCATGATGGCCGAATGTATGCAACTGCAGGCATTGAACCCGAAACTACAGTTCAAGAACGATGCCAGCTACCATGATATGTATTATATGAATTTCAGCGGCGAGCCGCGCATCAGGGAGATACGTAAATTGCCGGAAGTGGAAGCGGCGAAGAAGGCTATCAGGGAAGAACACCTACATCCCGAACGCCTGATGAAAACTTTATTCACCGATGCTGACTATCTGAAGTGGAAAGTAAATGCAGGCGAACTGATGATTTCTCTGTTCAACGTGGCAAGCAATATGCAGAGCCATGATACCGATATGGAGCTTTATTCCCTTTTCACGAAAGAGGAGTGTTACGATTTGTGGCAACTGAGCAACAAAGGGTGGTATATCTCCCATGGCCCGTCTCCGTTGACCAAGGGGGAGATGCCTTCCATAGAGGCCAATCTATTGGAAAATATCCTGAATACGGCAGATACTTGCATAGTGAAAAAAGACAGTTACGCCACTTTGCGTTTCGGTCACGAGTCTTGCCTTCTCCCTTTGGCCTGCTTGCTGGAACTGGACGATTGCGGATACCGGACTGCCGACCTTAGCAAGCTCGATGCCACATGGCGCAATTACAAGATTTTCCCTATGGCCTGTAACATACAGTTTGTGTTCTACCGTAAAAAAGGAAGCGACGATATTTTGGTAAAGGTTCTGCTTAACGAGCACGAAGCCCGCCTACCCGTCAAAAGCGATGCCGCTCCTTACTACCATTGGAAAGATGTAGAGCTTTATTACAGGAATAAGCTTGCGGCTTTGAGGAAATAGCCGGGTAACTAACTGCAAAAAACAATCTCCGGCCAAAGAAATATGATATTATAGAATTATTCCAGAATTAATCTTTAGCTTTGCGCAAACGAAATGCTAAATGATATATTCTGAGATAATTATGGTAAAGACGACTTCCGGTATATGGAGAATCTGTAGTTTGTTGGTAGCGTTGGCATGTGCCGTGCCCGTTTCCCTGTATGCACAGGAGAGGGACTTCACTACATGGGCGAGTGCCGGTTTTAAATATAAAGTAAAACCGACGTTCACCCTATCCGGTAATTTAGAGTGGCGTACCAAGGACAATCTTGATAAAACTGACCGCTGGGGGCTGGATGTAGGCGGTACATACGCAGTATGCCCTTTTTTGAAAGTAGGTGCAGGATACGAGGTACATTACCGTAACCGCGGGGGCGCCGGTTGGAAATTCCGTCACCGCTACCGTTTTGACGGAACACTTTCTACACGTGTACAAAGGCTGAAAGTCTCGCTTCGCGAACGCTTCCAGCACACCCTTGAACGTAGCGACGATGAACTTTACTGGCGTTCGCGCATCAAGCTGGCCTATGATATTCCCCAGTGCAAGATAGAACCGTATGCCTCTGTCGAAATGTATAACGGGCTGAATCGCGGAGAACGGTTTGATGTACAACGCATGCGTTATCGTGGTGGGGTGACCTTACCCCTTTCTTCCGATTGGGAAGCCGATATCTTCTATTGCCGGCAATGGGAGAGCAAGGCACGGAAAGATATAGTCGGAGTGGCTTGTACCTATACTTTCTGATTACAACCGGACTGTCATCGTTTTTCCTTCCGACATTCTTTTATTTCGGATAGGAATTGCCCCTATACGTATTTGCAGCGTACCGAAACCGTTGTTCAGCGAAAAGTTATTCCGGCAGTAGTCGTACATCCCTGTATGGGAATTCAGTATAATGAAGAACAGAATCTTGTTTTTTCCTTTTTTATTTCCCGGAATTTACATACGTTTGTAACATTGTAACGATACCTTTGTGTCCGAAAATAAATATATAACATGTACGCAGCAGATATTTCCATTGATGAACGCGCCCTTGTCCTTCAACTGATTGAAGGAGATGAAGATGCTTTTTGTGAACTCTATGCTGCTTATAAGAATCGCCTGATATATTTTGCAATGCGTTTTTTGAAATCGCGTGAATATGCGGAAGATATCTTTCAGGATGCTTTTACGATTGTTTGGCAAAGTCGCCGTTTCATTAATCCGGATGCATCGTTCTCCGCTTATCTATATACGATTATGCGTAATCGCATATTGAATCAATTACGCGATTTAGCCAATCGGGATAAACTCAGAGAACAAATTTTTTCACAGGCAGTAAATTATACCAATGAGACGAAAGATGAAATTCTTGTCAATGATTTGCGGCAATTTATTTCCCGTGCATTACAGCAGTTGACGCCCCGCCAACGCGAAATTTTCGAAATGAGCAGAGAACGACAGATGTCACACCGTGAAATAGCTGAAGCGTTAGGTATCTCTGTTAATACGGTACAGGAGTCTATTTCCATATCTTTAAGGACACTACGTACTTGCTTGGAGAAGAATTCGGTAATTGGCGCCGAGCTTGTCCTGTTTCTTATTTGTCTGAATTTATAAAAACTTACAATAGAAGTTAACTTCTTCTTTGATAATAAATTAACTACATAACAGTAATGATGTTAACTGATTGATGTTCGATAAGTTAACTTCCTAAAAATATTATATTAACTTCCTATATATGTCTTTTAGTGGATTTTATCTCTTAAAAAATATTAATCACACCCCAGTCCCTTTTTTCTTATGTGTATACTCTATATAAAAGGCATAATTTTGATAGTCCTTATGTCTTAAATCATGAATTATGGAACATAATGAAAATAGCAAATCTCTGTTTCGCCGTTATCTGGACAATTTATATACAACGGAAGATGCCCGTAAGCTGATGAGCGAGTTCCGGAATCCGGAACATGATGCCGATATGTTTCAAGATTTGGCGGCCGATGTGTGGGAAGAATCTTCTTTGCAACAACCGCAGACCGACCTTGAGCGGGAACAATACAAAAGGGAAGCACGATTATTGCTAAAACATATTGAGCATAAAAAGCATATGTGGATGCGCCGCGTTGCATTGGTGGCAGCAAGCGTAGCTGCGGTAGTCTGTCTTGTTGTAGGTAGTATCAGTTATCTGAATTATATAAACGAACAACAAGTTACTTATTGGGAGGCTTCTACTTCTTATGGTGAGCGTAAACAAATACTACTGCCGGACGGTACGCAACTTACTTTGAATTCTTGTTCTCGCATTCGTTATCCGAATCATTTTGCAGGTAAAGAACGCAAGGTGGAATTGGAAGGCGAGGGGTATTTTCGCGTGTATCATAATGAGGAGCACCCTTTTATCGTAAACACTCACCGTTTTGATGTGCGTGTATTGGGTACTTGCTTCAATGTCAAATCTTACTCCTCTGACGAGCTTGTTTCGGTAGACGTGGAAAGTGGTAAAGTCCAAGTAGACTTACCCGAAGCAATGATGCGTCTGAAGGCTAAAGAACAAATTCTTATAAATACCGTTTCGGGGGAGTACAACAAGAGGCGTGAAGAACGTGGGGTAGCTGTTTGGCGAAAAGGAGGATTGCGGTTTAATAGTACCCCGATACGTGATGTAGCTAAAGAATTGGAACGTATGTATAACTGCCGTATTACTTTTGCCGAAGGGCAGGAATTTGATAATCTTATATCGGGAGAACATGATAATAAAAGCTTGGAGGCTGTGTTACAGTCTATTGAGTATACAAGCGGTATTCATTATAGAAAAAAAGGAAGCCACATTCTATTATATAAATAGTGAAAATATATTAATTGCACTCCTGTTGCTGGAAGTGAGTGTGTATTGTATATAAGTCCTGTGAATATTAACCTTTAATTCTAAAAAAGACAGAAATGAAAACATCGACTTAATCTATTTTTCAAGAAAAAATAGGAGCCGTCTCTCAGAGAAGCCCCTATTCCGTAATCCGGACAAATATTCATTCGTTTCGACCCGTGTGAATAACGTATCGCGTATTACAAACCATTGTTTTAAATAATTTATTCAATTACTAAAACGCACAAATTTATGAATATTCTTTTTAATCTTAAAAGGAAAAGTAAAAATACCTATAAGTTTTTAGCTTTTTTACTTTTCGTATGCTTTTCATTTACACCCCATTATGTCCTGGCACAAAATCGGAACAACATTACGTTGAATGTCCAAAATGAGACGGTAGAAAATGTTTTTAATCGATTAAGCCTACAAACCGGGTTGAAGTTTTTCTATGACCAGACAATCGTGAATAGCGCACCCCGCGTGTCTTTAAATGTTAATAATGCTTCTTTGCAATCTGTTTTAGACGAGATTTCTTTGCAAACAAAATTATATTTCAATAGGGAAAATAATACGATTTCTGTGGGTAAACAGAAAAATATGGATGAGGAAAAGCAAGTCAAGGTTACAACGATTACGGGTAGGGTTGTCGACCAGGCAGGAGAACCGGTAATTGGTGCCAGTGTAGTATTGAAAGGTACTACCAATGGCATTATTACCGATGTTAATGGGAACTATACTTTGTCTGATGTTCCGGAAGACGGAATAATATCTTTTTCGTATATTGGTTATAAAACGGTGGAATTTAAGGCGAATAATGAAAATTTGGCAACGATTACTTTGAAAGAAGATAATGAACTTTTGGATGAGGTTGTAGTTGTTGGTTATGGCACTGTAAAGAAACGTGACCTGACTGGTTCTGTGGCTTCCTTGAATGCTGAAACCATATCTGCCGTACCGGCTACTACGGCTGTAGAGGCTTTGCAAGGACGTGCTTCAGGAGTAGTGGTATCTACGTCGAATTGGTCACCGGGTTCATCGCCTTCTATCTTGATTCGCGGAAAGCGTTCCATTAATGCCAGCAATGATCCGTTGTTCGTAATAGACGGTATTCCGGTGACAGGAGGGATGGGCGAGATTAGCCCGGCGGAAATTGAATCCATGGAAGTACTTAAAGATGCTTCGGCAACGGCTATTTACGGTTCGCGTGGTGCTAACGGTGTTATTTTGATTACTACCAAGCAAGGTAAAGAGGGAAGAACACACGTTGACTATAATGGGTATGTGGGAATACAGACCATACAGAACAAACTGGAAATGATGAACGGTGCTGAATATGCAGAATATACGCGCGAAGCATATAGAAATAGTACAGGTTCCAATAAATACTTGTCCGATGTTCCCAATAAAGAGTTGGATATGCTGCTACCTATGTTTAAGCAGGATGCCTATGTACTCGAATCTGTGATGATGGCATACGACGAGAATGGAAATTATAATCCGTCCAAGATTCGTTCATTCGATTGGTTCGACCAAGTTACCCGTACCGGTATTGTTACAGACCATCAGGTGAATGTAAGAGGTGGTGGGGCAAAAACAAACTTCATGGCCTCAGCCACTTACAATAAAAACAATGGTATTATGAAAGATCAGAATTATGAACGGTTCTCCATTCGTTTCAATCTTAACCACAAAATAAATGAATATATAAAGATAGGAGGGCAGACGCAATATTCTCATTCTGTACAAAATCGTGGAAGCGGTATGGAAGAAGATATATACTTGTATCGTATCACTCCGCTTGGGAAATTTCAGAATGAGGACGGAACTTATCCCGGATTGGTAGGTGGTGACTCACAAATGTATAATCCATTGATGAATATGGTAGACGGAGCTGTAGATCGTCCGCTGAAAAACAGCCGATTTTTGGGTAGTTACTTTGCAGATATAAAACTCCCGGTAAAAGGTCTTGCTTTTCGTTCCAATCTGGGTATAGACTCTCGAACGGAACAGGATTATGAATATTTTGCTTCCGCTACTACCGAACGTCAATTAGGAAACTCTTTTACTTCTAACTCCGTAATTAAATATACGATGTTGACGTGGGAAAACTACTTTTCATACAGTCGTGATTTCAATAAAAAGCATTCATTAGGCGTGACCTTGCTGCAATCCATTCAACAGGATTTGCAGGAAGACCTTAGCGGGAAAGTACAAAAATTGCCTTCTGACATTCTAAAGTATTATGATTTGGCTTCCGGATTGATGATTGATGGGGTGGAGAGTGGCTATATAAAATGGAATATGGCTTCTTTTATGGGACGCATCAATTACGGCTATATGGGACGTTATCTGTTAACGTTGTCTGCCCGTTATGACGGTTCTTCCAGGCTTGCCGAGGGGCATAAATGGGTACTTTTTCCTTCTGCTGCATTGGCTTGGCGTATCAGTGATGAACCGTTTATGAAAAAAATTCTTTGGTTGGATAACCTAAAATTGCGTGTCGGTTACGGAAAGACAGGTAATTCTGCGGTCAGCCCGTATCAGACTAAGGGACAACTGGCTTTGCGGCATTATGTATTTAATAATGGAAGTTCGGAATATATAGGCTATACTCCTTCCGTCATGGCAAACAATCAGCTTACCTGGGAGACTACTGACCAATGGAATGTAGGTGTCGATTTCGGTTTCCTGAAAAACCGTATTAACGGTACGATTGAGTTATATCTTCAGAATACGAAGGATTTGCTGCTCGAACGCCAGTTACCTGTGGTTTCGGGTTTTTCCAGTGTGATGTCTAATGTAGGCTCTACCAGAAATAAAGGTATTGAGATTACGTTGAATACCCGTAATATAATGAACAGGAATTTTACTTGGAGTACGGATTTGACTTTTTCCGCCAATAAAGAGGAAATCGTAGAATTGTATAATGGAAAGATTGACGATGTGGGCAATCTTTGGTTTATTGGTCAACCTATTGATGTCTATTATAATTATAAGAAGATAGGTATTTGGCAAAATACGGAAAATGATTTGGCTGAAATGGCTAAGTTCAACGGGAATGGAGCTAACTTTAAGCCTGGGTCTATCCGGCTGGAGGATGTGAATGGAGACTATAAGATTACGGAAGAAGATAAGCAAATACTGGGAAGCATGCGCCCTAAGTTTGTAGCGAGTATGGTTAATAGTTTTGAGTTCAAGGGGGTTGATTTGTCTGTGTTTCTGTATGCCAGTGTGGGCGGGTTATTGAGAAACGAGATTGAGTTTATGGAAAAACCGGGACGAGGTAATACAGTGAAAGTGGACTACTGGACTCCTACCAATCCTACCAACGCTTTTCCAAGGCCGAGTGTGGATGTGGAAAAACTGGATTATATTTCTACATTGGGGTATGACAAGGCAGATTTCCTCAGAATACGGAATATTACTTTGGGTTATACATTACCCGAAATGTGGAGTAAGAAAATGCTGATGGATAAAATCCGTATTTACTTGAGTGTGAATAATCCGGCGATATTTACCAACTTTACAGGTATAGACCCGGAAGGTGCTAACGGGCGTACAACACCGAGTTACAGCACTTGGATGTTCGGTATTAATTTGTCAATGTAAAAAAAGAAAATATTATGAAAGCGATAAAAATTTTTATGGTAATAGCCTTGTCGTCTGCTTTGGTAGGGTGCTCGGACTGGCTGAGTGAAGATGGAGCCCCGAAGTTGACTTATGATTATTACGAAACGAAGGAGGGAGTGGATGCAGCCGTCATATCTGCTTACAGCTATCTGCGTTGGGGATGTGGCGGTGAACGCTTTGATGTCTTGACGGAGATGGGTACGGATTTATTCATCGCCGGAAGTGATGGTAACTATAAAGCGTCGTTCAATATGTATGGAACGCAGTTGAATCCGGATTTGGATATATTGGACGAGATGTGGGAGAATCATTATAAAGGTATCGGTACAGCTAATATCGGTATGGAACGTATCTTGGGTTCTGGACTGAGTGAAAACGACAAGAAACAAAGTTATGCCGAAATGCAGTTTATTCGTGCATTTCTGTATTTTGATTTGGTGCAACAGTTCGGACGCATTCCGTTAGTGACGAAGGGCAGCTTGGAGGTGAGAACCGATTTTAAGAGAGCTTCTGTTGAAGATGTTTATAAACAGATTATTACGGATTTACGGGAGTGTATTGCTAACTTATCTCCTACTACTAAAGAAAAGGGACGCGCCACCTCTTATGCAGCGGCTCATCTGCTGGCAAAGGTCTATCTCACCCGGGGCAGTGCGGTTGCTGATAAGCGGGGACAGAAATCTACTGACATGGATAGCGCTTTGTATTATTCGGAAAAGGTTATTAAGGAAGGTAAAGATTATCAGCTGCTTGAGGACTTTGCGGATTTATGGGATATCAATAATATGGGGAATTCGGAGGTGATTTTTGCTATTCAATTTACTAACAATTCTATCTTTAATGATAGTGGCAATACTTTTCATTTATATTGGTTGCCAGTATATGACGATGAACCGGGTATGCAGCGTGACATCAATTACGGACGTCCATACAAGCGGTTCCGTCCAAGCGAAAAAACATTGTTTGGTTTATTCGACCGTAAGAATGACTCTCGTTTTTATAAGAGTTTTCGTTGGGCATTTCTTTCTAATAACGAGGAAACAATTCCTGTTTGGAAGAAGTTGGAAGAGGATGGAAGTGTATATTTCACACCCGATCCTGCCAAAGGACAAGTGGAAGGGAAAGAAAAGTTTGCCTTAGGTGATACAGCCATTTATTATACTGTCGAAAAAACAGGCTTTAAAGCGCAAAGTTTGGAAATGAAGAAACTACGTGCCGGTAAAAAATATGCTTATTATCCGTATGAAGTGCAGGATTTGAAACATTATCCTAATCTGATAAAGCATATGGCACCTAACCGTCCGTCGGTTGCCGAGAAGGCGTCCTCTCGCGAATGGGTACGGATGCGTTTGGGAGAAACTTACCTGATTGCTGCCGAGGCTGCGGGGAGAAAAGGTGATTATAATTTGGCTGCCACTTATGTGAATAAGGTGCGTGAACGTGCTGCATGGCATGAGGGGGAAGTGAAGGCGCCACAATTTTATACCATTGAGGGAGGAGTAAATGATACACATAGTACATTCGATGCGATTAAGGTCACTGAAGCTCAACTGCGCAATACGGATTTTGTGGAATTTATGCTGGACGAACGGGGACGGGAACTGCTTGGTGAAACTTGTCGTTGGGAAGATTTGGTACGTACCGAGAAGTTTTATGAGTGGGTAAAAACATTTAACCCGGATGCCACTGGCTTGAAAGAATTCCATAAGTTACGCCCGATACCTCAGACGCATATTGACAGATTGAATCCTGCTGGTGTGATTACTGAGGAGCAAAACGAGGGATACTATTAGTACTTTGCATTAAAGCATAGTTGGGATGTGGTAAGAATCTCTTGTGTACGTAATATGAAAAGAGTAGATTTCTTACTACATTCAGTGCGATAGATACGAATAATATAAAAATAAGAATACATCTGAGTTATGAAAAAAAGAAGAAATTATATCTTACTGTTTTTGTTGCTCTGCCAAGTAGTTATACGGGCGCAGGGAACAGATAAAGTGGAAGTTATTCGTGAAAAATTGTTTAACCCTAATAATAAGGATGTGCTGGTCGTTTCTCATCGAGGGGACTGGAGAAATGCCTGTGAAAATTCTGTTGAGGCAGTGAAGAATGCCATCCGGATGGGAGTGGATATTGTTGAAATAGATTTAGGACGAACAAAAGATGGCGAGCTGATAGTAATGCACGATGACAAGGTAGATCGTACAACTACTGGAAAAGGGTATGTTAAGGACTTGACACTGGCGGAAATTAAGCGATTACGGTTGCGGAACGGGTGTAATATCAAGACTATCTATAAAGTCCCTACTCTGGAAGAAGTGCTGTTGGAAGCCAAAGGAAAGGTGATGCTGAACTTGGATAAGGCCTTTGACTATTTTCATCAGGTCTATGAATTATTGGAGAAGACTGGAACTACTAATTTGGTGATAATGAAAAGCGATGCGTCGGCCGAAGATGTACAACGCGATTACGGAAAATATCTGGATAAAGTAATCTTTATGCCAAAAGTTAATTTGGATGATGAAGATGCTATCTGTAAGTTAAATGATTATCTTCGGATATTGAAACCGGTAGCTATCGAATTTAAATTCGCTCATGATACGAATCCGTTACCCTACGAGGTGAAAAGGATAATGGCTGGGAAATCACATATTTGGTATAATACTCTGTGGGATACACATGCTGGTGGACATGATGACGATTGCTCATTGGTGAATCCGGATAAAGGGTATGGTTATCTAATAGAAAATTTAGGTGCAACGATTTTGCAAACAGACCGTCCGGCGTACCTGATTGATTATTTGAAGTATAAGTCGAAAGTTATGGATTGCGAACGCGATTGGACATATTTACAATCGGAAAATGAATTTCAGGCTCCTTCCGTTCCTTATTTTAAGGTTGAGGAATGTTTTCTGAAAGGTAAGAAGAGCTCACAGACCAATGAGGATGGCATGATTGTCACTCCTTATTTTGCTGCGGTGATTGACGGGGCTACGGCTAAATCTACTTTCACTTATGAAGGTAAGAAAACAGGTAGGTTGGCTATGGAACTTGTTTTGGAAGCTATACGTGATTTTCCGAAAGATATTGACGCTGCTGACGCCATTCGCCGGATAACAAAAAAAATATACGATTTTTATGTGCAACATAATCTGCTTGATGAATTGAAGGCTGAGCCGGGTAAACGTTTTACGGCTAATGGGGTGATTTACAGCTATGCCAGAAATGAAGTCTGGCAGGTAGGCGATTGTCAGTGCATCATTGATAATTTATATTCGTCTAATGAGAAAGAGGTCGATGCTATTATGGCGAATGTTCGTGCAGTAGTAAACGAAGCTGCTTTGTTGGGTGGGGCTACAATGAAAGATTTGGAGTCTCGTGACCCGGGGCGGGAATTTATTTATCCTTTTCTGCAAAAACAAGCATTTTTGCAGAATTGCCCGGTACAAGGACAACAGTTCTCTTTTTCTGTGTTTGACGGATTTACTGTACAGATGGAGCAAGTGAATATTTTTCCGGTGGGTGATGCGAAAGAAGTGATATTGGCTTCTGACGGTTATCCTCATTTATATTCTACTTTACATGAGTCGGAATGTTACTTAGCAGATATTTTGGAAAAAGATCCTTTATGTATCCGGCTGTATAAGAGTACTAAAGGAATACAAAAAGGAAATTATTCATTTGATGATCGTGCTTATCTGAAAATACAAATAGATAGATGAATTCTCATAAATGAAAGAGACTGGTTGGGAACATTGTTTTTATACTTCTTCTATTCTGCTATAATAAAGAATTCGTATCTTTGTGAGAGGAAATAAAAGGAATATTGTATGAAGAAGATTATCAACCCATGGAAAAGCATGGAAGGCTATAACTGCTTCGGCTGTTCCCCCGACAATGAGGCGGGCGTAAGAATGGAATTTTATGAAGACGGCGATGAGGTAGTGAGCATCTGGAAGCCCCGTCCGGAGTATCAGGGGTGGTTGAACACATTGCATGGCGGCATTCAGTCCGTGTTGTTGGACGAGATTTGCGGCTGGGTGGTATTCCGTAAATTGCAGACCGGCGGAGTGACATCTAAAATGGAAACCCGTTTCCGCAAGTCCATATCTACCGACGATACACATGTGGTGTTGCGTGCCTCGCTGCGCGAGCAGAAGCGTAATATCGCCGTTATAGAGGCAAGGCTGTATAACAGTATGGGCGAACTCTGCACGGAGGCTACCTGTACCTATTTTACCTTTCCCCGCGAGAAAGCCGAAAAAGAGATGTGCTTTCACCATTGCGATGTAGAACCGGATGAAATATTACCGCTGATTTGATGAAAATGAAAGAAAAAATGAACTTTTTGTGATAAATCTTTGGCTGTTTAAAACAAATCGTTTACATTTGTCGCATTGAAAATAAAAAAGAGCATGAAGAATACCGTTGCACATTATCATCATTATCATCCTGACGAATAACTCGGTGGGCGTATGAGTGTATGTGTATAACGAAGGACATATAAAGAACGAGGCTTACCGAACAGCGGTAGACCTCGTTTTTCGTTTTCCGCCGTCCGGAGCGCCAAAACGGACAACATGCCGTAAGTTGAAATAGTGAATAATAAATCGTTAAATAGAAAATCGAATCATGTTAAGAATTGCAGTGCAAGCTAAAGGCCGTCTTTTCGACGAGACGATGTCGTTCCTTGAAGAATCGGATATTAAACTGAGTGCAACGAAACGTACGTTGCTGGTGCAGTCCTCCAACTTTCCCCTGGAAGTGCTATTCTTGCGGGACGACGATATTCCGCAGACAGTGGCTACAGGAGTTGCCGACTTGGGTATCGTAGGCGAGAACGAGTTCATGGAGAAGGACGAAGATGCCGGGATTATAAAACGCTTGGGATTCAGTAAATGCCGCCTGTCGCTGGCATTGCCGAAAGATGTCGAATATCCTGGAGTACAGTGGTTTGAGGGAAAGAAGATTGCCACGTCGTATCCGGGTATCCTTTCCCGCTATCTCAAAGAGCAGGGAGTGAAGGCGGAG
This sequence comes from Bacteroides gallinarum DSM 18171 = JCM 13658, assembly GCF_000374365.1. GTDB lineage: Bacteria > Bacteroidota > Bacteroidia > Bacteroidales > Bacteroidaceae > Bacteroides > Bacteroides gallinarum. The sequence goes on from NZ_KB894141.1 coordinate 19,161, forward strand.
ATACATGTGATTACCGGTTCGGTAGAGGTTTCGCCGGGCATTGGTCTTGCCGACGCCATTTTCGATATCGTGAGTTCCGGCTCTACGTTGGTGAGTAACCGCCTGAAAGAGGTGGAAGTGGTGATGAAGTCCGAAGCGCTGCTGATTGGCAACAAGAATATGAGCGAGGACAAGAAGGAGATACTGAAAGAACTGCTGTTCCGTATGGATGCGGTAAAGACTGCGGAAGACAAAAAATATGTGCTGATGAATGCTCCGAAAGACAAGCTCGACGAGATAGTAGCCGTGCTTCCGGGCATGAAAAGCCCCACGGTGATGCCGTTGGCGCAAGAGGGCTGGTGCTCTGTGCATACGGTGTTGGATGAAAAATGCTTTTGGGAGATTATCGGCAAACTGAAGGCGCTGGGGGCGGAAGGTATTCTGGTGCTGCCGATTGAGAAAATGATAATTTAAAGTCGTTAAACTTATGAATATAATCATCAACCCTGATAAATCCCAATGGACGGAATTATTGAAACGTCCGGTAATGAATACGGAGAACCTTTTCGATACGGTACGGGCTATTATAGACCGTGTAAAGGCGGAAGGCGACCGTGCCGTATTGGAATATGAAGAAAAGTTCGATAAGGCTGTGCTGGCTGCACTGGCTGTAACGAAGGCGGAGCAGGAAGAGGCGGAAACGCTGGTGAGCGAAGAACTGAAAAAAGCCATTCGCCTGGCAAAGCAGAATATCGAGACATTCCACGCGGCACAACGTTTCGAAGGCAGGCGGGTAGAAACCCAGCCAGGAGTAACCTGTTGGCAGAAAGCGGTCGCCATAGAAAAAGTAGGACTGTATATTCCCGGCGGAACGGCTCCGCTCTTTTCCACGGTGCTGATGCTCGCTGTTCCGGCAAAGATTGCGGGATGCCGTGAAATAGTGCTGTGTACCCCTCCGGGCAAAGACGGCAAGGTGCATCCCGCCGTACTGTTTGCAGCTAAGGTGGCGGGAGTAAGCCGTATTTTTAAGGCCGGCGGCGTACAGGCCATTGCAGCAATGGCATATGGCACGGAAAGCATACCGAAAGTCTACAAGATATTCGGCCCGGGCAATCAATACGTAACGGCTGCCAAGCAATTGGTAAGCCTGCGCGATGTAGCTATTGACATGCCTGCCGGTCCCTCGGAAGTGGAAGTGCTGGCGGACGGAACGGCCAATCCCGCTTTTGTGGCTGCCGACCTGCTGAGCCAGGCAGAGCATGGCGTAGACAGCCAGGCTATGCTGGTTACCACCTCTCCCGAACTGCTGCAAGCGGTGAAAAAGGAAGTGGAGCGCCAGTTGGCTCTGTTACCCCGCAAGGAGATTGCGGAAAAATCCCTTGCCAACAGCAAGCTGATTGCAGTACGCGATATGGAGGAAGCTATCGAACTAACGAATTCCTATGCACCGGAGCATCTCATCATCGAGACGGAGGATTATATGTCCGTTGCAGGGCGGATAGTCAATGCCGGTTCGGTATTCCTGGGTTCCCTGACGCCGGAAAGCGCCGGAGACTATGCGTCCGGTACTAACCACACCTTGCCTACCAACGGCTATGCCAAGGCATATAGCGGTGTGAGCCTCGACAGCTTCATACGCAAGATAACTTTCCAGGAGATTACCCCCGAAGGAATACTCGCCATTGGGTCTGCTATCGAGGAAATGGCTGCCAACGAGCATCTGGATGCGCATAAAAATGCAGTAACTGTCAGGCTGGGAAAGTTGAAAGCCGGGCATTAAAAACTATAATTAAGTAATAAATGTAAGTATAAGGCAATTGAACACAAGCACTTGCATCATACATCATAAGTTATAATTCATACATCATAAATCAAAAATACCCTTTCTCTTATGAGAACCTTAGAAGAACTTACCCGGCCGAATATCTGGCGCCTTAAGCCTTATTCTTCGGCACGCGACGAATATAACGGCGCTGCCGCATCCGTTTTCCTCGATGCGAACGAAAATCCGTACAACATGCCTCACAACCGCTATCCAGACCCGATGCAGCGAGAGTTGAAGAAAGAGCTGTCGAAGATAAAGAAAGTCCCCTCCGAGCATATCTTTCTGGGAAATGGCAGCGACGAGGCGATAGACCTTGTGTTCCGCGCTTTCTGCGAGCCGCGTGTAGACAATGTGGTGGCGATAGACCCCACATACGGCATGTACCAGGTATGTGCGGAAGTAAACGATGTGGAGTACCGCAAAGTATTGCTGGATGAAGATTTCCAGTTCTCGGCAGACAGGCTGCTGGCAGCTGCCGACGGACATACGAAGCTGATATTCCTCTGTTCGCCCAACAATCCGACTGGAAACGATTTGCTCCGCAGTGAGATTGAGAAACTTGTCCGCAGCTTCGACGGGCTGGTAGTGCTGGACGAGGCTTATAACGACTTTTCAGAAGCGCCCTCTTTCCTGGAAGAACTGGACGGATATCCCAACCTGATTGTCCTCCAAACCTTCTCCAAGGCATGGGGATGTGCCGCCATACGCTTAGGTATGGCATTTGCTTCGCAAGAGATTATCTCGATTCTCAACAAAATAAAATACCCGTATAACGTAAACCGGCTGACGCAGAAGCAGGCGATAGAGATGCTGCACCGCTATTATGAAATAGAGCGTTGGGTGAAAACCCTGAAAGAGGAGCGCAACAACCTGGAAAAAGAGTTTGCGGAGCTGCCTTGCACGGTAAAGATATTCCCTTCCGACGCCAACTTCTTTTTAGCCCGCGTAACGGATGCCGTGAAGATTTATAATTACTTGGTAGGCGAGGGTATCATCGTGCGCAACCGCAACTCCGTATCGCTCTGCGGAAACTGCCTGCGGGTAACGGTAGGTACGAGGGCGGAGAATGAAAAACTGGTTGAGGCGTTGGGGAGGTATAAGGGATGAATCCTTTTATAAATAGTATAATATGAAGAAGGTACTTTTTATAGACCGTGACGGGACATTGGTGATTGAGCCGCCCGTAGATTACCAGTTGGACTCGTTGGAGAAACTGGAATTTTATCCGAAAGTGATGCGCAACCTCGGCTTCGTGCGTAGCAAGCTGGATTTCGAGTTTGTTATGGTTACCAATCAGGACGGGCTGGGCACGGCATCCTTTCCGGAGGAAACCTTTTGGCCGGCGCATAACCTGATGATGAAAACACTGGAAGGCGAGGGCATAACGTTCGATGACATCTGCATAGACCGTAGCATGCCGGCAGACAATGCACCTACCCGCAAGCCACGTACAGGCATGCTGACGAAGTACCTCGGCAATCCCGAATACGACCTGGCTAACAGCTATGTGATAGGCGACCGCCCCACGGATGTGGAGCTGGCAAAGAATCTGGGCTGCCGTGCCATTCTGTTGCAGGAAGATACGGAGATGCTGAAACCGCAGTCCGCCGGCGGGCAAGCCGCCTGCGAAGGCTTGGAGGAAGTCTGTGCATTGGCTACGAAAGACTGGGATAAAGTGGCAGAATTCCTTTTTGCCGGCGAGCGGAAAGCCGAGGTGCGCCGTACCACGAAAGAAACTGATATCCATGTAGCCGTAAACCTGGACGGGCACGGTAGTTGCGACATCCGTACCGGGCTCGGCTTCTTCGACCACATGCTGGAGCAGATAGGAAAGCACGGCGGTATGGACTTGACAATCCATGTAAAAGGCGACTTGGAGGTAGACGAGCACCATACAATCGAAGATACAGCCCTTGCCCTGGGCGACTGCCTTTACCGGGCGCTGGGCAGTAAGCGGGGCATAGAGCGCTACGGGTATGCGCTGCCTATGGACGACTGCCTGTGCCAGGTCTGCCTCGACTTCGGCGGACGCCCCTGGCTGGTGTGGGACGCCGAATTCAGGCGCGAGAAGATAGGAGAGATGCCTACGGAAATGTTCCTTCACTTCTTCAAGTCGCTGAGTGATGCAGCCAAGATGAACCTCAATATCAAGGCGGAAGGACAGAACGAGCATCATAAGATAGAAGGCATCTTCAAAGCCTTGGCAAGAGCCTTGAAAATGGCGGTAAAGCGGGATATCTACCATTATGAGCTGCCGAGCTCGAAAGGAGTGCTGTAAGCAAGAAAGCCGTTCAAGACGTATTTGCGCGTGCCAGCATATTACCGACCGTCCGCAAACGAACAGGGGGAGTGTCCGATTTCGGACACTCCCCCTTGCGTAAGCCCCTCCTGCTTGCTTGGCACACTCTTTGCTTTTCTATCAGCGATAAATTTAAAGACCCCGACATGAAAAAGAATATTTTACTCGTAGCTTGTTTTTGGATGCCGCTGGCTGCTTCGGCACAAAACGACACCGTGGTACACGAACGCAACATCACGCTGGCAGAAGCCATTGCACTGGCGCGTACCCAGTCGGTAGATGCGGCGGTGGCCTTGAACGAGCTGAAAACAGCCTATTGGGAATACCGTACTTTCCGTGCCGACCTGCTGCCCGAAGTAAACTTTACGGGCACACTGCCCAACTACAATAAATCGTACAGCACCTACCAGAACTCGGACGGCTCGTACAGCTTCGTCCGCAACAATACGCTGGGGCTGTCCGGCGAGCTGTCTATCGACCAGAACATCTGGTTTACGGGCGGCAAGCTGTCGCTGGCATCCTCCCTCGATTACCTCAGGCAGTTAGGCTCCGGCGGCAGCAAGCAGTTCATGTCCGTGCCCGTGAGCCTCGAACTGACACAGCCCATATTCGGCGTAAACAGCCTGAAGTGGAACCGCCGTATCGAGCCGGTACGCTATGCGGAGGCAAAGGCATCCTTTATATCGGCTACGGAGGAGGTGACGATGAAAACCATTACCTACTTTTTCGAACTGCTGCTGGCAAAAGAAGCACTCGGCACGGCACAGCAGAACAAGGCGAACTCAGACCGCCTTTACGAAGTAGCCATTGCCAAGCGTAAAATGGGGCAGATTTCGGAAAATGACCTGCTGCAACTCAAACTGAACTCCCTGCAAGGCAAGGCAGATGTAACGGAGGCCGAAAGCAACCTGAACGCCAAGATGTTCCAGCTCCGTTCTTTTCTCGGCGTATCGGAAAAAGAGGGACTCAATCCGGTAGTGCCCGCCGCCGTTCCGGGCATCAAAATGGACTATGACCGCGTGCTGAACAAGGCGTTGGAGCGCAACTCGTTTGCCCAGAACATACGCCGTCGCCAGTTGGAGGCAGATTACGAAGTAGCCACGGCACGCGGCAACCTGCGTAGCATCGACCTGTTTGCCAGCGTGGGATATACCGGGCAGAACCACGAATTCTCCTCTGCCTACCACGACCTGCTGGATAACCAGATAGTGCAGGTAGGCGTAAAGATACCTATCCTCGACTGGGGAAAGCGTCGCGGAAAGGTAAGGGTAGCCAAGAGCAACCGCGAAGTGGTGCTGTCCAAAATCCGCCAGGAACAAATGGACTTCAACCAGGACATCTTCCTGTTGGTAGCTAACTTCAACAACCAGGCGCAACAGTTGGAGATAGCCGAAGAAGCCGACCAGATAGCCGAGAAACGCTACAAAACCAGTGTGGAAACCTTTATGATTGGCAAGATAAGTACCCTCGACCTGAACGACGCCCAGAACTCCAAGGATGATGCCCGCCAGAAGCATATTTCCGAGCTCTACTATTATTGGTACTACTTCTATCAGCTCCGCAGCCTGACCCTCTGGGATTTCGAACGGAATACGGAGTTGGAAGCGGACTTTGAGGACATCATCAAAGGATAGCCTTCCCCCAAAGGACGCAGAGCATCACAGAGTTCCTTCCCCCGTACCGCAACCTCGAAAAAAACTCTGTGGAACTCTGCGTCCTCTGTGGTGAAATCGTTATTTTTGTACCCGACAACCAACGAAATACCGAAACACCATGATACTGATAGTCGATGACGATAGCGCCGTGCGCTCTTCACTCAGCTTTATGCTGAAGCGCGCCGGTTATGAGGTAAAAACAGCTCCGGGCCCTCGTGAGGCAATGGATATAGTCCGTGCGGAATCGCCTGCGCTGATATTAATGGATATGAATTTCACGCTTTCCACCACCGGGGAAGAAGGGCTTACCCTGCTGAGGCAGGTAAAGGTTTTCCGCCCCGATGTTCCCGTTATACTGATGACGGCGTGGGGAAGCATACAACTTGCCGTGCAGGGTATGCAGGCAGGCGCTTTCGACTTCATTACCAAGCCGTGGAACAATGCCGCCCTCCTGCAACGTATCGAAACGGCGCTGGAACTGAGCGCCGCTCCGAAGGAAGTGCCGGAGGAGCAGGCGGAAGGGCTGAACCGCAGCCACATCATAGGCAAATCGCAGGGACTAATGGAAGTGCTCAATACCGTGGCGCGCATTGCCCGCACCAACGCCTCCGTGCTCATTACCGGCGAGAGCGGCACGGGCAAGGAGCTGATAGCCGAGGCTATCCACATCAACAGCCAGCGCACGAAGCAGCCGTTTGTGAAAGTAAACCTCGGCGGTATCTCGCAGAGCCTGTTCGAGAGCGAGATGTTCGGCCATAAGAAAGGAGCTTTTACCGATGCGAGCGCCGACCGCATAGGCCGTTTCGAGCTTGCCAACAAAGGCACTATTTTCCTCGACGAGATAGGCGACCTCGACCTCTCCTGCCAGGTGAAGTTGCTGCGCGTGCTTCAAGACCAGACTTTCGAGGTGCTGGGCGACAGCCGTCCGCGCAAGGTCGATGTACGTGTAGTCTCCGCCACCAATGCCGATTTGCGCAAAATGGTTTCCGAGCACACATTCCGCGAAGACCTTTTCTACCGTATCAACCTGATAACCGTAAAGCTGCCCGCCCTGCGCGAGCGCCGCGAGGACATCCCTCTGTTGGCACGCCATTTTGCCGACCGCCAGGCAGCGACAAACGGCCTGCCCCATACCGAGTTTTCGGCGGACGCGTTGAATTTCCTTTCCCGCCTGCCGTATTCGGGCAATATCCGCGAGTTGAAAAACCTGGTGGAACGCACCATTCTCGTCAGCGGCAAGCAGATGTTGGATGCCTCGGACTTCGAGTCGCAATACCAGCGCCACGACGAGCCGGCGCGAGCCGCCGCAGGCACTTCCTTTGCAGGTATGACGCTGGACGAGATAGAACGGCATACTATCCTCCAGGCGCTGGAACAGCACAAAGGCAACCTCAGCCAAGTGGCGCTGGCGCTGGGCATCAGCCGGGCGGCGTTGTACCGGCGGTTGGAAAAATATAAAATAGCGGTTAGTGATTAGCGGTTAACGGTTAGGGTTTAGCGATAAGTGTTTATCCGTTTAAATCCTAACAGTTAATCGTTGACTGTTAACCCCTAATCGCTAACCGCTAACCGCTAATTACTAATTACTAATCTCTAATCGCTAACCCCTAATCCCTTACTCACATGCGCATCAAATTCTACTTTTTCATCCTCGCATTGCTTCTGCTTGGCATGGGCGGGGCTTTGATATACCTGTGGGGCGGGACGCACTCCATACATCTGTACGTTGCCGAAGGGGGCATCGCACTTATACTCGTCTATCTGCTGGTATTCTACCGTAAGATTGTAAAGCCGATGAGCACGATAGGGAGCGGTATGGAGCTGCTGCGTGAGCAGGATTTCAGCAGCCGGCTCAGCCTGGTGGGGCAGTACGAAGCCGACCGTATCGTGAACATCTTCAACCGTATGATGGAGCAGCTCAAGAACGAGCGTTTGCGCATGCGCGAGCAGAACCATTTTCTCGACCTGCTGATTCAGGCGTCGCCTATGGGACTCGTCATCATGACGCTGGACGGCGAGGTGTCGCAGCTCAACCCTATGGCGGTAAAGATGCTGGGTATCCGCCGGGAAGATGCACAGGGTAGGCGGCTGGAACATATTGACTCGCCGTTGGCGGAGGAGCTGGCGTCTATCCCCAAGGAGCAAACCTCGGTGGTGCGGCTGAATGATGCGAATATCTACAAATGTACCCACTCCTCGTTTATAGACAGAGGCTTCAAGCATCCTTTCTTTCTGATAGAACGTATGACGGACGAGGTGATGAAAGCCGAGAAGCGTGCATACGGTAAGGTAATCCGCATGATTGCCCACGAGGTGAACAATACGACCGCCGGCATCACCTCTACGCTGGATACGGTGGAGCAGGCGCTCTCTACCGAGGAAGGCATGGAGGATATCTGCGATGTGATGCGCGTGTGTACGGAGCGCTGTTTCTCCATGAGCCGTTTCATCACCCGTTTTGCAGATGTGGTGAAAATTCCCGAATCCACGCTGGCTCCTGTGCGGCTGAACGAGTTGGTATCCATGTGCAAGCGTTTTATGGAGGGGATGTGCAACGACCGCAACATCGCCCTCCGCCTGGAGTGCGACCCGGAGGTGGGTGAGGTACGTCTGGACGCTTCGCTGTTCGAGCAGGTCTTGGTCAATATCATAAAGAATGCCGCCGAAAGCATAGAGAGCGCCGGCGCAGCGGCAAGCAGGCAGGGCGAGATAACGGTAAAGACCATTGCCCCCGCTTCCATAGAAATCGTAGACAATGGTCCTGGAATCAGTAAAGAAACCGAAGCCAAACTTTTCAGCCCCTTCTTTTCCACCAAACCGAACGGGCAGGGAATAGGTCTGGTATTTATCAGGGAAGTGCTGAGCCGCCACGGTTGTACCTTCTCCTTGCGTACGTACAGCGACGGCATGACCCGTTTCCGAATCTTGTTTAGCTGAAAGCGGAGGAAGGCAGTCCGCCTTTACTTCTTCGCCTTTCCCTCTTGGCTTTTCTTCCACTCTGCGGCATATTCATCTAATATGCGTTTGATGCTTTTGCCTATTATAACGTAGTCCTCCTCGTTGAGGTTGGCAAGGGAGGCGCGTATGCTCCATTCCGGACCGTTGAAGCCGCCGCCGTTCAGGAGCACCAGGGAGGTTTCTTTGGCAAGGCGGAACACGACGTTCAGGGGGCTGTACGTCTTTTTAAGGTATTCCACGAACTTGTCTCCGTAGAATTTCTTCGCCCAGACCAGCATGTCGATTTCCGTGTAATAACCCACCCGCAAAGGGTCTTCCAACAGTGTAAAACCGGTATTGTCCCAAAGCGCCTGCAAGCGTCGCCGGATAATTTCCTGCATCTTCTGCTTGTATCTGTTCTCCTTGTCCAGCAGGGCGAAGGCGGCGAACAGACTCATTTGCATCTGCTGCGGCAGCGACAGGCCTGCGGTATGGTTCAGCGCTACCTGGCGGCTGTCCGCCACCATGCGGTCTATGAATTTCAGCTTCTCCGGGTGCAGGGTGAGCGTGGCGTAACGGCGGTCGAGGGCTTCGCGTTTCTCCTTCGGCAGCCGGGACAGTTGCCGGTCGTACACATTGTATTCGTGTAGGGCGATGACGGCGTTGCGCCAGCCGGTAGCGCCGAAGTATTTGGCGAAGGAATATACGCAGAGCGTATTGTACGGTATCTCCGCCATGAACGAGCGGAAATGCGGGCTGAAAGTGCCGTACACATCGTCCGTAATAATCATCAGGTTGGGATTGTCCTCCTTTACGATGTTTACGATGCGCGCCATTGTTTCGGGGCTGAGCGTGTAGCTGGGCGGGTTGCTCGGATTGGTGACGAACAGCGCCTTAATAGCCGGATTTTTCAGCCTGTCTATGTCCTCATCGCTGTATTGCCACAGGTGCAGCCCGTCCTTGTTCATGCGGTTGGCGTGCAGCTCGGTTACATTGAACCGGTAGCGGCTTAACTGCGGTATCTCTATGTAGGGCGTAAAGGCGGGAACCATGAGGGCGATGCCGTCGCCCTGGTTCAGCAGGAAATTCTCCTGCAAAGAGTCGAATATGTAGCACATGGCGGCCGTTCCGCCTTCGGTGGCAAAGAGGTCGAAGGCGCCGCGGGGCGGACGGTTGTCGCACATTTCCTGGTTCAGATAGTCGCGTACCAGTATCTCGGTGAAGTGCAGGATGCGGTCGGGTACGGGATACTGGTTACCGATAACGCTTTCCGCCCATTCATGGACAAGGCTGTCGGGGTCTGCGGCATGCTGCATCAGCATGTAGTTGTAGGTTTGTTCCAGCAGCTTGGCTCCCGGCTGGTAGGTGTTGCTTTTGAGGAATTGCTCGAAGCGGGCGGCGATGCCCTGCTTGGTAGGAGTTCCGGCAATGCCTTCGGGGAGGAACATAACGTGGCGGCATTCTTCCAGCCCGAACCTGCCCAACAGGAAAAATGCTTCGCGCGGGGTGGTTGCAATCCAGTTGGGATTACCGCGTCCGGCATTCAGCATGCTGCGGGCGGTCTTTTTCAGGCTTTCGTCTGCCATGTCGATAAGGCGGTTTTTCAGCTCGAAAGGGCTGATATTCTCCATTTTCTTTTCTAAAAGTTTTGTATCCATATAATCTGAAGTTTTTAAGTTTTCTTTATTCTGAAAATAGGTTTTTTTTGTTCTGAAAATAAGTTTTCTTTATTCCGGAAATAAGTTCTTTTTATTCCGGAAATAAGTTTTCTTTGTTCTGAAAATAAGTTCTTTTTGTTCTGATAATAAATTCTCTTTATTCTGAAAATAAGTTCTCTTTGTTCTGATAATAAATTCTCTTTATTCTGATAAATTGTTGCACGTCTGTCATTCCTAAGGCTGAAAGCCTTTTATAATACAGCCCGGGGTAACACCCCGGGGGATAAATGTCCTCAGCATTCTGCGCCCTGTAAGGGCAAAATCTTTGAATATTATCTTTTGCCCTTACAGGGCGCAATGTTAGTCATATTCACATTCCCGGGGTGTTACCCCGGGCTGTATGATAAAAGCCTTTCAGGCTTAGAATTTGTCAAATCATACTTTGCTACGTTGAATGACAGATACTCTTGATATAAATTAAATTTTAACACTTGCTTATTCACTAACATTTACTTATTCACTAACACTTGCTTATTCACTAACAATTACTTATTCACTAATACTTATGCTGAGAATGATTCATGTGCTGAGAATGATTCATGCAATAGCTGAAAACTATTCGTACAACAACCGGGTTGTTTTCTTACGACAGCTGTTGATTTATCATACAACAGCTGTGAAGTTATCTTACAACAACTTTTGTAAGATTAGATTGCATTGCTTTGCAGGTCAGTTCCCTAATTACAGGCTGTTGATTTAGAGTGTCTTGGCACGTTAAATCAGCAGGACAATAACCACACCCCATATAATGAGTAAAGTGTTGCCCACGGCATACGTCACCGTATAGCCCAGTGCCGGCGTTTCGCTTTCTACGGCATCCTGTATGGCTCCGAGCGCTGCCGTGGTGGTTCTTGCACCTGCGCAACACCCCAGGGCGATAGCCGGATGAAACTTGAATAAATACCTTGCCAGCAGCAGCCCGATAATCAGGGGGAGGGTAGTGGCAGCCGCGCCTACCAGGAACAGGCTGACCCCTACGTCGTGGAAACCCTGTACGAAACTGGGACCTGCCGATATGCCTACCACGGCGATGAACATATTCAGCCCTACGTTATTCAATACCCACTGCGACGGTTCGGGAATACGCCCGAAGGTAGGATGCTTGCTGCGCAGCCAGCCGAAGAACAGCCCTGCTATCAGTGCCCCGCCACTGGTGCTCAGGCTTATCGGCACGCCGCCGATATGGACGGACAATGCACCGAACAACCCGCCCACGAGGATACCCAACCCTACGAAAATCATGTCCGTCTGGTTGGTGGGGCGGTCTGCATAGCCCAGGCGCTTGGCGGCGGCATCTACCTCCTGGCGGGTTCCCACTATCTCTACGACGTCGCCGGCATCTACCACGGTCTGCGCCATAACGGGAATGTCGATGCCCGTACGCTTGATGCTGCGGATACTGACGCCGTGCATGAATTTCTCGCTGCGGATTGCCGAAACGGTTTTGCCGGCAAAGGTCTTTTTGGTTATCATGACCGGCAGTCTCTCCGCCGGGAAGTCGAGCAGTTGCGGGTCTACTACTTCGGGTCCTATCCAGTCTTCCTCGCCGATAACGTACTCCCGGCGTCCGCTCAGTACGACTTCGTCGCCAGTTTCCAGTTGCACGTTGGGGCCGACCTCACGGATAGCGCCCGCTTTGCGTATCCGTTCTACGAACAGGCGCTTGCCTTGTTGCTGGAAGTGCATTTCGAGGTCTATCACCCGTTTCCCGTTCCCGAACCACTCGTTCTCGATGCGGTAGGCGCGGAAGGTTACGGGACGTGCGGCGTGCATGAAGCCCGGTTCGTCTGCCTGCGAGTTACCCATTCGGGCTTCCATGTCCTTGCAGGCGGCTTTCACCTTGTCCAGCCCGCCCAGCATCTTCGGACCTATGGACGAGAGTACCCAGGCGGAGCCGGCAGTACCGAAGATGTAGGTCACGGCGTACGACACCGGGATGATGTTGGCGTAACTCTGCCGTTGTGCCTCGTCCAACTCCATATTGGCCATGGTGTCTTCCGCCACGCCGATAACGGCGGATATGGTTTGCGAGCCGGCAAGCAGCCCTGCCGCTTCTCCCATATTGTATCCCATGAGGAGGGAGAGCAGCCAGGTTACTCCTAGGATAGACAGGCACATCAGCACCGCGAATGCTACCTGCGGCAGCCCGTCTTTTTTCAGCCCGCGGAAAAACTGGGGACCTACCTTGTAGCCTACGGCAAAGAGGAACAGGAGGAAAAATACCGATTTGATAGGGCCGGGCACGGCGATATTCAGTTGTCCCACCACCACGCCTACCAATAGTACGCTGGTAACGGTTCCCAGGCTGAATTTGCCGATGCGTAGCTTGCCCAGCCAAAATCCCAGGAAGATTGTGAGGAAAATAGCTAATTCGGGACGCTCCCTAAGTTGGTTGAAAATCCATTCCATAATTAAAAATTTAGGTCATTCGTATGTTTTTTGCAAGTTGCTTTCGCTATACAACGGGTTTTAACGGGAAGTGTTTTAAATAAAAGTGGTTTTTTAGAACATTTATTCCGTAAAACCGGACTTTCGGAAAAAGTTTTCTTCCGTACCTTTGCGCACTGAATGATAGAAGGGTAAGGTATGAGGTTGTTTATTAGGCTGTTTCTGCTGTTGCAGGCGATTGCCGTGCCTTTGCGGGCGCAGTATGTGGTGCAGGGCGTTGTCACTGATTCGCTGACGCGGGAGCCGTTGCCATACACCTCGGTCTACCTGAAAGGGACTACGGAAGGGGGGATGACGGACGACAAGGGAGCCTTTTCCTTCAAGACTTATCGTGCGGAAGCCCGGCTGGTAGTCTCGGCTGTGGGCTATAACGAATATACCCGGCTGATTCACCCGGCGCGCAGGGAGCGTATAAGGGTGGCGCTTGCCCCCACTGCCTATGCGTTGAACGAGGTGGTGGTGAAACCCAAGCGCGAGCGTTACAGGAAGAAAGACAATCCGGCGGTGGAGTTCGTGCGGCAGATGATAGAGCACCGGGACGATTTCTCGCCGGACGAGCACGACTACTGGCAACGCGAGCGTTACGAGAAAATGACGTTCGCCATTAATAACTTCGACAGCGTGAAGCAGCAGAAATGGCTGTACCGCAAATTCAAGTTCCTCACCGATTATGTGGATACTTCCGCCGTCACCGGAAAACCGGTGCTGGCGGTGTCTAACCGCGAGCTGCTGGCTACGGACTATTACCGCCGGTCGCCCCGTAGCGAGAGGCAGTGGGTAAAGGCGCGCCGGCAGGCGGGTGTGGACGAGATGCTATCCCAGCAGGGCATGGAGCAGGCTATCAGCGTCACCATGACAGATGTGGATATTTACCGGAACAATATAACGCTGTTCACCAATAAGTTCGTCAGCCCGCTTTCTTCCATAGGCCCTTCGTTCTACAAATACTACCTCATGGATACGCTGACCGTGGCGGGGAAGCCTTGCGTAGACCTTACTTTCGTACCTTTCAACTCCGAGTCGTTCGGCTTTACGGGGCATCTGTACGTGATGCTGGACAGCACGTATTTCGTACGCCGCGTGGTGATGAACTTCCCCCGGAAAATCAACCTGAACTTTGTGGATTACATGAAGATAGAGCAGAACTTCGACCGTGCGGACGACGGCACGAGGCAGCTTACCGACGAAAGCATCACGACGGAATTCAAGCTGGTGGATAACAGTGACGGTATTTATGCCAAGCGCGATGTTTACTACCGGAATTATGCCTACGGGGCTACCGATGATGCTTTGCAGGCGTTCCGGAGGCCGGAGAAGGTTATCGAGGGCATGGAGGCTTCCGCCCGTTCCGATGCTTACTGGGATGCCAACCGGTTTGTGGAGGTGAGCCGGAAGGAGACTTCCGTAGATAAGATGATGACGCAGTTGCGCAGTTATCCGGTTTATTACTGGACGGAGAAGGTGTTGAAGGTGCTGTTCACGGGGTATATCCCCGCTCCTAAAGAGAAAGAGCCTTTGTTCTATATCGGCATGATGAATACCACTGTTAGCGGTAATACGCTGGAAGGGCTGCGCGTACGTGCCGGCGGCATGACGACGGCGTGGCTCAATCCCCATTGGTTCGGCAGGGGGTATGCCGCTTACGGTTTCCGCGACGAGCGGGTGAAGGGGCTGGCGGAGTTGGAATATTCTTTCCATAGGAAAAAGGAGTATGCCAACGAATTTCCCATTCACTCGCTGAAGCTCCGTTACTTGTCCGACGTCAACCAGTACGGGCAGCATTACCTTTACACCAGCCAGGACAATGTGTTCCTTGCCTTGAAACGCCAGAAGGACGACCGCATCGGCTATCAGCGGAAAGCGGAGCTGACGTACACCAACGAGTTCCATTCGGGCTTTTCTTTCCAGTTGACCACACGTCTGCGGAAAGACGAGTCTTCGCATCTTATCCCTTTCATCAGGCAGGATGCGGACAGGACGTTCGTAAAGAGTATTTCTACCAGCGAGCTGGAGCTGAAATTGCGTTACGCCCCTAACGAGAAGTTCTTCCAGACGCAGTGGAACCGTTTCCCGGTGTCGCTGGATGCCCCGGTATTTACGCTGACACATACAATGGCTGCCAAGGGGGTGCTGGGCGGAGACTACACCTATCATTACACGGAGGCGGGCTTCCAGAAACGTTTCTGGTTTTCGGCTTTCGGCTACACGGATGTTATCCTGAAGGCGGGCAAGGTGTGGAATAAGGTTCCTTTTCCGTTGCTTATCATTCCCAACGCCAACTTGTCTTACACTATTCAGCCGGAGTCTTACTCGCTGATGAATGCCATGGAGTTTATGAACGACGAATATGCTTCGTGGGACGTGACTTATTTCCTGAACGGTTTTCTCTTCAACCGCATTCCGTTGTTGAAGAAACTGAAATGGCGCGAGGTATTGTCCTGCCGGGGCATTTACGGAAACCTGAGCGACAAGAACAACCCGGAACTCAGCGGAGGGCTGTTCGCTTTTCCGGCAGGAAGCACCACCATGGGGCATACTCCGTATGTGGAAGCGGGGGTGGGTATCGAGAATATCCTGAAGGTGCTCCGGGTGGATTATGTGTGGCGTTTGACGTACCGGAATTTACCGAATACAGATAAATCCGGGCTCAGAATTAGCCTGCACATGACATTTTAACTTAAATCTTACTAACAGAACATTAAATCGGATAAAATGACTAATCTCAATTGGGTAAAATACCCTAAATTTGAGCAATTTTTTAAACTCTAAATAATAACAATGGCAATGAAAGAAAACATTAAGCCGGCAACCGGACGTTTGGGTGTACTGGTAGTCGGAGTGGGTGGTGCGGTTGCAACCACTATGATTACAGGTACATTAGCTGCCCGTAAGGGTTTGGCAAAAGCTATAGGCTCAATCACACAAATGGCTACTATGCGTATGCAGGACGGCAAGGAACACCTTATCAAGGATGTAGTGCCCTTGGCCGATTTGAACGATATCGTTTTTGGCGGTTGGGATATTTTTGCGGACGATGCATACGAAGCTGCGGTGTATGCGGAGGTGCTGAAGGAAAAAGACCTGAATCTCGTGAAAGACGAGTTGCAGGCTATCAAGCCCATGCCTGCCGCTTTCGACCATAATTTTGCAAAGCGTCTGAACGGTACGCACATCAAGAATGCCGCTACGCGTTGGGATATGGTGGAACAGTTGCGCAACGATATCCGTACTTTCAAGGCAGAGAACAACTGCGACCGTATCGTCGTGCTGTGGGCTGCAAGTACCGAGATTTACGTTCCCCTGGCCGATGAGCACAAATCGCTCGCCGCACTGGAGAAAGCTATGAAGGACAACAACACGGAGGTTATCTCTCCGAGCATGTGCTACGCTTATGCCGCCATTGCCGAGGGTGCTCCGTTCATCATGGGCGCTCCCAACCTGTGCGTGGATACTCCTGCCATGTGGGAATTCTCGCAGAAAATGAATGTACCCATTGCCGGTAAGGACTTCAAGAGCGGACAGACGCTGATGAAAACCGTGCTTGCCCCGATGTTCAAGACGCGTATGCTGGGTGTGAGCGGTTGGTTCTCTACCAATATCCTGGGCAACCGCGACGGCGAGGTGCTCGACCAGCCGGAAAACTTCAAGACCAAGGAGGTCAGCAAGCTGTCCGTTATCGACAATATCTTCGAACCCGAAAAATTCCCCGACCTCTACGGCGATGTGTACCACAAGGTACGTATCAACTATTACCCGCCGCGCAAGGACAACAAGGAGGCATGGGACAATATCGACATCTTCGGTTGGATGGGTTATCCTATGGAAATCAAGGTTAACTTCCTGTGCCGCGACTCTATCCTGGCTGCTCCTATCGCCCTCGACCTGGTTATCTTCAGCGACCTCGCCCTGCGTGCGGGCATGTGCGGCATCCAGACCTGGCTGTCGTTCTTCTGCAAGAGCCCGATGCACGACTTCGATCACCAGCCGGTACACGACCTGTTCCAGCAGTGGAGAATGGTGAAGGAAACGCTCCGCAACATGGTGGGTGAAACCGCACCGAGTTATCTGGACTAAAATAAAACGGTGGTAAGGTTATAAAAGTGATAAGGTGATAGGGTGATAAACAAGTTTCGTTTCGGGATTTTATCACTCTACTGCCTTATCACTTTTGTCGCCTTACCGCTTTATTGCATTATCACTTTTTTATCAATGAAGAAACCCTCTTTTTTCCCGGTTCTCATCGGTACGGGCTTCGGTTCGGGCTTTTCTCCTTTCGCTCCGGGCACAGCGGGCGCTTTGCTGGCTGCGCTTATCTGGTTCGGATTGTCTTTCATCGTTTCGGCTGCATGCCTGGTATGGCTGACGGCGGCTTTTATCCTCTTGTTTACGGTAATGGGGGTATGGGCTACGAACCGTCTCGAACCTTATTGGGGCGAAGACCCCTCGCGCGTGGTAGTGGACGAAATGGTGGGGGTATGGATTGCTCTGCTTGCCGCACCGTCGGGAAACGTATGGTATGCACTGGGGGCGTTCGCTCTTTTCCGCCTGTTCGACATCTTCAAGCCGCTGGGTATCCGGCGCATGGAAAGTTTTCCCGGAGGATTGGGCGTGATGCTGGATGATATTCTGGCGGGAATTTATAGCTTTGTAGTCTTAATCGGAATAAGATGGCTGATAGGCTGAGGAAGGAAACTACGGGATTTGCAGGCTGGCGCCATGCTGTTTGGGTCTTTGCCAAGGCCCAGCTTTCGTCGTATGTGGCAAGCTTGGCCGACTTCTTCGTAACCATTCTGTTAGTTAAATTATCCGGACTTTTTTATTTGTATGCTACTTTCTTGGGCTCCGTGGCTGGCGGCATGGTGAATTGCGCTATTAACTACGGGTGGGTATTCCATGCGGACGACTGCAAGAAAACGCACGTTGCGCTGAAGTATCTTTTTGTCTGGGGAGGTAGTATTTTATTGAATACATGGGGCACATTCGCCCTGACCGAGTGGCTGACCGGTATGCACTGGGTAGACGGGTTGCTGGGACATTACATCGACGATGTGTTTATCTTGTCCAAGGTTGTCGTGGCAGTCCTGGTGGCGTTTTTCTGGAATTACCAGTTGCAACGGGTCTTCGTGTACCGCAATCATAACTTCAGGAAATTTATACGACAATATTTTAGGGACTAAAACGAACTGATATGAATTATAGGGATTGGCTGCAACAGTTGATTTACAAGATTATAAATCCTGTTATACACGGCATGATTAGGATAGGCATTACGCCTAATTTCATTACTACTACCGGACTGGTGCTGAACATCGCGGCTGCATGCGTATTCGTGTATGCGGGCATGTACAAGCCGGGCGAGCTCGCCTATGTGGGCTGGGGAGGAGGAATCGTTCTCTTTGCCGGCCTGTTCGATATGATGGACGGACGTGTGGCGCGGGTAGGCAATATGTCTTCCACTTTTGGGGCGTTGTACGACTCCGTGCTCGACCGTTACAGCGAAATGGTTACCTTGTTCGGCATATTTTATTATCTGATTTTGCAGGGGTATCTGTGGGGGTCGATGATTACTTTTATCGCACTGGTGGGTTCGCTTATGGTGAGCTATGTGCGTGCACGCGCCGAGGGGCTGGGGCTGGAGTGCAAGGTAGGTTTCATGCAGCGTCCCGAACGGGTGGTGCTTACCAGTCTCGGCGCTTTGTTCTGCGGTGTTTTCGGAGACTGCACGGCGTTCGACCCCATGCTGATACTGGTCGTCCCTATGGCTGTGATAGCCGTTCTCGCCAATTTGACGGCATTTGCACGCATCGCGCATTGCCATAAACTATTAAAGAAACAATAATGAGAAAAGATATATTCCCTTCCGTGAGGGAGGCTGTGCCCGTCCTTGCCATTACGGTAGTGTTCTTGTTGCTGACGGCAGCCTGTATCGGCTTGCGTGCGGAGCATCTTTTGATGACGGGCTTGTTCCTGGCGCTGTTCTTTGCCGGCAAAACAACCCGTAAGCTGGCGGTGGCGCTGCTTCCTTTCATCATTTTCGGCATTTCTTACGACTGGATGCGGGTGTATCCCAATTATCAGGTAAATCCTATCGACGTGCAGGGGCTGTACGAGGCGGAGAAGTCGTTGTTCGGCATCCCAGTGGACGGCACGACGCTGATACCTTGCGAGTATTTCGCACGGAACCACTGTGCGGCAGGTGATTTCCTTGCGGGCATATTCTACCTTTGCTGGGTTCCCGTGCCTATCGCATTCGGCTTGTGGCTTTACCTGAAAGGCGAGCGTAAGCTGTATCTTCGCTTCGCTATGGTCTTTCTGCTGGTAAACCTTATCGGCTTTGCCGGGTATTATATTCATCCGGCAGCACCGCCCTGGTATGCCATGAACTATGGTTTCGAGCCGGTTCTCGATACCCCGGGCAATGTAGCGGGGCTGGGACGTTTCGACGAGTTGCTGGGGTGTTCCGTTTTCCACTCCATTTACGGGCGTAATGCCAATGTTTTCGCTGCCGTGCCTTCGCTGCATGCGGCTTACATGGTCGTAGCCCTGGCGTATGCCGTTATAGGGCGTTGCAGGAAATGGTTGATTGCTTTGTTTGCCGTAATCATGGTAGGTATCTGGTGGACGGCCGTCTATTCCGGGCATCATTACCTGATTGACGTCATGCTGGGTATCGGCTGTGCCTTGCTGGGTATCCTGGTGTTCGAGAAAGGACTGATGAAGTGGGGGGCGTTCGGGCGTTTCTTCGGGAGGTACAGCCGGTATGTGGAATGATAATTCGGAGCAGGGCTATACCTTTGGCGGATAGCCTTCTGTTTTCTCCCGGCTTATGCCGGGCAGGCTGTGTTTAGCAATCTGGAATATGGAATACTATGGATATTAAGTTTTTGAATATAACGAAAAAGGAATTTCTGAGCACGAAGTTGCTTCATAGATATATGCCATTGGAGTATGCGCTTAAAACATTGAATAACAAACAACTGTGGTTCTCGAATCCGGTAACGTGGAAAGACCCGTTCGAAAAAAAGTTTATCGAAGCGCGTTATAACGATAACGGGAAAGAAACCGATTTCATTTGGAAAGACCAGGTGTTTTGTATCTGCATGACCCAGACCCTGACAAGCGAGGCTTATTGGAATACTTATACCCACCAGCAGATAGGTATCGAATTCAGGATAGAAAGAATGAAATTGCTGGATGAGCTGCGGAGATATACCCGGCAATACGATATATACATAGGAAAAGTGGAGTATATGAGGATTGCGGATATCGAACGGGAGCTCGGTAAAATCCCGTTCCAAGCTCCTGTTCCCAAAATCAAAAGTCCTGAATGGTATGCGCGGCTGTTGTTGCTCAAACGAATTGCATACAAGTATGAGGATGAAATCCGTATTATAATCGTCAAGAAGAACAAGACGAAGGAGCTGGGTATAAACCTGGACTATCAGTGCAGGAACACGGAGCTTATTCGCTCTATCTTATTAGCCCCTTCTGTCGGTAAGGATACGACCGATTTGTTGAAAGAGGTGTTCGAGGGCAAATATGGTTTTACCCCTCTTTTCGACTCCAGAGGTCGTAAGAAGCCCAGGGTATTGAAGTCGCAGCTTTATACGGAGCAGAAGCCTCGGAGATTGACATTTTAAGTCGCTGAATTTTCATTTATAAACGAATGTAATATGAATAATTTTGTCTTTTACAGCCCTACCGAATTTGTGTTCGGCAAGGCGGCGGAAATGCAGGTCGGCACTTTGGCGCACAAGTATGGCGCGCGGAAGGCGATGATTGTGTACGGCGGCGGTTCTGTGGTGCGGAGCGGCTTGCTGGACAGGGTAAGGCAGTCTTTGCAGGAAGCCGGCATCCGGTATTGTGAAATGGGCGGCGTACAGCCTAACCCGGTGGACACGAAAGTGTACGAGGGTATCGGGATATGCCGTCGCGAGCAGGTGGATTTCCTGCTTCCCGTAGGAGGCGGTTCCGTTATCGATACGGCAAAGGCGATTGCGGCCGGTGTGCCTTACGAGGGCGATTTCTGGGATTTCTTCATCGGCAAGGCAAAGGTGGCGAAGGCTCTGAAAGTTGCCGTTGTCCTGACTATTCCCGCTGCGGGCAGCGAGGGTTCGGGCAACTCGGTAATTACGAAAGTGGATACCCTGCAAAAGCTTAGCTTACGCGTGCCGGAGCTGTTGCGCCCTGTTTTCTCCATTATGAATCCCGAACTGACTTATACACTGCCGCCTTTCCAAACGGCTTGCGGCATCGCCGATATGATGGTGCATATCATGGAGCGTTATTTCACCAATACGCAGGATGTGGAAATCAGCGACCGCCTTTGCGAAGGCACGTTGACGGCTATCATCAAGGAGGCTTACCGTATCAGGCAGAACCCGCTGGATTATGGTGCACGTGCCAATATCATGTGGTGCGGCACTATCGCCCATAACGGGACTTGCGGCGTGGGATGCGAGGAGGACTGGGCTTCGCACTTCCTGGAACACGAGGTCAGTGCCGTTTACGGTGTTACGCACGGTGCGGGGTTATCGGTTATCGTGCCGGCATGGATGACGTTCGTTACGGCGCATAATCCGAAGAAGATTGCCCAATTTGCCAACCGCATTTTCGGTATTCCTCAGTCGGAAGACCTTGAAGAGACGGCTTTGGCGGGAATTGTCCGTTTGAAGCATTTTTTCCGGTATATGGGATTGCCGGTGAGCTTTAAGGAACTGGGTATAGAAAATCCCGATATAGACCGCCTGGCAGACAGCCTGCACCGTAATAAGGGAGAGTTTGTAGGCAACTATGTGAAGCTGGCTAAGCAGGACAGTAAAGAGATTTACCGCCTGGCATTATGATAATGAATAATAAAGAAGGGGCTGTGCCGGGAGCTCACCGCAGATTTGCACGGATTTTCACAGATTGAATTTGAATAATCCATTATCGATATAGATAATCTGTGAAAACCCGGGTAATCTGTGATGAACTCAGCACAACCCCTTCTTTTATTTGATTTCGAATTCTTCCTTCATATCAATCTCTTCCCCTTGCGGGTCGTAGAAGATATATTCCAGGAATGCTAATTTCTGGTTGGGAATAATCTTGATACCGAATCCGTATTTCATCTGCCATTTGCGTTTCAGGGAAATAACTCCCTGGTTGACGTAGGCGGCGATATACGGGTGGATGTGTAACGAGAATTTCTTTATCTTCAGTTTGTTGACAAGATAATCAATTTTACTCTCTAAGGTGTCCGTAAAGAGGATGGACGATTTAATGGTTCCTTTGCCGAAGCAGGTAGGACAGGTTTCCGTAGTGTTTACATCCATTGCCGGACGTACCCGCTGACGCGTTATCTGCATCAGTCCGAATTTACTGAGCGGCAAGATGTTGTGGCGTGCCCTGTCTTTCTGCATATTGGCGCACATGCGTTCGTAAAGCTTTTGTCGGTTTTCGGCTTCATTCATGTCGATGAAATCCACCACGATGATACCACCCATGTCCCTCAGCCGTAGCTGGCGTGCCAGCTCGTCGGCTGCACCCAGGTTCACTTCCAGCGCATTGGCTTCCTGTCCGTTGGCGTTCTTGGTGCGGTTGCCGCTGTTCACGTCTACTACGTGGAGCGCCTCGGTGTGTTCGATAATCAGGTATGCCCCGCTCTTGTACGAAACGGTTTTGCCGAATGACGACTTGATTTGCTTGGTGATACCGAAATTGTCGTAAATGGGAAGCTGTCCTTTGTACAGTTTTACGATTCCTGCCCGGTCAGGGGCGATGAGTGTTACGTAATCCTTGATTTCGTTGAATACAGCTTCGTTGTTCACGTAGATGTTTTCGAAAGAAGGATTGAACAAGTCGCGCAACAGTCCTACGGCGCGGCTGGTTTCTTCGTAAATCAGTGTCGGATACTTGGTTGCCTTTTGTACTTTGGTAATGGCTTCTTCCCAATGCTTCAGTAATACTTTAAGCTCTCCGTCGAGCTCGGCCACACGTTTCCCCTCGGCAACGGTGCGGACGATGACACCGAAATTTTTCGGCTTGATACTCATCAGCAGTTGCTTGAGACGGGCGCGTTCTTCGCTCGATTTAATTTTTTGCGATACGGAAACCTTATCGTTGAAAGGGATTAGCACAAGGTATCTTCCGGCAAAGGAAAGTTCGGAAGTCAGGCGCGGCCCTTTGGTCGAGATAGGCTCCTTTACGATTTGCACCACTACTTCTTGTCCTACCTTGAGTGTGTTGGATACGGTTCCGTCCTTTTCGAGGTCGGGAAGTATGGTTGCCTTGGTAATTGGATTAAGCTTCTTTTTGTCGCTTAAAGTTTGCTTTACGTATTTTTCTAACGAGTTAAATTGAGGACCTAAGTCCAGGTAATGAAGAAAAGCGTCTTTCTCGTAACCCACGTCCACGAAGCAGGCATTCAGGCCGGGCATCAGTTTTTTGACGCGCCCCAAATACATATTGCCCACAGAGAAGGAAATGTTTCTTCCCTCGCTCTGAAGTTCCACCAGGCTCTTGTCTTCAATCAGGGCTATGGAGACTTCTTTGGGCTGTACGTCTACAACGAGTTCGCTTGTCACAATAGTTTGCTTTTACATTTTAGTTATACAGATATTTTCTGTTTGGATTTACCGGTAAACCACTCTCGGATATTGGTGGCAAACCGGTTTGTTACTTAAACAAAGAACAAACCCGCGAGACAATTTAGCTTCACAAGTTTGTTCTTTATTTTGTCCTTCAGACTAAAAATTACTTTTTGCTTTTATGTCTGTTCTTTCTTAGTCTTTTTTTACGCTTGTGCGTTGACATTTTATGTCTTTTTTTCTTCTTTCCGCTTGGCATAGCTTCAAAATTTTATGGGTTAATACTAAATTGTTTATTATTTTTTCACAGCAATGGTGAATGTCTTAGCGGGTTTAAATGCCGGAATGTTGTGTTCCGGAATAATGATAGTAGTGTTTTTAGAGATGTTGCGAGCTGTTTTCTGAGCTCTTTTCTTCACTACAAAGCTACCAAACCCACGGAGATAAACATTTTCATCTTTTGATAAAGATGCCTTCACTGCGTCCATGAACGCTTCAACGGTTGTAAGTACTGTGACTTTGTCAATTCCGGTGTTCTTTGTAATCTCGTTTACAATATCAGCTTTAGTCATTTTTCTTAAAAAATATTATTACTATAATTTTCTAATTTTTTGGACTGCAAATATATAGCTTTTTGGCGGCTCTAAAAAATATATTCTGGACATTTTTTGAAAAAAGTCTAAGCATTAAGCTTTGTTAGACTGAAAATCCGTACTTTTGTTCTTCCGGAAAGGGAAGATGATTTTTCTTTGAACACGTAACCTGGTATGAATATATTAACAAAAACCTTGCTGGACTGGTATGCGGACAACAAACGCGATTTGCCGTGGAGGGATACTGCCGACCCTTACCGGATATGGATTTCCGAAATCATCCTGCAACAGACGAGAGTGGCGCAGGGGTATGAATACTTCCTTCGTTTTATCCACCGTTTCCCTGATGTGGCAGCTCTGGCGTCGGCATCGGAAGAGGAGGTACTGAAATACTGGCAGGGGCTGGGATATTACTCCCGCGCCCGTAACCTGCATGCCGCCGCCCGAAGCATGAACGGCAGGTTTCCGGAAACTTACCGGGAGGTACGGGCTTTGAAGGGAGTGGGAGATTATACGGCTGCCGCCATTTGCTCCATTGCCTACGATATGCCGTATGCGGTGGTAGACGGCAATGTGTACCGCGTACTTTCCCGTTATTGGGGCATCGACACTCCTATCGACTCTGCGGAAGGCAAGAAACTCTTTGCGGCTTTGGCGGGCGAGATGCTCGATAAATCCCGGCCGGCAGCTTACAACCAGGCGATTATGGATTTTGGAGCTATCCAGTGTACGCCGCAGTCTCCTGATTGCATGTCTTGCCCGCTTGCCGGGAGTTGTACCGCCTTGTCGAAAGGGCTGGTAATGCAGCTTCCCGTAAAACGTCATAAGACAAAAACATCCGACCGCTATTTCAATTATATATATGTACGCATGGGCGCGTGTACCTTTATACATAAGCGGACGGGTGAGGATATATGGAAAAACCTGTTCGAATTGCCGCTGGTCGAAACGGACAGGGATTTGCCCGAAGAGGAATTTCTGGCATCGGCTCCTTTCCGTGCGCTGTTTGCGGAGGGGGAGACGCCGGTGGTACATTCCGTATTCCGTAATGTAAGGCATGTGCTGTCCCACAGGGTCATTCATACTAATTTTTATGAGGTGGTGCTGCCCGAAAATTCCCGCTCGTTTTCCGGCTATCAGCGTATTGCAGCGGAAGATTTGGAGCGCTATCCGGTGTCCCGTTTGGTACATGCGTTCTTGGAGAAATATGTATAAAAGTTGTCCGTATTCTTGCATCATGTTATTATTCTCGTTAATTT
The DNA here is from genome assembly GCF_000374365.1 of Bacteroides gallinarum DSM 18171 = JCM 13658. Taxonomy (GTDB): domain Bacteria; phylum Bacteroidota; class Bacteroidia; order Bacteroidales; family Bacteroidaceae; genus Bacteroides; species Bacteroides gallinarum. The sequence continues at coordinate 44,445 of NZ_KB894141.1, forward strand.
TGGCAGCAGATTTTAAAAATGCAGGCTTATGTCGGTAAATAAGGTGATATTGTTAGGAAATGTAGGGCAGCCCCCGAAGGTGACCTATTATGACGGTGGAAACTGTGTGGCGCAGGTATCTTTCGCCACTTCTGAAAAGGGATATACCTTGCAGAACGGAACGCAGATACCCGACCGTACCGAATGGCATAATCTCGTATTCCGCAACCGTCTGGCGGAGATTGTAGACCAATACGTGCATAAAGGAGACAAGCTTTATGTGGAAGGCAAAATCCGTACCCGCTCGTACGACGACCAGACCGGTGCGAAACGTTACATAACGGAAATCTTTGTGGATAACATGGAAATGCTTTCCGCAAAACCCGCGGCATCCGGAACCGCACCGCAGACCGGTATGCCGGGGCAGGCAGGTGCTCCTGTACAACCGGCACAACAGCAGGCCTATCCTGCACAGAATAATCCGACGGACGACTTACCGTTCTAATTGTTTAACTAAAACAAGAACCTTTGGACCCAGACGCTTATTTATGCCAGTTGGCAGATATTTTTAACGGTATAACCGTACTTACTCCTTCTATCCCGGCTATCATAGCCATTGTTCTGGCAGGTACGCTTTTGCTTGCTTCCGGTTTTGCCTCGGCATCCGAAATCGCTTTTTTTTCACTCTCTCCCTCCGATTTGAGCACTATTGAGGAAAGACGGCATCCTTCCGATGAAAAAATCAGTAAACTGCTGGATGATACGGAACGGCTGCTGGCTACGATATTGATTACGAACAATTTCGTGAACGTAACGATAATCATGCTCTGCAACTACTTCTTCATGAACGTGTTCCGGTTCCATTCGGCTATTGCGGAGTTTCTTATCCTGACGGTCGTCCTGACTTTCCTGCTGCTGCTTTTCGGCGAGATTATGCCGAAGATTTATTCGGCGCAGAAAACACTGGTGTTTTGCCGTTTTGCCGCCCCCGGCATTATGGCATGCCGTTCCGTGTTCTACCCGCTCTCGTCGGTACTGGTGCATTCTACCTCGTTTCTCAACAGGCATTTTGTGCGTAAGAACCATAACATCTCGGTGGACGAGCTGTCGCATGCGCTGGAGCTGACGGATAAGACGGAGCTTTCGGAGGAGAACAATATCCTGGAAGGCATCATCCGCTTTGGCGGTGAAACGGCTAAGGAAGTAATGACATCGCGCTTGGATGTGGTAGACCTGGAGATTAGGACGCCCTTCAAGGACGTGCTGAAATGTATCGTGGAGAATGCGTATTCGCGTATTCCGGTTTATGCGGAGACGCGCGATAATATAAAAGGGGTGCTTTACATCAAAGACCTGCTTCCGCACCTGAACAAAGGGGATAATTTTCGCTGGCAGTCGCTGATTCGTCCAGCATATTTCGTTCCGGAAACCAAGATGATTGACGACTTGCTCCGCGACTTCCAGGCGAATAAGATTCATATCGCCATTGTGGTGGATGAATTCGGAGGGACGTCGGGCATCGTTACCATGGAAGACATTATCGAGGAGATTGTAGGCGAGATACGCGATGAATACGATGATGAGGAGCGGACTTATGCCGTGCTCAACGAGCATACATGGGTGTTCGAGGCAAAAACGCAGTTAACGGACTTCTACAAAATAACCAAGATAGACGAGGAAACTTTCGATGAAGTGGCCGGCGATGCCGATACCCTGGCAGGGCTCTTGCTGGAGCTGAAAGGAGAGTTTCCGGCACTCCACGAGAAGGTGACGTACGGCCGTTACGAGTTCGAGGTGCTCGAAATGGATAACCGCCGTATCCTGAAGGTAAAGTTTACCGTCAATGAGCCGGCAGGGGAGGTTGCCGGAGAGGAGAAGTAATGCCTGTATTCAAGCAATATATCGGGGAATCCTGCCGGTGGGGCGTATGGAGAGTAAGCGAAACGTTGGAAGAACTGCTTGCCCTGCTTCCCCGGAAAGAAAAGTACCGGGCGGCTGCCCGGCAGTTTGCGGCCGATGCGCGCCGGTTGGAATGGCTGGCTGTCCGTGTGCTGCTGTATAAGATGCTCGGCGAAGAGAAGGAAATCTGTTACCATACCGGTGGAAAGCCTTATCTGGCGGACGGCTCCGCTTCTATCAGCATATCGCATACCAAAGGCTATGTGGCCGTTATATTGGGCATGCCCGGGAGGGAGGTGGGCATCGATATCGAATATTATGGCGAGCGGGTGAGGAAGGTGGCACACAGATTTATGCGCGGGGATGAGAAAACCACTTTATTCCGGAATACGGAAACCTGGTCGTTGCTGCTTCATTGGTCTGCAAAAGAAACCATGTTTAAATGTATGAATGCCTCCGGCGTCGATTTCCGGGAACATCTGCGTATATTGCCTTTCACTGTTGACGAACAAGGAGTATTCTCCGCCGAGGAATACCGCACGGCGGAGAAACGGAATTTTAGCATTCACTACTACTTGTTTCCGGATTTTGTCTTGACATTAAGCCTGTAACATACTTATAGCCTTTCCAGTTGTACCGTAAAGTGGCGCATCAATGGAGCTTCCCAGGCAATGCGTACTCCCCGCGTGATAGTTCCGCGCCTGTCGTACACGTTCTTTAGCGCAGCGGCTATTACGTTCATGTGGTTGTCGGTATATACGCGGCGCGGAATGGCAAGGCGGAGCAGGTCTAACCCGTTGAAACGGTTCTCGCGGGTCACGGGGTCGCGGTCGGCAAGCAGATAGCCTATTTCGCATCCGCGTATGCCGGCTTCCAGGTACAGCTCTACGGTCAGTGTCTGGGCGGGAAATTCTTCTTTGGGAACATGCGTCAATACCTTAGGGGCGTCTACAAAGATAGCATGCCCGCCGGCAGGACGCTGGTAGGGTATTCCGTATTCGTCCAACTTCCTTGCCAGGTATTCTACCTGGCGGATGCGGGTTTCGAGGTTGTCGAACTCCGTGTTTTCATCCAGACCGACGGCAAGTGCGTTCATGTCGCGGCCGTTCATGCCGCCGTAGGTGAGATAACCCTCGAACTGTACGCAAAATCCCTTCGCCCCTTCGTACCAGTCCTGGCGGCGGGTCGCGATAAATCCGCCCATGTTTACGATGCCGTCTTTCTTGGCACTCATCGTCATACCGTCTGCAAGCGCAAACATTTCCCGGGTGATTTCTTTGATACTCTTGTCGCGGTAACCTTCCTCGCGCGTCTTGATGAAATAGGCGTTTTCGGCAAAGCGGGCGGAGTCGAACAGGACGGGCTTGCCGTATCTGTCGGCGATGCTCCGGACTTCGCGCAGGTTTTGCATGGATACGGGTTGTCCGCCTGCGGTGTTGTTGGTAACGGTCACGATGATGAACGGTATCCGGTCACCGTACTCCTGCAACGCCTTTTCCAGCTTGGCGGGGTCTACATTCCCTTTGAACGGTATTTCCAGTTGCGTTTGCCTGGCTTCGTCTATCGTGCAGTCCAGCGCTGTCGCTTTCCGGCCTTCTATATGCCCTTTGGTGGTGTCGAAATGGGAGTTCCCCGGTACGATGTCTCCTTCGTGCACCAGGTAGGAGAACAATACGTTTTCGGCAGCACGCCCCTGGTGTGTGGGGATGATGTATTCGAAACCGGTGAGGCGGGTGATGACTTCTTTTAACTTGAAGAAGGAAGAAGCGCCGGCATAGCTTTCATCTCCGAGCATCATGCCGGCCCATTGCCGGTCGCTCATGGCTCCTGTTCCCGAGTCGGTGATGAGGTCGATGTATACTTGTTCGGATTTGAGTTGAAAAACGTTGTAATGGGCTTCTTTCAGCCATTGTTCGCGTTCCTGGCGGGTGCTTTTGCGGATAGGTTCCACCATTTTGATTTTCCATGCCTCGGCAAATGGTAATTCCATAGCTTATTTATTTAGAAGTTTGACAATAAGTCAGCGCGTAAAACCGCCGGCTCTGTTTTTAAACGCCTAATATAGTGAGTTTATATGTAATGGGCAATCTTTTTGTGACTTTTTGAAAAAATGAATGTCCGGACGAATCACTTCGGCCGGACATTACTTAAATAAACTTGGCAGAGTTTATTCTCTTTTACTTTCTTTGAAAGAGTTTGGATGAATGAAATGATTGGACGAAGTATCCGGTTCATTAGACTCAACGCTTTTTCCTCGAAAGCAATGATAAGATAGTGCATGGCAGGTCTTCTGACTTGTTTCTGTTACGGGCTGCCTTCCCGGAAGCAGGCTCCCAGTGGCATGGAGAGAGTTGTTGCCTGTAACATTATGCGAAACTTACAGCAGCGGGACTGTCCAGGACTTGCACCTGATTCCCTTTTAATCGCCCTCCCCGAAAGAAGGAGGGCAAACCAATGCATCGCAAAGATAATGAAAAAAGTAATAAACAAGAATGAATGAAAGAAATTATTTCTCCTTTGCCAGCGTAAAAACGAACTCCAGTCCGCCCCCCTGGTTGTTCTTGGCGGAGATTGTTCCGCCGTGGATGATAACGGCATTTTTCACGATAGCAAGTCCCAGCCCTGTTCCGCCTAATTTTCGCGACCGCCCTTTATCTACCCGGTAAAAGCGCTCGAACAGACGGTTCAAGTGCTCCGGCGGTACGCCCACTCCCGTATCTGCGAAACTGAAATAATAGAAATTCTCGTCTTCGCGGAAACAGTCGATGTCGATACGGATATCGGTTCCGGCATAAGCTATGGCATTGTCCATGAGGTTCCGGAATATGGAGTAGAGCAACGAGTAGTTGCCCCTTAGCTGTATTTTCGGTTTCAGGCTGTTGGTTACGGCGATATGCTTCTCCTCCAGTTCCAAAGATACTTCATTGATTATGTTGGCGACAAGCGTGCTGATGTCCACCTTCTCCATATCAATCATATTGGTTGCCTCGTCCATGCGCGTCAGTACGGAAATGTCCCGTAGCAGGCGGCTCAAGCGGTTGCTTTGGGCATAACACCGTTCGAGGAAGGTCTGCACCTTGTCGTGGGGTATATTCTCGTTGTTGACGATAGTTTCCAGATAGCCCTGGATACTGCTTACGGGAGTTTTCAGCTCGTGGGCGATGTTCTGCGTGAGCTGCCGTTTCAAACGTACCTGTTCTTCTTCCAGTGTGATGTCGTTAATGGAAATCTCGAAGCTCGAGTCCTGGAAGATGATACATTCTACGATGAATATGCGCCCGTTTTTATTGATATTAATGGAGAGCCGCTTTTCTTCTTTGTACGAAGGCCGCCTTTGCGCCTTGCTGATGAAGTCGGTGATTTTCTGGAATTCGCAGATAGAGAATATCTCCTCGGTGGTCTGTAGGTTGGAGTCGGAAATCAGGTTGCTGTATTGGGTGAAAAGGTTGTTGACCAGGATTTCCTTTTTGTCTTTGGTAAAGACCCCCAAGCCCTCACGGGAAGTTTGCAGGTGGGTGATGAGCTTTTCGCGTTCGATATAGAGCGCCTCTTTGGTTTCGCGCAGGCGCTTGTATATCTGTATGATGTGCTGCGATATTTCGCCGAGCTCATTGTGCGGAAAGGCGGACTGTATGTCGGTTTCCACCGGTTCGTTCTTGTCGGCGCGTTTGGCGAACTCGCGCAGGTGGTTGATTGCCGTACCCAGTTTGGAGGTGAATTTGTAGAAAACGAATATCAGGAGCAAGGTAACGGTAACCGTGAACCAGATATAGTGCGAATCGGCGGCCAGGCTGTTTATGAGGTCTACATTGTAGGGCAACGCCGAGCGGATGATGTAATCCCGGTAAAGGGTCGCCGAGTAGAAGTAGGGGATACCGGTCGTTTCGGAGGTACGCCTCAGGTCGTACCCTTTGCCGTCCTTTAGCGCTTTCTGGATTTCGAGACGCCCGATGTGGTTGCCGAATGACTCTTGGGGAGTTTTATTGTAGCTGTCGTACAGTACGTCCCCGTGCAGGTTTATAATGGTAACGCGCAGCGCTTCGTTCGTTTCTTTGGCGGTATATTCGTCCAGGACAGATATACGCAGGCTGTCGGGTATGTTTCGCAGTTCCTGATGCAGGCGTTCGTTGTAATCCTGGAGTTGCGTATCGAGCAACTCCGCCTTGTATTCCTTTTCCCGCTGGTACTGGTAAGCGATAAAGCAGGCTGCAAATACAAGGAATAACGAGATGACCGAAAGGAACAACTTCCGGCTGAATGACAGGAAATGCCTGTCGTTGTCAGGCTTCGAAACAGTATCCATATCCTAAACGGGTTACAATACATTTACCATATGCCCCTATCTTCTTGCGCAAGCGGGTGATGTTTACGTCTATGGTACGGTCTAATACATATACCTCGTCGCTCCAGATGCGGCTTAAGATGTCCTCACGGGAAAATACGCGCCCCTTGTTTTGCAACAGCAGCAGGAGTATCTCGAATTCTTTCTTGGTGAGCGGCGCTTCTTCCCCGTCTATGCAGACTTTCTTCTTGACAATGTCCAGCACCAGCGACTGGTAAACGATTTGCTCGGGCATGCGTCCCGTCTCTCCCTGTTGCGTACGGCGTAACACGGCTTTGATACGCGCCGCCACTTCGCGCAGGGAGAAAGGTTTGGATATATAATCATCCGCTCCCAGGTTGAATCCGGTTACCGTATCGTTTTCAGTGTCTTTGGCGGTGATGAATATAATCGGAATCTTGGCAGTCTTTTCCTCCTTTTTCAGCATGCTTGCCATTTTAAATCCGGAGATTTCGCCCATCATCACATCCAGCAATAATAAGTTGTAGGCACTGATATCCATTTTCAAGGCTTCTTCGGCAGAATTTGCCGTATCTACCTCGTAGCCTTCGTTCTCAAGATTGAACTTTAAGATTTCGCATAAATCTTCTTCGTCGTCTACTACTAAAATCCGGTATTCGTTCATTGTCTTTTCTATTATTGTAATGAGAGACATATGGCATCTCTATTACAAAGTTAAACTTTATTTCTTTTCTTCGACAAAAGTGCGGCATTTTTGTTACGATAGAGTGAAACAAGTATTACATTACAGTTACAAAATCCCGGTTTCGGCGGTCAATTCCTATATCTGTAAGGGGGCATGTCGCGGGAATACGATTCCCGGTTTCTGCCCTTGTGCTGGCAATAAGACAGGCGGTTTTCCGTTCGGTTTCTTACCCTATACGGAAAGTTAACTCGGTTGTCCTGACGAAGTTAACAGAGTGCGGTGCGGCAAGTTAACATCATTGTACCGATGAAGTTAACTTTATGCGGCTTATGATGTTAACTCTTTGTTTGCGGCATCCGGTTTTGGCACTATTTGTCCGTACCGGGAATAAATAAGGACAGCCGGTTGCAACGGATTGGCTGTCTTTGCGTATCTTTGTATTGTTTTAAGGCGGATAGCTGTATGAAGGAATTAATGGATATAATGAGGCGGAAACAATATAAACGGCATGTGCCGCTGGCGGTCGTTGTGCTGGCGGTCGTAATCATCGGGTCGGTCTGGCTGAATGTTGCCCCTTTCCGCTCCGGTTTTGAGATAACGGACGAACTGGGCGGTAATATCTTCCCCTCCAGTATCTTGTCTGTTGCTACAACGGATGCTCAGGTTATCGTACCGGCCGATTCGATGTTCGTGGGAAATCCCAAATCTTGCATCTCGGTGAAACTCCGTTCTGCGAAGGCTTATAGCCGGGTGAGGGTGGAGGTTGCGGAAACACCTTTCTTTTCACGTTCCGTCTCGGAGTTCGTATTGGCTAAGCCGCGTACCGAATATACCATTTATCCCGATATCATATGGAATTACGAAGCTTTGAAGAATAATAACCAGGCGGAACCGATAAGCGTTGCCGTTACGGTGGAGATGAATGGCAAGGAGTTGGGGCAGCGGGTGCGTACTTTCTTCGTGCGCAGTATCAATGAATGCTTATTGGGATATGTTACGGGAGGTACGAAATTCCATGATACCGGCATATTCTTTGCCGCTTACGTCAATGAGGAAAATCCCATGATAGACCAGTTGCTGCGCGAGGCGTTGAACACCCGTATCGTGAACCGTTTTCTCGGCTATCAAGGCAGTCCCGAGGCTGTCGATAACCAGGTTTATGCTTTATGGAACGTCCTGCAGAAGCGCAATTTCCGGTATAGCTCCGTTTCCAACACGAGCTTGTCCAGCAATGTGGTTTTCTCTCAGCGTGTCCGCACGTTCGATGACGCCTTGGAGTCTTCGCAGATAAACTGTGTGGACGGGAGCGTGTTGTTTGCATCTTTGCTCCGTGCCATTAATATGGAACCGATACTGGTGCGTACGCCCGGACATATGTTCGTCGGTTACTATACCGATGCAAGCCATAAAGATATGAGGTTTCTCGAAACCACTATGATTGGCGATGTCGATTTGGATGATTTCTTTCCTGACGAACAACTGGATTCTACTATGGTGGGTAAAACACAGAATCAGATGTCCCGTATTACCTTTGATAAGTCCAAGGAATATGCGGGCAGGAAATATAAGGAGAATGAAGAAGGCATCCATTCGGGTAGATTGAATTATATGTTCCTGGAAATATCCAAGGATGTAAGAAGGCGGATACAGCCGATTGGGAAATAAAGCGGGGAAGTTGCCGGTGTAGCAATAGTACTTTTTTAACACAGAGGGGACGGAGTTTCACGGAGGTCACAGAGTTAGTTCTCCGGGAACTTTGTTTCTGATAAGTCAGGATGTGTCCTGCCCCCGGTCTTTTTTTGTTTTCTTTCCCCTGACATTTTGTTTTGTTTGAATATTTATTTTCAATCATTAACAAAACTCCCTTCTTGTCGGTAAATTTCTATTCCCTGCGAAATGTCCGCTTGCCTATGCAGACTGATAATTTGTCTTATTATAGTGTTGTAAAACAGATGTATATGTTGTTTTAAAGCCATGCTTGTTTATTAAACATACTCCCCGTATGTATATAAAATAATAAGGTTTATTGTTTTATATTTGGTAACATTACGGAACCATAAAAACAAATATATTAATATTTATTTAATATATTTTAATCTACACCCTCTTTGATTTGCTAAATTAATTTATAAATTTGCAAACAAATCCAAATAAAATAGAGCTTATGAAAAGAAATTATTGCTTATCATTAGTGTTGCTTGCATTGTTTGGGATGTGTGCGCCATACTCGGCTATTGCCGCTGATAATGCGCCAAGTTCCCGGAGTACTCAGCAAGCTAAGACAATCACAGGTAAAGTGGTGGATGTTGCGGGCGAACCGATTATCGGAGCCAGTGTATTGGTGAAAGGTTCCAGCACAGGTTCTGTTACCGACATCGACGGAAAATTTTCGGTAGAAGCTCCGGTGGGTAGCACATTGGTAGTCTCGTTTGTGGGATATGCTACGGCAGAATTGAAGGTCGGGACGGCGACGGACTACACTGTTACCTTGAAAGACGATACCCAGTCGTTGAGCGAAGTCGTCGTAACGGCTATGGGTATCAAGAAAGAGAAAAAGGCTTTGGGCTATTCGGTTTCAGATATTAACTCGAAAGAGCTGATGAAGAATAAGCAGACGAATGTGGTGAACTCCCTGGCAGGTAAAATCCCCGGTGTGAATATCACCCAGGCGGGCGGTGCTGCGGGCGCCGGTTCCAACATCGTAATCCGCGGAGGTAACTCTGCCAGCGAATCCCGCGACAACCAGCCTTTGTTCGTTGTAGACGGTATTATCTATGATAACTCTACGGTAAATACGGGTAACTCCAGCACGGACGGCATGACGAAGACGGCAACGACTTTCAGCAACCGCGTAATGGATATCAACCCCGAGGATATCGAGAGCATGTCCGTATTGAAAGGCGCTGCCGCTGCTGCATTGTACGGTTCGCGTGCGGCCAACGGCGTTATCATCATTACTACCAAGAAAGGCGAGGAAGGGGCTGTAAGAGTAAATGTAAGCAGTAAATATACATATTCATGGGCTAACAAATTACCGGAAGTTCAAAATCTGTACGGCCGCGGAGAGTATAACACTTCCGGGAGCTTCTTAAATAAGACAATGGATTCCTGGGGCGACAGGATTGACGGCGCCACTTATGATAATATAGGCGATTTCTTCCAGGGAAGCAGCGTTTGGGATAACAGCGTAAGCGTATCCGGCGGTAGCAAAACCGGCTCTTTTTATTTATCGGGTTCCAATTACCACCAGTCCGGCATCATTCCTACGACGGGGTACGACAAGACGACTTTCCGTTTCAACGGCGAGCAGAAATACGGTATCCTTACGGTAGGAGCCAACGTTTCGTATTCGCAGGCAAGTACCGACAAGACCCTGACCAGCGCAGGTTTGTACGGACAGGGCGGCAACGGCGCCATGACCGCTGTTTACGGGTGGCCTATAGACGACCAGATGAGCCGCTATCTGAACGACGACGGCAGCAAATACCGCATACTGGAAGGGTTGCAGGATTTGGAAGACGATATCGAGAATCCGTACTGGATTTTGAACAAAAATACCCTGGGAGACGAGACCTCCCGTTTTACAGGCGCCCTCAACGCAAGCCTGAAACTGACCGACTGGTGGGATGTATCGGCACGTGCGGGTATAGATAAATATACTACCAGCACTAACACGCTTCGCCGTGCAGGCGGCGCCGTCAAGCAGATATACCAGAACGGTTATATGTCCAAAGGCGATGTGAACTATCAGTATATCACGACGAATGTAATGTCTAATTTCCACAAGACTTTCGGCGATTTCGACCTGAACCTCCTGGTAGGTACTACTACGGAAGCCACGAAAACCACGAACAACACCCGTTGGGGATATAATTTCGTTACGGAAGGGCTTTACAGCTTCAACAATATCATTAAAGCCAACCAGTATTTCAAGGAGAGCACGGTACGTAAACGCATGGTAGGCCTTTATGGAGAATTCCGTGCTTCTTACAAGAATATCGTTTATCTGACAGTGACCGGACGTAACGACTGGTCTTCCACGCTGCCGGTAGACAACCGTTCCTATTTCTACCCTTCCGTAAGCGGTTCATTCGTGTTCACCGAACTGTTGCCGAAGAACGACGTGCTTTCGTTCGGTAAGATTCGTGCATCCTGGGCGCGGGTAGGTAAGGATGCCGATGCATATTCCTTAGGATATTATATGTGGCCGGTAGCTACCCTGAACGGCGGCAAGTACGGTATGGGCAATAGCTGGACAGGCGGCAGCGTCGGTTTGAAACCCGAGATACAGGACTCCTACGAATTCGGTTTGGAGATGCGCTTCTTCAACGGCCGTTTGGGATTCGACTATACCTACTACCAGAGCAAGACGAAAGACCAGATTTGCGCACCGCGCCTGGCACAGTCTACGGGATATATCTTCCTCACCCTGAACGGCGGCTCGGTAGAAAATAAGGGTATGGAACTCTCCATTACCGGCAAGCCTGTCGTTACAAGGGATTTCCAATGGGAAGCGACCTTGAACCTTTCCGGTAACCGCGGTCGTTTGGGCGACTTTATCGACGGTGTGGATGTTTTCTATGTAACGGATGCCCAGATAGGTGCGGCTAAGGCCGGTTCGATACCCAACGGAGGTTATTTCCTGGGATTGACGGGTAACAAGTACCAGACAGCCCAAGGTCCCGACGGCAAGACGTACAATGTAATCGATACATCCACCGGCTTGTATAAGGATACGCAGGTCGAAACCAATATCGTGGGTAACCGCGAGCCGAAACTGATAGGCGGTTTCAATAACAGCTTCAGTTATAAGAACTTCAACCTTTCTTTCTTGCTCGACATACGTTTGGGTGGCGATATTTATAACGGAACCGAATACTATCTCGTTACGAAAGGACTGAGCACGAAGACGGCGAACCGGGAGTCCGTATCGTTTACGGGCGTCGTCAATACGGGTACTACCGCCAATCCGGCTTACGAAACCAAAACGATTACTTATAATGCCAATGAAACCTATCAGGTGGGCAACTCCACCCGTTCCGGTAAGTACATGATTCAGGAATATTATAAGAATTATGCGAAGAATGCCTATAACTTCATTACCGATACCAATTGGCTGCGTCTGCGCTCTATATCTTTGTCCTATGATTTCAAGGACTTGTTGAAGAAGCAGAACATAATCAAGGGACTGACTGCCACGGTTACGGGAACCAACCTGTTTGTATGGACGAATTACAAGGGTATGGACCCCGAGACATGCGTTTCCGGCTCCGGAACCGGAGGCTCCGGCTCTGCCGGTATCGACTATTGCGGTGTTCCGGCCACTGCCGGCATGTCGTTCGGTATTAATCTTACATTCTAATAACAGACTTAAAAAGATAAGAGTATGAAGAAACTAATACATATTGCACTTGGCTTGGCGCTTGTGTTCGGAATGTCTTCTTGCGAGGACTACTTGGATGTGAATACAGACCCGGATAATCCGGTTGCCGAAACCGTATCGCCGCAGCTCCGTCTGCCGTGGATACAGAACTATTACGCTTATGCGTGGGGTACGGCAAGCATGCGTACCAATACGATTGCCGGCATTATGACGCAGACTTCCGGTACGGCTGCCAACAGCCTGCTGTCGTCGTGGAATCCTGCCCAAAGCTCGTGTACCACTATCTACCAGAATTTTTATCTGGGTGCAGGTGTAAACATCGAGGCATTGATTGATAAGGCGGAGGCGGAAGGAGCCTATCATTACGAAGGCGCAGCTTACTGTATCAAAGCTATGGGATTTATGATGATGCTCGATTTGCACGGCGAGTTGCCGGTGCGCGAAGCATTCATAGGCAAGACCGACCCGGCTTACGACGACGGTAAGGCAATGTACGAGCTTTGCATGGGCTATTTGGATAAAGCCATTGAGAATTTCGGCAAACAGCAGAATGCCATTGCCCCGGCATTGAGTGAAGGCGATTTGTGGAACGGCGGAGAAGTCTCCAAATGGCTTAAATTGTGTTACGGTCTGAAAGCCCGTTACCTGCTGAAACTGTCTAAGAAAGCGGATATGTACGACCCGGAAGCCATTTTGGCCGCACTGAACGCAGCTCCCCAGTCGAATGATGACAATACCATTATGAAACATTATAACGTAGAGGGCGATGAAGTCAATTTCACGGTGAGCGACCCTTACCAGGCTTCCGTAGTCTGGGACTGTACCGGATACGGCGGGACGCAACGCCTGACGCGCTGGTATGTTAACCTGCTTACTAATAAGTTTACAGGCGGTTCGGGGCTGGACGACCCCCGTTTGTCCAAGCTGGTTCCTGCCATGATGAAGAATGTAAGATTGAATGCAGACGGTAAAATCGTTGCCGGGAATTACGACTGGGCACGCGATGCCGGGGTAGACGTGATACACTCCTCTACACGTGCGGACGGAGGTCCGGTGGCAGCATTGTTCGTAACGGGTGGGGAAACCGGTTACAATAAGGAGAAGAACGGCTTTGCGATAACTTACGACTTGTCCAAGGCAGACAACGACACCAAGGCGAAATTCATTGCCGATGCCCGTGCCATACACGAAACGACGGTGGACGGAAACACGGTGACCGTGCTTTACCAGAAAGGCTCCGCTTATTGCAATACCAAGGACTATAAACGTGCGGGCGATACCATTTACGTGAATTTACGTTCCAACGGTATGGCAAACAGCGGACGGAGCACTACGGATATGTATTATTATACGGATGCCAAGTACGATTACGTAGGCGGTACGGGTACGTTCTACGCACGTCCCAATTCGGACTCCGATATCCTTACTTATTCTGAAATGTGCTTTATCAAGGCGGAAGTCCTATTCCGCAAGGGAGATACCGACGGCGCGTTGAGCGCTTACCGTAAAGGTATCGAAGCCAACTTCGACCGTATGCAGGAGAAGCTGAACGCATGGAAGGCGGAAGGCACGACCAATCCGGACCAGTTGCCGATGCCCGACAATGCCAAGAGCTCGTATATGGGCAGCGCTTCCGTATGCCAGCATGCAGCCTCCCTGACCCTGTTCGAAATCATGCGCCAGAAGATTATCGCCATGGGTATTAACATAGAGAACTGGAATGATATGCGCCGTTTGGATTATGACTATGTGGACTATGACCGTCCGTACGATTTTGCTGCCGTGAGCAAGATTGTAGGTACTTCCAAGAGCGACCCTACCTATTGGTTCCGCCGTTTCAGCCAGAGTACCCACGAAAGCAACTATAACCTGACCCAACTGAAAGCATCCAACAAGCAGGCTATGACAGACCCGATATGGTCGTGCCCGGTTTGGTGGGACTGCACGACGGACAGCGAATACTACGGTTATATTAAGTAAACGATAACCCCGTTGGTTTATAGAATGTTAAATTAAATATCTTAAAATCTTGATGTGCATATTATTTCATTGATTATCTTTGCACTCGAAAAAGTAGGATATTAAGATATGATTAAAATATTGGAGACCTATATAGTCTTCATTCATAGATGATGATTGGAACAGCCGGTTCGTGAGAATCGGCTGTTTTTGTTTCGATTGTTTGCATATCAACGGCGGTAATGTTACTTTTGCAGGAAGAAGTTATGCCGGAGGTTACCGCAGATTGCGCAGATACACACGAGCCCGATTGTAGCCCGTTGATTGCCAGCTCCGATAATCCGTGAGTGTCCGTAGGGACTGCGGCAGGAAAACTTCCGGTACAGATTCAAGATTAGTCAATACGAGTATGGAGCAAGGCAAGAAATTTATTTCTCCCGGAGCATGGTTCTCTATGGTTTATCCGGCAGACTGGAACGAATTCGAAGACGGGGAAGGCTCTTTCCTGTTTTATAACCCTAATGAGTGGACAGGTAATTTCCGTATATCGGCTTATAAAGGAAACACTACATACGGTAAGGAAGCCGTAGAGCAGGAACTGAAGGAGAATACCTCGGCAGCGCTCGTAAAGGTAGGTCGCCTGGACTGTGCATACAGCAAGGAGATGTTCGAGGAGGAAGGGGGTTATTACACCTCTCATCTTTGGGTTACGGGAATAGACGATGTGGCATTCGAATGCTCGTTCACGGTACGTAAAGGGGGAGCTGCGGCAGAGGCGGAAAATATAATAGCTTCATTGGAAACCCGCCTGGCGAACCGGAAATACCCGGCGGAAATAATCCCGGTACGTCTTTCCGAAATCTACCGGATAAACGAGGCGTACGAGTGGGTGAGCACCACGGTGAAAGAGCAACTGAAAAAGGATTTCCAGGGACAGGAAGAAGATATCGCCAATATGCAGCAAATCATGGATAGCGGCAGTATCGGCGCCAAGAAGAAAGAGGCATGGCTGGCGTTGGGCATTACGCTTTGCGTCATTCTGGCTAATGAAGTGGACGGATTGGAGTGGCGTACGCTGATTGACGGCAACCGCGAGGACCCCGTTCTTCTGAACCTTGCAGACGACACCGTGATAGACCCGATGAAACTGGTATGGAGCAAGGTGAAAGCCGGCGAAACCTGCAACTTGGCAGACGTCTATAAGAACCTGCTTTCGTAATCTTTATCCTATAAATGGGGGCTGTCTGCATGGCGGCTCCTGGTTTTCAACTCTCAATACAATACAGTAAGCTTTGGCAACAGTAAATTCAATTCTTCAGGTAGAGAACCTCACCAAGTCGTTCGGCGACCTGGTACTTTTCGAGAATATATCCCTGGGCTTGTCCGAAGGGCAGCGTGTAGGGCTCATAGCCAAGAATGGCAGCGGCAAGTCTACATTGCTCAATATCCTTTCCGGAAAAGAAGGATACGATGAGGGCGTCATCTCTTTCAGGCGCGGCATAAGGGTAGGCTATCTGGAGCAAGACCCCCAATATCCTGAGGAGCTGACGGTATTGGAAGCGTGTTTTCATCATGGCAACAGTACCGTAGAGCTGATTAAGGAATACGAACGCTGCATGGAAACGGAGGGGCATCCCGGGCTGGACGGTATCCTGGTGCGTATGGACCACGAGAAAGCCTGGGAGTATGAGCAGAAAGCCAAGCAGATTCTTTCGCAGCTCAAAATCCGCGACTTCAACCAGCAGGTAAAGTCCCTCTCCGGCGGGCAGTTGAAGCGTGTGGCGCTTGCCAATACGCTTATCACCGAACCCGATTTCCTGATATTGGACGAGCCTACCAACCACCTGGACCTCGATATGACCGAGTGGCTGGAAGACTATCTGCGCCGTACCAACCTCACCCTGTTAATGGTAACGCACGACCGTTATTTCCTCGACCGTGTCTGCTCGGAGATTATCGAGATAGACAACCGCCGGCTATACCAGTATAAGGGCAATTACAGCTATTACCTGGAAAAGCGCGAGGAACGCATGGAAGCCAAGACAGCGGAGATAGAACGCGCTAACAACCTGTACCGCACGGAACTCGAGTGGATGCGCCGCATGCCGCAGGCGCGCGGGCATAAGGCACGTTATCGCGAGGAGGCTTTTTATGAGTTGGAGAAGGTAGCCAAGCAGCGCTTCAACAACGATAATGTGAAACTGGATGTAAAAGCGTCCTATATCGGCAGCAAAATCTTCGAAGCGGAGCATCTCTATAAGTCTTTCGGCGATTTGAAAATACTGGACGACTTCTCTTATATCTTCGCCCGTTATGAAAAAATGGGTATCGTGGGAAATAACGGTACGGGAAAGTCCACCTTCATCAAGATACTTATGGGTCATGAAAAGGCGGACAGCGGTACGTTGGATATCGGCGAAACCGTACGCTTCGGCTACTATTCGCAGGACGGCTTGCAGTTCGACGAGCAGATGAAAGTCATCGATGTAGTGCAGGACATTGCAGAAGTGATAGAGCTGGGCAACGGTAAGCGCCTGACGGCATCGCAGTTCCTGCAACATTTCCTCTTTACCCCCGAGACGCAGCACAGCTATGTGTATAAGCTGAGCGGGGGCGAGCGTCGCCGCCTCTATCTGTGTACGGTGCTGATGCGCAATCCTAATTTCCTGGTACTGGACGAGCCTACCAACGACCTCGACATCGTTACGCTGAATGTGCTCGAGGAATATTTGCAGAATTTCAAGGGGTGCGTGATTGTGGTGAGCCACGACCGCTACTTTATGGACAAGGTGGTAGACCATTTACTGGTATTCAACGGGCAGGGGGATATTCGCGACTTCCCCGGCAACTACACCCAGTACCGCGACTGGAAAGATGCGAAGGCTTCCCTGGAAAAGGAAAAAGAGAGGGAGGCGGCAAAAGCCCAGGAGGAGAAAACCGCCAAGGTACGTTTGAACGAGAAGCGGCGTATGTCCTTCAAGGAAAAACGCGAATTCGAACAGTTAGAGCAGGAGATTGCCGCGCTGGAAGCCGAAAAGCAGTCTATCGAGGAGGCGTTGTGCAGCGGTACATTGTCTGTGGATGAACTGACGGAGAAGTCGAAGCGCCTGCCGGAGTTGGCAGACCTGATTGATGAGAAAACGATGCGTTGGCTGGAGCTGAGCGAAATAGAACCGAATTGATGTTCGGGTCGATAATGAACTGATTAAAAGACGATAGGATGAGAAGAAGCGGAAATCTGACGAATTATCATAGTCACAGCCTGTACTGTGACGGACGTGCCGGTATGGAGGACTTTGTGCGGTTTGCCCTGAGCGAAGGATTTACTTCGTATGGCTTTTCGTCCCACGCCCCGTTGCCTTTTTCTACGGCATGGACAATGGAGTGGGACCGCATGGACGATTACCTTATGGAGTTCCGCCGCCTGAGAGCCAAGTATGCCGGCCGGATAGAGTTGTATATCGGTTTGGAGATTGATTACCTGAATGAGGAAAGCAATCCGTCCGCCACCCGTTTCCGGGAACTTCCGCTGGATTACCGCATCGGCTCCGTACATATGTTATACAATGATAAGTCCGAAGTGGTGGATATAGATGTGCCTGCCGATGCCTTCGGGCAAATAGTAGACGGGCAGTTCGGCGGCGATTTGGAGTGGGTGGTACGCTCGTACTACGGACGTTTGAGGCATATGCTGGAATTAGGAGGCTTCGACATAGTGGGGCATGCGGACAAGATGCACTACAATGCCGCCTGTTACCGTCCCGGCCTGCTCGATGAACCGTGGTACGATACGCTTGTCAAAGAGTACTTCGAAGATATTGCCCGACGCGGCTACCAGGTGGAAATCAACACCAAGGCTTATCACGATTTGGGTACTTTCTTCCCGAACGTGCGTTACTTCTCGTTTTTGCATAGCTTAGGCGTCCGCGTCCAGGTAAACAGCGATTCGCACTATCCGGAACGGATAAACAGCGGCCGCCCAGAAGCATTGCAGGCGTTGAAAAAGGCTGGTTACGAAACTGTAATGGAGTTGTACGGCGGGGCTTGGCAGGAAATGCCGATAGTCGGGTAAGGCTCATTTGTTGTTGTTTTTCCGGTTATTGGGCATATACATTTGTGGCCACGGAATATTTTCTACTCCGTCGCCTATGTAGAAGCCTAAATGCGGCGGTTGGTTATAACCTACGTTTTGCCATGCAATGCCCAGTCTGTATACGGGGTCGTGCATTAAAGTGTATAAACGATGCCGTGTCGGAATGGTGGTGGTATAGATACGGAGTTTGCCGGGGTCTTCCGCATCGCAGAAAATGATTTCTTCACGCCAGTCACCGAACAAATCGGCGCTGAGGTTGGGTGTCCGCTTTGTTCCGTTACAGTGCATCGCTCCGGGGAATTTGTTGATAGTTACCGCTTCTTTGCCATTCCATTTTGCAAGGTTAGTGCCATTCAGAATTTCATCTTGTAGGGACATTCAGTAAATAATATAAAATCAGCCAACTAATTCATACACAAAATATTGCGAATTAGCTGGCTTTTTTGTATCTTTAGGTATTCCCCCGCAAATAAGGTTTGAAGGCCAAAACGGGGGAAATTCCCCGACTAAGATATGGCTAAGATACAAAAT
>NZ_KB894142.1 GCF_000374365.1 Bacteroides gallinarum DSM 18171 = JCM 13658
TTCTGACATAAGGAAGATTCTGTAAAACCGGATTGAGCTATTAACCGTCTCCTTCCTTCAAGTACCCAGTTCATGATGCCGGGCAGTTCAGTGGAGGCTATTTTTTCTGCCAGTTTCGGGTCGACTTCCGACTTGGGAATCTGGATATTGAAAGGTATAATAAGAAACCTCCTGAAATATCCGTTCGATTTGTCATTGGTCTTTGGAAGCTCATTCAGGCAGAAAATCATCTTGGCATAGTCTGTCAGTGTCGCCACATCCTTATATAACAACCTGGTACTGATCGGTTCTCCACTTGCGATACGTTTGAATATATCTCCTGAAAAAGCGTTGGGGGCAACATCAGAACAGGTATTCAACAGTTTCCCTGACAGGTTAGCCCTGCTTCTGTCTCCATTCCCGCCACACATATCCGATAAGGATTCATGGGAAATATTCTCTTTACCCAGGAGAGACTCGACAATATCAACGAACACGGACTTGCCATTCCGTCCTGAACCATAGAGAAAAAGACACTTCTCCAGTTTCAGGGAGGTAAAAATCCAACCTGTATATTCAGCCAGCACCTTCTGAGTATCCTTGTCCGGCAACACTCTGTCCAGGTACTTCATAAACAGCTGACACGTGGCGTCAGGATCATAATTATAAGGAAGAACATACCTGAAATAGTCCTGATATGAATGCCGCATCAGATTCCCGGTTTTAAGCTCAAGCGTACCGTTGAGGAAATTTATCTTCTCCTTGTCCTGTCCCGTTGTCAGGCCCATGACCGTATATGGAAACTGCTTGAACAATCCTTCTACGGTTTCCCTTTGCGAAGCTTTGATTTTATTTCCGGACATCTTTTCATAGGCATATTTAAGAAAGACTTTCAGGTCAAAATCCTCAATCCTTACCCAATATGTTCCGGTGTAACAATAGACACACTGGTCCTCAAAAGTCTGGAACGGATGATTGATACCTATTGCTGTCTGTTGTATATCGTTACAAACCTTAACAATACCGTCCTTTGTATCCGGAATACTTTCTAGGGAAATAGAATTAATTACATTCCGTAATAAACGTCTGTAGTTCATGATTTTAAAGTTTTCTATATTTACTGCCGATTTTACCTTTCCCGTCCACCCACTCATAAGCCTTCCTGACTTCACGTCCCAGTTCTGCTTCAGGAAAATCAGGAGCTATATATTCTTTCAAATTCGCATAAGCAATGCTCTCTGATAATCCCCACTCAGCAAGTTCCCTGGCTCTTTTGAAGGTCGAGTCATGTCTTCTTCCAGGAGTCATTGGGTATCTATAGAATCCACCTTCCAGAAAATTTATGATCCTATCAATCTCACCGGGGGAACCGCTTTTGAATTCCAACGGTTCTATTGGGTTAGCCGAAGAAGGAGGAGGAAGAGACAGGGAACCGGGGTTTCTGACCGTCCATACTTTGCTGTTCCGATTCAGATAAAGGTCGGGATCACTGCTGAGAAAACACGCCCTTGATATCCCTTTGCAATTCTCATCCCAGAACGGAGAGTTATAATAATCCCTCAAAGCATCAAGATATTCATTATGACTTGTATTATCAATATTATCGGCAACACGGACAAGAACCTTATATCCCCTGCCGGAAGGAGAAAGGAATGCGGCATAGGTATATGGATCTTTTATCAGCATATTCCGGACATCAGACAGCTCTTGAACCGGTATCCTGTCGAAATCAATGACGACAAGACCGGAAGGAGTGATAAGGGCATCATTACAGAATCTTCCGAATGTTCCGGCAAAAAGACAGATTGGCAGTTTCTCTTTAAGTTCAGAATACTTTGGATGATCACTGGCATGGAAAGCTCTCATCGTATCAATCCCGGCTTTCAACTTTTCCTGCCTGATAATATCCAATACCAGATCAATATCAACATGGTTCGGAGGATATTCCATGACTCTAAATCTTTTCATACCGGTCAGAGGGGTAATATATTCCTCACTGTAAGGCTTTTGTTTAAATACTGTTACTTCAGTTTTTTTATCTGCTTCCATACTTTAAATATTAATTGGTAAGTATTTTATCTTTCCTCTTCCCTCCCTCAAGAGCGGAAAAGGAGCGGAAGCGGGGCGGGGAAACTATAAAACCTGTTTTTTGATTAATTTTTGAACAGATAAAATTGAAAAAGTTATAAAAAAACATCATTTCCGACCTGTTTCCCCGCTTTTCCCCGACATTACCGCTCTCTCCTTCTTGAGGTGGGAAAGAAAAGAAGGTTTTAAGAATCAAAAGGAGTGGATGGAGGGACAACAGAAGGAACGGACTTCGTTATACCGACCTTTGCAGCCTTTTTATCCTTCTCCTCGATTGTATATCCTTCATCTTTCAGCTTACTCTTCATATTTACCTTTGACTCGGAACGAAGACTGTTAGCCTTGCAGTAATCCTTGTATTCATTATAGAGGTCTCCCAGTTTCACGAATTTATCAGTGCAAGGGATATAATTCTTGTTAGTCAGGAACATGGCAACGCTGTCTGTATCTTCCTTATATTCCTGATCCATAGCTTCGATAGTGGGAGAATGACTGAGTTTCTTTCCATTTCTGATAAACTGTTGCAGACCTTCAATAGCCCATAACAGGATACCGGGGAGTTCAGACCGAAGTTTCTTGGCAAGCTCCGGGTCAGCCTTGTCCCTGCTTATCTTTACATTAAAAGGAATCATCAGCAGTCTCCTTCGGAAACCATAGGAGCTGTCTGAGCTTGTCGGAATGGAGTTGCAGTTGAAGGCCAGCCTTGCATATCCTTTCACCATTTCCGGTTCCTGATACAGTCTTCTGGCTTCAACAGGTTCCCCGCTGGCCAGTTGTTTGAAGATACCGTTACCCCATATCTTACCGTTGAAATCACTGCTGTAGTTCAGAAGCTTGTTCTTAATCATGATCCGGGAGTAACCTTTATCGTCACATAGGGAATTAATGTTATACGAACTGACATTCTCTTCTCCCAATACAGCCATTATCGTTTCGAAGAATACACTTTTTCCGTTTGCTCCGGTTCCGATACAGCATAAGACCTTTTCCAGTTTTATATCAGAATTAAGACAACAGCCGACAAACTCCTTCAATACTTGTCTGACATCCGGTTGGGGCAATACTTCCTCCAGGAACTTATGGAACATGGGACAAGTTGCTTTGGGATCATACTCATAAGGAAGGACATAGAAGAAATAATCATCAGCCGAATGCTCCTGCTCCTTCACACTTCCATCATCACTGAGAATAAGGCTCTTGTTGCCCAGATTGATCTTTATCACACCCTGTTCCCGTTCGACCGGGTTATAGAGAGAGTAGCAGGCCTGTTCATAGAGCTTATTCGCTATCCTGACATTCATGGCGGTGTATTTGTCCACTCCCATTTTCTTCAGGGCCTCACCAAAGAAGTGTTTCAATTCAAGTTCGGGTATAACCTCCCAATACACCTTATTATATATGTATGCGGTTCTGTCCTGATTGATCGCCAGACCATAACCTGTCTTTTTAGCAGTCTCCTTCACCTTTTCGGAAATAAGGACAGACCTGATCTCATCGGTAATCTGAATGGAATAAATCTTATCCTGCAACAGCTTTTTCACATCCGGATCGCTCTCTTTCTCACATCTGTCATACAAGTCCGAGGCATAAGCTTTCTTGAAGTCCGTTTTGTACAGTACGGAAAGGATCTCTTCCAGTATTTCTTTCTGTCTCTTCATTATATTTTTTTATAAATGAAGCTGAACCCATGAAAAGGCCCCAGCTTCATTGGTTAATTACTCACTTATGGATTTATCTTTCTTGGGATAGGATAAGCATGATATTCTTTGCCGTCCAGCAGGCATCCGTTCTCTTTGGCACTGCGTTTTACACCATCAGCCCCCCAAGTACCCCATTGCTTGAAAAAGAAGGCTACACCCGGAGTTGCATCACATTGGGATTTGATGTTCAGAATCCAGTCCTTTTCCACTTTTCTTGCCCTGTTTCCCGATTCACCACCAACGATAACCCAGTCTATTCCTGAGAAATCCAGTGTACCCAAATCTTCCAGCAGAGGTTCACAGCTTAGGAACCGTACCGGAGCATCCAGTTTTTTCAGGTAATCAATACGGCTTTTCACCGTCCTGTTCTCCACTGTCACACCGAGCCAGACATTTTCAGGAATGGTGCGGATTGAAAAATACCCGTACATCCTGTCAGCCCGTTTAGTCAGGATTTGGAATGTATGCCGGGGACACTGACCGACGACTTCCATAACTTTGTCTATAAAGTCAAAAGGGATGTCTTTATGGAAGAGGTCGCCCATGCTTGCCACGAACACAAGTTTTTTACCTTTCCATCCGAATGGCTCGTTCAAGCATTCAGGATGTATGGCCGGAGTAAAGCCGTTCTGATATTTGGTCTGCCCCATCGCTTTCAGACGTCCGGCCATTACTCTTGCATAGCAATTCCTGCATCCTTCACTGATTGGGCTACAACCACTTACAGGATTCCAGGTGGTTTCAGTCCAGGAGATTTTACTGTTACTACTCATTATTTCTTGTCTTTTTTAAATTTATTATTGATATCCTCCTGTTTTTAAGTCCCTTACATCTTATGCCCGGGATATTTTCAGGCATAAGAAGGACTATGGCAGAAAACACTGAGTTTCCTGTCAGGACAAGTCTTTCCATAAATCATTGATTATTTTAAAAGTAAGCAGGCGCCTATACTTACTTTATTCAAGGTCTGGCTAAAATCCACAGCGTTGATATATTCCCTCTTCCGTGATAGGCTCGTGAAGATAAGGATGGGATTCTAAATATTCTGTTGGATAGTATGTTTCTATTCCATACTCATCTCTCTCCTTACAATTTCCCTCTGCAATCAGCTCATAAGTGGCATCAACCCCGTGAAACAATGCCCGTATTTCTGATTTCTTCACTTTCGTTGATATGACGATATAATCATCTTTCAGGGAATGGGCAATAAACGCTGCTTTCCTCAAATCCAAAGACCACTTCCAATCAAAGCCGGGATCCCATTCTTCATTGTCAGACACTTCCATGTCTCTAAGGGGAACTGCTTTGTAAATAGTGACTTCTGATGGCAGATTACCCAGTTCCTTCTGCTCCAGTTCAGTCATCAGCAATCTGTTGTCTATATAGCAATTCAACAACTCTGTAGCTCTCACATCAGGAGCACTGAACAACCATGAGAACTTGAACAGGGAACGTACCTCCTCATCATGGAAAGGATAGTTCTGGATAAGCCAACAGAAAACATCCCAGCGGTAATAGTTGTACATTCCTTTTAGCTGTTCAATCACAAAAGAACAGGTCAGGTTCTTTGGATCTTTCAGTTTTTCTTCCATTTCCGAACGATATTCCAAGTAAACACTATTGTCTGTCGGTTCAAATGGATCAGTAGTCAAGAATCTGGTTACTTTTTTCTTTGATTTCATTGTTTTACTGTTTTAAATTTTATTTTTTTCTCACCGGATCAATAATATAGTCTGTCTCACCACAGGTTATCTTTTACTTCCCACCACCTCTCACATGATGAGCAGCTTTCTTTACATTTGAGATTGAAAGTCAGCAAAGAGTTCGTTCAACTTGGCAATGATCATATTGTCTTTACTCTGATTTGAACTCTTCTTCATCTGGCTTATTTCCTGTGCATTACTAGTGCCTAAGCCTTCCAGAAATGTAATCAGTAAACTCATAGCCTCACTTCGTTTCATATCCTTTTTTATCAGGGAGTCCAATTGCCTATAGACCCATTCAGGTAGCACTTTCCAACCGAGTACTTTGGCTGAATTCCCTTCAAAAGACTTGGCTGCGGCTTCATAGAGTCTCTTGTCCTCCTCGAAAGAAGTAACGTCTGCCAGTTCTTCCAGCTTTTGAGTATTGGTTGAAGCTTTGATACAGGTCGTTTTTGAATTGGTTTTTCCTCCATTCACCCAAGACCATGCAGCGGAATCGGACCCACTTTTGGCTTTCTCCTTGACCCACTCCAATTTTTTAGTGGATATTCCTTTTTCTTGAGCTGTAGCAAGAAGCTGTGTCAACCAATCCATTCCATCCCAGGGAGTTGTTGCAGAATTGGCTTCTCTCAACAGCGTAGGAACATCATAATCGTTTATAAGAGGGAGATAAACATAACCCTCATATTCTGCTTTACCTTCTTTTCTTAATTTCTTATTCAACTGTCTGAGAGCCTCCATGCGGTGTTGGCCGTCAATCACAATAAGAATAAGATCAAGGTCTGGAGTCTCTTCTGTGATCGAATTTCCGTCAGAATCCTCCAGTTCCAGTCCTGCTTTTAGACAAACGATGGCAGGGACTACGAGGAATGGAGAAATGGTACCGTTACAAGCCAAAATAGAGGTTATCTTTTTCTTGACCTGCTTCTGATCTATATCACGGTTAATCCTGATGCGCCCGAAAGAATACCCCATCCCAAGTAATACGGATAAGGCATAGTTCATCCCTCTCGTCAGTTTCCGGGAGACTGTTTTTTTAGTATCTTCCTTGTCTGCTTCTGAATTAGATTGTTGTGTATCACCGGCAGATACACTTGCCTGTAGACATTCATCCTCTACAGCGTTTTTTTTCACACTTGCTTCCTGCAAATCGTGTGTAGAAACTGCTTCATCAATCATTTTTTTTCCATAATTATTATTGTTTCTAGAACAAAAATTATTATACTTAAAATTAGTTACCTAAGATTTCCTTATTTTCTTGCTTCACTTGTTTCATCTGTTTTTATTAGTTATGCCATTCTTCTTGTTTAATATGCTACAAATATCATTATTGTTTTTCATAACACATCTGATTATCAATAGAATTTGCAATCTATATGCAAAAACTCGTTTCCAGTTCGGTTAGAAGTAGTGTTTTGTTCGGTCGAAATTCGGTTATAAAAAAAAGCAACCTCCGTAATGAGGTCGCTCTTATATAAAACTTACAATTCATTGTTCACCTTTTTCACGTGTTCCTTTTAGTATAGGTTTCATTATTTCGTTTATTCTTTCTGCATATCTTCTTTTTAAATGCTCTTTAACAGTCATTTTTTTTAATGTGTCTTCACTAGGGCTTTTACCATTTTTGTCTTTAAAAATCTTGGTAGCGTTTTTCCAAATACCTTTGGGCATTTGACTGGAGACATCAATTGTCCCGTTCTTTGTTAAATAACCTTTATATAATACTCTCAGGAAATAGCTGAGTACATTCCAATCGGTTGACCATTCCAAATACGAACCTTTGTCTTTATCCCATTCCCCATTACCGAAAAAATATTCAAAGTTTTGTCCTAATTTACAATATCGCTTTATCGCAAAGTTTATTTCTTCTAACTTATCACATAAAGATTCTGGGCAATCCATTTGAATAGGAGTGAGACCTGGTAAATCTAAGTTAATTAACATTGTCTTGATATCACGAGGAGGATCAGCATCATAAAACGTTCTTTTCTCATCTTCAAAAAATTCCGCATGTTCTCCACGGCCTCTAGTTTCTAAGTATATTTTCATATCTTTTTGAGGGCATCTTGAACTTAATTCCTTTAATAGACATAGGTCATTAAGGAATTTCAGACACTCTTCATCTTTATATAATTGATTATAGCAATAGGTATAGTATTCTTCATTATTTTTCAACTTAAATATAGTAGCATAGATCAAATACTGAAACTCTTCTTGCTTAGGATTTTGTAAGTTTTTCCATTCTTCCCACTGTTTTGCGAACTCAATAAGGGTTTTACATTCTACAAAGAGAGAAGGATGGGGAGATTCAATGTCACTTATAAAAAGTGCTATGGTCTCCTCCTCTTTGACATGGGTATATAATTCTATAGCATTTTTTTTCCGTTTTTTATACGATTTATTATGAAAATTAATGGATCAGCTATTGATTCTATTCTGTAATTGAATTTAAATGGAATAAAATGTTCTAGAGACTCAAAAATGAGATCCGCTAATATATTTTCTTGTACAAGAAACCGAAAACAAAACAATTTAACAAAATTTCGGAGTAAACTGTTCCTTAATTGTTCTCCTTTATCTAATTGCAATTTTTCACTTACAATGGCATCTAGTAAAGTTTTATTAAGAATTGGAGAATTGGATTCTATTTTTCCCGCCATATATTTACGGATATTATAGAACTCCCAACGGCTTGGGCAAATGAGATTCCAAAGATTGAAAATTTCATTTTCAATCTTTGCGATGAATCCAGGATTTCTTTCTGCTAACGTCAACATCCTTTTCCAATGCAAAATACTTGCAAGTTCTTTTATGACATGAATATCACAATCAACGCCCATACTAGTACATTCACTTTTAATAATGTCTAAAACACGTAGGTAATATTCATTTCCTATTCCAGCATTTGCGTATAGATCATAATTCACCAATGTGGCGTAGTACCACATAGAAAAGGCTATATGGGCACGGGCAAATTCTATTGAGTATCCTAAAGCTTCTAAGTGAAGTGCTATCCGTTCATATATTAATGCTTCTCCTCGAAACAAGGAATCTTTATAATATGAAACAATATGTAAATCAGAATCTAATAAGCATTCTAACTGTTCAATCTGTATTGCTATTTCTTTCATATATATACAATTAACGTAAATTCGATATAAGAAGATAAATATATCGTTAAAAAATAGAGCATAGCAATAAAAGTATTAAATACAATACTAAAATACAACATTTAAACAATTACCACTATGTTTTCAGAGGTTAAAGTTACAGAGATTTATTGTATGACAAATGATTTTTACAAGGAATTTGTGTTGTAACAAAAAAATACATAATTGAAGACAAGAAACATAAGTATTACAACAAGCCCTATTGCATGAGTAATGCTGAAATTATGATGCCTCCTACGCAGTCGGGCCAACTTGATCTATTCACCTACAATCTGCATCTTCTGTTCCAGCTTCCTTGGCAACTTGGTTCCCATTGTTGTCTTTGTCATACCTCAATATATCATATAAATATAGCAACCTTTACTCTATAATGTATTGATGAAAAAATATGAATTCAATAGTAGTTTTTAAATAAAACAGGTATATAATCCATATTTGGTAATGATTGCATAAAACGCAAGTCTCAACTATATATTTTTTGTGTTTTTATAGATTGTAAAATTTATATTAGTAACCGTTCAATGTCTGCCTCAAGTATCTCTTTTACTACATATAAAAAATTTGCAATTTACAACAATTCATCATTAAGCAAAAAATCATATATGCTTAAAGTACGGATTCCATCCTCATCCGTCCATGGTTTCGTATGTTCACCAACGATAACTATCTTTCTGAACGAGTCTGGTACTTGCTTCAGTGAACGTTTCTCTTGCTCCTGCTTGCCAGCATCAGACAAACGCCATGCAGATTGAATATAAACACGCTCACTCCCTTTGTTGCAAACGAAATCAACCTCCAATACTACCCTTTGCTGCTTTCCATCCTCGTTCCTTTCACGATGCTGTATATTGCCCACATCAACCAGCCAACCGCGCATTCGCATTTCATTGTAGATGATATTCTCCATCAAGTGAGTAGGCTCATTCTGACGAAAAGAAAGAATGGCGTTGCGCAAACCGACATCCTGGTAATAATACTTATAGAGACTTCCAATATATTTCCTACCCTTTATATCATAGCGTTCAGCTTTTTCTATCAGAAAAGCATCCTGCATATAGCCCATATACGTATTGACCGTCTTATCGGAAACGCCTTGGACTTTTGCAACAGATTTAAATGTATTGGAGATTTTCTGAGCATTTACAGGAGCACCGATACTTGACGCTAAGGTTTTAGAAATTTCCTCAAATTCAGTCTTCAATTCAATATTATTCCTTTCATATATATCTCTCAAGTACACTGTCTTATACAGCCTACAGAGAAAATCGGTCTTTTTGTCATCTCCATCTTGATTCAGCAGCTGTGGTAGCCCCCCATACATTATGTATTCAGCCCAAGCATCTTCTTTCGTTCCTTGATAGACAGACATGAATTCCCGGAACGACAAAGGCCATACATGAATTTCATCACCCCTACCTCGAAACTCAGTAACTACATCAGACGAAAGAAAATGAGAATTGGAACCTGTCACATAAACATCCAATCCATCCGTCACAGAAAGCGTAGAAAGCACTTCCACAAAATCATTTATATTTTGGACCTCATCTATGATTAGATAATATATTTTATCGTCCTTTTTCTGGGCATCTACCCAATCCAACAAATAATCCGGATCCTTGAAAGCCTTGAATTTTCGACTTTCTAAATCAATGATAAGAATATGATCTTCTGCCACGCCATCTTCAAAGAGCCTTTGTCGGAAAAGTGTTTTCAACAAGAATGATTTTCCCGCACGCCTTAACCCGGTAACTATTTTTATTAGACCATTTTCTTTGGAACGTAACAGTTTATCTATATAAATGCTTCTATTCACTATCATATTTTTCCACTTTTTGTCACATGTGACATAATTTCGAAAACAAAATTACAAATTACATTTAATATACAAGCATTTAAATCAAATAAATTAGTTGAAATCGCTATTACAATATTCCGCACTCGTTAAGAATAGACTTGTCAGGCACTATCATATATATATTAGAGAGACGATTCTGCTTGAAAGAATTATCCGCCAAAAGACAAAGCTATTCCTTTTTTGTCTATAAAATATATTGAAAGATATTTTCATTTGCAAATAAAAAACCATATCTTTGCAAAAAGGGCTGTTACCTAAAATTGTTACTTATTTAGATATAACTAATTGATAATCAATACAACTTTCGACACTGGCAGTGTCGAGGTGACCGGTTCGAGTCCGGTACGCTCCACATAAGCCGTTAACTATTAATCAGTTAATGGCTTTCTTTTTGAAGAAATATTAGCAGAACACCTCTTTAAGCACTCCATTTTTGAGAGATAATTCCCCTATTTTATGTACCTTACCGATATAATTGTACCTTCGCAGCGGTATAAAACGGCATAGCTTCAATATTAGCAATAGAAAGTCAAAAAGAGCTTACTGCCAATCTTACTGTAAAGCAAAAGACATCTTCCGCCCGATAGGATTCGAAAGATGCCATCCGAACTAAAAAAGAGTGGAAATTCTATCCCTCCGAATTAATAAAGGAAATCGGTTCATCCATAAGTGAACTACCTATATATTCAGAATGTAAGTCCTACACGAATACCCCAGTTATTCATTCCGTCCATACTATGATAGAATACCTTGCCTCGGTTACCGGCATAGCTGTAATAAGCTGCCAGATTGAAACCTATATGTTTATGCCTGAATGGAAACAGATTGATGCCTACTTCCGGCGAAGCATAGATGCCCCACGACTTGTCACTATAAGAATATATTTGTTGAATGGACTCGGCCTCCATATAGTTTATACCTAATTTGGCGCCGACATATGGCTGCCAGCATGATTTCCACATAAAACGATAACGTAATGATGCCCCGAACGGAATCTGAATGGAAGAACGTACCTGGTCTGTATTCACAGAAACAGTGCCCTCGGTAAATGTCTGTCGGGGAATGTACCCGCTTCGTGTATTCAAATTGATGAAACCTCCCAACGAAATATTGGGTGTCAGATAATAACCGGCATCCAGGTAAAGCCCCAGGTCGTTCATTTTATCGGTAAATCCGGAACTTATCGGAAAGTTGAACTGCCAACCGACCTGATAATAAGCTCGCGGATTTATTTGGGCTTTAGCGGTATACGGTACGAGACAAAGGGCAAGCACTAATAACGCCGCTCCCTTGATTATATTTTTTCTTATTCTTTCTGTATCCATAATTTATCTCTTTAATTTGAGTGGTTGGTAATATATTCCGATTGCTTGAAAGACTGTTCTATTCCACGTGCCGCCAATATGATATTGAAAACATCGGAACCATGCAACAGCCCAGTCTGATAACTTTGCCATACGACAGGCAGTCGCTTGCCAACACCTTGCTCGGCTTTCAAATTCAACATATCCGTCAGCAATGCTCCCGTACTGACGCTGAAACTGATTGGATGCGGATAATACCAAGCTCCCCAGTTACCTCAATAAAAAGGACTCCAGTAACCGGAAAATCCCCACCACCAATAAGGGGAAGCTGTATATCCCGTAAAATGGTAGGTACTGGCAATATATGTCATCTGCAACCCTAAGTCGGCTCTCTCTTTACTTGCCGCACGGCTGTACCCCCGCTCCTGCATATTACGGTGGCAAGCATCCAAAATAGGTTTGACTTGCAGGCTGTCGAGATATTGAGGCTTCTCATCTTGTCCGATGAACAGAATACTGTCTGCCAGATAGTAGGACTGGAATGAACTGAAATCCGTTTCCGAATCATAATCGGTCATTACACGGTAATCGGCATCCAATTTATCCACTTCTTCATCTTTCTGGCAGGAATATAGGGTTCCTGTTAGGAGTATGAATACCCCTATGTACAATTTAGTTGTCATATGTTCTCGATTGATTTGTTTAATGATTAAAAGGCTGTTCCTTTAAAGACAGAGCTTTCCTCGAACGGAACCAGTTGGCCGTCCAATGTGGCATTGAGAGAGTTGAAATTAGGGATAATCGTCGCTGTGGCACGGCTATCCGAAGGACTGAGCGCTACTATCACTTGCGCCGATATGCCATTCCCGGTGACATTCATTGAAAAGCGGACGACACCTTTCCTGTCTGTTTCCATTTTCAACCCGGTGGGCATCCCTTCCACCGTAATACCGCCCACACCGTTAGGACCTCCTCCCGATTGGAACGGAGAAATCTGTACGGTCGCTTTTCCGTCATGCAGGGCAACGAAGTTCGTGGTAGAATTTACATAGCCACGCTCACCGTGCTTTAGCGTCAGTTCGTCACTTTCCAGAACAAATTCTCTCCGTTGCAAAGCATTTACAGCCTTTGCATGGGCAACCGAATCAATCAGATGTCGTTCCTGCCTGGCTCTTAAACGTGCAGCCTCAATGGAATCTTTCCATTGCCATAATTCGCTTTTCTTCCCTTCTTGGGCATTGCCCCGCACCGCTCCTATCATAAAAAGGAGGAGCAGGATTCTTTTAAAACATTTTGCTACCATATATCATCAAATGTTTAATTGTTTACGGTGGCAAAAGTCGTCATCCCGGACAACAAAATCTTATCTGAAAGTGTCAAAGCTATTTGACTGTAAAAGCCTGTGATTACAGAATCCTCCTATATTACTGATATCTGTACTCTTTCGGAGTCATTCCCACATATTGGTGGAAAACCCGGGAGAAGAACGAGGGGTTGGGATAGTTCAGTTTCTCCGATATCTCGGTAATGCTGATAGTCGTCGAACGCAATAACAGCTTGGCTTCGCGCATAACGAATTCAGTCACCCAGAAATGGAACGTCTGGCCGGTGGCTTTCTTCAACACACGCATCAGGTACTTGTCCGATATATATAACTTATCGGCGTAAAACTGTACCGAACGTTCCTCCCTATAATGCCGATGAAGCAGAAAAAAGAAACGGTCGGTCAATTCATCCTGCCGTGTATTCGAAACCGACACGTTTCTACCGGAGTACAGCCTGCTGATTTCAAGAATAAAGGAGAATAACAATCCTTTGGTAATGGCAATATGCTCATCACTTTCCTGATAGCGTTCTGCAATCAAATCATAATAGTTCTTCACTAACCGGCAGTCTTTCTCTTTTAGCTGTAGGCAAGGATTTTTTCCTACATATTCCGAAATATCGGCCTTTAACAGTAAAGGGAAATCCGAAAGGAAGTCGAACTCGAACCAAAGATATTCAAACAAGAAATCCTCTGTACGGGATATTTGCCTGACCAAATGGTTGGGATGCAGATATATCAATGTTCCGGCATGTATCAATTGGCTCTTTCCGTCAATTTCAACCATAGCCCCACCCTGCAAGACCACAGCAAGGAAAATCTTGTCCGGAGGAGTCCGTGCCACTTCCTTTTCCGGAAATAATACGGATAAATGCCTTGTGGAAGGACATATTCCAAACTTGTTAACCATATCTTTATCGGTCGGCATCGAGTATAATACAAGTAAGTTCATACAAATATAAAGGTATTTTGCAAATTATTGTTTATCGGACTGCAAATATCACGAAATGAACAGTAATGGATTTGCCTGTCGAATTCAAAACCATTTGCAGAAAAGAGCCTTACCGTTATCCGAAAGAACAGAATTCTCCCAATCGATATTTAGTCACTATCCGGACAATCCAGACATGGAAACGGACAAAAAGATATGGTAGAATGTTATGAACTTTGCCGCAGAAAACGTACCGCACCGGTACATGGCTCTACAATCATATCGCAGCCTCATATATTACTCCGAAAACGACTGAATAATAAAGAATACTTATAGATGAAAAATATAATACTTCCCAACTACCCTATCATGTATAAGGTGAACCTCGCTAAAGGACGTCCCATGAAATTCCGATTTGATGATTTTCTGTTCTCGTATGTTTATTCGGGAGAGGGAACGATGTGCGCCTCAGAAACCGATTATCCGCTGGGCAAAGGATGCGGTTGGATATCGGCACGTAATGAGCCTATTTTATTCCGCACGGAAAGTTCCATGCAAACAATACATATCCGCATATCGGAAGATGCCGTAACGGAATATCTGTTACGTACTACGCCTCCCACCGCCACAAACACAACAAAAGAAATGGCAAACGAATCCGTAAATGTGGTAACAGTACCCAATCATATACTTCTTCAAAGCCTGATATCAGGCATCGAGGCTGGTATCGACAACAACTTCCGGGCTAACCAATCACTTACCTACCTTAAAATACAAGAGTGTATAAATGTCCTGACCTACCTCCGTCCGGAATTACATAACTGGTTTTCCCGAATGAACTGTTTACAGAAAATTAATCTGAAAGATTTCATGGAATGCCATTATCAGGATAATCTGCCATTAGAACAACTGGCACAGGCTTCCGGACGCAGCTTATCTACATTCCGCAGAGATTTTCAGAAAGCTTTCGGTACGACTCCCGGAAAATGGTTATTGGCTAAACGGCTGGAAAAAGCTTACATACTTATAAAAGAAAAGAAAATCAGACCATCGGAATGCTTGGTAGATTTGGGATTTGAAAGTTTCTCGCATTTCTCCCGCAGCTTCAAGGCGTATTTCGGTATACAACCTTCAATCCTATTAAAAGAAAGCACTGCAAAATAGGAAATGAAATTTATATAATATGAACAATTCCCAAGTAAAGAGGACTTCGTATCTGCATGTATAAAGTATGAGAGAAAAAAGAAGCTGGAAACGATAGACAGGCTGAATGATATAAAAACAGGGTTATTTGTTCTCAAAAAGAAAAGACTCCGGCATCTCTAATTTCGTCATTAAATCCATACTTATGGAAGATATGACGGAAAAAAAGGAAACGACTACGGAAAAGATTAAACCTATCGGCTTTCCGTTCCGAGTAATATAAAGAATGACGCAACCAATCTTCATGCCCGCTATTACAGAATGCCCCACCGGACTATTCCCAATATACCGAATTTATTCTTTGAGCCATTAAAAGCAGTAGCGACACGCGTATATCCGTTTTCTGCCGGGTCATGATTTGCTTTCATATTAGTATCTTTGAACTATTAGAAACAGTGTATTTTCAACCAACACAGTTAATTTTTGGTTGTGATTTGCTTTCATTTTTATATCTTTGTAGCAAGAATATTACCCCAATTTGTTACTTCTTCAAAGATAGCTAATTGATAACCAATACAAAACCGACATTAACAGTATCGAAGTGACCGGTTCGATTCCGGTACGCTCCGCAAAAGGAATACTTCCTCATGGAAAAGAATCCAGTCATATTAAAAGAAAGAGCCAGGCTGTTGCTGCTTGCCCTGCTTTTCATAAGCCTGAATTCTTTTTCAACCAATACCAAATTCTATAACATCAGCGATATATACGGAATAACCTCGGGAGAAGCATTCTCTATCTGTAAAGACCAGTACGGTTTTATCTGGACTTCCACCAAAACCGGTGTTCTAAGAGTGACAGAAGGAGACTGCCGCAATTATGAACTCCCCTGTAAAACCACCGACTTCGTATTCGTTAAGCTGGCTTACAGCAATCCACAACTGTTCTCTTATACCAATAACGGCCAGATATTCCACTACAACGAACTTACCGACCAGTTTTGTTTTCTGATTGACTTACGGGAGAAAACCGGAAATAACCATATTACGATAGGAACTATCGTTGCCGATACGGACAGTACCCTTTGGATTGCTTCTTCAACCGGACTATTCAAATACGGAGGCGGCATCCTTACTAAAATCACACAACCGGAAGAAGATACAAAATACCTCACCTTTTATGACAGCAACCGGCTGTTCTATGCCACACCGGCAGGCATTTCATTATTGAATACTTCAACATTAGAAAGCAAACCCCTTTTCTCCAACGACCGGAAAGAGCCCTTCCAGGTATCCAGCCTATACTACGACGACCGGCTAAAACGCTTATGGATTGGAACCGAATCCGCCGGCCTTTTCTATTACGATATAATCCGTAACTCCTTATCGGACATTCCTATCAAGGGATTTCCGAAACAGCCCGTTCTTGCCATAAGAAAAGACACCAATAATAGTCTACTGGTGGGTATCGACGGGCAAGGCATCTGGAATATCAGTGAAAAAGGAGATACGATACTCCATATATATAAGGAAGACCTGAATAATCCCCACTCTCTCCGGGGCGACGGAGTTTACGATATTTTTTGCGATGCATCGAGAAACTGGGTAGCTACCTACACCGGAAAGTTGTCTTTCTTCGAAAACAACTATTCTCCGGTTATTCCGATTACCTACCAGATAAACAACCCGAATTCCTTGGGAAACAACCATGTAAACAAGATTGTCGAAGACCGGGAAGGGCATATATGGTTCGCAACGAACAATGGACTAAGCCGTTGGGATGCAACATCCGGCAGGTGGACGCATTATTACCAGGACAAATCGGAACAGGCAAAGGTATTCCTGGCTTTATGCGAAGATAACCAGGGACATATCTGGGCAGGGAGTTATTCTTCCGGAATCTATCTGCTGGACAGGAAAACCGGGAAAACGCTTAAACACTACTCCTCCAAGACCGGTACTCCCGGATTTGCCGGCGATTTCATTTTCGACTTTTTCGTAGATAAAGAAGGCGACGTATGGATAAGCGGCAACCAAAAGCTATCCTGCTATCTGGCAAAAGAAGACCGTTTCCGCGAATACCCGGTCCAACCCGTCAGTAGCGCATTTGCCGAGCTTGCCCCGGGAAAACTATTGCTCACGACCTCTTATGGTTTACTGCTATTGGATAAAAAACAAGGAACAGTAGAAACCTTAGTCGAAGGCAGCCTGACCCAGGATGTAGTAGTAACCGGCAATACGGTATGGGTTGCCACTTGCAGGGACGGACTGATAAAATACGATTATGACAAACGGCAAGCCGAGAAATTTACAACGGAATCCGGGCTGACATCCAACTATGTGAATAGCATTTTATTCGATAACGGTTTCTTATGGATTGGTACGGAACAAGGCATGTGCCGGCTCAACATCTTAAACAATGCAATCCAATCCTATACATCCGTCTATTCCCTTTCGAACACCACTTTCCGCGTCAACTCCTGTACACGGTTGAAGAACGGCAAGCTGATATGGGGAACCAACAACGGCGCAATCATGTTTACCCCGGAACATATTCAGCCCGCCCGCCCACAAGGCCATATTTTTTTCCAGGATATCACCGTGGCAGGCCGTTCCATACGTACCATTCCCGGCTTATTAAACAACACACCCGTCAATCAGCAGAAGAACCTGGTCTTTAACTACACCCAGAACAATTTCATATTAGAATTGCTTCCCATAGGAAGCTCCTCGGGAAACATGAAATTCTCATGGTTATTAGAAGGCTTGGACACCAGTTGGAGCACTCCCTCGGAACTTCACTTCATCAATTACACCAACCTTCCCGGAGGAAACTTCAAGCTGCACATCAGGATGTACGACAGTTCGCTATCGCAAATTGTAGATGAACGGAGCCTAAGCATACGTGTCACGCCTCCTTTCTGGAAAACCTGGTGGTTTGCAACTATCATCGGCCTGTTCATTACCGGTTATATCATTTATGCTTTCAGAAGCTATTCGAACCGCCTGAAACGAAAGAGCACCAATGACAGGCTTATAGCCGATGCTGCCCAGGCACTTATGCAAGAAAAAACGGCGCAAGCAGAACCGGATAGGGAAAAAAAACCTGTACTCCCGAGCAAACCGGGCGACCCGTTCGTAAGCCGGGCGATTACCGTTATCAACGAAAACATTTCCAACAGCGAATTCGGAAAGGAAGAATTTGCCGCAGCCATGAATGTGAGTTCCTCACTTCTATATAAGAAAATTAAAACATTGACAGCTCAATCGCCGTCCGACTTCATCAAGACCGTGCGGATGAACCATGCCCTCAAACTCCTGCAATCCGGCCAATATACCGTAACCGAAGTCAGTGAACTTTCCGGTTTTTCAAGCCTCAGCATTTTCAGCCGCGCTTTCAAGAGCTATTTCGGGAAAACACCTACCGAAATCTAAAAAGACGCTCACAAACAAGCCCGGAGGCCATTATACAAGTCTTTTTATCTGAAATGCAAAATGAAATATCTAAAATGAAAAGCCTCTCCACCGCCTCCTTCCCTAACTTTGCAAGCAGAACTTTCAGATTATCCATAGTATGAAAAACATGTCACATTATCTACAGCTTATATTAATAATGCTGTTCAGTTTCGGGGCAACCGCCAACGGATATGCCCAGAATAAAAAAACAAACATTGCATCTGACTTTGACAAAGTGGGTTGGAAAGTAGGTATTCAGTCCTACACTTTTACCCGGTATTCCCTTTTTGACGCTATTGATGCAGCGGCGGATTTAGGTCTGAAATATGTAGAGGCTACAATTTGGCAGACCATAGAGAGGGGAAAAAAAGAGCGATTCAATCCATGGCAAATGTCAGAAGAGACTAAACAAAAAATCAAGAACAAATGTCTGGAGAAGGATATAACACTTACTTCATTCTACTGTCGTCCAAGCAAAGAAGATGCAGAAAACGGACAAACAGAGAAATTGTTCCAATTCTGCAAAGAATGGAATGTATCTTTGACTACCGATCCTGTCCGTATTGCAGAAGGTCCGGGAAGTATGGACTTCTATGACGAATTATGCCAAAAGTATGGCGTTTATATGTT
Organism: Bacteroides gallinarum DSM 18171 = JCM 13658; assembly: GCF_000374365.1. Classification (GTDB taxonomy): domain Bacteria; phylum Bacteroidota; class Bacteroidia; order Bacteroidales; family Bacteroidaceae; genus Bacteroides; species Bacteroides gallinarum. The sequence goes on from NZ_KB894142.1 coordinate 19,280, forward strand.
TCTGACCAATCATCCCAAAGCACATGGTTCACCCTATTGGAACCCAGTGGATGTATTGGCCGATTGCAAAAACAGGAGTAAATACATCGGCGCCTCTGTCGATATAGGACATTTTATGCGTGATGGTACCAATGTATATGAGGCTGTTAAAAACTACACCGATGCAGGCCGTATGTATCATTTTCACTTTCGTGATGTAGACCGTTGCGACAAAGAAGGAAAAGATGTAGCCTTAGGTGAGGGAACAGCCCAAATTAAAGAACTGCTAACCTATCTTTATAAAAAAGGCGCTACTCCTATTATTGTATTCGAATATGAAAGAGAGCAGGATAAACCGTTGAAATACGTGACTCCCAGTGTGGGTTATCTTCATCAACTTAGCAAAGAATTGTTTGAAAACAGGAGAGCGAAAAACTCCAATAAAAATGAAACTGTAAAATTGTGGGCACAGAACGCCCGGACAGAAGGTGGATTAAAGATACATGATAAAGATACATTAGCAACAATACATGGCTGGAATAATACTGAGCAACTTATTTCATGGAACACCTTCTCTAAGAAAGGAAACTACATCGTACGCATGAAGTATGCTGAACCCTACCAGGGCAGTGCCCTAACTATTACGGCAGGACAACAGCAGCTTGCCACACTGATTCAGCCGACCAACAATTGGAATGAATACCGGGAAACGGATTTAGGCGTCATAAATATTCCTGTTACAGGAGAAATAGATATTAAACTCCAAGGTATCCAACTCTCTTTAGCAAAAGACGAGAAAGGCAGACTGGTACACAAAGAAGCACTACCCGATATACAATGGCTTTCACTGATACCAACAAAGAAAAAAGCGACTTCCACTCCAATAGCCATATTGAAAGAATTCAAGGGGAAACCTCTTTTTAATGGAAAAACATTCAAAGGCTGGACTGGCAATAATGGCGACAGTAGCATGAAGTGGTTCCGCATAGAAGAAGGAGCCATTATCGGCGGAAATATAGAAAAGGATATTCCTAAAAATGAATTCCTACGTTCCGACCGCGAATACAGTAACTTTGAACTCCGCTTGAAATTCAAAATTAACTGTACAGATGACACATATAACGCTGGTATCCAATTCCGTAGCCAACCCCAAACTGAAAAGAATAAAGAACATGAAATGATAGGTTATCAGGCAGACATTATCTCATGGAAAAAAGGAGCGCTTTACGATGAACAGCGCCGGTGGGATTTCTTAGGTACGCCTCTTTGTAAAAACCCAGACTATAATCCCAAAGAATGGAACTCATATATTATCCGTTGTGAAGGTCCGCGTATCCGCATCTGGCTGAATGGCACACAAACATTGGACTATATCGAGCCCTTCTCTGACTATCCTCACCCGGATACACAAATAGGTAAAATTCCACAAACAGGGTACATCGCTTTACAAATTCACGAAGGCAAGGCTTGTGAAGTAATTTATAAGGATATTGAAATAGAAAAAATCAAATAGAAAATGAAAACAACGACCAAGTACTTACTGCTGCTTTCCCTATTATCCGTTCTCCTGGCGGCATGCAGGGAAAAAGAAAACAGTTTTAAAACAATCTGCAATCCGATGAACCTGAGTTACCGTTTTTCTCTCGACTCCCCGTCCTGGCGTGAGGCAGCCGACCCCAGTATGATAAAATACAAAGGAGAATACTACCTTTTCCTGTCTAAATCCGGCGGCTATTTCCACTCCACAGACCTCATTCATTGGGATTTAATAACCGCCGACAGCCTTCCGGTAGAGAAATACGCTCCTACCGTTATGGAAATGGACGGAGAGATTTACTTCACGGCTTCCGTCGCCACCAACAAGATTTATAAAAGCGCCGACCCTAAATCCGGCAAATGGGAACTGGTGACAGATCGGTTCCCATACATCCTGGCAGACCCGATGCTGTTCTACGATTCGGACAACGACAAAGTATATCTATATTACGGCTCCGGTGCAGCCACTCCCATAATGGGAATGGAACTGGATAAAAAGACCTTCATGCCCAAAGGAGAAGCCGTTCCCCTATTCTACAGCAATGCCGAGAAATACGGTTGGGAAGTATCCGGAGACTACAATACCAACTACAAACATACCTGCTGGCTCGAAGGCGCATGGATGAACCGGTACAAAGGAAAATACTACCTGCAATACGCAGTACCCGGTACAGAGTTCAAAAGCTACAGCAACGGAGTTTATGTATCGGAACATCCACTGGGACCGTTCACCTTATCCGAGCATAACCCCTTCTCCTACAAACCCGAAGGTTTCGTCAACGGAACCGGACACGGCAGCACATTCCAGGATATATATGGAAACTATTGGAATATAGGAACCTCCACAATCTCGCAAAGACATATGTTCGAAAGAAGGATTTCCCTATACCCCGCCTTTTTCGACAAAGACGGCGAGCTCTATACATACACGGCATGGGGAGACTACCCGATGATTATTCCCGATAAAAAGATATCTTCCCCGCAAGAATTGTTCCCGGAGTGGATGCTCTTATCCTATAAAAAGAAAGTGGAAGTATCTTCTACACTGGAAGGCTATCCCAAAGAGAATGCAGTAAACGAAGACATCAGGAGCTGGTGGAGTGCAAAGACCGCCGACCGGGGAGAATTCATGACAGTCGATTTAGACCGGAACTCCGAAGTCCATGCCATTCAGGTTAACTTTGCCGACCAGGACGCTACCGCATCGGGAAAATCGGATTCCATATACTACCGATACCGGATAGAAGGTTCCCAGGACGGGACTACATGGAACCTGTTAGTAGACAAAGCGAACAACGAAACAGACGCCTCCAATGACTATATCCAATTGGACACACCCGCAGATGCCAGATACATCCGCATAACCAATATCTATTTCCCCTCCGGAAAGTTCTCAATCTCCGGTTTAAGAGTGTTCGGAAAAGCGGATAAGCCGCTTCCGGCCACCGCCCGGTTCACAGAGCTGACCAGGAACGACAGCAACCGCAGAACCGTAAACCTGAGCTGGGACAAAGTCGACGGCGCTACCGGATACAACATCCGGTTCGGTACACAGAAAGACAAATTATACCATAACTACCTGGTGTACGAAGCCAACAACGTCTCCATTAACGTACTGAACGCCGACCAAGCCTACTATTTCACTATCGACAGCTTCAACGAAGCAGGTATCACTACCGGAAAAGAAATCAAAACCATTCAATAAATATACAACACCATGAAGTACACTTTTTACAGGAAGAAAACGCTTTTCTTTTTATTGCTGTTCCTATTCTCCATGCCGGTTATGAAGGCGGATTACCCATTGTTCTGGCAACGGTACACAGCCGACCCGTGGGGAATAGAATACAACGGGCGCCTGTACCTGTTCTGCTCGCACGATACCTACACTCCCCAAAGAGGATACGGATATTTTATGAACGACATCACATGTATCTCGACCGACGATTTGAAAAACTGGACAGACCACGGCGAAGTGTTCCACGCCAAAGACTCCAAATGGGGAGCCCAATTGACCTGGGCGCCATGCGTAATCCACCACAACGGCCAATTCTATCTCTATTACGGCAACGGAAACTGCGGAGGTATCGGTGTGGCAACCAGTAAAAGCCCGACCGGCCCTTATACAGACAATCAGGACAAACCCGTAGTAAGCATGGATACCCCTGGAGTACAGCCCGGCAGCGGGCAATGGGGCATGTGGTGTTTCGACCCCAGCGTATGGATAGACGACGACGGCCAGGCATACCTTTATTTCGGAGGAGGCGACCCCGGCAACTCACGGATTATCAGGCTGAAAGACAACCTTACGGAAACTGAAGGCAAGGCCATACATCCCGACACTCCGGGATTCTTCGAGGCCTCATTCGTGCACAAATACAAAGGCAAATACTATTACTCGTATGCCGGGCATCATTTCAGCTATCCAGCCAACATAGAGTACGTAATGAGCGACCACCCCATGGGACCTTTTTCCCAACCGGGACTGATACTGCCCAACCCGCCCGTCAATGACGACTTCAACAATCATCATTCTATCTTCCAATACAAAGGCGAATACTACATTGCATACCACAACCGGGAAGTAGCCTATATAAAAGGAGAGACGGACAAACGCGCACGCGAATACATGCGCAGTGTCTGCTTAGACCGCTTAGTGCATAACGAGGACGGCACTATCCGGACAGTTTCGATTACCCGTAACGGCCTACCCCAACTAAAATACATCAATCCGTACCAACGAAACGAAGCGGAAACCATGGCAAAAGGTTGGGGCATCGATACCGAAGCCCGGAAAGACGAACCGGGCAACCGTGTCGTAAGTTCCGCCAACGACGGAGACTACATAAAAGTAGAAGGAGTAAGCTTCACCCAAGCGGGCATCTCCAGGCTGGAAGCTCTCATCTCCTGCGGCGCTCCCCAAGGCGGAAGCATCGAGATACGCCTGGAAAGCGAAGACGGATTGCTGGCAGGTACGCTGAACGTGACTCCTACGGGCGGTTGGAACTCCTGGAAAACGATTGCCGCAGACATATCTATCCCCAACGCCGGCGTATTCGACTTGTATTTCGTATTCAAAGGCAATAAAGCAGACTTCGCCCATATGGATTACTGGAAGTTCGTACGATGATACCCTCATACCCCATAAACACTCCTATTCAAAACAACTTTAAACTGTAACAACCATGACAAAAAACTGTATCTTAACCCTATTAGGAGGGCTTTGCTCACTCTGGACAACAGCCCAAAACCCGATTATCCAAACCAAATACACAGCCGACCCGGCGCCTATGGTGCACAACGACACCCTATTCCTTTATGTGGGATGCGATGAAAAAGACGCCCCCTCCAACGCATACCTGATGAGAGAATACCGGCTGTACACCACTACCGACATGGTAAACTGGACCGACTGCGGCGCACCGCTGAAAACGAGCTATTTCAAATGGTCGGCCGGTGACGCCAGTGCCGCACAATGCATAGAACGTAACGGCAAGTTCTACTGGTATATATCCTCGCAAAACAAATTCAACCCGGGGTCATCTATCGGTGTAGCCGTTGCAGACACTCCTTACGGTCCTTTCAAGGATGCGCTGGGACAAGCATTGGTAACCAATGACATGACTACGGCCGCCAAACACTCGTGGGACGACCTCGACCCTACCGTCTTTATCGACAGTAACAAGCAAGCATACCTTTATTGGGGAAACGGAGCTTGCTATCAGGCCAGGCTGAATGAGGACATGGTATCCCTGGGCAGTCCGATAACAGCGTTCGACATCGACGACCGGACTGCCTTCGTAGGAAAGTTCACAGAGGCTCCCTGGGTATATAAACGCAACGACCTGTACTATATGATTTACGCAGCCGAATTTCCGGAATCCATACACTACTCGACCGCCCGGACAGCAAAAGGTCCCTGGAAAGCCCAGGGAGTAGTAATGCCGTTGGAGAAAGGCAGCAACACCAATCATCCCGGAATAATAGACTATAAAGGCAACTCCTATTTCTTTTACCACAACGACGCACTGCCCGGCGGACATAGTTATTGCAGGTCGGTATGCGTAGAACAATTTACATACAACCCCGACGGAACCATACCGCAAATGCACATGACCGATGAAGGAATCAAGAAAGGAGTAGGTACACTCAATCCGTACAAACGCACCGAAGCCGAGACTATCGCATGGGCACAAGGCGTGACCTCTGCCACAGACAAGGAAAAAGGAGTATATATAACCTCTATCCATAATACCGATTATATCAAGGTACGCGATGTGGACTTCGGGCAAAAAGGCGCTTCACGATTTACCGCTTCCGCATCCAGCAGATATCATGGAGGAGAGATAGAGCTAAGAATCGATTCGCCCGAAGGCGAAGTAATCGGTATCCTGAACATTCCCTATACCGGAGAATGGGACTGCTGGGAGCAACACTCCACCAAAGTAAAGACAACCAAAGGAGTTCACGACTTATACCTTATATTCAAAGGTAAAACTCCCCATGAACTGTTCAACCTCGACTATTGGATGTTCACAGAAAAGAGTTCAAACTGATTAATTTACCACAACCATGAAACATATATTCGCTATCATCCTCGGCCTGGCAGCCCTCTGTCAGCTACAAGCCCAGTCGTGGACAGCCGACAACGGCAACGGGACTTTCACCAACCCTCTGTTCTACGACGAATTCACCGACCCCGACCTGATACGCGTGGGAACGGATTACTATATGGTAGCCAGCTCCATGCACGCCATGCCCGGCCTGCCGTTGCTGCACTCCAAAGACCTGGTAAACTGGGAATTCGTAACATACATATTCGACAGACTCGATTTAGGCCCCGACTTCCACCTGGAAGGCGATAAAGGCATATACGGAAACGGGATATGGGCGCCTGCTATCCGCTACCACAAAGGCACGTTCTATGTATTCGTCAACGTAAACGACCACGGCCTGCAAGTATTTTCCGCCCAAGACCCCGCCGGTCCCTGGACACACAAGAACATGGGCGGCAGGATTTACGACCTGGGAATACTATTCGACGACGACGGCAAGATATATGCCGTGCACGGTTACGACGAAGTACGCCTGATTCAGCTCAAACCCGACTTCAGCGGTTATGTAGAAGGCAGCGAGAAAGTAATCATCCCCAAAGGCAGCGCCATGGGAGAAGGGCATCATTTCTACAAGATAGACGGGAAATACTACATCATCAGTGCAGACTACGCACCCGTAGGCCGTATGCAATGCGCCCGCGCCGATAAAGTGGAAGGCCCGTACGAAACGGCAGTCATCAGCCACCGCGAAACCATGGGCACGCAACGCGGCTGGTGGTCGAACGAGTTCGGATTCTGGTCGGACATCCCCGATGAAGGAGACAAAATAACATTCACCGCCCCGAACCCGGATGCCTACTACGCCGTACCGCTTCATCAAGGCGGCATCGTAGACCTGCCCAACGGTGAATGGTGGGGCGTCTCGATGATGGATGTAAAGTCCGTAGGCCGCCTGACCTTCCTCTCTCCGGTTACATGGAAAGACGGCTGGCCGTTCTTCGGAATAGAGAACAACTTAGGACGCTCGCCCCGCACCTGGTTCAAGCCGGATACAGGCATCGAAACAACTCCCCATACCACCTACGAACGCAATGACGACTTCTCCGGGAAAAAGCTGAAACCTATCTGGCAATGGAACCACCACCCTGTGGAGAAAAAATGGTCGCTGAAAAACGGAGCGCTGCGCTTGCATACGATGCCCGCCAAGAGCTTTATGCACGCCAAAAACTCGCTGACACAACGTACGGTCGGTCCCGAATCGAGTGCCACCGTAGAATTGAACACCCGCTCACTGAAGAAAGGCGACATAGCAGGACTGGGGCTGCTGAATGTCCCCTACTACTGGATAGGTGTATTGCGAACCGGTAAAGGAGACGTAATCCGCTTCTACGACCTGGTGGAGAACAAAGCAACCGACGAACCCGTTTCAGCGGAAAAAGTCTATTTCCGCGCCCACGGAGATTTCGACAGCGACCTTGCCGAACTGAGCTACAGCACCGACGGCAAAAACTTCAGGAAAATGGGGAGCAACCTGCGCCTGGCCTACCAGATGAAAACCTTTCAAGGGGTGAGATTCGCCCCATTTGCCTACAACACGGAAGGGAAAGAAGGAGGATATGCAGAGTTCGACAATTTCGAACTCGAAGAACCGTTTGCCGACCGTTCCGCCAATCTGCCCGCCGGCAAAACGATTACCCTCAAAAACCTGGCGAACGGCACTCCCGTATGGACAAGCCCGCGCCGCATATTGCGCAATGCGGATACGGGAAGCAAAGAATACAACCCCGACGGCAGCCGGTTCAGGGTACACGACCGCGGAAAAGGCCGTGTAGCTTTAGAAGCAATGGACGGAAGCGGGTTCCTTACCGTTACGGGCGAAGGGCTTTCGGGAGACGTGCGCTTGGTAGACAAGGAAAGCGATGCCAGCCTGTTTATGTGGCAGGACATGCTCCGCAACCAGTGTATGCTGCTGTCGCTCAAGACCAACCGCTACGTAGGAACAGACGCACTTACCGGAGAACCGTACTCGGCCGACTGGCCTGGTTCGAACCCTACGCGGACGAACGGAGCGGTATTCGAATGGGAAGTAGTACAATGACGTAAACCGGTAAAATCCGTCCCACGGAACAAAAAGATTTATCTTACGGGACGAAAAAAATCATCCCACGGGACAAATTTATCCGTCCCGCGGGATGATTTTCGTTATCTCATGAGACGGATTTATCGCGGTCGGAGAAGAACGCGATGCACTCCGAAAGCCGTTACCGGCGGCATACGTCCACTTATACCTGCCGCTTCTTCAAATCCGGCAGGAAGCACGCCACCAACCCCAGCAAAGGCATGAACCCACATACATTATAGACCGCCTCGATGCCGAACCTATCCGCCATGCCGCCCAGCACCGCCGAAGCAATACCCGCAATGCCGAAGGCAAAACCGAAGAACAGCCCGGAAATCAGCCCTAACTTATTGGGCAGCAATTCCTGCGCATACAGCAATATGGCAGGGAAAGCGGAAGACAGCATGAAACCTACGCAGAAACTAAGCACCACCGTACCCGCAAGTCCCGCATGGGGCATCAGCAAGCTAAACGGCGCCGTACCGAGAATGGAAGCCCAGATAACGTACTTGCGCCCTATCCTGTCGCCCACCGGACCGCCTACCAAAGTACCTATGGCAGTGGCTACCAGGAACACAAACAGAAATAACTGCGAGTCCTGAATACTGACGCCGAACTTATGAATGAGGTAGAATGTATAGTAACTCGTAAGGCTTGCCATATAGATGTATTTGGAGAAGATAAGCACCAGCAAGACGGTAATGGCGAAAACCGTCATCCGGGCAGGTAGCGGACGTTCCGCCTCCTTCCGCACCAGCAACGGACGCCGCTTGATATGATTGAGATAAGAGCGATACCAACGGGAAACGGGCAACATCACCAGGATAGCCGCCACCGCGAAGATTGCGAACAGTACGATATGATGCCTGCCGTACGGAGCCACCAACAGCGCTACCAGCAACGGTCCCAACGCACCGCCCAGGTTGCCGCCCACCTGAAAGAGCGACTGCGCCAGTCCGCGCTTGCCCCCGGAAGCCAGGAAGGTAATGCGCGATGCTTCGGGATGCAACACGGAGGAACCAATGCCCACCACAAAAACAGAAGCCAGCAGCCAATACAGATTGGTGGCGAACGACAAATTCAGAATGCCCGCCAGCGTAAAGCACATCCCCAACGGCAACGACCAGGCAATGGGGCGTTTATCGAAAACCAGCCCCATTAACGGCTGGAACACGGAAGCCGACATCTGGTAAACCAGCGTAATCAAGCCTACCTGTGCAAAGCTCAACGACAAATCCTGCTTGAACAAGGGATACACAGCCGCAATAACGGACTGGAGCAAATCGTTCAGGCAATGCGAAGCGCTCAACGCAATCAATATGGGGAAAGCAATTCTGCCGACCGGAGGTCTTGGGGTTGATGTCATTCTAATTATCATTTATTGAAACCGGGTGCAAAGGTACGCAAAGTATTCCGAGATAGTCCGGGTTAATAAAAAATAATATGCAGCGATTGAAGGCAAAACAATGATAAAATTGTATCTTTGCACCGTTTTATGCATTAAGGAATAAATAACGACAACGATATGATAGCTAAAATCAACGAGCTTCTGCAAGAAGTGGAAGCACTGAAAGCCGCTAACGCCGAGGAACTGGAAGCACTGCGCATCAAGTATCTCAGCAAGAAAGGAGCCATTAACGAACTAATGGCGGACTTCCGTAACGTACCTGCCGAGCTCAAGAAGGAAGTGGGTATGCGCCTGAACGAACTCAAGAACAAAGCGCAGGAAAAAATCAGTACCCTGAAAGAGCAATTCGAGAGCCAGGATAACGGTTGCGACGACCTCGACCTCACCCGTTCGGCTTATCCCGTGAAACTCGGTACACGCCACCCGCTCAGTATCGTAAAGAACGAAATCATCGATATATTCGCCCGTATGGGCTTCAACATCGCCGACGGCCCGGAGGTGGAGGACGACTGGCACGTATTCTCAGCCATGAACTTCGCCGAAGACCACCCGGCACGCGACATGCAGGATACCTTCTTCATCGAAAGCAATGCCGAGAACGTATCGCACAACATCATCCTGCGCACGCATACATCCAGCGTACAAAGCCGTGTCATGGAGACTACGGAACCGCCTATTCGCGTACTCTGCCCGGGACGTGTGTACCGCAACGAAGCTATCAGCTATCGTGCGCACGCATTCTTCCACCAGGTAGAGGCACTGGTTATAGACCGCAACGTATCATTCACCGACTTGAAGCAGGCTTTGCTGCTCTTTGCCCGGGAAATGTTCGGCAAGGATACCCAAATCCGTCTCCGCCCTTCGTACTTCCCGTTTACGGAACCGAGTGCCGAAATGGACATCAGTTGCAATATCTGCGGCGGTAAGGGATGTCCCTTCTGCAAAGGAACGGGCTGGGTGGAAATCTTAGGCTGCGGCATGGTAGACCCCAACGTATTGGAGTTGAACGGAATAGACAGCAAGGTGTACAGCGGCTACGCTTTAGGCATGGGCATAGAGCGCATCGCCAACCTGAAATACCGTGTAAACGACCTGCGCCTATTCTCTGAAAACGATACACGCTTCCTGAAAGAATTCGAAGCGGCTTATTAATAGGCGGAACCGCGTTCCAACGCCCGGCAAAGGCGTATCGAAGAAAGGCGGTTTACTGTTACATATATATAAGGTAGGGATTATACGGATTTCCATAAGCTCCCCAAAAGCGTATCCGCAGTATTCCGTATAGTTCGTACCTGAAAGAAAAACAGAAGGCGCATCCTGGCACGCCCTTTGCGGCGGCAAAAGATGCAGCCTTCTCTTATAACTCTTTGTATTATGAAAGATAGGCTCGTAACTCCCAGCTATTGCTTTATTCTCGCAGCCAACTTTCTGCTGTACTTCGGCTTTTGGCTATTGATACCCGTATTGCCTTTCTATCTGTCCGAGGTGTTCAGTGCCGGAAACTCCACTATCGGTATCATCCTGTCCTGTTATACGGTGGCTGCCTTGTGCATCCGCCCGTTCTCCGGTTATTTACTGGACAGTTTCGCCCGTAAACCTCTGTACCTGCTGGCTTACTTTATCTTCATGACGATGTTTGCCGGGTACATCATTGCCGGGTCGCTGGTACTGTTCATCCTGTTCCGCATCATACACGGCGTATCGTTCGGTATGGTAACGGTAGGCGGAAATACGGTAGTCATCGACATCATGCCTTCATCGCGGCGCGGAGAAGGACTGGGCTATTACGGGCTCTCCAATAACATAGCAATGGCTGTGGGGCCGATGTCCGGCTTGTTCCTGCACGACGCGGGCATGAGCTACACCACCATTTTCTGCTGTTCGCTGGGTTCCTGCATCGCCGGCTTTATCTGCGCCTCGCTGGTAAAGACCCCGTACAAGCCGCCGGTGAAACGCGAACCGATTTCGCTCGACCGTTTTATCCTGCTCAAAGGCATCCCTGCGGGTATCAGCCTGCTATTATTATCCATTCCTTATGGAATGACCACCAATTACGTTGCCATGTACGCCAGGGAAATCGGTATCAATGCGACTACCGGCTTTTTCTTTACTTTCATGGCGGTGGGCATGGCTATCTCCCGCATCTTCTCCGGTAAGATTGTAGACAGGGGAAAAATAACGCAGGTCATTTCGGCAGGGTTATACATCGTGGTATTCAGTTTTTTCCTGCTCTCGGCATGTGTCTATATCATCGAGTGGAACAGTATGGCATGCAATATCATCTTCTTTACCGTGGCGCTGCTGCTCGGCATAGGTTTCGGCATCATGTTCCCGGCTTACAATACGCTGTTCGTAAACCTCGCACCCAACAACCAGCGGGGTACGGCAACCTCTACCTATCTTACCTCATGGGATGTGGGGATAGGTATCGGCATGCTGGCAGGCGGATACATTGCGGAAGTCAGCACCTTCGACAAGGCTTACCTTTTCGGAGCCTGCCTTACAATCGTTTCCATGCTTTACTTCAACGGCAAAGTCACTCCCCATTACCATAAAAACAAACTACGATGAGAAAGAAAGAACGTTACGAAAAGATACTCGCCTGGTTCAGGGAAAACCGCCCTGTGGCAGAAACCGAGTTGCATTACGACAATCCGTACGAACTGCTCATTGCGGTAATTCTTTCCGCACAATGCACGGACAAGCGGGTCAATATGATAACCCCCGCCCTTTACCGGGACTTCCCCACTCCCGAAGTGCTTGCCGCTGCCACGCCGGAAGTGGTGTACGAATACATACGCAGCGTGTCCTACCCCAACAACAAGGCAAAGCATCTTGTGGGCATGGCGAGAATGCTGGTGAAAGACTTTAACAGCCAAGTGCCCGACACGCTGGAGGAACTCGTAAAACTTCCCGGCGTAGGACGCAAAACGGCCAACGTAATCCAGTCGGTCGCCTACAACAAGGCTGCCATGGCGGTGGATACCCATGTGTTCCGTGTGAGCCACCGTTTGGGGCTGGTGTCCGATAAATGCACCACCCCGTTCAGCGTGGAGAAAGAGCTGGTACAGTACATTCCGGAAGCGGAGCTTGCCATTGCACACCACTGGCTTATCCTGCACGGACGGTATGTATGCCAGGCACGTACCCCCCAATGTGACAACTGCGGTTTGCAATTGATGTGCAAATATTACTGCCGGAAGTATAAAGTTAAGCAAAGAGAGCGGTGAAGGGGAAGAATAAATAATGATTTCATAGCGAAAAAAAGAAATAAATACTAACTTTGCCGTCACGAAACGAAAACGGTAACACTTTTAAATAAAAATAGAGTATTATGACAATTGACCAATTTAACTTTGCCGGAAAAAAGGCATTCGTCCGTGTGGACTTCAATGTGCCCCTGGATGAAAACTTCAACATTACAGACGATACCCGTATGCGTGCCGCTCTTCCTACACTGAAGAAGATTTTGGCCGACGGTGGCAGTATTATCATCGGTTCTCACCTCGGCCGTCCGAAAGGTGCAACCGACAAGTTCTCTTTGAAGCACATCCTGAAACATTTGTCGGAGCTGCTGGGTGTTGAGGTACAGTTTGCTAACGACTGTATGGGCGAGGAAGCTGCTGTAAAGGCTGCCGCCCTGCAACCGGGTGAAGTGCTGTTGCTCGAAAACCTCCGTTTCTATGCCGAAGAAGAAGGCAAGCCGCGCGGCCTGGCCGAAGACGCAACCGACGAAGAAAAGAAGGCTGCCAAAGCTGCCGTTAAGGAAAGCCAGAAAGAATTCACCAAGAAACTGGCTTCTTATGCCGACTGCTATGTAAACGACGCATTCGGTACTGCCCACCGTGCACACGCTTCTACGGCATTGATTGCTAAACACTTCGATAAAGACCACAAGATGTTCGGTTACCTTATGGAGAAAGAAGTGAAAGCCGTAGACAAGGTGCTGAACGACATCAAACGTCCGTTCACCGCTATCATGGGCGGCTCCAAGGTTTCTTCCAAAATCGAAATCATCGAAAACCTGCTGAACAAGGTGGATAACCTGATTATCACCGGCGGTATGACTTATACCTTCACCAAAGCCCAGGGCGGTAAAATCGGTCTTTCTATCTGCGAAGACGATAAATTGGATTTGGCTCTCGACCTGCTGAAGAAAGCAAAGGAAAAAGGCGTGAACCTCGTATTGGCCGTAGACGCCAAGATTGCCGACTCCTTCTCCAATGACGCCAACACCAAGTTCTGCAAGGTAAACGAAATACCCGACGGCTGGGAAGGCCTGGATATAGGTCCCGAAACGGAAAAGATTTTCGCCGAGGTTATCAAGAACTCCAAGACTATCCTTTGGAACGGTCCTACGGGCGTATTCGAGTTCGAAAACTTCACTCACGGCTCACGCTCGGTAGGTGAAGCTATCGTAGAGGCAACCAAGAACGGTGCATTCTCACTCGTAGGCGGCGGCGACTCCGTAGCTTGCGTCAACAAGTTCGGTCTGGCAAACGGCGTTTCTTATGTTTCTACCGGTGGCGGTGCATTGCTCGAGGCAATCGAAGGAAAAGTTCTTCCGGGTATCGCTGCTATCAACGAATAAAAAGAATCCAATTCATACAAAAGGCAGCTCTTTGAAAAAAGGGTTGCTTTTTTTTTAATCATACACTCAACACATGAAACGAATTCTACTATCCTGCTTTCTTCTTCTCTCCGCATATGCGCTAAAAGCCCAGGATGCCTGCCTGAACGATGTAGTGAATACACTGAAAGAGCGAATCAGCCTGTCCGGTTACGCCCAGGTGGGATACACCTACGACGATGCCGGCGAAAAAGCCAGCAATACCTTCGACATCAAGCGGGTGATATTCATGGCACGCGGCAAGATTACCGATAAATGGTCGTGTTACTTCATGTACAGCTTCGCCAATACCGGGAAGATACTGGAAGCCTATACGGAATACCAGTTCCTTCCCCAGCTCACCGCCCGCATCGGGCAATTCAAAACGATGTACACTATCGAAAATCCCATGTCTCCCTGCTTCGTGGAACTGATTAACTGTTATTCGCAAGCCGTCAATTACCTGGCAGGTATCAACGGAAGCGACCCCCTGTACGGTTCGAACAGCGGCCGCGACATGGGAATCCTTATCTACGGCGACCTTTTCAGGAAAAAGCTGAGCTACAACCTTGCCGTTATGAACGGGCAAGGTATCAACCTGAAAGACAAAAACAACCAAAAAGACATAGTAGGCAGCCTAATGCTTCACCCGCTGGAATGGCTGTCGGTGGGCGGCTCGTTCGTCAAAGGCAAGGGATGCGCCGTAGCTGCATCATCCGTCAATCCGAATATAGCCGTAGGCGACAGTTACACGCGCAACCGTTGGTCGGCAGGCGCCACTATCCAGACAAAACCTGTAAGCGTGCGCACCGAATACCTCGCCGGCAAGGACGGGCATGTAAAGAGCGACGGATATTACGCAACCGCATCCGTGCACGTACTTCCCAAATTCGATGTCATAGCCTCCTACGATTACTTCAATCAGGATAAAGCGCAGGATTACAAACAGACCAATTACGTGGCGGGAGTACAGTGGTGGTTCTATCCCAAATGCCGCCTCCAAGCGCAGTACACCTACTGCAATCCCCACAAGGGAGAAGGCTCCAACCTGTTGCAGGCGCAGTTGCAGGTTCGCTTCTGAGTACCGGCTTCCGGTTACTTACTACCTGCAAGCCAAGCGATAACTTCTCCCACTCTTACAAACGGTTAGAAATACATCGAACATTTTGGCATTCTTTTTGTACATTTGTTGAGTATAACCACTTAAAGAATACAATTTCATGAACGAGCAAGCCATACAAGAGCAATATCAGCATATAGCCGGCCTACTGGAACAGAAACGCCTGAAAGAAGCCCAAACCCAATTGGAAGCCTTCCTATGGAACTGTAACGACTGGACTCTCCGCAACCGCCTGGAACAGGCCGAAGTATCCTATCGGTACATGTTACAATACATGCAACAGGGAATAAATGACCCGGAACGGCAGAAACTGTACCGGCAACTCCTGGCGGAAACCTGGGAGCTTGCCGAACAGGCACGTATCGGCCTGCTCGATGAAGTATCCACCCGTTACTACCATGCCCTGCACAAGAACAAAAAGAACATGGCAGCCGGTTACGGCATGTCCTCCTGGCTGAAAGTATTAGAGTCTTTCCCTGACGATATGGCGGTTTGCCAGCTCATGCCCGACAACCGGCAAAGCCTGGACGGTGCATTGCAGCGGCACGAAGAAACCGCCCAATACCTGTTCCTCACCACATGGGGCAACAGCGGCTGGACGGCAGACGAGCAGCAGCAGGCGGGAATGTACCTGGACTCCGAGCTGTTACCGGCCAATGACCTGTGCCTGTTCATCGGAGCCGTTCTGCTCAGCCTAATGGAATGTTTCGACCCGCGTAAATTCTCGTGGCTGCTGGATGCCGCGACGCATGCCGATACGCAAGTCAGCCAACGCGCACTGGTAGTTATCACCATTGTACTGCACATACACCCCGACCGCTTGCAGCTCTATCCCGAACTGGAAGCAAAGCTGTCGCTACTCAACGAGGACGGCAGTTTCGGCAAGCAACTGAACCGGGTGTATATCCAACTGCTCCGTAGCCAGGAAACGGAGAAGATAGACAAGAAGATGCGCGAGGAAATCATTCCCGAGATGATGAAAAACGTAACTATCATGCGCAACATGAAGTACGGCTTCGAGGAGAATGCCGATGAAGACGACCGGAACCCGGACTGGGAGAAAGCTTTCGAAGAATCCGGATTGGGCGACAAGATACGCGAAATGAACGAATTGCAGTTGGAAGGAGCCGATGTGTATATGAGCACATTCGCCCAGCTCAAAAGCTACCCGTTCTTCCAGAACCCGCACAACTGGTTCTATCCGTTCGATATGCAGCATTCCAGCATCATACGGGAATTCGGGCTGAAACCGACAGGAGAAAACGCGGTGCTGTCGCTGATACTGCAATCGGGCTTTTTCTGCAACAGCGACAAGTATTCGCTCTGCTTCACCATGGCACATATCCCGCAGGCACAACGCAACATGATGCTGAGCCAAATGACATCGCAAGACCTGAACGAACTGCTGGACGAAAGCAAATCGTCCGGTCTGAAACAGTATGCACAGCGCCCGGATGTCATCAGCAACCAATATATCCACGACCTGTACCGTTTCTTCAAGCTCAGCCAACGCCGCCGCGAGTTCCGCGATATATTCAAGGAAGAAATAGCCCTGCACCGCATCCCGGCACTGAAAGACATCCTGTACAAGCCCGAACTGCTGATTGCCGCAGGCGATTTCCATTTCCGCAAAGAGCATCCGGCAGAAGCATTAGGCATCTACAAGGAAGTGGCGGATATGAATTATGCCGATGCGGACATCTTCCAGAAAACCGGTTACTGCCTGCAAAAGGAGAAACGCTACAAAGAAGCGGTCGATGCCTACCGGAAAGCGGACATACTGAAACCAGACCACGTATGGACTATCCGCCACCTTGCCACCTGCTACCGCCAAATGCACGACTTCGCAACGGCATTGGAGTATTACAGGAAAGCGGAAGCCATACAGCCGGAAAACCGCAACGTCATATTCTTCATCGGCAGTTGCCTGGCCGAACAAGAGCGCTATGAAGAGGCCCTGCAATACTTCTTCAAATTAGACCTCATGGAGAACGACTGCATCAAGGCATGGCGTGCCATAGGCTGGTGCTCGTTCGTCAGCGGGAAGTCCGAACAGGCCATGAGGTATTATGAAAAAGTGCTTGCCCGACAACCGATTGCCACGGACTACCTCAACGCAGGCCACGTGGCGCTGAAACTGGGCAATATGGAAAAGGCAGCCGGATTATACGGAAAAGCCACCGCAGAAAGCGGCAGCCGCGAAACGTTCCTCGAAATGTTCGATAAAGACCGAGACACCCTTATCAGGCTGGGAATAGATGAAAAAGACCTGCCGCTGATAAGAGACTTGGCCTAATCTAACAATCATACTTGTTTCCATAAGGAGAAACGAGCGTTTTTCCTTATGGAAAACAAAAATTCCTCTTGGAGAAAACGGGGAAGAACACTATTTTATCTTGATAAGCTCCCTATAAAGCCGTTGTACCGGCAATCCCATGATATTGTAGTAACTTCCCGAAATATTCTCCACTCCGATAAAGCCAATCCACTCTTGTACGCCGTAAGCGCCGGCTTTATCCATAGGACGGAACTTATCCACATAATAAGCAATCTCCTCCTCGCCCAGTACGGAGAAGCTTACTTCCGTACGAGCGGCAAAGCTCCGCTGCCATTCCGTGGTAGTAAGGCAGACACCGGTAAATACCTCGTGGGTACGGCCGGACATGTCACGCAACATACGTAGGGCGTCTTCCCGGTCCTTCGGCTTTCCGAGCACCTTTCCGTCCAGCCACACAATGGTATCGGCAGTTATCATCAGTTCGCCCGGCTGCAACATGTCACGGTAGGCGTCCGCTTTCTCCTTCGCTATATAAAGAGGTATGTCCGCTCCCTGCAAAGTTTCGGGATACGACTCGTCTACATCGGGCAGCGTACGCACTTCGTAGCTTACGCCCAGTCCTGCCAGCAGCTCCTTACGCCGGGGAGAATTGGAGACAAGAATCACTTTATATTTCTTCAGGTTATCCAACATAATGTTATAAAAATAATAAGTTAACAAGAATGCGGCAAGGAAGTTAACAAAGCCCGCCACGACAAACCAACGGGCTGCCGGAGAACGAGCCGACGGGAATTACCAGCCGAATGCTCTCTCGTCCGCCATCCAAAGGCCTTTTACTTTGAGGAACTGCTCTACGATGTCGCGTCCGCAGCCGTATCCTCCGTCTTTGTGGGAAATATAGCGCGCCACGGCTTTCACTTCCGGAGCGGCATCCTTCGGACAACACGGCAGACCGCAGGTATTCATCACCTCGATATCGGGAATATCGTCGCCTACGTATAATATCTCCTCGTCCAGCAAGCCGTACCGGTCGCGGAAGTCGCGGTAATCGTGTATCTTGACGGACGACCCCATATAGATATTCCCGGCCGGCACTCCCAAGGCGAGGAAGCGCTTGCGTACCGCTTCCGTACGCCCGCCGGTAATAATAGCCAGCGGAATTTCATGCTTGGCAGCCAGGTGCAATGCGTAGCCGTCTTTTATATTTACCGTACGCATCGGCTCGCCGTCCGTGCTCATAGGAATGACATTGGCGCTCAACACCCCGTCCACATCGAACGCGAGGGCTTTTATCTTGCTCAAATCGTAATTAATCGTACTCATACCGTTATTCTTTCCAAAGGGTTAACTATGCCGGTGTATGCTCTCACTAATCAGCTTGTACAGCTCCTGCATCTGCGGCTCACCGGCAAGCATCTGCAAATGCTCGCCGATAACGTTCTCATCGTACCGCACGGCAGGTCCCGTCTGGGCAAGTCGCGGTTCGAGTTCATGCACCTTACGCGCCGTCTCGTCTATCAGCGGCAACATTACTTCAAAGGGAAGCCCGTACTTTTCCAGCAGTCCGGCGGCAAGGGTGTACATATGGTTTGTAAAATTGCAGGCAAAAACAGCCGCCAGATGCAGGCTCTTACGCTGTTCGGAGGTTGCCTCGTACACTTTACCGGAAAGTGCGGAAGCGATATCTTTCAGGAACCGGGCGTCTTCCGCGGAATTGCTTTCCACAAAAACCGGAATCTGCCGGAAGTCGGCCATGCGCTGCCTGCTGAATGTCTGCATCGGATAGAACACACCGTAGCGCTCTACCCTGCCCGCCCATACATTCATCGGGATGCTGCCGGCCGTATGTACCCACAGGGCGTTCTCCCTGCCGGCAACGATTTCGGGCAACATCCGTACAAACGCCGCATCTTTCAAGGCAACGATGTAGAGCTGCGCATCGGCGGCAACGGACGCCAAGTCGGTAGTATAGGCAGCCTCCACTGCCTGCGCCAAGGTCCGTGCCGACTCTTCCGTACGGCTGTAAACCTGTACGATGCGAAATCCTTTATAATAAAGCGCCTTTGCCAGGTTCGTCGCCAGGTTGCCGGCTCCGATAAATACAACGGATGTATCTTCTATGCTTCTTTTCATTTTATCTCGTAGATACCAAATATAAAATACCGCCGATTACTAATAATGCAACCGGCAACAGATAAGCCGACATCGTGCCGAGCAGAGCTGTTATCAGCCCGAAGTTCAGTATCAGCCACAAGCCAGCCAATACCAGCCCCACCGATTTATCGTGCTTGAACAACAGAAAGATAACCGCCGTATAAAGCAGGAAGTTATCCCTGTTCATCACCCACGACAAGCCCGATGCGGAGAGATGCAGCAGTTTATCCGCCAGGTAAAGCACGCCGAAAACAATCAGCGTGATAGCCGTAGCCTTGTATGTATCTTTATTATTGTTTGCCTTTGCCGCGCTCACCGCTATTTTCCTCCATATTTATTAAGGTGAATCTTTTCCCATTGCAGGTGGTCTTCATTGAAAGGCTTGCGCTCCATGCCTTTATGTCCTATGGCTATGATGCTGAGGGCTTGCAGTTGCAAAGGAATATTGAGCACGTCGTGTACGTATTCGTTGGAAGAAATACCGGATGCGGCAAAACGCTCGCGGAGCTGTACCCAGCAGCTTCCCAGCCCCATATCCTCTGCCTGAAGTTGCAGGTAAATGGAAGCAATGGCGGCATCTTCTATCCAGACATCGCTTGCCAGCGGGTCGGCGGTTACAACCACCGCCAATGCAGCATCCGCAATGAACTGCGAAGCCTGCTCCTTGCAGAAGGACAGTTTTTTCAAAGTTTCCTTGTCGTCCACCACGATAAACTGCCAGGCATTGCTGCGTTTGGAAGTAGGCGCCATAAGCGCGGCCTTCATTAATGTAACGACCTGTTCCTGAGTCAACTCTTCTTCCGTGAACTTCCGCATGCTGCGGCGGGCTTTTATCAATTCGCTAAAACTTTCCATATATGCGCATCGTTTAGAAATGAATACTTTGTCGTTAAGCTATGCAAAGTTACTACAAAAAAGTGAAATGCGGAAAGATATAGTGATAGAATTGAGTTACAAGGGTTTTGGTTGAAGTGGCGATAATCCGTGAAGCCATTACAATCCCTGCCGAAGCCAAATCCTGACGCCGCTACGTTACTTGTTCGTAACCATGCCCGAAAATGCGACAAACGGGTACGAATAGCGAAACAAGGCTCTAAGGAATAGTGAGTTATCCATAACTCATGCGAAAAATCAGGTTACGGAAAAAGATTGCGCCGTTCCTCCCCGTTTTGCGTACCAACACCGGACTCTTCACCAACTAATTTTGAAACCCAAAAATTAAGGACAATGAAGAGTACATTTTCAGTAATCTACTACCTCAAGCGTCAGGTAGTGAAAAAGGACGGGACAGTTCCCGTCATGGGACGCATCACGGTGGACGGCAGCCAGACACAGTTCAGCTGCAAACTGACTGTCGATCCGAAACTGTGGGACACCAAAGGTGGACGTGTCACGGGCAGAAGCACGGCGGCACTCGAAACGAACCGTATGCTTGACAAGATGCGGGTACGCATCAACAGGCATTATCAGGAAATCATGGAGCGTGACAACTTCGTCACGGCGGAGAAGGTGAAGAACGCCTTTCTCGGACTGGAACACCGCTACCACACGCTGATGCAGGTGTTCCGCCAGCACAACGAGGACTACGAGAAGCAGGTGGAGGCAGGCATGAAAGCCAAAGGCACGCTGCTGAAGTACCGCACCGTTTACAAGCACATGCAAGAGTTCCTCGACATCCGCTACCATGTGAAGGACATCGCCCTAAAAGAGCTTACCCCGGCTTTCATCTCCGACTTCGAGATGTTCCTGCGCACGGACAAGCACTGCTGCACCAATACCGTGTGGCTGTACGTCTGCCCGTTACGGACGATGGTATTCATCGCCATCAACAACGAGTGGCTGACGCGCGACCCGTTCCGCGAGTATGAAATCAAGAAGGAGGAAACAACACGCAGTTTCCTGACCAAAGATGAGATCCGCCTGCTGATGGAGGGGAAACTGAAAAACGCCAAACAGGAATTGTACCGCGACCTCTACCTGTTCTGCGCCTTCACGGGGCTGTCGTTCGCGGATATGCGCAACCTTACGGAAGAGAATATCCGCACCTACTTCGACGAACACGAGTGGATAAACATCAACCGCCAGAAAACGGGCGTGGTGTCCAACATCCGCCTGCTCGACATCGCCAACCGCATAATCGGCAAATACCGGGGACTGTGCGGGGACGGCAGGATATTTCCCGTTCCGCATTATAACACGTGCCTTGCCGGTATCCGTGCCGTCGCCAAGCGTTGCGGCATCACCAAGCATATCACGTGGCATCAGAGCCGCCACACGGCAGCCACGACGATATTCCTCTCCAACGGTGTTCCCATCGAAACGGTCAGCTCCATGCTCGGACACAAGAGCATAAAGACGACGCAGATTTACGCAAAGATAACCAAAGAGAAGCTCAATCAGGACATGGAGAACCTTGCCGCAAGATTGAACGGCGTCGAGGAATTTGCAGGTTGCACCATCTAAAAAGAAAAGCCATGAAACGTGACACAATCATCATCGAGGACAAGGCAGTCAGCGTAACCGGTAACGACGTGTGGATGACCGCCACCGAAATAGCCGGATTGTTCCATACGACCGTCCCGGCAGTGAACGCCGCCATCAGAGCCGTCCGCAAGTCGGACGTGCTGAACGACTACGAGGTGTGCCGCTACATGCAGCTTGAAAACGGGCTGCACGCGGACGTGTACGCCCTTGAAATCATCATCCCGGTCGCTTTCAGGGTGAATACCTACAACACCCACCTGTTCCGCACATGGCTGGTGGGAAAGGCACTCTCACAAGAGAAACGGCAGACATACGTGATGTTCATACAGAACGGAAAAGCCGGGTATTGCTGATTGCACATACCCCATAAGACAAGTAAACGGGTAGCACCACAAAAGGTGTCACCCGTTTACTTTTTCATGAAACCGCCTCACTCCAGCGGCTTGCGGTAGTTCGCTTCCAGTACCCCGCGCAGCCCCGTTTCCGGGTAAAGCACCTTCCCTCCCAAAAGTATGAAGGGCAACACGCGGTTGTTGCGGTATTCCTGCAAGGTGCGCCGGCTCACACGGAGCAGTTCCGACACCTCGCCGTCCGTCAGGTAACGTTCCCCGTCCAGCGGAGGACGGTAGCTTTCCAGAAATGCGGACAGCCATTTCGAGCCTTTGCGCATATCCTGCACCACAGAGGCTATCGGCTCGTCTTCCATCGTAAAAACATCGTTGTTCTCGTTCATCATAACTTCGGATTCAGTGGGTGAATAAATCAAATCATCTGCCGTGCGGATAGAGCGTGCCGACAAGCGGTATCAGCCGCTTCACCTCCTCTGGCTTGTAATAGAACCTGCGGTTTATCTGCGAGTAGCCGATAAGCCGCCTGTCACGCAGCGTCTGCAACGTGCGCGGGCTTATTCTCAACTGCCCGCAGACCTCCTCGCCCGTGAGCCATCTTTCCATGCGCCCCGTGTCGCTTTTGCGCCTCAGGGCGGCGACCTTCTCCGAGAGTGCGCCGAATGCCGCCACCATCATCTCGAAAGTCTTTTTCTCGATAGATACTATTTCCATATTCATGTCATTTAGAGTTTGCCGCAAAGGTAACGAAACGGCATACAAGACGTATCGTTTTCCGCTGAAAGGCTGCCTGTTGCGCCGTTTGACCGGGTTACGGAGCCATCTTCCGCAAAAATCTTACGTGAGTCACGTAGTGAGTTGTTAAAGCCCCTTTTGTTTATTGCCGAATTTTGTCGCAGAAACAAAAAGAAAGGACTGAACATGAAAGTGATAACAATGGAAAGTTCCGCCTACAAGGAGATGATGGCGCAGATTGCGAACATCGCAGGGTACATCCGCGAGGCAAGGGACGAGAAGAAACGGAAGCGGGAAACCGAAGACAAGCTGCTTGACACGGCACAGGCGGCGAAGATGCTCAACGTGAGCAAGCGCACCATGCAGCGTATGCGCACCGACCACCGTATCGAGTATGTGGTGGTACGCGGAAGCTGCCGCTACCGCCTTTCCGAGATACTGCGGCTATTGGAGGACAACACAGTAAGGAACGAGGAAGGGACAATAGACACCCTGTTCCACAACCACACGCTGCGCACGGGCGGCAAACCAAAAGGAAGGAGGACATAGGTCATGGAACTGCTCACACGAAACAACTTCGAGGGCTGGATGCAGAAGCTGATGGAACGGCTCGACCGTCAGGACGAACTGCTGCTGGCGATGAAGGCTGAGGGGAAACAGCCCACTATCACGGAAAGCATCCGCCTTTTCGACAATCAGGATTTGTGCATGTTGCTCCAGATAAGCAAACGCACCCTCCAACGCTACCGCAGCGTAGGCGCATTGCCCTACAAGACGCTGGGCAAGAAGACCTATTACAGCGAGGAGGACGTGCTGACATTCCTTTCCAACCATATCAAGGACTTCAAAAAGGAAGATATAGCCTTCTACAAGGCTCGTATCCATAATTTCTTTCATAAATAACCCATTAAAACATTTTTCAGATGGCAAAGAAAAAAGACGAAAAGGACGTGCTGGTAGTCCGTGACGAGAAGACAGGCGAGATCAGCGTGGTAGCCGGGCTGAACGCGGACGGCACACCCAAGCGCACCCCCGCAAAAGCGGAGAACGCGCAGAGTTTCCTGCAATTCGACCGACATGGCGACGTGCTGGACAACTTCTTCAAGAACTTCTTCCGGCAGTGCAAGGAACCCAGCCGCTTCGGTTTCTACCGCATTGCGGCAGACCAAGCTGAAAATCTCTTAGAGGTGATGAAGCAACTGCTGAAAGACCCCGAAGCGAACAAGGAGCTGCTCGCCCCTCACAAGGTGGACACCTCCGACTATGAGAAGAAGGTGCAGGAAGAGATGGCAGCACAACAGACAGAGAAACAAGAACCTCAAAAACAGGAGAACATGGAACAACGGAAAGAACAGCAACAGGACAAATCCGAACAGATGCAGGGCAAACGTGGCTACCAGCCCATCGACGAGAGTAAAATCAACTGGCAGGAGCTGGAGGACAGATGGGGCGTAAAGCGGGACAACCTTGAAAAGTCCGGCGACCTTACGAAGATGCTCAACTATGGCAAGTCCGACTTGGTAAAGGTCAAACCGACCTTCGGCGGCGAATCATTCGAGCTGGACGCCCGCCTCTCCTTCAAGAAGGACGGTGAGGGAAACATCAGCCTCGTGCCGCACTTCATCCGCAAGGAGCAGAAGCTGGATGAGTACAAGGAACACAAATTCTCCGACAATGACCGGAAGAACCTCCGCGAAACGGGCAATCTCGGTAGGGTCGTGGACATTGTGGACAGGGAAACGGGCGAGATCATCCCCTCCTACATCAGCATCGACCGCAAGACGAATGAAATCACGGACATTCCGGCAAGCAGGGTGCGCATCCCGGAGCGCATCGGCAAGACGGAAATCACCACGCAGGAGCGGGACATGCTCCGCGCCGGACTGCCCGTACGCGACAAGCTCATCGAGCGCAACGACGGCAGAAAGTTCGTCACCACCCTGCAAGTGAACGTGGAGCAGCGCGGCGTGGAGTTCGTGCCGGGAACCGGCAAGTCGCCCCGTACCGCACAGACACAGGAAACCAAAGGCGACACATCGAAAAGTCAGGCGCAGGGCGGGGAAAATGCCGCACAGACCAAGAAGGAGCAACGCCGCAACACGTGGACGAACGAGGACGGCAGCATCCGCCCCATCAGCAAATGGAGCGGCGTGAGCTTCACCGACCAGCAGAAAGCCGACTATGTGGCGGGTAAAGCCGTGAAGCTGGAGAACGTGACCGACAAGCAGGGCTTCCATGCCACGATGTATATCAAGTTCAACCCGGAGAAGGGACGCCCGTACCGCTACGACACGAACCCTGACAATGCACAGCAGGTTGCTCCGTCCAACGAGAGCCGCACGCAGGTGGCGGTGAACAACGATGGCAAGACCAACGAGGCTACAAAGAATCTGAGAGAGCCGTTGCAGAAAGGTCAGACCAACCCGAAGGACGCCCGCCAGCAACAGCAGCAGGAGAAGCCGCAGAAGAAAACGGGCAAGGGCATGAAAATGTAATCCCGTGTCCGCCACTGAATCCAAAATAAAATCCAAAGTATCAACAAAAAAGAAGAAGACATGAAGACAATCATTGCAGAAAAGCCCTCCGTGGCACGTGAAATCGCCCGCATCGTGGGCGCGACAAAGAGAGAGGAAGGATATTTCGAGGGAGGCGGTTATGCCGTGACATGGGCATTCGGACACCTCGTTCAGCTTGCCATGCCCGACGGCTACGGCGTGCGCGGATTTGTCCGTGACAACCTCCCGATTATTCCCGACACATTCACGCTCGTCCCCCGTCAGGTCAGGACGGAGAAAGGTTACAAGCCCGACAGCGGCGTGGTGTCGCAGATAAAAGTCATCAAAAGACTGTTCGACACAAGCGAACATATCATCGTGGCGACCGATGCCGGACGCGAGGGAGAGCTTATCTTCCGCTACCTCTACCACTATACGGGTTGCACCACTCCTTTCGTGCGCCTGTGGATCAGCTCTCTCACCGACAAAGCTATCCGCGAGGGACTGCGGAAACTCGAAGACGGCAGCAAATACGACAACCTCTACCTCGCCGCCAAAGCGCGGAGCGAATCCGACTGGCTCGTGGGCATCAACGGCACACAGGCGTTATCCATCGCCGCCGGACACGGCACGTATTCCGTGGGGCGGGTGCAGACACCAACGTTGGCTATGGTATGTGAACGCTACTGGGAGAACCGCCGCTTTACGTCCGAAGCATTCTGGCAGCTCCATATCGCAACGGACGGTTGCGACGGCGAAGTCGTGAAATTCTCATCCTCCGAGAAATGGAAAGAGAAAGAACCGGCGATGGAACTATATAATAAGGTAAAGGCGGCAGGTTGCGCCACTGTCACGAAAGCCGAGCGCAAGGAGAAGACGGAGGAAACTCCCTTGCTCTACGACCTGACCACGCTCCAGAAAGAAGCCAACGCCAAGCACGGCTTCACGGCGGAACAGACGCTTGAAATCGCGCAGAAACTCTACGAAAAGAAGTTGATAACCTATCCGAGAACGGGAAGCCGCTACATCCCCGAAGACGTGTTTGCCGAAATTCCCAAACTGCTCGCTTTCATCGGCACACAGCCCGAATGGAAAGACAAGGTGCGGGCAAAAGCCGCCCCGACACGCCGCAGCGTGGACGACGGCAAGGTGACAGACCACCATGCCCTGCTCGTCACGGGTGAGAAACCGCTCTTCCTCTCCAAAGAGGACAATACCATCTATCAGATGATTGCCGGGCGCATGGTCGAGGCATTCTCTGAGAAATGCGTCAAGGATGTGACCACTGTCACGGCGGAATGTGCCGGAGTGGAGTTTACCGTAAAAGGCAGCGTCGTGAAGCAAACCGGATGGCGTGCCGTCTATGGCGAGGAAAAAGAGGAAATTACCATCCCCGGCTGGCAGGAAGGCGACACGCTGACACCGAAAGGCTCGTCCATTACCGAAGGAAAGACCAAACCCAAGCCGCTGCATACCGAAGCCACCCTGCTCTCGGCAATGGAAACGGCGGGCAAGGAAATTGAGGACGACGCACTGCGGCAGGCGATGAAGGACTGTGGCATCGGTACTCCCGCCACACGCGCCTCCATCATCGAAACGCTTTTCAAGCGCGGTTACATGGAACGCTGCAAGAAGTCGCTTGTTCCCACCGAAAAAGGACTTGCCCTCAATTCCGTCGTCAAGACGATGCGCATCGCCGATGTTGCCATGACGGGCGAATGGGAAAAGGAGCTGGCGCGTATCGAGCGCGGGGAACTGTCCGACGACACCTTCCGCAAGGAGATAGAGGCGTACACACGTGAGATAACCTCCGAACTGATCTCGTGCGACAAGCTCTTCGGCAGCCGTGACTCCGGCTGCGCGTGTCCCAAGTGTGGCACGGGCAGGATGCGGTTCTACGGCAAGGTGGTACGCTGCGACAACACGGAGTGCGGACTGCCCGTGTTCCGGCTGAAAGCGGGACGCACCCTGTCCGACGATGAAATCAAAGACCTGCTCACCGAAGGGCATACCAAGCTGCTCAAAGGGTTCAAGAGCAAACAGGGCAAGAGTTTCGATGCTGTTGTCGCCTTTGACGGGGAATATAACACGACTTTTGTGTTCCCGGAGGCTAAAAAGGACAAGAAATTTTCAGGACGGAAGAAATAGTATTAACTTTGCCACTTGTTCAGAGTAATGAATTGTTCTTCGATACCGGATTACACTCATACTTTGGATTTAGTGGTGGCACTCGGAGGGATACCGAGTGCCTTTTTCTTCCTTTTTCCAACCGATTATCCCGTTAATTATCAATCCGCTAAATCCAAAGTAATGAACAACAAGAAGAAAAACGAGGGTCAGACCGACTTTTCCTATTACGGTCTGTACCTGCTGGACTATCTCCGCACGAACAAGTTTGAACAGGCTGACGACACCGCTTTCATACGGGAACGGGCCGACCGTGCCGCCGAAACGTATGAGAGGGCACGGCTTGAAGGCTATCCCGCCGATGGTGCGCAGGAACTGGCGATGGACACGCTGCTGCGCGGGCTGCATTATTCCCGTTACGCCATCCTCCGCGAAGTCGTGGAAAACGAGTTTGCCGATGAAGTGCCGGAAGAGAAGCGTGAAGCCTTTGTCCTGAAACTGCTGCCGCTTGTCGGCAACGTGTTCTCCGTCTATGACCTCTCGGATGACAATTTCGCCCTGTCTTCCGATTACGACCTGCTCTACACGGAGCTGACGGGAGCAACCGTCCTTTACTTAGACGAATATGGCGTTTAACCGCAAACAGAAACTGCGGGACAACATCGAGGCGATACGGACGGCATTCATCCTTGACAGGGAAAATAGGACAGCGACAACCGAAGAGCGTGCCATACTTCAAAGGTACTGCGGTTTCGGCGGTCTGAAATGTATCCTCAACCCTGCAAAGGAACTGACGGATGCCGTCCGGTGGGCGAAATCCGACCTCGAACTGTTCGCCCCGACGGTGGAGCTGCACAGGCTTATCCGTGAGAACAGCAAGGACGAAACAGAGTACAAGCGGTTTGTGGATTCGCTGAAAGCGTCCGTGCTGACCGCTTTCTACACCCCCAAAGAGATAACCGACACCATCGCGGACGTGCTGGCAGATTACAGCGTCCGCCCCGCCCGTATGCTCGAACCGTCGGCAGGTGTCGGCGTGTTCGTGGATTCCATGCTGCGGCACAGCCCCAATGCGGATGTGATGGCTTTCGAGAAGGATCTGCTCACGGGTACAATCTTGAGGCATCTCTATCCCGACCAGAAAATGCGCACCTGCGGTTTTGAGAAAATCGAAAGACCGTTCAACAATTATTTCGACTTGGCGGTGTCCAACATTCCGTTCGGTGACATTGCCGTGTTCGACGCGGAGTTTCAGCGGAGCGACTCTTTCGGCAGACGCTCCGCCCAGAAAACCATCCACAACTATTTCTTTCTCAAAGGACTGGATGCCGTGCGTGACGGCGGTATCGTGGCGTTCATCACCTCGCAAGGGGTATTGAATAGCACCAAGACCTCCGTGCGTAACGAGCTGTTCAGTCAGGCCAATCTGGTATCCGCGATACGCCTGCCCAACAACCTGTTCACGGACAACGCGGGCACGGAGGTGGGCAGTGACCTGATTGTCCTGCAAAAGAACCTCAGCAAGAAGGAAATGTCGCAGGACGAGCGGCTGATGACCGTGATACAGACGGACACGAAAACCGCCCTGACCGACAACGCCTATTTCATCCACCACCCGGAACGCATCGTGCATACGATGGCGAAACTTGACACAGACCCCTACGGGAAGCCCGCTATGGTTTATCTGCACGAGGGCAAGGCAGCAGGCATCGCCGGGGATTTGCGCCGTATGCTCGACGAGGATTTCCATTACAGGCTTGCCATGCGCTTGTATTCGGGTTCAATCCGGCAGGCAGGAACGGAAGAAAAAGTTGCCGTTCAAAATAAAGTAGAGCGTCCTGCCATAAAATTGGAAACAGTATCCTCGGCGCAGACGGTGGAAACTCCGACAGAAAAGCCGCAACCCGCAGATGAAAAGCCGGAGATAGAACCGCGCCCGCAATATTCCGCAGGCGTGCAGCTCACCCTGCTTGACCTCTGGGGGATGACGGAAGAGGTCAGCCAACCGAAAACCTCCAAAAAGAAAAAGACGGTGAAAAAGGCAGTTACGGCAAAGTCCACTCCGCCCAAACCGAAAGTCACGGTTACACCGACAGCTCCAACTGCAAAACCCGCAATGGAGAATAAGGAGGTGAAAGCGGAGAACACCGCCAAGCCTGCCGACCCGGACGACATCTATGCCACACTGGACTGGGATACCAATCCTCCCATCAACGGTTTCTATGAAATGATGATGGGTTTGACGCCGGAGCGTAGGAAAGAACTTCGGGAACTGGCAAGGCAGCATAACGAGAAACAAGTGGCGGAAAAGACGGAAGTGAAAGCCGTGCCGGAAACTTCCCGTGAGCAGCCACGACAGGAGGAAACACAGCCGGAGGCAGTCGCCGCACCTGCCGTTACAGATACCCCATCGGAAGCGGTGGGGACTTTCCTTTTCCCCGACATCGAAGCGGAAAAGCCGAAGGAGGAAGTCGTGGACCTTTCTCCGCGTGCCTACCACCGCACGCCGGAGATGCACCTGCGCGAAGGGTCGCTGGTGGCTGACCGGGGGCGTCATAACATCGGCTACCTGAAAGACATCACGCCATACGGGGCGACATTCCAGCCGCTCGACCTGAAAGGATACCAGAAGGAAAAGGCGTTGTTGTATGTGTCGCTGCGTGACGCCTACGAGCGTCTGTACCGTTATGAATCGCTCCGGCGCGAGGCAAATGTTCCGTGGCGAGAGCATCTGAATACCTGTTACGATGAGTTTGTCATGCGCTACGGCAACCTCAACGCCAAGCAGAACGTGAAGTTAGTGATGATGGATGCGGGCGGGCGCGACATCCTTTCGCTGGAACGGATGGAAAACGGAAAGTTCGTCAAGGCGGACATCTTCGAGCATCCTGTTTCCTTCGCGGTGGAGAGCCATGCCAACGTAGGCTCTCCCGAAGAAGCCCTGTCTGCGTCGCTCAACAAATATGGTACGGTCAATCTCGACTATATGCGGGAGATAACCGACAGCACGGCGGAGGATTTGCTCACTGCCCTGCAAGGGCGCATCTACTACAATCCGCTCGTGACCGGTTACGAAATCAAAGACCGTTTCATCGCCGGAAATGTCATAGAGAAAGCGGAACGCATAGAGGCATGGATGGGTGACAATCCCGAAAATGAGCGTATGCCGGAGGTGAAGCAGGCGTTGGAGGCTCTGAAAGATGCCGAGCCGCAGCGCATCGCCTTCGAGGATCTGGACTTCAATTTCGGGGAACGCTGGATTCCGACGGGTGTCTATGCCGCCTACATGAGCCGGCTGTTCGACACGGAGGTGAAAATCGCCTATTCCGCAAGCATGGACGAGTTTTCGGTGGTGTGCGGCTACCGCACCATGAAAATCACGGACGAGTTTCTGGTGAAGGGGTATTACCGGAACTATGACGGTATGCACCTCCTAAAACACGCCCTGCACAACACCTGCCCTGACATGATGAAGTCCATCGGCAAGGACGAGCATGGCAACGACATCAAGATGCGCGACAGCGAGGGAATACAACTCGCCAACGCCAAGATTGACGAGATACGAAACGGCTTCTCCGAATGGCTCGAAGAGCAGTCGCCGCAGTTCAAGGAGCGGCTTGTGACGATGTATAACCGCAAGTTCAACTGTTTCGTGCGCCCGCGCTACGACGGCTCCCATCAGACCTTTCCCGACCTCAACCTGAAAGGGCTGGCAAGCCGGGGTATCAAGAGCGTCTATCCCTCACAGATGGATTGCGTCTGGATGTTGAAACAGAACGGCGGCGGAATTTGCGACCACGAGGTGGGAACCGGTAAGACGCTGATAATGTGCATCGCCGCGCATGAGATGAAGCGTCTGAATTTGGCACACAAGCCGATGATTATCGGGCTGAAAGCCAACGTTGCGGAGATTGCAGCCACCTATCAGGCGGCATATCCCAACGCACGTATTCTGTACGCTTCGGAGAAGGACTTTTCGACCGCCAACCGTGTGCGCTTCTTCAATAATATAAAGAACAACGACTACGATTGCGTCATCATGTCGCACGACCAGTTCGGCAAGATACCGCAGTCGCCGGAATTGCAGCAGCGCATCCTGCAAGCAGAGCTTGACACGGTGGAGGAAAACCTCGAAGTGCTACGGCAGCAGGGAAAGAACGTGTCGCGGGCGATGCTGAAAGGATTGGAGAAGCGCAAGCACAACCTTGAAGCGAAGCTGGAGAAGGTGGAACACGCCATAAAGTCACGCACGGACGACGTGGTGGATTTCAAGCAGATGGGCATCGACCACATCTTCATAGATGAGAGCCACCAGTTCAAGAATCTGACTTTCAACACGCGCCACGACCGTGTGGCGGGATTGGGAAACAGCGAGGGAAGCCAGAAGGCACTTAACATGCTCTTTGCCATACGCACCATACAGGAGCGCACAGGAAAAGACTTGGGTGCGACCTTCCTCTCCGGCACGACTATCAGCAACTCACTGACTGAATTGTACCTGCTGTTCAAGTACCTGCGCCCGAAGGAGCTGGAACGGCAGGACATAAGGTGTTTCGACGCTTGGGCGGCGATATTTGCCAAGAAGACGACGGATTTTGAATTTAACGTGACGAACAATGTGGTCCAGAAGGAGCGTTTCCGCTACTTCATCAAAGTGCCGGAGCTTGCCGCCTTCTATAATGAAATCACGGACTACCGCACGGCGGAGGATGTGGGCGTTGACCGTCCTGCCAAGAACGAGATACTGCACCATATACCGCCCACGCCGGAACAGGAGGACTTCATACAGAAACTGATGCAGTTCGCCAAGACGGGCGATGCCACCTTGTTGGGCAGGCTGCCGCTTTCGGAAACGGAAGAAAAGGCGAAGATGCTCATCGCCACGGACTATGCCCGGAAAATGGCACTCGACATGCGCATGATAGACCCGAATTACGAAGATCATCCCGACAACAAAGCGAGTCACTGTGCCAAGATGATCGCGGAGTATTATCAAAAATACGACGCCCAGAAAGGCACGCAGTTCGTTTTCTCTGATTTGGGGACATACCAGCCGGGCGACGGGTGGAACGTCTATTCGGAAATCAAGCGCAAACTGACGGAGGACTACGGTATACCGCCAAGCGAGGTGCGCTTCATTCAGGAGTGCAAGACCGACAAGGCGCGGAAGGCGGTGATAGACGCCATGAACGCCGGGACGGTGCGTGTGCTGTTCGGCTCTACCTCTATGCTCGGAACGGGTGTGAACGCCCAGAAACGGTGTGTGGCTATCCATCATCTCGATACGCCGTGGCGACCGTCCGACTTGCAACAGCGTGACGGACGCGGAGTTAGGGCAGGTAATGAGATTGCCAAACATTTCGCCGGGAACAACGTGGATGTAATCATCTACGCGGTGGAGAAGTCACTGGACAGCTACAAGTTCAACCTCCTGCACTGCAAGCAGACTTTCATAAGCCAGCTCAAAAGCGGTGCGATGGGTGCGCGTACCATCGACGAGGGGGCAATGGACGAAAAATCGGGCATGAATTTCTCGGAATACATGGCGTTGCTCTCCGGCAATACCGACCTGTTGGACAAGGCGAAACTGGAAAAGCGGATCGCATCGCTCGAAGGGGAACGCAAGTCGTTCAACAAGGGCAAGCGTGATTCGGAGTTCAAGCTGGAGTCAAAGACCGGCGAGTTGCGCAACAACACGGCTTTCATAGATGCCATGACGGAGGACTGGAACCGCTTCCTGTCGGTGGTGCAGACCGACAAGGAGGGCAACCGCCTTAATATAATAAAGGTGGACGGAGTGGATTCCGCCGATGAGAAGGTCATCGGAAAGCGTTTGCAGGAGATAGCCAAGAATGCCACGACCGGAGGGTTGTACACGCAGGTCGGTGAACTTTACGGTTTTCCGATAAAGGTGGTGAGCGAAAGGATACTCAAAGAGGGATTGGAGTTCACCGACAACCGCTTCGTGGTCGAGGGGAACTACAAGTACACCTACAACAACGGGCATCTGGCGATGGCTGACCCGTTGGCCGCCGCCCGCAACTTCCTCAACGCGATGGAGAGGATACCCTCCATCATCGACCAGTACAAGGCGAAGAACGAGGTGCTGGAGATGGAGATACCGCAGTTACAGGAGATAGCGGGTAAGGTGTGGAAGAAGGAGGACGAGCTGAAGCAGTTGAAGTCCGAACTTGCCGCCCTTGACCGAAAAATTCAGCTGGAGCTTGCGCCACCCACGCCCGAAGTCGCAGAAAAGGAGAATGAAGGGCAACAGCTCAAGCCGGAAGCGGAAGATGTGAGGAACAGGCAGGCGCAATATCCCGAAAATGCACCGCCGCAGATACGCAGTCCGGCGGATAGTATCGTTGCCAACCATGTCATAATCGGGCGTCCGGGACTGTATGCCAAGGAGGAAACCCGGTCCAAAGGATTGAAAATATAACCTAAGGAATTTTATCTGAAGTATTAATAAGGGCTATCCCAAAAGGTCTAAAAGTAAATTTTATCCTTTCTGCAAGTATCTATAGGATGGCAACTGCATTTTTTTCTTTTTGGGCAGCCCTTATTAAAATTTATTCTTATTTTAGGTTATATACATTCATGTCCATTTATGTAAAAAATTCCTGCTGACCTTGTTTATGTCTTGTCAGTCACCATTTGCAAAACCATATTTGACCCTCAAAGAGGCTGAATTTGATAAGTAACTTGCTACATACTCATAATAAGGAGCTAAATAGAACACGAATGGGAAATACACAAATGCTAAACTAAAGAAGATATTGGCCAAAATAAACGCTATACCGAGAGAGAAACTTGATTTTTCAACTTCCTAAAACGGTGTTGTTCAAACATTTCTACTTATTTGTACTTGCCAGTTGAACCTACGCTTCCCTAATAAAATGTCTATGGTAAAAAGTTAAAAAATCCTCCCACTTTTGTTAGATATATTTTTTTGTGTAATTTTGTAATCGTTATGCGGCAGTAATAATATACATATTAATACGAGTTAGTAATCCTGTAGTTCTCATATGCTACGAGGAGGTATTAAAAGGTGCGTTTCGACAATGCATCTACTGTAGTATATTATTGCTTAATCCAAATGAATATTATAAATTTAGGAATTCTTGCTCACATTGATGCAGGAAAAACTTCCGTAACCGAGAATCTGCTGTTTGCCAGTGGAGCAACGGAAAAGTGCGGCCGTGTGGATAATGGTGACACCATAACGGACTCTATGGATATAGAGAAACGTAGAGGAATTACTGTCCGGGCTTCTACGACATCTATTATCTGGAATGGAGTGAAATGCAATATCATTGACACTCCGGGACACATGGATTTTATTGCGGAAGTGGAGCGGACATTCAAAATGCTTGATGGAGCAGTCCTCATCTTATCCGCAAAGGAAGGCATACAAGCGCAGACAAAGTTGCTGTTCAGTACTTTACAAAAGCTGCAAATCCCGACAATTATATTTATCAATAAGATTGACCGTGCCGGTGTGAATTTGGAGCGTTTGTATATGGATATAAAAACAAATCTGTCGCAAGATGTCCTGTTTATGCAAACTGTTGTCGATGGATCGGTTTATCCGGTTTGCTCCCAAACATATATAAAGGAAGAATACAAAGAATTTGTATGCAACCATGACGACGATATATTAGAACGATATTTGGCGGATAGCGAAATTTCACCGGCTGATTATTGGAATACGATAATCGCTCTTGTGGCAAAAGCCAAAGTCTATCCGGTGCTACATGGATCAGCAATGTTCAATATCGGTATCAATGAGTTGTTGGACGCCATTTCTTCTTTTATACTTCCTCCGGCATCAGTCTCAAACAGACTTTCAGCTTATCTCTATAAGATAGAGCATGACCCCAAAGGGCATAAAAGAAGTTTTCTTAAAATAATTGACGGAAGTCTGAGACTTCGAGACGTTGTAAGAATCAACGATTCGGAAAAATTCATCAAGATTAAAAATCTAAAGACTATTTATCAGGGCAGAGAGATAAATGTTGATGAAGTGGGTGCCAATGATATCGCGATTGTAGAAGATATAGAAGATTTTCGAATCGGAGATTATTTAGGTGCTAAACCTTGTTTGATTCAAGGATTATCTCATCAGCATCCCGCTCTCAAATCCTCCGTCCGGCCAAATAAGCCCGAAGAGAGAAGCAAGGTGATATCCGCTCTGAATACATTGTGGATTGAAGACCCGTCTTTGTCCTTTTCCATAAACTCATATAGTGATGAATTGGAAATCTCGTTATATGGTTTGACCCAAAAGGAAATCATACAGACATTGCTGGAAGAACGATTTTCCGTAAAGGTCCATTTTGATGAGATCAAGACTATCTACAAAGAACGACCTATAAAAAAGGTCAATAAGATTATTCAGATCGAAGTACCACCCAACCCTTACTGGGCCACAATAGGGCTGACTCTTGAACCCTTACCGTTAGGGGCAGGGTTGCAAATCGAAAGTGACATCTCCTATGGTTATCTGAACCATTCTTTTCAAAATGCCGTTTTTGAAGGGATTCGTATGTCTTGCCAATCTGGTTTACATGGATGGGAAGTGACAGATCTGAAAGTAACTTTTACTCAAGCCGAGTATTATAGCCCGGTAAGTACACCTGCTGATTTCAGACAGCTGACCCCTTATGTCTTCAGGCTGGCTTTGCAACAGTCAGGTGTGGACATTCTCGAACCGATGCTCTGTTTTGAGTTGCAGATACCCCAAGTAGCGAGTTCCAAAGCTATTACAGATTTGCAAAAACTGATGTCTGAGATTGAAGACATCAGTTGTAATAATGAGTGGTGTCATATTAAAGGGAAAGTTCCATTAAATACAAGTAAAGACTATGCCTCAGAAGTAAGTTCGTACACTAAGGGCTTAGGCATTTTTATGGTTAAGCCATGTGGGTATCAAATAACAAAAGACGGTTATTCTGATAATATCCGCATGAACGAAAAAGATAAACTTTTATTCATGTTCCAAAAATCAATGTCATTAAAATAATGGAGCGGTCAGGAAATTTCTATAAGGCAATACGGTTGGGATATATACTTATCTCCATTCTTATCGGATGTATGGCATATAATAGCCTCTATGAATGGCAGGAGATAGAAGCATTAGAACTTGGCAATAAAAAAATAGACGAGCTCCGAAAAGAAATAAACAATATCAATATTCAAATGATAAAATTTTCTCTATTGGGTGAAACAATACTGGAATGGAACGATAAAGATATCGAGCATTACCATGCACGGCGTATGGCAATGGACAGTATGCTCTGCCGTTTCAAGGCCACCTATCCAGCAGAGCGCATCGATAGTGTGCGCAGTCTTTTAGAGGATAAGGAACGACAGATGTTCCAGATAGTCCGGTTAATGGATGAACAACAATCTATTAACAAGAAGATAGCCAATCAAATTCCGGTTATTGTACAGAAAAGTGTGCAGGAACAGTCCAAAAAGCCAAAACGAAAAGGTTTCTTAGGCATATTCGGCAAAAAAAAGGAAGTAACTCCAGCAGTATCAACCACTATCCTTCATTCGGTCAATAGAAACGTAATCAGCGAACAGAAAGTGCAGGATCGCCAATTGTCGGAACAAGCCGACAGCCTTGCAGCTCGTAATGCAGAACTTAACAGACAACTGCAAGAATTGATTTGCCAAATAGAAGAAAAGGTACAAACCGAACTGCAAAGCCGGGAAAACGAAATAGTTGCCATGCGTGAAAAGTCATTTATGCAAGTAGGCGGTTTAATGGGATTCGTTCTTCTATTGTTGTTAATTTCCTACATCATCATACATCGTGATGCAAAAAGCATTAAACAATACAAGCACAAGACAACTGATTTGATAAGGCAACTGGAACAATCCGTACAACGGAACGAGGCACTGATAACGTCAAGGAAGAAGGCGGTACATACTATCACCCATGAACTGCGCACACCGCTGACAGCAATAACAGGCTATGCCGGACTGATACGGAAAGAACAGTGTGAGGATAAGTCCGGGCAGTATATCCAAAACATACTGCAATCCTCCGACCGTATGCGGGATATGCTTAACACTTTGCTTGACTTCTTCCGCCTGGACAACGGCAAGGAACAGCCCCGTCTGTCACCCTGCCGGATTTCAGCAATCACGCACACACTTGAAACGGAGTTCATGCCTGTTGCCGTGAACAAAGGGCTGTCCTTGTCCGTGAAGACTGGACACGATGCCATTGTATTGACCGACAAAGAGCGAATAATACAAATCGGGAATAACCTGCTGTCAAACGCTGTCAAGTTCACAGAAGAAGGCGGTGTTTCTTTGATTACTGAATATGATAATGGAGTTCTGACACTGGTCGTTGAAGATACAGGTACAGGCATGACAGAAGAGGAACAGAAACAAGCGTTCGGTGCGTTTGAACGTCTATCAAATGCCGCCGCAAAGGAGGGTTTCGGGCTTGGGCTTGCCATAATGCGTAATATTGTGTCGATGCTTGGCGGAACAATCCGTTTAGACAGCAAGAAAGGGAAAGGCAGTCGTTTCACAGTTGAAATTTCTATGCAGGAAGCTGAAGAACAGCTTGGATATACAAGCAATACACCTGTTTATCATAACAATAAATTCCATGATGTTGTCGCCATTGACAATGATGAGGTATTACTTCTGA
Organism: Bacteroides gallinarum DSM 18171 = JCM 13658; assembly: GCF_000374365.1. Taxonomy (GTDB): domain Bacteria; phylum Bacteroidota; class Bacteroidia; order Bacteroidales; family Bacteroidaceae; genus Bacteroides; species Bacteroides gallinarum. The sequence goes on from NZ_KB894142.1 coordinate 57,905, forward strand.
TGCTGAAAGAGATGTATTCCCAAGAAGGAATACACTGCGACACTTGCACCGATGCTGCGGCACTGATGGAAATGATACGCCAGAAAGAATACAGCCTGTTGCTGACAGACTTGAATATGCCCGATATAAACGGTTTCGAATTGCTGGAACTGTTGCGTTCGTCCAACGTGGGCAATTCACCAACAATCCCGGTGGTTGTGGCAACCGCTTCGGGCAGTTGTAACAAAGGGGAACTATTGGCAAAAGGCTTTGCCGGATGCCTGTTCAAACCGTTCTCCATATCGGAACTGATGGAGGTTTCCGACAGGTGTGCCATAAAAGCGACACCGGACGGGAAACCGGACTTTTCCGCCTTATTGTCCTATGGCAATGAAGCCGTCATGCTGGAAAAGTTGATAACTGAAACAGAAAAGGAAATGCAGGCGGTACGGGATGCAGCAAAAGAAAAAGACCTGCAAAAGCTGGATTCCCTGATCCACCACCTGCGCAGTTCGTGGGAGGTGCTCCGTGCCGACCAACCGCTGAATGTACTTTACGGATTGCTTCGTGGCGATGCTCTCCCGGATGGTGAAGCGTTAAGCCATGCCGTGACTGCCGTGCTGGATAAGGGAGTGGAAATAATACGGTTGGCAGAAGAGGAAAGGAGAAAATACGAAGATGAATAAGACAAAAATAATTGTGGTGGAAGACAACATCGTGTATTGCGAATATGTCTGCAATATGCTGTCACGGGAGGGCTACCGCAATATGAAGGCTTACCACCTCTCAACCGCGAAGAAACATCTGCAACAGGCAACAGATAATGATATCGTGGTTGCCGACCTGCGTCTGCCTGACGGCAGTGGCATAGACCTTTTGTGCTGGATGCGAAAGGAGGGAAAGATGCAGCCCTTCATCATTATGACCGACTACGCCGAAGTTAATACCGCCGTGGAAAGCATGAAACTCGGCTCGATAGACTATATTCCCAAACAGCTTGTGGAGGATAAACTTGTCCCCCTGATCCGTTCCATACTGAAAGAACGTCAGGCAGGACAACGCCGTATGCCTATATTCGCCCGTGAAGGTTCCGCCTTTCAGAAAATCATGCACCGCATAAGGCTGGTAGCCGCCACCGATATGAGCGTGATGATATTTGGTGAGAACGGCACGGGCAAGGAGCATATTGCCCACCTGTTGCATGACAAGAGCAAACGTGCAGGCAAGCCATTTGTGGCGGTGGACTACGGTTCACTCTCCAAAGAGCTTGCACCGTCGGCTTTCTTCGGACACGTCAAAGGTGCATTTACAGGTGCGGACAATGCCAAGAAAGGATATTTCCATGAGGCGGAAGGCGGCACGTTGTTTCTGGACGAGGTAGGAAACCTCGCGTTGGAAACCCAACAGATGTTGCTCCGTGCCATACAGGAGAGGCGGTATCGCCCGGTCGGAGACAAGGCAGACCGGAATTTCAATGTCCGCATCATCGCTGCTACCAATGAAGATTTGGAGGTATCGGTGAATGAAAAGCGTTTTCGGCAGGATCTTCTGTACCGCCTGCACGACTTCGGGATAACCGTTCCTCCGTTGCGTGACTGTCAAGAAGACATTATGCCGCTGGCAGAGTTCTTCCGTGATATGGCAAACAGAGAGCTGGAGTGTAGCGTGAGCGGGTTCAGTTCCGAAGCACGTAAAGCGTTGCTGACACACGCATGGCCGGGCAACGTGCGGGAACTTCGGCAGAAAGTTATGGGTGCTGTATTGCAGGCGCAGGAAGGTGTTGTCATGAAAGAGCATCTGGAACTTGCCGTGACGAAACCGACCTCTACTGTCAGCTTCGCCTTGCGCAATGACGCGGAGGATAAGGAGCGGATATTGCGTGCGTTGAAACAGGCAAACGGCAACCGGAGTGTCGCCGCAGAACTGCTCGGCATAGGCAGGACAACACTATACAGCAAACTTGAAGAGTATGGACTTAAATATAAATTCAAGCAATCATAGCCCGTAATTCACTGAATTTGGCTATCTTTGCATAACATTTGAGAAAAACGGCGATTGGCAGGAGCTTTTCGCCGCCAACATATAGGATAAGACCGCAAGGCGTTTCAAGCGAAAATCTGGTAAATTGGAACTACGGAGACGATTGCGTGATGCTTATGCTATGCTTACGCATAGCGTGCATTCACGTACTCTCCGTAAAGGCTTTACCAGAGCCATCGCTTGAAGGTAGTGTGAATTGCACGCTACTTTTTTACCCTTGCCTAACGAAAGGAAACGATTATGGGTAAAGTTCAGATTCTCGCCGTACTGACGATGGACGGATGTCTTTCTTCAGAGTTATATGATAAAGCACATCAGGATTTGTGCCTTGACCGTTGCGGTCTTGATGAAATCAGGAAGAAAGGGACATTCAGTAAATAATATAAAATCAGCCAACTAATTCATACACAAAATATTGCGAATTAGCTGGCTTTTTTGTATCTTTAGGTATTCCCCCGCAAATAAGGTTTGAAGGCCAAAACGGGGGAAATTCCCCGACTAAGATATGGCTAAGATACAAAATATTTCCGAAATTCACCCAACTTTGGGCTTCACAGAATTTGATGTTCTGGAAAAATACCGCAAAAGTTTTAATG
>NZ_KB894143.1 GCF_000374365.1 Bacteroides gallinarum DSM 18171 = JCM 13658
CGCCAACTGCCTAATGGAACGCATCCCCATCGATAACCGAAGTTCTTTAATAGTTCTCTCATGCGGGAAAACTATGCCATCCGGTATTAATCTTTCTTTCGAAAGGCTATCCCGGAGTTATCGGCAGGTTGGATACGTGTTACTCACCCGTGCGCCGGTCGCCGGCAAAGGAAGCAAGCTTCCTTCCCGATGCCCCTCGACTTGCATGTGTTAAGCCTGTAGCTAGCGTTCATCCTGAGCCAGGATCAAACTCTTCATTGTAATAGTATTTTAATCACTCCATAAAAGAAGTGGTTGTTGCTCTGTTCAGGACGCTCGAATTTAAAAGAGTCTCAATTACCTATTATATAGGTATTGACGGTTCTTTCTTTTTTACCCAAGACAGTCTTAAATGAATAAGAGATGTCTTGCTCTTGTACTACTTGTATTGTTTATGTAATTTCTTCAAAGAACGCTTCTTCTGTAAATTGCTCTCTTAACAAAAGCGGATGCAAAGGTAAGAACTTTATTCTATATATTCCAAATAAATCCTAAACTTTTTTTTCAATCCCCGTTTTCTCGTCTCTTACAAAACGTCTTAATCCAAAAGGAAATAAAAAAAACTTTTTTCTTTGCGAGTTAGACTGTAAAGATAGGAATAAAAATTAATAAAATCCTAATATTTTCAAGAATTTTATTTTAAATCACTATCCTCTTCACAACCTCATAATGCACTTTTGTTTCAGAATGTCAATCTATCGCTGCTCTCGTTCCCGAAAGCGGATGCAAAAGTAGAGCATTTAGTAATATGAACCAAATATATCTATCATTTTTTCTTAGTATTCTTAAAACTTTTTTGTAATCCGCTGATTAACAAACGTGTTATAAAACATATATTTTTGAAAGAGCTATGTATATTAACCACATATATACATTAATATATTAATATGTGCATAGCAAGGTATTCACCCCCGTCCATTTTCATCGCAAAACAGCATATATTTGGCGCTTCAGAAAAAAAAGACTATTTTTACTTTTAAAATAAAAACTGTATGAAACATAAAAAGACCCTAGAACTGTTATCTGCCTATACACTACTTTCTCTGCTGCTGAATTTGAGTACTGCATGCAGCAATGGGCAGGTAAGCAGCAAACACGTCCAAACAACTACAACAGATACTATCACCACTTTCGTATTACCCGAAATACCCGCCATGCTAAACAGCCCAGAGTTGCGTGCAGACTATTTGGCAAAACATTATTGGGACAATGTGAATTTTGCCGATACCAACTATATACATCATCCTGAAGTAACGGAGCAAGCATGGGTAAATTTCATCGAAATATTGAGATTGACATCCTCTTCTACCAGCGATACAGCCCTAAAAAAGCTATTCGCCCAAGCAGAAAAAGAAAAAAAATGCTATATGTATCTAACATCTCTGGCAGACAAATATCTATACGACCCTAACTCGCCGATGCGCAATGAAGAATTGTATATTTCTGTACTGGATGCCATATTGAAATCGCCCGCTATGAGCGACACGGATAAGATTCGTCCGCAAGCCCGGCGGAAACTGGCACAAAAAAACCGTATAGGAACTAAAGCACTGGACTTTATTTACATGCTTGCCAACGGTAAACAGAGCAGCTTATATAATGTAAAAGCCCCTTACACATTGCTATTCATCAACAATCCCGGCTGTAATGCCTGCAGCGAAACTATTGAAGCATTAAAAAGCAGCCCTTCCATTTGCCGAGCTACCGCACAGAAATCGTTGAAAATCCTTTCTATCTATCCAGACGCAGATTTGGTGGAATGGAAACGCCACCTCTCCGACTTTCCTAAGGAGTGGATTAACGGCTATGATAAAAAACAGACGATTGAACAACAAAACCTCTACGACTTAAAAGCTATCCCCACCCTGTACCTGCTGGACAAGGACAAAACCGTATTATTGAAAGATGCCACAAGCGCAGAAATCGAAGAATATCTAAAAAAGAATATAAAGAAGCAATAAGGCAAATTCTTTTTTCTATACCACTCCTCTCAATCCCCTTTGCCACCCGCTACCCACGAATTATTCTATAATTTCCGCATCTTCGATACTATCATCAGCGCCGGAGGGCCTATTATCGGCAACCGGTGTCTTAGGACGAAGACGGGTAAACTTAAACCAGTTTATCAACTCAGAAACTGCATACACCAAACTGGTAACACCGATAATGATGAATGCCGTAGAGCGTACCCCCGTAGGATTAAACAGTGCAATCAGCCCGGCAATCAAAATCAGCACCGGAACAACATAAAAGCCACCGGGAACGAGCATCCATTTACGGGCAGCCACAAGCGAGGCAATCTGTTGCACACCACCCATTACAAGAATAAAGCCCAGCACAAACGTCAGCAAATCCGCAAAAAATCCGGGCATGATAACCAGCCACAGTCCGAACAGCAGACTTCCTATCCCTTCGATAGGAAAACGGCGACGCACTTCGGAACCCTGGGCATAATAACCAATAATACTAATGAGTGAAGGTACAAGAAAAATAACACCGATTGTTATCACAAAATAATCACTGGCCTGGTCGGGAAACATAACCAATACCAAGCCTATTACCAGCGCACATATAATGCGTAAAAATGAATAACTTAATCCTTTCATGACTTTTTGTTTTTTTGCGAAGATACATCATTTATCCGAACAACCCCGTATGATAGTCCCGAAAAATCAATTCATATTGAGCCAGGCATTCAAGTCTTCGGCTATAAAAAGCCAATACAACAGTAAAACAATAGCAATAATTACCCCCACCGCGATTAAATGTCTCCGCTTCATAGTTCGTTCCTTTCTTTGTTACAAATAAATATGGTTGTCACATTTATAAAGAACAATATTCCAAGAAAAATGTTCTTATATAAAAAAAGTAAGATTTATTTTGGCAATTAAAACAATATGCTTATATTTGTCTCGGTAAAAACAAAAAAAGACAATGAAAACAATATTCGTAAATACATATTGGTGGTGGCGCCCGTTACAACTCCGACAGTCGTAAGGGAGCAGTGCTCGTGTGTATATACAATCATGGATAGATAAACAAAGAGCCCTGTCGCACCAAGCGACGGGGCTCTTTCGTTTAAATATCTCACACAGATTACATGGACTATACGAATTATCGTAAACCGATAACAGGATAATACTCCATACAATCCGTACCATTTGAAGATACAGGGCACAACAAAATTTTAAAAAAAAGAATTCATAGCCACACACAACCCGTGACGAGTGAAAACCTGTAAATAATTAAAATCGTAAATACAAATATGAGTTTCTTAGTTGACAAAGAAGGCTATTACGGAGAATTCGGCGGAGCATATATACCCGAGATACTCCACAAATGCGTAGAAGAATTACAGAAAAACTATCTCGACGTTCTACAAAGTGAAGATTTCAAACAGGAATACGACCGGCTGTTGCGCGACTACGTAGGCCGTCCCTCTCCACTTTACCTGGCAAACCGCCTGTCGGAAAAATACGGCTGCAAGATTTACCTGAAACGGGAAGACCTAAATCACACCGGTGCACACAAAATTAACAACACTATCGGCCAGATTCTGCTGGCGCGGCGCATGGGCAAGCAACGCATCATTGCCGAGACAGGCGCCGGACAACACGGTGTTGCCACTGCTACCGTCTGTGCCCTGATGAACATGGAATGTATCGTGTACATGGGTAAGACCGACGTAGAACGCCAACACATCAATGTAGAGAAAATGAAAATGCTGGGTGCGACCGTAATCCCCGTAACCAGTGGCAACATGACACTGAAAGACGCCACCAACGAAGCCATACGCGACTGGTGTTGTCATCCGTCGGACACCTACTACATCATCGGCTCTACCGTAGGCCCGCATCCTTATCCCGATATGGTAGCACGCCTGCAATCGGTTATCAGCGAAGAGATAAAGAAACAGCTCATGGAGAAAGAAGGACGCAATTTCCCCGACTACCTTATAGCCTGCGTAGGCGGCGGCAGCAATGCGGCCGGAACCATTTACCATTACATCGATGACAACCGCGTACAAATAGTTCTTGCCGAAGCCGGTGGCAAAGGAGTAGAAACCGGAATGACGGCCGCCACCATTGCTTTGGGGCAACTGGGCATCATTCACGGTGCACGCACCTATGTTATCCAAAACGAAGACGGGCAGATTGAAGAACCCTACTCTATCTCCGCCGGATTGGACTATCCGGGCATCGGCCCCATGCACGCCAACCTCGCCGCACGGAAACGTGCTGTCGTACTCTCCGTAAACGATAATGAAGCCATTCGTGCCGCCTATGAACTGACACAGTTCGAAGGTATCATCCCCGCATTGGAAAGCGCCCATGCACTCGGTGCACTGGAGAAGTTGAATTTCAAGCCCGATGATATAGTGGTCTTGACTGTTTCAGGACGAGGAGATAAAGATATAGAAACTTATTTGAACTATGCGTTATGAGTGATAATTTATGATTTATAATTTACGAGCGATGATTTCAGATTTTAGAGTGATGAGTGATGACTTCAAAGCTACAAGCCCAGAATTATAAGTTCAGAATTACGATTTCAGATTTATAAACTGGAAAACAATACAATTTAAACTCGAAACTCATAACCACCCGGCATAACCGGAATACAATACCAGCGATTATCAATCTAACCCATTCTTAAAGACACTATTTATAAAAACAATAAAGTAATGGAACAATATAATTATCAGACAGTAAGCCGTACAGTACTCGGCGACCTGCATACCCCCGTAAGCACCTATCTGAAAGTGCGTGATATCTTCCCTCAAAGCGCACTCATGGAAAGCTCCGACTATCACGGCAGCGAAAACAACCGCTCCTTCATCGGGCTTTGTCCAGTGGCGAGCGTCAGCATAGACCATGGAACCGCAGTATTCCGCTTGCCCGACGGAACACGCAAGGAACACCCCGTAACCGGGGAATACCGTGTGGAGAACGCTTTGCGCGACTTCCTCAACCGCTTCCATGTGGAAGGCGAATACAGCAACTACTGCGGACTATACGGCTATACATCCTTCAACGCCGTACACTACTTTGAAAACATTGCAGTGAAAGACAGCCGCGAAACTACCAATGACGCTCCGGATATGCTATACATACTCTACAAATACCTCATTGTATTCAACGACTTTAAGAATGAGATGCTGCTGTTAGAAATGCTCGCACCCGGTGAGAAAAGCGAGTTGGACAAAGTGCAGAAAGCCATTCACAACCGCAATTACACCGCCTACGACTTCCATGCCGTTGGCGAAACGACCTCCCCGCTGACCGACGAACAACACAAAGCCAATATCCGCCGGGGAATAGCCCATTGCCTACGGGGCGACGTCTTTCAGATAGTCCTCTCCCGCCGTTTCGAGCAACGTTTCGTAGGCGACGACTTCAAACTCTACCGCGCTTTGCGCAGCATCAATCCCTCCCCCTACCTGTTTTATTTCGATTTCGGTGGTTTCCGCATCTTCGGCTCCTCCCCCGAAACACACTGCCGCATCGAAGGACGCCATGCCTACATCGACCCTATTGCCGGTACAACCAAGCGCACCGGCAATCCGGAGCAAGACGCCGTAAACGCCCGGTACCTGCACGACGACCCCAAAGAAAATGCAGAACACGTGATGCTGGTCGACCTTGCCCGCAACGACCTGAGCCGTAATTGCCACGGCGTAAAAGTAGATTTCTACAAAGAAATGCAATATTACAGCCACGTCATCCACCTCGTAAGCCGTGTCAGCGGTACGCTGAACGACGGGACAGACCCTATCAAAGCATTTATCGACACCTTCCCTGCCGGAACACTGAGCGGCGCTCCGAAAGTACGCGCCATGCAACTCATCAGCGAGCTGGAACCACACAACCGCGGCGCATACGGCGGCTGTATCGGCTTCATCGGACTGAACGGCAGCCTGAACCAAGCCATAACTATCCGTACCTTCGTCAGCCGCAACGGTATACTATGGTTCCAGGCAGGCGGAGGCATCGTAGCCAAAAGCAATGACGAATACGAACTTCAGGAAGTAAACAACAAACTGGGAGCACTGAAAAAAGCCATTATAATGGCAGAGAAAATGTAGAAATCCCCAAATACCAATAATAAATAGAACAAATGATAGCAATCATAGACAATTACGATTCCTTCACCTACAACCTCGCACACCTGGTGAAAGAGCTCGGTGCAGAAACCGATGTACTGCGCAACGACCGGTTCGAAATGAAAGACCTGGAACAATACGATAAAATCATCCTCTCCCCAGGCCCCGGCATCCCCGAAGAAGCAGGGCTGCTGCTGGATGTAATACGTACCTACTCCGGCAAAAAGCCCATACTGGGCGTATGCCTGGGCGAACAAGCTATCGGACAAGTGTTCGGAGGGCGGTTAGTCAATCTCAGCAACGTATTTCACGGCGTACAGACAACCATAAGAATTAAAAGCGAAAAAACGGGAAAACAAGAAGAAGACAACAAGCACGAAGCTGTTATGCAAAACAAAATAGAAAACATCATCCAGCCCGACTACATCTTCCGCGGGCTGCCCGAAGAAATTCCCGTAGGCCGTTACCACTCCTGGGTGGTAGACACAGAAGCATTTCCCGAAACGCTTGCGATTACCGCTGTCAGCCCCGAAGGGCAGATTATGGCATTGAAACACCGGCAGTACGACGTCCACGGCATTCAGTTTCATCCGGAATCCGTGCTGACCCCGAACGGCAAACTGATAATACAAAACTGGCTGCAAGGCGATAAGCACGATACCTTTTGCAAAGCCCGGTGACACACCTTACGGAGAGTAAACACACATCCTCCGGAAACATATTCAACTATCAATATGTATAACGACTAATAATATACAGAAACAGATGAAAACGATATTGACCCGCCTCTTCAATCACGAAGAGCTCACTACGGAGGAAACCAGGCAAATCCTCCTCAACATCACCCGGGAAAAGTATCCCGAAGCACAGATAGCCGCATTACTCACAGCCTTCCAGATGCGCGGCATCACGGTAAACGAATTGATAGGATTTCGCGAAGCACTTATGGAGACAAGACTCCCGATAGATTTCTCACCCTATCGTCCCATTGACATCGTAGGTACGGGAGGCGACGGAAAGAACACATTCAACATCTCTACCTGCGCCTGTTTCATTGTAGCCGGAGCAGGATACAAAGTAGCCAAACACGGTAATTACGGCGCCACCTCCGTGAGCGGAGCAAGCAACGTGATAGAGCAGCACGGCGTACGTTTCACCAATAACCCCGACATCCTGAAACGCAGCATAGAAGAGTGCAACATTGCCTACCTGCACGCCCAACTGTTCAATCCGGCAATGAAATTCGTAGGACCCGTACGTAAAGCATTGGGAGTACGTACCCTGTTCAATCTGCTGGGACCGCTGGTAAACCCCTGCAAACCCTCCTACCAACTGCTGGGCGTGGCAGACCTCTCGCAAATGCGTCTCTACACGAACGTTTTCTACAAACTCGGTATTGACTTTGCCGTTGTGAACAGCCTGGACAGCTACGACGAAATTTCATTGACCGACGAATTTAAAGTGATGACACGCAATTACGAACGCATCTACCGTCCCCAAGCCCTCGGCTTCAGTGCAGTACGTCCCGAGGAACTCTCCGGCGGCGCCTGCAAAGAAGATGCAGCACGCATCTTCGACAACATCCTGAACAACCGTGCAGCAGCGGCACAGACGCAATGCGTCATCGTCAACGCCGCTTTCGCCATTCAAGTAATGGAACCGGAAAAGGAAATAGAAGAATGTATCGCTATAGCCCGCGAATCGTTGGAAAGCGGACGGGCACTGAATACATTGAAGAAATTTATAGAAATAAATAAAGACTTATGACCTATGAAATTTATAAGGCTTCGGATTTATAGTTTATGATTTTAGATTTATCAATTTAGAGTTCAAACGTACGGTTTACGATTATTTGTTTATAATTTCGGATTAACCTTAAAAGATAGCTTTAAATACTTTGCCACCACCTAACCTATATATGACAGATGTCGGCAGCAAAGTAAACATAAGCCCCTATAAACCTGAAATTCGAAACCATAAACAAAAAGTCCGAAACCTAAAACAGCATAAGTTTGAAATCCAAAATCTCATAAATCCAAAATCAGAAACCGAAAACCATAAAACTGAAACCCCATAAATCTGAAATCAGAAATCTCACAAGTCCGAAATCATAAACAAAAAATCAGAAATCCCACAAATCTATGGACATACTATCAGAAATAACAGACCACAAACGAATAGAAATAGAACTGCAGAAGCAGGCAATCTCCACGGAACAGCTACGCGAACGGGTACAAGAATTAATGGCAAACACCCAAGCACCCAAACGCAGTATGAAACAGGCGCTTGCCTCCTCACCTACGGGAATCATTGCCGAATTCAAACGCCGCTCCCCCTCGAAAGGCTGGATATACGAAACAGCCAAAGCCGAGGAGATACCCGCTGCATACCAAGCAGCCGGAGCATCCGCACTGTCTATCCTTACGGACGAAAAATACTTCGGCGGTTCGCTGCAAGACATCCGTACAGCACGTCCGCTGGTCGATATCCCTATCCTGCGTAAAGACTTCATCATCGACGAATACCAATTGCTGCAAGCCCGTATCGTGGGGGCGGATGCCGTATTGCTGATTGCCGCCTGCCTGCCACAAGAAACATGCGCCGCCCTTACCGCCCAGGCACACGCCTTGGGACTGGAAGTACTGCTCGAAATCCACACCCCCTCCGAGCTTGCCTATATAACCGAAGATGTAGATATGGTAGGCGTAAACAACCGCAACCTCGGTACATTCGTCACCGATGTAGACAACTCTTTCCGTATAGCCGGACAACTACGGCAAGCGATAGCCGATACCAAAAACACTTCCAGCACCCACGACCTGCCGTTACTCGTCTCGGAAAGCGGCATCTCGCATACTGCAACAATCCACCGGTTACACAATGCCGGTTTCCACGGTTTCCTTATCGGAGAAACCTTTATGAAAACCGGACAGCCGGGCAAAACGCTGAAAGAATTCATAAAAGGCATTGAACAAGCCCCCAAACAAGACATTGTAACCCTCAAACAATAAACCGTACATCCCATGACTCCACTTATCATCAAAGTATGCGGTATGACCGAAGCGGAAAATATCCGCAGCGTAGAACAACTGGGCATAGACATGATAGGCTTCATCTTCTATCCCAAATCCCCCCGTTACCTGTACGAAATGCCGGAATACCTGCCAACCCGTGCAAAACGTGTCGGCGTATTCGTCAACGAAAGCAAGGAAAACATCATGATATACGCCGACCGCTTCGCGCTGGACTATATCCAGCTTCACGGCAACGAGTCTCCCGAGTACTGCCGTTCCTTACGCAACAACGGCATGCGCCTTATCAAAGCCTTTTCCATTTCGCAGCCCAAAGACCTAACAAGCATCTCTGCTTATAAAGGTTTATGCGACTATTACCTGTTCGACACCAAGACATCGCAGTACGGAGGCTCCGGCAACCAGTTTGATTGGAACCTGCTATACCGTTATAGCGGAACGACACCTTTCCTGCTCAGCGGCGGAATCAACCCATACAGTATCAAAGCTATCAAAGAATTTCATCATTCCAAGTTAGCAGGTATCGACATCAACAGCCGCTTCGAAACAGTACCGGGCAAAAAAGACACGGAACGTATCAAGAAATTCCTACAAGAAATAAGAAACGGCGAAACCGCCTATTAAATACCATAACCGATAGTATAACCAATAATACAACCGATAATATAACAACAACCAGATAATAATAAACTTACTATGAACCGTATCGACCAACTTTTCCATGACAGCCCCCATAACCTGCTGTCCATCTACTTTTGTGCCGGCTGTCCCACCCTCGACGGTACAGCCGATGTAATCCGCACCCTCGAAAAAAACGGCGTGGATATGATAGAAATCGGCATCCCCTTCAGCGACCCAATGGCAGACGGCGTCGTTATCCAAGACGCAGCCACCCGTGCCCTACGCAACGGCATGTCCCTCCGCATCCTTTTCGAGCAACTGCGCAACATTCGCCGCAACGTCCGCATTCCGCTAATCCTAATGGGCTACCTCAATCCGATTATGCGCTACGGTTTCGAACCCTTCTGCCGGCAATGCGCAGAATGCGGCATCGACGGAGTAATCATCCCCGACCTGCCCTTCAAGGACTACGAAGAAAACTATAAAGCCATTGCCCGGAAGTACGACATCCGCGTCATTATGCTCATTACCCCCGAAACCAGCGAAGAACGTATCCGCGAAATAGACGCCCACACCGACGGCTTCATCTATATGGTATCATCGGCAGCCACCACCGGGGCACAGAAGGACTTCGACGCCCGGAAACAAGCCTATTTCAAGAAAATCCAGGACATGAACCTGCGCAATCCCCGCATGGTAGGTTTCGGCATCAGCAACAAACAGACCTTCGACGCAGCCTGCTCGCACTCATCCGGCGCTATCATAGGGAGCCGCTTCGTAACTTTGCTCAACGAATACGAAGGAGATGCACAACAAGCCATTACACACCTGAAAGCAGATTTGAAATAAGAAAAACCGAGTATGAAGTATAGGGGGATACTTCATACTTTACATTTCTTTTTGTATCTTTGTGCCCGAAAAAGAAGCAAAACGAACTATTTATGAAAGCAGACTGCCCCTCCGTCCTCCTAATTTACACAGGCGGAACTATCGGAATGATAGAAAACCCTGAAACCGGTGCTCTGGAAAATTTCAATTTCGACCAACTGCTCAGACACGTCCCCGAATTGAAACGCTTCAACTACCACATCTCCTCCTATCAATTCGACCCGCCTATCGATTCTTCCGACATGGAACCTGCCCTTTGGGCAAAGATTGTCAAGATAATAAACTGCAACTACAACAACTTCGACGGCTTCGTCATCCTGCACGGAACCGACACAATGGCCTATACAGCATCGGCGCTCAGCTTCATGCTCGAAAACCTTGCCAAACCCGTTATCCTCACCGGTTCGCAGCTCCCTATCGGTACACTGCGTACGGACGGAAAGGAAAACCTGATAACCTCCATTGAAATAGCTGCCGCCAAGCATCCGAACGGTACGGCTATCGTACCCGAAGTATGCATCTTTTTCGAAAACGAACTGATGCGCGGCAACCGGACAACCAAAATCAATGCCGAAAACTTCAACGCATTCCGCTCATTCAACTACCCGGCACTGGCAAAAGCAGGTATCCACATCCGATACAACGAACACATAATCCGCCGTCCGGACCCCACGCGACCTATGAAGCCGCACTATCTTTTCGACACCAACGTCGTAGTACTGACCCTATTCCCCGGCATCCAGGAAAGCATCATCAACTCCGTGCTCCATGTACCGGGGCTGAAAGCAGTAGTCCTCAAAACCTTCGGTTCCGGCAACGCACCCCAGAAAGAATGGTTCATCCGGCAACTGAAAGACGCCACAGAACGCGGCATCATCATCGTTAACATCACCCAATGCCAGAGCGGAGGTGTCGAAATGGGACGCTACGAAACCGGGCTGCATCTCCTTCAAGCCGGTGTTATCAGCGGCTACGACAGCACCCCCGAATGCGCCGTAACCAAACTAATGTTCCTCCTCGGCCACGGACTCAGCCAAGCCGAAATCCGTCACCGGATGAACTCCGACTTAACGGGAGAAATTACAAAAGAGTGATTTCTCCCGCACCTCTTCTCCTATTCTTTATTTTCCCGTTCCTCTCCTTCCCATTCCCACCCTCCTCATTCCCATTCTTCCCATTCCTCCTTTCCCGTTCCTATTCTTCCCATTTTCCCTTCCCCGTACTTTTTTCTCATTCCTCTCTCCTTCTGTTTCCGTTCCCCAATCATCCCCCCATAAAGCAAGCCGGCAATTCAGTCCCAAGCCTTCCTAATCTGACTACATTATACAACAAAGTGACTTTTATCTTTAATTTTTTCATTCTTTTCACCCATATTAGTTAAAGTAGGTTAACATATTTTTATTGCTATTAGCAGCAGACCGGCATTAAATAAAATAATTCCTACTTTTGTTACCCACATAGAAAACAGAGCAATGAAAAAAATCTTATTAGTCGATGATAAAGCCACCATAGGCAGAGTGTGTAATATCTATTTAGGAAAGGAATACGACCTGGAATATTTCGAGAACCCGCTGAAAGCACTTGAATGGCTCAACGAAGGAAAAATCCCCGACCTCATCATCTCCGATATCCACATGCCGCACATGCGCGGTAACGAATTCCTTTACTACCTGAAAGATAACGAGCTGCTAAAGCACATCCCGGTAGTGATGTTATCCAGTGAAGAAAGCACCACAGAGCGCATCCAGTTGCTCGAAGCCGGGGCGGTAGACTACATCCTCAAACCCTTCAATCCCCTGGAATTGAAGGCACGCATCAAGAAATACATTTAGAAGCCCTCTCAATCCGAGGAAAGACCCAAGGAAGGATAAAGGCAAAGGAGGAAAAGTAAGGGAGAAAAGCAAAGTCAAAAAAGGGAAAAAAGCAAAGCTAAAAAGGAGAAAAGTAAAACCCAAAAGAAGAAAAAAAGACCAAAAGAAGAAAAGCAAGAATAAAGGAAGATATGTTATATTATATCTATATAGGAAATAATACGGCTACCGTCAATCATCTGACTAAGATTACAGACGGTATGTTCATTACTGTTCCCGATGCCGGCAAAGCAGCCAAAGTCATAGACGGCATCAGCGAGCGGTATAACACATCTGTCCTTTACGAGCAAAGCACCCCCGAAAAAGACTGTCCCGCCATTGCCGGGCTCCACAAGCGGTTTCCACGCGTATACATAATCCTCGTAACCGAAAAGCTACAAGCCGCGGAACGCGAAAGCTACCTACGGGCAGGAGTCCACAACACACTGCCCCCGCAAGCCAGGGAAGAAAGCATCCGCAGAATGACGGACTTCCTGCAAATACGCCAGAAGCACAAAATGCAGGAATTCAGCCGGACGCGCCGCAAAATGCTCAACACATACCACCTTCCCCTATGGAAGCGCACGTTCGACATCGTATTCGCCACAAGCGCCCTATTGCTTCTCTCCCCCCTGCTTATAGGAACGGCAGTCGCTATCCGGCTCGAGAGCAGAGGAAAGATAATATACAAATCCCAACGGGTAGGCAGCAACTACCGCATATTCGACTTTCTGAAGTTCCGTTCCATGTACACCAATGCAGACAAGCGCTTGAAAGAATTCAACGCCCTCAACCAGTACCAGGCGGAAAAAGAAGTGATAGAAGACACCCCCGACATCTGTTTCGACGACCTCACGGGTACATCCGAAGAAGAAGCCAGCCTACTGATTTCGGACGACTTCATCATACAGGAAAAAGACTTCTTGAAACAAAAAGCACAATCGCAGGACAACCCCTTCGTCAAGATAGAAAACGACCCGCGCGTAACACACGTAGGCCGTTTCATCCGAAAATACAGCATCGATGAACTTCCGCAACTGTTCAACGTTTTAAAAGGCGACATGAGCATTGTGGGCAACCGCCCCCTCCCCCTCTACGAAGCCGAGTTGCTTACCAGCGACGCATACATAGACCGTTTCATGGCCCCTTCGGGACTAACAGGACTCTGGCAAGTGGAAAAACGGGGCGGAGCCGGCAAGATGTCCGCCGAAGAACGTAAACAGCTCGACATCAGATATGCGCAAGAATTCTCTTTTTGGCTCGACATGAAGATACTCCTGAGAACCTTCACAGCCTTTGTACAAAAAGAAAATGTATAACCGTTAAAACTAAAGCAAAACAGACAAATGAGAAAAGCCTATACATACCTACTATTACAACTTTGTACAGCTACATTTTTTCTGTTTCTGTCTCCCCATACCGCCGATGCCCAGCAGGAACTGACCCGTGAAGAACGCATCAAAATCCTGCAAACATTGAAAGAAAGCGACACAGCGCTGGAAAAGAGCATCTCCCAGGACAACCTGCAAGGAACATACAGCTACATAGAAGGCTTCGAGCTGCCTCCCCTCTCCGTGTTCATGGACGCCGTGATAGAAAATGCCACCGTAAAACGGGCACAATCACAGGTAGAGCAGGTAAAGAACCAGTACCGCATGGAAAAGCGGAACTGGTGGAACTATTTCCGGTTGAACGGAAACTACGCATACGGGCACTACAACGTGCTGAACGACAACAGCGACTCCTACCAGGACTGGTATCAGACCATCGTAGCCAGCTCCCGCCATACATTCAACGTAGGCGCCAGCGTAAGCATAAGCCTCGGCGACCTCTTCAACCGTCCGTTGCGGCTGAAAAACTACCGTTATAGCATCGAACAACTCCAGTACACACAAGAAGAAGTAATGGAAGACCGCAGGCTCAAAGTGCTGGAAGCATACAACAACGTAACCGCCCAACTCGCCACAATCAAGGCAAAGGCAGAGAATGCCGCCCTGTACAACGCCCAGATGAAAATCTCGGAAAACAACTTCATACAAGGCAAAATCGACATCATCTCCCTGTCGCTGGAACGCGCACGCCGTTCCGGGGCAGTAACCTCGTATGCCGAAGCGCGCGTTTCGCTGCACAACGCAATCATCCTACTCGAGATGCTTACAAATGTAAAAATAATCAAAGGGAAATAAAGGCTTATGGATATAATACAGTTTACAGCGCAATTTTTCTACCGCATCCGTTACTGGCTGTTGTGGGGTGGATTTATTGTCACGGTATTAGTGGCATACTTCACCCAGTTCCTACCGTTCAGCTATACTGTAAACAGCAATATATATGCCGGTGTAACCAACGTTACCAACATAGACGGGAGCAAAGTCGAAAATATCGGTAGCATCTTCGACAACCTCGTCAACATAGCCAAGTCCAAAAGCACACTGGAAAAAGTCTCCCTCCGCCTACTGGCAACCAGCCTGGTCTACGGAGAAGAGTGGCAAGACAATATGTACATCCAGGCAAAGCACTACCGCCAACTGCTCCAGGAAACCCCTAAAGAAGTACTGGCGCTGGTAGACCGCTCCTCGTTGGAAAAAACGGTCGAGAACCTTCAGGCATACCGCGAAGAAAGCGCATACAACTTCGTTTACTCCATGTACAGCCGCCCGGTAGACTTCTACAGCTTCGAAGCCTTAGACCAGATAATCGTGAAACGTTTGGGCGCCAGCGACCTGATAAGCTTCACCTATACCAGTCCCGACCCGGGCATCACCCAGAACACTATCAAGATACTGGAAGACGAGCTAATCAAAGCCTACGAGATACTCCGTTTCAGCGCCACCAACAGCGCCATTGCCTACTTCGAAGAACAAGTACGACTTGCCAAAATCAATCTGAGCAAAGAAGAAGACAACCTGATGCACTACAACGTAGAGCACTCGGTAATCAACTACGACAACCAAAGCAAAGAGTTGGCAATCACCAAGTACGACCTGGACGACCGCGAAGAACTTGCCCAGCGCACCTACCAGAGCGCCGTAGCACTCCGCCAGATGCTGGAAGACAAAATGGACATCCGCGCCAAGATAATCCGCGACAACACCAGGCTGCTCAAAGAACTGGAAAAAGTTACGGAGCTGAACCAGAACATCCTGGAACAAGAAATCTTCTCCACGGACACAGAACTCAAAGACAACGAACAGTTGCAGAAAAACAAGACCGATTTACGTAATTCGGAAGAAACAATCAGCCATATATCCGACAATCTCAACGAATACAGCTTCACCAAAGAAGGAGTAGGCATCGAAAGCATGGTTACGGAATGGCTCATGGCATGCATCAACGAAGCCAAAGCCAAAGCCGAGCTGAAAGTTCTCCGGGAGCGCCGTAATGACATCCTGAACCAATACCGGGAATTCTCCCCCGTGGGCACACAGGTCAAACGCAAGGAACGCGCTATCGGCATAGCAGAAGACAACTACCGCGAGCAACTCCGCGGACTGTCCGAAGCACGGCTACGCCTGCAAAATATCAAGATGACCACCGCCAACCTGCAAATCATCGCCCCGCCCGAGTACCCGCTGACCGACAACGGCCGCAAGCGGCTGCTCTACGTCCTGGCTGCCCTGGTAGGCAGTTTGGTGTTCATCACCTTCTACTTCCTCATTATCGAGCTTATAGACCGCACGCTGCGGGATGCCGAGCGTAGCCGTCGTCTCAGCGGCCTGCCCGTAATAGCCGCCTTCAACGGCATCAGCAACCTTAAATTCCGGGGCTTCCTGAAAGTATGCAACCGCCGTGCCGCAGCCTACTCCTGCCACCAGCTCAACAAATACCTGGCAACGGGGCGGCCTACCGTTATCAACCTGCTCAGCATGGAAGAGCGCGAAGGCAAAAGCTTCCTTGCCAAATACTTTGCCGACCACTGGGCATCCGAAGGGCTCCGTACCCGCATCGTAAGATACGGTGTAGACTTCGAAACCAACGACAAGAGATACATCCGGGCACAGCAGCTCTCCGACTTCTGGCAACTGAACCCCGCCGAGCAGATACCCGACATCATCCTTGTGGAATACCCCTCCATAAGCAGCACCAGCCTGCCCCTCACAGTACTGAAACAGGCCGACTTCAACCTGCTCATAGCCAACGCCTGCCGCCTGTGGGGCAAGAACGACGATGTGAACCTGAAATCCATTAAAGAAATACTGGACGACGCCCCGTTGTCGCTCTACCTCAACAATGCCGACCGCGAAGTCGTGGAATCGTTCACCGGCGAACTGCCGCCCCAAACACCTCTCCACAGCTTCGTCAGCCGCTTGTCACAACTGGGACTCACCGCTAAAAAAGCCGCCGTGAAATGAGCATAAAGCGAAGCTACATATCATCGCCCACACTAACCTTTGCCATACTCTGCATAGGCTTAGGCGGCATCGTATCAGCCACGCTGAGCCGCAACCTGGCTGCGGCAGGGCTGATAGCCATACTGCCCGCCCTGTTGTGCATCCTTATCCTGCACCTCCGCAAGCCGGAACGCTTCATATACCTGCTATTCATCTTCAACTACTTCTTCACCCCACTGGCACGTTACAGCCAGCAAGACGGGTTGAGCGTGCTGTCGGACATCCTCTGGTGGAGCGTGCTGCTCGTTATCATCGTGCAGACGGCGCTACGCTACCATTTTCCCTGGAAACAGGCCACCAACTACCTTACCATAGGTGGAGCGGTACTGGCAGCCTACTGCATCCTGGAGCTCGCCAACCCCACCGCCTCCCTGGAAGCATGGATATACTCCAGAGGCTTCCTGTACAACACCTTCCTGGTATCCCTAATCACGGTACTGCTGGCAACATCCCATAAACAGGTAGACCGGCTGATATTCCTCTTTTCCATACTCACGCTGATAGCCATACTGAAAGGGCTCTACCAAAAATTTATCGGGTTCGATACGGTCGAATACAACGCCATGATGGAAAGCGGCATGTATAAGACCCACCTGCTATCCCAGATAACCCGCTACTTCTCAATCTTCACCGATGCGGGCAACTACGGCTCCAACATGGGATTTGCCTGCGCGCTGTTCGGCATCGCCGGCCTGTTCAGTAAAAAATTCGGACTGAAAGTCTACTACATCTGCATCTCCGCACTGTCGCTGTACTCCATGTTCATTACAGGCACGCGGGGAGCTATCGTAGTGCCCCTGGGCAGCCTGCTGCTTTTTGCACTTATCAGCAAAAACATCAAGCTGATGAGCGCCGCCACAGTAGCAGGCATCTGCATCTACGTATTCTTCGCCTTTACATACATAGGCGAAAGCAACTACATGATACGGCGCATGCGCACGGCATTCCGCCCCAACAAAGACGCCTCCTTCCTGGTAAGAAAGCAAAACCAGCAAAGGCTGGCGGAATACCTCAGATACAGGCCCTTCGGCGAAGGCCTCGGACTGGGAGGAGTAGAAGCCCGGAGATTCGGCAACAGGCTGACCACCAGCATCCCCAACGACTCCACCTACGTCAAGATATGGACGGAAACCGGCATCGTGGGCATCGTGCTATACCTGCTTATCTATGCGGGCAGCCTGCTGTGGGGATGCTACTACATCATGTTCAAAGTAAGAAACGACGAACTGCGCCACCTGCTCACCGCGCTTGCCTGCGGCATATTCGGCATGATGCTCAGTGCATACGGCAACGCATTCTTCACCCAGTTCCCCACCGGCATCATGATGATAATGTTCCTGGGCATACTGATGAACGGCAAGTATATAGACGAACGACTGACAATAGAAAAACAGCAAGCATTATTAACCGCAACTAAAAAAGATTCGACGCTATGATATCCAGTATTTTTAACATATTCAGTATAGACTGGTGGATGAACGAAAACAACAATGCGTTACAAATGACAGACTCCGTACTGTACCTGCTGCTCGCCATTCCGGTAGTCTATCTGTTTGTGTGCGCACTCTTCTCGCTCGGCAAGTACAAGAACCCCTATCCGGCGGCAGACGTGCAGCACCGCTTCCTGGTACTTTTCACCGTGCTGCGCAACGGTAAGGAAGTAATCGAATCTATCAACCACTTCCTGGCTACCCAGCAATACCCGCGCGAGAAGTACGACATTGCCGTGGCAGCCACCCAACTGCCCGAAGAAGACCTCGTAACCCTGCTGCAAATGCCCGTCAACATCGTAGTGCCCGACAAGGAATACTGCACCAAAGTCTACGCAATCCAGCAGGTAATGGAGCGCTACGCCCCCGACGAATACGACATCATACTCATCCTGAACGCCGACAACCACATCGTGCCCGATGCGCTCCACATGTTCAACAACGCCTACTACTCCGGCTGCGACTCTATCCAGGCACACCGCATAGCGGAAAACCTGAACACCAGCATAGCCGTGCTCAACGCCGCCAGCGAAGAAATCAACAACAACCTTTTCCGCCTGGCGCACACCCGCATGGGATTTTCCTCCGCCCTTATCGGCTCTGCCATGACGTTCGACTTCGCCATGTTCCACGAGCTCGCCCCCAAGCTGAAAGGCTCCGACCTGAGCAAAGCAATGGAAATATCCCTGCTGGAACAGAACATCTACACCGAATACCTCAGAGACGTAATATGTTACAGCAAAAAAGAGGACAATGCCGACGGATACCAAACCCAGCGCATGAGCTGGCTCCGCACGCAATACACCAGCACTTTCTTCGCATTGAAATACCTCCCGCTGGTACTGCTGAAAGGCGAGTGGGACTACGCCCTCAAACTATTCCAGTGGCTCATGCCCTCCCGCTTCCTGCTTATCGCACTGATTTTGCTGTGCACGGTAGGCATAACCCTGCTGGACTGGACGCTGGCGCCCAAGTGGTATGTACTGTTTGCCAGCCTTATCCTCGCCTTCCTCATGGCACTGCCCGACGGCGAGCTGAACCGGCGCCTCCGCAAGGCAATCTGGGCGCTCCCCGTCCTGATGTTCACAGCCGTATTCAGCCATATCAAGCGTTTTTTCTATAAAAAGAGATAAGCGGCACGCACCATGAAGATAGCCATAGAAGCCCAGCGGATTTTCCGCCCCGACAAGCACGGCATGGATTTCGTAGCACTGGAAACCATTCGCGAGCTACAAAAGCGGCACGACGGCAACGAATACTACGTTATCGTAGCCCCCGGCAAAGACCGCTGCCTGGAAGCCTCCGCCAACCTCTCCATTATAGAGCTGGCATGCCCCACCTACCCGCTTTGGGAGCAGGTAGCCCTGCCGCGGGCAGTAAAGCGCCTGGGCGCCGACCTGCTGCACTGCACGTCCAATACAGCCCCGCTGTGCTGCCCCGTTCCCCTGGTGCTGACGCTTCACGACATCATCTACCTGGAACCCCGGCAGCACCGCAGCCCCTCGCTCTACCAGGAAATGGGCTGGCACTACCGTCGCCTCACCGTTCCGCGAATTTTGAAGAAATGCCGGAAAATCATCACCGTCTCCCACTTTGAATGCAACCGCATCCGCAAGGCGCTCGACATCCCCGCAGACCGCATCATAACTATCTACAACGGCTACAACAAGCATTTCCGCCCGATAGACGAGATAGACATGCAGGTTGTAAACCGCTACATCCCCCAAAAAGGTTTCCTGTTCTTCCTGGGCAATACAGACCCCAAGAAAAATGCGGCAAGGGTGCTGAAAGCCTACCGGTTGTACCTGGAACAATCCGCCATAAAGCGCCCCCTGCTCATTGCAGACCTCAAAGAACCCTATATAGACAGCCTGCTGCGGCAGGAGGGTCTCGGCGAGGAGCTGAAACAGCACCTCTATTATCCGGGCTACATAAGCAACGCCCACCTTGCCACGCTGTACAACGCCGCATTCGCATTCCTCTACCCCTCGTTGCGCGAGAGCTTCGGCATCCCCCTGGTAGAAGCCATGGCATGCGGCACACCCGTCGTTACGGGCAACACCTCCTCCATGCCCGAAGTGGGCGGTGCGGGCATACTTACCGCCGACCCTTACCAACCGGAAGAAATAGCCGGTGCGGTGCTGCGCCTGGAAAACGACGAAGCCCTCTACCGCCGGCAGCGGGAATACGGGTTGCAGCGCGCCCGGCAGTTCTCGTGGGAGAAGGCAGCCGGCGAGTTAGCGGAGGTTTACCGTAGCCTTGCACATAAATAACCGCCGAGCCATGAAAACCCTGTTCCTCGTCTTTTACGGATTTCAAGAGTACAACGGCATCAGCAAGAAAATCAGATACCAGACGGATGCCCTCGGACAATGCGGGTTGGACGTCCGCACCTGCCACTACGAAGTTGTCGGAGACGGCAGCAGGCAGTGGATGATAGACGGAGAAGTGCTTGCCGATTTGGGCAAAGGAATACCCGCCAAGATAAAAAAGCGGCTCTCCTTCGCCCCTATCCTGCGGTATGTACGGCAGGAAAAGATACAATGCGTATACATCCGCTCCTACCACAACGCCAACCCCTTCACCCTGCACTTCGTAAAGGCGCTGAAAAGGCAAGGCGCCGGAGTGCTGTTGGAGATACCCACCTACCCCTACGACCGGGAATACTCCTCCGCCGGGCAGAAGGTGCAGCTTTATACAGACAAACTGTTCCGCCGGGCATTCTGTCGGCATGTCGATTACATCGTCACCTTCTCCGACGACGACACGATATTCAGCCGCCCCACTATCCGCATATCCAACGGAATAGATTTCGACCGCATCCCCCTGCGCTCCTCCCTGCACGATACGGACAAGGAACTACACCTGATAGGAGTGGCCGAAATCCACTTCTGGCATGGCTTCGACCGCCTGCTGAAAGGTCTGGGCGAATATTACAGCAGCAATCCCGGCTACAAAGTCTATTTCCACCTGGTAGGTCAGCCCAGCGGAAAGCGGGAAGAAGAAGAAATCCTCGAACCTATCCGCCGCTACCGCCTGCAACCGTTCGTTACCTTGTACGGAACCAGGCACGGCAAGGAGCTGGACGCGCTTTTCGACCGTGCGGACTTTGCCGTGGGCAGCCTGGCACGGCATCGCAGCGGCATACACGCTATCAAAACACTGAAAAACCGGGAATACGCCGCACGCGGATTCGGTTTCGTCTACTCCGAAACAGACAGCGATTTCGACCGCATGCCCTATACGCTGAAAATCCCTGCCGATGAAAGCCCCGTAGACATCCCCGCCCTGATAGCATTCTGCCGGAACATGACCGCGACCCCGCAAGAGATAAGAGACTCTATCCGCCACCTCTCATGGAAAGAGCAGATGAAGAAAGTGTATGAACATATCGTACGAATAAAAAAATAAGATACCTTATGCCCCAAGTTTCCGTTATCATCCCCATATACAACACCGCCGCCTACCTGCGTCGTACGCTGGATAGCATTTGCAACCAGACCCTGAAAGAGCTGGAAATAATCCTCATCGACGACGGCTCCACCGACGGTAGCCGGCACATCATCGAAGAATATGCAGGGCGCGACGCAAGAATCCGGTGGTACGCGCAGCCCAACCAAGGGCAGGGCGTGGCACGCAACAATGCACTGCAACATGCCACGGGCAAGTATATATACTTCATGGACAGCGACGACCTGTTGGACGAGGATGCCCTGCTGCAATGCTATGAGGAGTGCGAGCAACACCGGCTCGATTTTGCTTTCTTCGATGCCGAGACTATCATAGACGAGCAGCACATCCCGGACATCAGCGATTATTGCAGGAAAAACATCGTTGATGATACCAGGCTGTGGAGCGGAACCGAGCTTCTGGATTTCGAGATGAACCACCGCAAACTTTTCATCTCGCCCTGCCTGTTCTTTACCAGGCACTCTTTCCTCAAGCAGCATTTCTGCGGATTTCCCTCCGGGATTATCCACGAAGACCACATCTTTGCAATGTATGTACTGCTCAATGCCCGGCGGGCGCGCTATATCCCCCGCCCCTACTTCAAGCGCAGGGTAAGGGGAAGCTCCACCATGACCAGCCGTTTCGGTATGCGCAACATCGAGGGCTATACCACCGTATGCACCCGGATACGCGCACTCAGCGAGGAGCATCCCGAGTGGAAAACGCTTATCGGCAAATACCTCGCCTACACTCTAAACGACGTAATTTGGGCAGGACACCGCATGACCTTCCTCGAAAAGGTGGAAACCGCTTGCCGCTTCAAGCGCCTGCGACTCGGAAAATACGTCAGCCTCAGAAACTGGGCTGTATTCTGGCTGAAGAAAAAATAAAGAAAAGACCATGACACCGCTCGTATCCATTATCACCGTCAACTACAACGGCATGCACGACACCTGCGAAATGATAGACTCCTTCCGCAGACACGAAACCTATCCGCGGTACGAAATCATTGTCGTAGACAACGGTTCACGCCTGCCCGAAGCGGAAAAGATACAGGCACGGTATGCGGCTGGTTACGCATCAGGCAGCTCCGTATCGGACAACCTCACAGCAGGAAGTCCGGCATTAGGCAGCTCCGTATCGGGCAATCCCCGTGTCAAGGTAGTCCGTAACATCAACAACGGCTTCGCCGGCGGCAACAATGCCGGACTGAAAGTAGCCAGAGGCGATTACCTCTTTTTCATCAACAACGACACACTTATCAAAGAACCCATACTGGCTACCCTGGTGCGGCGCATAGAGTGCAACCCGCAACGAACGGGCGGCGTATCGCCCATGTTGAAATTCGCCGCCCGCCCGGACATCCTGCAATATGCAGGCTTCACCCCCCTAAGCCCCATTACCCTACGTAACGCCGCCATAGGATTTATGCAGCAGGACAGCCCGCGCTTCCGTGTCCCTTGCGAAACCGCTTCGCTACACGGAGCCGCCATGCTGGTGAGCCGGCAAGCGTTGCAGGACGCAGGTCCCATGACCGAAGTATATTTTCTGTTCTACGAAGAACTGGACTGGTCTGCACAAATCCGGAAAGCCGGCTACCGCCTATGGTACGAACCTGCCGCCGTGGTATATCACAAAGAGGGCATGACGGCACGGCGCGGCAGCCCGATGCGGGAGTTTTACCTGTCGCGTGCACGTGTACTGTTTGCCCGCAGGAACCTGCGGGGCATCAGGAAATGCCTGTCATGTGCCTACCTCTGCCTTCTTGCCGCCCCCAAAAAGGCAGCCGCATACCTTCTGCACGGACAGGCGGCACTTGCCAAAGCTACGATATACGGCACTTACAAAGGAATATTATTCACTCAGAACGGATGAATTTGTTTATTCTCATTAAACTGATAATTTACTCTTATTAAACCGCCAGTTTAACAAGGATAAACTATTAGTTTAATAGGAATAAACGATAATATACCTTAGGCGTTTCTTTTTATTTATGCCGGAAACGTCTTACCAATGAGCGCATCCCCTCCGAACAGCAATAAAATCCGCTGCACAGTATCAGCAGGAACAGCAGGGAGGAAACCAGTGCATATGTAAGCCACATGCCATAACCCAGGGAGGGTTCCGGTAGCGGGAGGAAGTAAAGAGCCGCATCCGTCAGCCCCCACGAAAGGACGGCGAGCAGCAGATAACGGAAAATATTCTTCCAATACGACATTACGGGCATCTTAAACCCTTCCTTATAAAGAAGATAGGGTTTCCAAATGCTGATAATGGTTATCGAACTGGCTATATCGCCCAGCAATACTCCCGGAAGCCCCCACAGATAGCCGCCCGCTAAAGCCACCGTTACCGTTATCACCAGGGTGGCAACCGGCGCCCATGTATCGTGAAAGAGCCCGTAGCCGAAAATAAACTGGTCGTTCGTACCCCTGAACTGGCTGATAAAGAAGTTGGTGAGGATTACGACCAGTACGGAATGAGGCAATATGTACTCCTCGCCCAGCCACACCGTAATAAACGGGTCTATCAGGTGATAGAGCGCGAACGTCAGAAACGAGGCTATCAGGAAGCGCAGAGAGCTCAGCTCCCAGAACACCTGCTGGATACGTTTCATGTCGCCCTCGGCTATCAGATTGCCCACACCTGCACCGGTACTGCCCAAAAAGTTATCCACAAACTGGTTCAACTTGGTGAGCAACAGCATATAATTGCCGTAATATGCCACTAACTTCAACGAGGTAAATGCATAGACCAGAAAAGGCAAAAGTTGTGTCCTGCCCATTCCCGCCAGTTTATGTACGAACATCTGGCGGGCTTTACGCACAATAATCTTATTCTCCGGATACTTCCGCTTGCCTTCCGCCACGCTGCATTTCAGCCACGGATATACCTGGTTAATCTTCCAGTTCAGGATAAACGAGTACAGGATGCCGAATATCAGCTCGACGGCTATCCAGAGGTAGAAGCTGCCTACATAGCACACAAGCGCTATTTGTAGGAAAATCTTCACGATGTTCGCCGTTTGAAAGTAAACGGTGACTACATAGTTACGCTGGTCGGCGCCAAGCAGGGTTTGCCGGTAATTGATAAAATAGCTGATGAGTGCGGAAGCCAGAAATGTGAAATAAGCGAAATAGATTACACCGAGGTGAATGCCGGCATCGGCGAATATGTAGGGCAGAAAGCAGGCAAGAAGCAGCCCGGCGCCCAAAATAAGCAGCCCTACATTGCGGTAGAGATAGCCCAGCACCGAAACTATTTCTCTTATCTTGTCCTGGTTACGGTCGAAAATCGGCTTGTAAAGCACATAGCCTATGGATGCTCCGATGCCCAGCTCTGCCAGGTTGAGAAAGCCCAGCAGGTTTTGCAGCGTCCCCGTAAGCCCTACAAAGTCCGCTCCTAGCTTCTCGAGGAATATCTTCCGGGAGAAGAAGGAGATGAAAAGGGTGACAAGGTAGAAGAATACGTTGACACGCGCATTGAGATAGCTTTTACGGAGACGGGATTCGGACATGACTGCTTTTCCTGTTGGTTACTGTCTGTTAGATATTACTTGTTGGTTACTATTTATTGGTTATTACCGCCTGTCGGCTTATCGACTGTTATCCGTCAGGCACTGCCCTAACTTCTTTTTAGCTTTGCCGACAGCAACCGTCTGAATGTTTTGTAAACCATATCGGGACATTCCATGCGTACATAAATCCGCATTGCCTTCAAATATCCTTTCCAGCCAAAATGTTTCCGGCATAACTGTACGTAATAGTAGCGGTCTACGCATCTATCCCGCTCCCCTATTTTCTGCATGAAGCGGTTGTACCGGCATGATACCCGAACACGTGCCAGCAGGTTTTCAAGTACGACGCCATAGTATAAAGAGTTCTCACGGACTGTAGCGCAATATATGGATTGGGAACATAGAGCCACTTTCTGTGCATAATAATCGCTGTATGCCGAGAACATCACATCGTTTCCTGCCGGGGTTTCATCGAAGCCAATCCGGTTTTTCCGCACCATATCCGAGGATATCATCTTTGCCCACGGCACTCCGTTCTTATATCTCAATGCTTCCCAGTCGGCTTTTTCGTTAATCTTATCATAATATTCCTGCCGGGATGCTACCTGCCGGAACGTATCCGAATCCATGCTTTCCGCCCGAAAAACTATCATATCGTAATCCGTCGGGCTAAACGTATCCAGGACATCCAGAAATCCCGGAAGAAAGAAATCATCCGCATCGGCAAACAACAGCCACTTCCCTCTTGCTTTAACCAGTCCGCAGTTACGTGCATATCCGGCTCCCTTACCTTCCGTTGTATATACAATCTCCGCATTTTCGCGGGTAGTTCCAGGAAAATTGTCAAAGTCTACAATGGCAGGCGAACTGTTATCGTCTACTATCACAATCTGAACATCTTGCCGTGAAGGTATCGAATCGAGACAGCGCTGCAACAATAAAGGAATATTCTTGTGAGGAATAATTATCGTATAAGTATATGCAAAATCCATTTCAAGAGTTTTTCTTATATCTGTCATTATCAATCCACTCCATGCGCCGTATGGATAAACCGCTTATTCGCTTCCTTCAACCGGAACAGGTTTAAAAGCATCAGCAGGAAAGAGCAAGGAACCCAGCAGACTGCTCTCAACAACCGCCACTGCCAATACCTGCGGGGAATGGCAAGTGCCAATGCCAACAGCAGCAGGATGAATATTCCCCACCATTTGCATGCCAAGGAGGGTACACATAGGGAATATGCGAGGGCTATGATGAACACAAAGCCCAGCAGTAGCACTCGGGAGAAGGAGATTTGCTGATAGAGCTTGTCGCAGAAGTCCCACTTCCTGTCGCGGATAGCGGGCAGCAGGTGGTTGGCGAACTCGAAGAAGCTGTAATATTGGGCGGACAACCAACGGCGGCGCTGTTGGTAGAAGTTGTTCGCTTTCTGTATTTTCTCGTCTTTGACGAGGGTATCGGGCAAATAATGGAAGTGCACACCTTTATAGAGGAGTTTCATCTCCAGCACGCGGTCGAAACCGCCTACCGAGGTGTTGCTCATCATCGCATCGTAGAACAGGAGGTATTCGAATGCCATGCCCGAACCTATCAGGGCTGCCGACATGCCCAGGTTGGCGTGTCCCAAACGGAATATGGAGTTGTTTATCTCCTCGCTGACTGCGTCCAGGTAGGCCATGTCGGTATTCAGGTTCTTGGCTACCCGGTGTGTCTGTACCACCCGGACACCGGCAACGGCAAAAGCGTTGTTGACCTCGGACAGGTAGGAAGGGGCGATGATGTTGTCGGCATCTATCACCAGGGCTATGTCGTAGTTGTCTTTATCCAGGTATTCAAGGGCGACTTTGAGGGATTTCGTATTAGTACTTTTTTCAAAGTCCACCTGGAGCAGTTTTATGGGGAGTGAGGACAAAGTGGCATTCGTCCGGGGTTGCATGTGGTCTGATATTACCACGACATCGTATTTATCGTCCGGATAATCTTGTGCCAGGCAGGCGTGCACGGTAGGCAGGATTACCGCATCTTCGCGATAGGCGGCAATGAGTATCGCAAAGCGTTTGTGGTTTTTGGCGGGCGCGCTTGCAAAGGGTTTGCAGCGGCGCAACGATGCCAGGCTATACACCAACAGATATAGCACATTTACTGCAAACAGTATGTATAGAAACCAATCGAGAATGTGTAATATGTGTTCCAAAATCCACGTAATTTAACCCGGGTTGTTTATTCTTCGGAAGGCCTGCACGCAGGACATCCGTTACAAAGATACAAAAAACAGTGAGAGTTTGGATAATATCTACAAGAAAGGTGAAAAATAAAAAAAACGAGTAAGCTCTCCCGAACCCCTCGCCTCGTGTAAGAAAAGCCAAAAGGCTTTTCTTTTGCTTGCATCAAATTTGTTACCCGAAAACTAATCTTTTTTCTTTTTACCTTTAAAAAACAAACTTCAATTACCTCTTGAAAACAATTCTTAATGTTCTGATTTTACCTTTTTACCTAATACCTTTTTTCTAATTTCAGCTTATGAAAATAATTCAATCTTTTTACCTCTTAACTAATTACCTTTGTTACTGAAAACTTTGTTTATATCAGCAATTTCTCAATTGCATTGCAAAGGTAAGTGTTTTTTCCGTGTGCGCAAACAATCGGACAAAAAAGCGTATATCTTATAACATTGTTTTAGATATTAAACGTCGGTTTTACACTTGTAAACACTTAAAAGGCTGTCGCTGTGGTTTATCTGCGTGTGTCCTCCTTTTGCTTGCGGGGTATAAATGAGGGTATAATCTCCTTTTTTTGCCTACCGGGTATAAACGAAAGCATGCCTCCTCTTTTTGCCTACCGGGTATAAACGAAAGCATAACTCCTCTTTCTGCCTGCCGGGTATAAACGAAAACATATCCTTCCTTTCGCCTGCCGAGATAAATGAAAACATACCTCCTCTCCTTATCTGCCGGGTATAAACGAAACAAACCACCGAAGCACCGTAGTACTTCGATGGCTGTCCCCTTTAAACACCTTTAAACAAAA
This sequence comes from Bacteroides gallinarum DSM 18171 = JCM 13658, assembly GCF_000374365.1. GTDB lineage: Bacteria > Bacteroidota > Bacteroidia > Bacteroidales > Bacteroidaceae > Bacteroides > Bacteroides gallinarum. The sequence goes on from NZ_KB894143.1 coordinate 28,409, forward strand.
TGAAATATTATATGATTACTTTCTTGCTTCTGCAATGTATGCCAGGGCTTCCTTGCATTTTGCAGTAACATAAGCCCAATCTTCGGCAGCAACCTTGTCGCCGGGGAAGAGCTTGGAGCCCATGCCTACGCAGAATACACCTGCCTTAATCCAAGCGGTCAGGTTTTCCTGTGTCGGTTCTACACCGCCGGTTACCATTAACTTAGACCAGGGCATCGGAGCCAGCAGGCCTTTAACGAGTTTCGTACCCAGCACGTCACCGGGGAATATCTTGCAGAGGTCGCAACCTACCTCTTGTGCGAAACCTACTTCCGAAACGCTTCCGCATCCCGGTGTGTAAGCCACCAGGCGACGGTTGCAAATCTTTGCGATTTCAGGATTGAACAACGGGCCTACAATGAAGTTAGCGCCTAATTGCAGGTACAGCGCCGCCGTAGCAGGGTCTACGATAGAGCCTACACCCATAGCCATTTCGGGACATTCCTTTGCTGCGAATTTTACGACTTCGGCAAATACTTCGTGGGCGAAGTCACCACGGTTGGTAAACTCGAATGCACGGACACCACCGTCATAACAGGCTTTCACTACTTTCTTTGCCACTTCTGCATCTTTGTGGTAGAATACAGGAACCATGCCGGTAGAACCTATCTTGTTCAATACGGCTATTTTATCAAATTTTGCCATTTTGCTACGTTACAAATTAAAGTTATAATTCATTTTAGCTTAGGACAGAAGAACCAAAGAGCATCATATCGATTGGGTAGTACCCGTCATCTCCGGTAAAGAATATGTTCTTTTGTTCTTCTGTCAAACGCTTTAGCGTTGAACACGACCGCTTGCGTCTCCTCCTGCCAGCGCTTCCACTTCTTCAACGGAAACGAGGTTGAAGTCGCCGTTGATAGTGTGCTTCAAGGCAGAAGCTGCTACTGCGAACTCGAGGGCTGCACCCTGGTTGGGCTTCGTAAGCAAGCCGTGGATGATACCGCCAGAGAAAGAGTCGCCTCCACCTACACGGTCGATAATGGGGTTGATGTCGTAACGTTTCGATTCGTAGAATTCCTCGCCGTTGTAAATCATCGCTTTCCAGCCGTTGTGCGTAGCAGAGAATGATTCGCGCAGGGTGGATATCACGTATTTGAAACCGAATTCCTTAGCCATTGCCTTGAAGATGCCTTTGTAGCCTTCCGCATCTGTCTTACCGCCTTCTACATCGGCATCGGGCTTGAAGCCGAGGCAGAGTTCGGCATCTTCTTCGTTGCCGATACAAACGTCTACGTACTGCATCAGGGGTTTCATAATGGACTGGGCTTTTTCTTTCGTCCAAAGTTTCTTACGGAAATTGAGGTCTACGGATACCGTAACGCCATGACGTTTGGCTGCTTCGCAAGCCAGGCGGGTCAGCTCGGCTGCTTTGTCGGAGATAGCAGGAGTGATGCCCGACCAATGGAACCAGTCCGCACCTTCCATGATAGCGTCAAAATCGAAATCTGCTGCATCGGCTTCAGCGATTGCAGAATGGGCGCGGTCGTATATAACCTTGCTGGGACGCATGGAAGCACCGGTTTCCAGATAGTAGATACCTACGCGGTCGCCGCCACGTGCGATGAAATCTGTCTTTACGCCATACTTGCGTAATGCGTTGACTGCCGACTGGCCGATTTCGTGTTTCGGCAATTTTGTTACAAAGTAAGCATCATGGCCATAGTTGGCGCAGCTTACAGCAACGTTGGCCTCACCGCCACCATATACCACATCAAAAGAATCGGACTGTACGAAACGGGTGTTGCCCGGAGTGGACAGTCTCAACATAATCTCACCTAATGTAACGACTTTCTTTCCCATAATTCTATGTTTTTATTAAATATATGATTAAATTGCTTCTTTCAAATTGTCATATCAGCCTCTTTATGAGGTTAAACACTTGATACCATGCAGAGTAAACGAAATTATTGTTTGTTCTTCATAGCTTTCGTGTGCGGGCACAAAGATACAACAATTTTCGTAATTACAAAAATTGTTATATATTTGTGTCGAAAATATTTAGATTATCAGTGTGTGCGAGCACAAGAAACCATAAACAAGCCCATGAATACACCGGAAAGAATAAGGATTAAGGACATCGCCAAAATGGCTGATGTGTCGGTGGGAACCGTAGACCGCGTTATCCACGGACGCAGCGGAGTGTCGGAAGCCAGCCGCAAACGGGTGGAGGAGATTTTAGAGAAGTTGAACTATCAGCCCAATATGTATGCCAGTGCACTGGCATCGAACAAGAAGTATGCGTTTGCCTGCCTGTTGCCCCAGCATGAAACCGGGGAGTATTGGACGGAGGTGGAGAGCGGCATACAGGAGGCGCTGAGTACGTACTCGGACTTCAACATCACCGTGAAACTGTCGTACTACGACCCTTACGACTACCATTCCTTCGACCGGGCTGCCCGCAGTATCGTGGAGCAGGAGCCCGACGGCGTGCTGTTCGCTCCCACGGCGCCGCAGTACACCGCTCCCTTCACCGGCGAGCTCGAAAAGCTGAATATACCTTATATATATATAGACTCGAATATCAAGGAGGCTCCCGCCCTCTCCTTTTTCGGGCAAAACTCGCACCAGAGCGGATATTTTGCCGCACGGATGCTGATGTTGCTTGCCGGCGAGGATGTGCGCGAGATTGTTATCTTCCGCAAGATAAACGAGGGTATCGTAGGCTCGAACCAGCAGGAACGGCGCGAAATCGGCTTCCGCGAATATATGCGGGAGCATCATCCCGCATGCCGCATCTGGGAACTGGACTTGCATGCCAAACGCGACGATGAGGACACGCAAATGCTGGACGATTTTTTCCGCATTCATCCCACCGTGAAGAACGGCATCACCTTCAACTCCAAAGCATACATCATCGGGGAATACCTGCAAAAGCACCGGAGGACAGATTTCAACCTCATGGGATATGACTTGCTGCAACGCAACGTGGACTGCCTGAAACAAGGGAGCATCTTCTTCCTCATCGCCCAGCAACCCACCTTGCAGGGTTTCGACGGTATCAAGGCCTTGTGCGATTACCTGATATTGAAGAAGGAGGTGGCAAGGGAGAATTTCATGCCGATTGACTTGCTGACGAAAGAGAATATAGAATACTATTATAATAAGTAAGGGAATACGGAATAACATTATAACAAGTAAGAGATATAAAATACCACTATAACAAGTAAGATAAAATAGAATACTATTATAATAAGTAAGAGCATATAGAATACCATTATAATAAGCAAATGTTAGAATGACAGATAGTACAAACTGATTATACATTAATAAATGTTGAAATTCAGTTTATATCAGTAACGATGATATAGCGTAACCTAAGGCTGAAAGCCTTTTTATCTTATAGCCCGGGGTAACACCCCGGGAATACGAATATGAATAACATTGCGCCCTGTAAGGGCAAAATATTTGAAGATTAATCTTTTGCCCTTACAGGGCGCAGGGTTCCGGGAACATTTATTCCCGGGGCGTTGCCCCGGGCTTAGAGATAAAAAGCCCTTCAGGCTTAGGTTATGCTTACTATAAAAACTTTCAACACTTACTTGTTTAATAAGGTGGTAAGATGATAAAGCGATAAGGTAGAAGCGATAAAGTAGTAAGATAATAAGGCAATAAGATAGTAAGATAATAAAGTGATTAAAGTAATCAAGTAATATTGAACGAAACTAATTAAAACATATTCATATGGAAACAAAGTACCTGAAAATTAATCCTGCCGATAACGTTGCGGTGGCTATTGTCGCACTGCCGGCAGGTGAAAAGCTTATAGTAGACGGCAAGGAAATCGTCCTGAACGAAGATGTTCCTGCCGGACACAAGTTCGCCCTGAAAGATTTTGCAGAGGGTGAGAATGTGATTAAATACGGTTATCCTATCGGACATGCCCGCACTGCAAAGAAGCAGGGGGACTGGATGAACGAGAACAACATCAAAACCAATCTTGCCGGTTTGCTGGAATATACCTACAATCCGACCGAGGTAAGCCTGGATATCCCGCACAAAAACCTGACATTCAAAGGTTACCGCCGCAAGAACGGCGATGTGGGGGTACGCAACGAGATATGGATTATCCCTACGGTGGGCTGTGTAAACGGCATCGTTAACCAACTGGCAGAGGGGCTGCGCCGCGAAACCGGTGGCAAAGGGGTGGATGCAATCATGGCATATCCGCATAACTACGGCTGCTCGCAACTGGGTGATGACCACGAGAATACAAAAAAGATACTGCGTGATATGGCGCTGCATCCCAACGCCGGAGCCGTGCTTGTGGTAGGGCTGGGATGCGAAAACAACCAACCGGATGTGTTCCGCGAGTTTTTGGGTGAATACGATGCAGACCGCGTGAAGTTCATGGTAACGCAGAAAGTGGGCGATGAATACGAGGAAGGCATGAAGCTGCTGCGCGAGCTATACGAAAAGGCGAGCAAGGACGAGCGTGTGGATGTGCCTCTGAGCGAGCTGCGTGTAGGTCTGAAATGCGGCGGCTCCGACGGTTTCTCTGGTATTACCGCCAACCCGTTGCTGGGCAGGTTCTCCGATTTTCTCATTGCACAGGGCGGCACAAGCGTGCTGACGGAAGTGCCCGAGATGTTCGGTGCGGAGACAATCCTGATGAACCGCTGCCGTAACAAGGAGCTGTTCGAGGAAACCGTGAAGCTGATTAATGATTTCAAGGAATATTTCCTTTCGCACGGCGAACCGGTGGGAGAAAACCCGTCCCCGGGAAATAAGGCGGGTGGTATCTCCACGCTGGAGGACAAGGCATTAGGGTGTACCCAGAAATGCGGTAAGAGTTATGTGGAAGGTGTGCTTCCTTACGGCGAACGCCTGAAGGTGAAAGGTCTGAACCTGCTCTCCGCACCGGGAAACGACCTGGTTGCCGCCACTGCCCTGGCTTCGTGCGGATGCCACATGGTGCTGTTCACAACAGGGCGCGGAACGCCTTTCGGGACTTATGTGCCGACCATGAAGATTTCCACCAACTCCAATCTTGCCAAGAACAAACCGGGCTGGATAGATTTCAACGCCGGCGTTATCCTTGAAAACGAACCTATGGAAAAGACTTGCGAGCGGTTTATCGAGTATATCATCCGTGTGGCAAGCGGCGAGTTCGTAAACAATGAAAAGAAAGGATACAAGGAAATCGCCATTTTCAAAACAGGTGTAACTTTATAAAAACGGAAGAAAGGCGGTTGCCCGGGGTTGCGGGAATGATATATCCAATTCACCAAAACATTTTCCGGGCTTACAGACACATAATAGTTTATAGTGCCCTTATATTTGAAAACAGAATTCAGATATAAAAGAACTTATAACTGAATCCCGTTTTCATTTACACAAAATTATGGACAGTGCTAAATAAGGCGGTGTGTCAAAACAAAAATGACTACTCTTTAGGTTACAGATTGTAACTATAATACCCGAAAGGGTCGTATCAAGCTCCGTTTTGAGTAATGATACGACCCTTTCTTTAGTCTTTTAGAGTGCTCGAATTTCAAGTTAAAAGTTCATCTTTTCAAAAATCGAGCTTTGACACACTCCTTACCTTCATCATCGGCGGACGAGCGAAAACACCCCTACTCTATAAAGGTAAGGGTTTCCTTGAACTTTTATGTGTGCTTTTCCCTATCTTTGAACCATTAGAAACAGTCGAGGAACCCGCGAAACGCAGCCTTATCGGGTTGTGATTTGCTTTCATTTTAGTATCTTTGCAAGGAATTATCAGGAATATCGCTTTTATAACTTATTAGTTTGTGTAACTATCGGTTCATATAACCTATTGGTTCTTGCAACTATCGGTTTACATAACCAGGAAGTTCCTGTAATTCGTTAGTTTTTATAGTTTGTTAGTTTTTGAAGCTTATCAGTTCCCTAACTATTAGTTCATGTAACCCATTAACAGAAAATATGTCCGCAGAAATAAATACTTCTTCCCTCAAAAAGGGCGGCTGGTGGTCGCTGAGCCCGTTGGTCGTATTTCTTTGCTTATACCTCATTACCTCACTGCTCGTAAACGATTTCTACAAAGTGCCGATTACGGTGGCATTCCTGCTATCGTCATGCTACGCCATTGCCATTACGCGGGGGCTAAAGCTGGAGCAGCGTATCTATCAATTCTCCGTCGGGGCAGGCAACAAGAACATATTGCTGATGATATGGATATTTGTCCTTGCCGGGGCTTTTGCACAAAGTGCCAAGCAAATGGGGGCTATCGACGCCACGGTAAACCTGACCCTGCACATACTCCCGGACAACCTGCTGCTGGCAGGTATTTTCATCGCCGCCTGCTTTATCTCATTATCTATCGGTACAAGCGTAGGGACAATCGTAGCGCTGACTCCAGTAGCCGTAGGGTTGGCGGAGAAAACCGGTATCGACCTGCCTTATATGGTGGGCGTCGTGGTGGGCGGTTCGTTTTTCGGAGACAACCTCTCGTTCATATCGGACACCACGATTGCGTCTACAAAGACACAGGACTGCGTAATGAGAGATAAGTTCAAAGTGAATTTTATGATTGTAGTACCGGCGGCGTTAATCGTACTGGGCATCTACATATTCCAGGGGTTTTCTTTGTCCGCCACTCCGCAGATACAGGAGGTGGAGTGGCTAAAAGTCATTCCCTACCTCATCGTACTGGGTACGGCAATAGCCGGAATGAATGTAATGCCGGTACTGCTGCTCGGCATCTTCTCGACCGGTATCATCGGACTTTTTACCGGAACGGGATTTTTCGACTGGTTCGGCGCCATGGGAACGGGTATCACCGGCATGGGCGAGCTTATCATCATCACCCTGCTGGCAGGCGGAATGTTGGAGACAATCCGCTACAACGGAGGTATCGACTTCATCATTTCCCGCCTTACACGGCATGTTACGGGCAAGCGGGGTGCGGAACTCAGCATAGCCGCGCTGGTGAGCGTTGCCAATCTCTGCACCGCCAACAACACGATTGCTATCATCACCACCGGCCCTATCGCCAAAGACATAGCCAAACGGTTCCACCTCGACCGCCGGAAAACGGCAAGCATACTGGATACGTTTTCCTGTCTCATCCAGGGCATCATCCCCTACGGCGCGCAAATGCTGATAGCCGCGGGGTTGGCAGACATCTCGCCGCTCAGTATCATAGGCAGTTTGTACTATCCATTTTGCATGGGAGCCTGCGCCATACTTGCCATATTAATAAGGTATCCGAGAAAATACTCGTGAAAAGAGTGATGATTTATGAGCTATGAGCTGGGGCGTAAGTGATGAGTTCCGGTTTATGATTTATAGGGCGCAAATCATAGGATAGCCCCCTGATTTATCAGATTATTGCCCTCTACCCGCAAATAAATCATAAATCATAAATCATAAATCATAAATCTTTCCTATCTTTGCACCCGCTACTACGAGTTAGCAGCATAATTCAAATCATTAACTAAAAAAACATTTAATTAAATGGCAACAAAAATCAGATTGCAAAGACATGGACGTAAGAGCTACGCTTTCTACTCTATCGTAATTGCAGACGTAAGAGCACCACGTGATGGTAAATTTATTGAGAAGATTGGTACTTACAACCCCAACACCAATCCTGCCACAGTAGATTTGAAATTCGACCGCGCACTGGACTGGGTACTGAAAGGCGCACAACCTACCGACACCGTTCGCAACATCCTTTCCCGCGAAGGCGTTTACATGAAGAAACACCTCCTGGGCGGTGTAGCAAAAGGCGCATTCGGCGAAGCGGAAGCAGAGGCTAAGTTCGAAGCTTGGAAAAACAACAAACAAAGCGGTTTGGCTGCCCTGAAAACTAAAGAGGAAGAAGCCAAGAAAGCCGAAGCCAAGGCACGCATGGAAGCTGAAAAGAAAGTAAACGAGGCAAAGGCTAAGGCACTGGCCGAAAAGAAGGCTGCCGAAGAAGCTGCTAAGGCTGCTGCCGAAGCACCTGCAGAAGCAGAAGCAACGGAAGCTCCGGCTGAAGAGGCTCCCGCAGCAGAAGCTGCCGCTGAATAAAAAGCACAGTCTCCCCTTGTAAAAAAGGGACAAAAAACATAAAATCCTCACCGGTTATGCCGGTGGGGATTTTTTATTCGTATATTTGTGGCTACAAATATTTATTTAATGAAAAGAAACAATGAAGAAATTAACTTACCTGCTCGCTGTTGCCGCCGTATTTGCAGCCTGTAACAGCGAAAACAAGGGTTACACCGTAACCGGAACAATAGAAGGCGCAACCGACGGCGACACTGTTTACCTGCAAACCGTAGAAAGCCGCCAACTGGTAAAACTCGACTCCGCAGTCATTGCCAACGGCACTTTCACCTTTAAAGGTACGCAAGACACCACCGCCAACCGCTACATTACTTATCATCCTGCCGGAACGGAAGGTATGATAATGGACTTCTTCCTCGAAAACGGAAAAATCGATATCAAGCTCAACGGAAAAAACAGTTCTGCCACCGGTACTGCAAACAATGACATTTACCAGGCTATCAGGGTGCAGTTCAACGACCTGGACAGCCAAATGGAGAACATCTACTCCTCCATGGCAGATGCCTCCCTGACCGACGAGCAGCGCGAGGCGAAAAGCAAGGAAATGAATGCCCTGGAAAACAAAATGATAGAGGTAGCCAAAAGCAGCATCGAAAAGAACATAACCAATGCAGTAGGCGTACATCTGCTGAAAAGCTACTACTATTACCTGGATGTGAAAGAGCTCGACCCGCTGATGCCGCAAATACCTGCGTTATACAGCAGCGATGCCACCATTATCCGTATCAAGGAAAACGTAGAGAAAATGAAAGCTACCGCCGTAGGCCAGAAGTTTACGGATTTCGAAATGCAGACCCCGGAAGGCAAGACCGTAAAACTGTCCGACTATGTGGGCAAGGGCAAAACGGTACTCGTTGATTTCTGGGCAAGCTGGTGCGGACCCTGCCGCCGCGAAATGCCTAACCTGGTAGAAGCATATGCCAAGTACAAGAATAAGAATTTCGAGATTGTAGGCGTTTCTTTAGACCAGAACGGCGATTCATGGAAAGAGGCTATCGAAAAACTGAATATCACCTGGCCGCAAATGTCCGACCTGAAATACTGGAACTGCGAGGGCGCCAAGCTGTATGCTGTAAGTAGCATCCCTCACACTGTACTGATTGACGGCGACGGGATTATCATCGCACGCGGTCTGCACGGCGACGAGTTGCAGGACAAGCTGGCGGAAGTTCTTAAATAAGAAAAGAAAGCCGGCAATAGGATAAAGAAACAAATGGAGAGGTGCGTCAAAACTAAGACGAACGCCCTGGAAAGTTACAGATAGTAACTGGCAAACGAACAAAAGAGCCGTATCATTACTCAAAATGAAGTGAAATGCACCCCAAAAGTTAGACACAAAACTTTTGGGGTGCACTCATTTACTCAAAAAGTAATGATACGGCTTTTTCTATTGCCGATAAAGGGGAGGGCTGATTTCAGATTAAAGTTCATTTTCTCCAAAATCAGATTTTGCTCCCTTGTTTTGCAACCACGCAGATTGACACTCGCAACATACGTGCCCGGATACTGTAACGTGCATAGCCGGATACTGCAACGTACATACCCGGATGCAACGGCATATGTACACAGGCACAACGGGGCGCATGCCCCGATACAGTGAAGTGTGTGCTCAGACGGGGAACACGCGGTCTGCCATATCTTTTGCCAGCTCCACCGCTTTCCACTGCCTCGTTTCGTCCGCATCCGAGGAACCGAGCATACCGGCTGCATCCGGCAGGCAGAGCGTCAGGCGCTTTGCGGGTATATAATTCAGGACTTCTTCTATTTTTGCCTGCAATTCATCCAACTCGTCCTCGTCTGGATAATACGAAAGCACGAAACCGAATACGGCTTCCCGCTCGCGAACGAACCACAGCAAGCGGCTACGGTCGCAGATTCCACAATCGTAATTCAGGAAATATGCATCCGCTCCCTGCAACCGCACCAACATGTCGGTCGCAGCATGAAAAGCCACGAACAAGCCTTCGGGACGCTCACGCAATACCCGGTTGTTGAGCCGGGCAGCCTCATCGGTCAGCATAGCTTTCACCCCTTCGAACTGTACATAGCGGCAACCCGCCCCGTACAAGCCTTCCAGCAGTTTCTTATAAGCTGTCGCCAAATCGTCCAACAGTACATTCAAGTCCGGATAAACCGACTTCAAGCATCTGGATTCCGTTTCGCGGAGAATTCTCATCAGCAATTTGCCCGGCGAAGGCATATGCTGCTTAGGTAGCACTTCTTCCGTAGAATTTTCCACCAGAAAAACAAAATCATCGATAATGGGATGATGAAGCAAACCGATTCTACCCGTTACCTCCAATTCCCCGCCGGACGAAAGAGCCGTGTTTGTTTTGCGGCGGATTCCCTCCCAGCCTTCCAGAAAATCGTAACTCCGGAAACCGCCGTCCGTTGCAACCTTCATACCTGCCGACTTCAGGCGTTCTGTAAGGTTACGGATTTCCGCATCTTCAACGGCACGCAATGTCTGTAAGCTAATCTGCCCGTCGCGATACCGGCTCCTCGCATCCCGTAATGCGGAAGGCACGCACAATGCCCCCGCAATATCAATTTTAAAGGGTGGAAATACTTTTCCCATGTTCACTCTTTTTTGATAATTAGTAATTGCGCTTTGCCCTATCCCACGAGTAGCAAAGAAAAACAATGAATGGCAGGTATTCTGACTCGGTTTCCATTTCAAACCGCCTTCCCAACCTTTTCCTTATATAACGGAAAATAATCAGTGGCAGAGGGTGTACGTTGAAATGTTTGACGTGAAACCTTACAGCAGCGGGACTGTCCGGGATTTGCACCCGATTCCCTTTTAATCGCCGGTGATGAAAACCACAGGCAAACCGATTCGCTGCAAATATAGCCAAAGTATTTGATAACCGGCAAATAAAATGCCTCTTTTTTATTGTCTGTTTCAAAATAGAGCGACACATAACATAATATATAATTATCAATAATGTACAACTGTGAAAACCACACAAATTACAAAGTTTCCCATTTCCCCAATAATCATATTTGATTATCAACTGATTAACCATTTTTAATTCAACAAAAGTTTTCCAAAATGGAAAACATAAGGATAAGTATCATACCTTTGTTTCGCAATTAAGCCCTATTATAAAATTCTAAAAATATAATCGATATGATACAAACGGTACTCAAGCGTGACGGACGCATCGTAGGTTTCAATGAAGAAAAAATAGCAACCGCTATCCGCAAAGCCATGCTCCATACGGACAAGGGAGAGGATATGCAGTTGATACGTCAAATCACCGACCACATATCTTTCAAGGGCGACGCCCAGATGACGGTGGAGGCGATTCAGGATTTAGTGGAAATGGAGCTGATGAAAAGTAGCCGCAAAGATGTAGCCCAAAAGTACATCGCTTACCGTAATCAGCGCAGTATCGCCCGTAAAGCCAAGACGCGCGATATGTTCCTGGAAATTATCAATATCAAATCCAACGACATCACCCGCGAGAATGCCAATATGAACGCCGATACGCCGGCGGGTATGATGATGAAATTCGCCAGCGAAACCACCAAGCCTTTCGTAGACGATTATCTTCTGAGCGAAGAAGTGCTGGATGCCGTCAACCATAACTACCTGCACATCCACGACAAGGATTATTATCCTACCAAGAGCCTGACTTGTGTGCAGCACCCGTTAGACCGTATCCTGACGTACGGCTTCTCTGCCGGACACGGAGAATCGCGCCCTGCAAAACGCATCGAAACTGCCAGCATCCTAGGTTGTATCTCACTGGAAACCGCCCAGAACGAGATGCATGGCGGACAGGCCATTCCCGCATTCGATTTCTACCTTGCTCCCTATGTGCGCAACAGCTATATCGAGGAAATAAAAAACCTGGAGGAACTGAACGGCAAGGATTACTCGCACCTTTACCAAAAGGAGCTGGCAGATTACCTGCAACAGCCTTTGGACGGGCTGACCGACGACCGACGCATCGTACAACATGCGGTAAACAAAACCGTGGCACGCGTGCACCAATCCATGGAAGCGTTCATACATAATATGAATACGATACACTCGCGCGGCGGAAACCAGGTAGTGTTCAGCTCTATCAACTACGGTACGGACACCTCTGCCGAGGGGCGCTGTATTATCCGCGAACTGCTGAAAAGCACTTACCAGGGAGTGGGAAACGGCGAGACGGCTATCTTCCCCATTCAGATATGGAAGAAGAAGCGCGGCGTAAGCTATCTGCCGGAAGACCGTAACTACGACCTTTACCAACTTGCCTGCAAGGTAACCGCACGCCGTTTCTTCCCGAACTTCCTGAACCTGGATGCCACCTTCAACCGGAGCGACGACTGGAAAGCCGACGACCCGAAACGCTACGAGCACGAAGTAGCCACCATGGGATGCCGTACGCGTGTGTTCGAGAACCGTTTCGGACCGAAAACCTCTATCGGGCGGGGAAACATTTCTTTCTCTACAATCAACATCGTCCGTCTCGCCATAGAGTGCATGGGTATAGCGGATAAGGAGCAGCGCATCGCCTGCTTCTTCGCCAAGCTGGATGCCATGCTCGAGGTAACCGCACGCCAGTTGCACGAACGCATGGAATTTCAGAAAACGGCATTCGCCAAGCAATTCCCTTTGCTGATGTCTGCCCTGTGGATAGGCAGCGACAAGCTCAAACCCAATGACGACATTTCTTCCGTTATCAACCAGGGTACGCTGGGTATCGGTTTCATCGGGCTGGCGGAGTGCCTGGTGGCACTTGTGGGCAAGCATCACGGAGAGTCGGAAGAAGCCCAGGAGTTGGGATTAAGAATCGTGACCTACATGCGCGACCGTGCCAACCAGTTCTCCGACCAATACCAGCATAATTACAGTGTATTGGCTACGCCTGCCGAGGGTTTGTCGGGCAAATTCACACGTATAGACCGCAAAAAGTTCGGCAGCTTGCCGGGCATTACAGACCGCGACTACTACACCAACTCCAACCATGTACCGGTGTACTACAAGTGCAGTGCCCGCCATAAGGCGGAGATAGAGGCTCCTTACCACGATTTGACCCGCGGAGGACATATATTCTACGTAGAAATCGACGGCGATGCCACCCACAACCCCGAAGTGATTATGCGCGTAGTGGATATGATGGACAAGTACAATATCGGTTACGGCTCGGTAAATCATAACCGCAACCGTTGCCTGGAGTGCGGATACGAGAACTCTGCCGCCGACCTGGAAGCCTGCCCGAAATGCGGTAGTACCCACATCGACAAGTTGCAGCGTATCACCGGCTACCTGGTAGGTACTACCGACCGTTGGAACAAGGCCAAGCTTGCCGAACTGAACGACCGCGTTATCCACCAATAACGTGAGGAGTTACCATACGGCATCATAACCGTAATATTGTATCCGACTATTAATTTTTCGATTTTAAAAGTGCTTTCCATTCTCGACATATTAGAAGATACTACGGTAGACGGTCCCGGTTTCCGTACCGCCATTTATGCAGCCGGATGTCCCAACGGATGTCCGGGCTGCCATAATCCGGAATCGTGGGACATCAACCGCGGACGCTGGATGACTACCGAAGAAATTCTGCAAAAGGTACTTGCCGACAACTTTGCAGACGTAACGTTCAGCGGGGGCGACCCGATGTTCCAGCCGGAAGGTTTCACCGAGCTGGCGCACGCTATCAAGAGGCAAAGCCGGAAAAACATCTGGTGCTATACCGGATATACCTTCGAAGCCCTGCTGCGCAATCCCCGCCAGGCAAAGCTGCTGGAATACATCGATGTACTGGTGGACGGTAAATTCAAGAAGGAGCTGCGCGATGAAGCCCTCTACTTCAGGGGCAGCAGAAACCAACGGCTAATCGATGTACAAGCATCACTGAAAGCCAAGAAAGCCGTAAGCTATAATTATAATCCGGGAATTTGACGCATGCTCATTCTCGCTGTTACCGGGACTACGGGCGGGAAGTTCAACAACGGCATGCGTCCTTATACATAACTTACCGCGGGCAGAAAGTCAACGACACGCATCTTTACAGGCAACTTACTGCGCATAGTAAGTTAACAACATGTATTCCTACAAGTTAACTTACTGTACGAAGTAAGTTAACTTCATCAATAATCAATAGTTAACATCTTCCCACCTACTCTGTTAACTTACCAAAATCCCAGGCTTGTTCCGGCTAACCTCCCTTTTCAGCGGGAATGGAACAGACGTATTCCGTTTCTCTTGCCGTTGTCATCATACAGCACTACAATCTTGGTGGGAGCCTCTCCTTCCGTATCGGTAACCTTATACAAGTTCCACACTTCATACTCTTTCCGTTCGTCATCGAGCAACTCCGCCTCATCGACCGCCGGGGCATACAAACCGTCGAAATATACGGAGATTTGCTCTTTTGCCTGCTGCACATACTGTTGTTCGTCCAAGATACCGGCATTCGTAGAGGAAGACAGCATTATGTTTTGGTGTACGAGTTTCGATTGGCACTTGCCATAGAGATAATATTCCAGACACCGCCTTAAATCCGCGTACCATTTCTTATGAAGGGCAATCGCATCAGCCCATTCCTTCGCTTCCTCATAAGTTATTTGCGGATTGGGGATATAGAAATCATAATGCGACTTGCTTTCGTAATATCCGGCATAATATGCATAGTACTTAATCATCCGGATACCTTCCGGCTCCGCATCCGGCACATACGAACCCCACAAATATTCATCAAGGGACTTTTTATAGGAGAAATCATGGAAAAAGGCATTCAGGCAATTATCCACTTTTATCAATTCGGCACAAGACTCTTCGTCCACATCCAGCGGATTATAGTTTTCTCTTTGCAGCAAAGCCTGCATCATGAAGTGGTTTACAGTATAATATCCGATATATCCAAGACAAATAGCGAGAAGGGTAATTCCGGCGGCACGCGAGATTTTTTTTGTTTTCATAGTTTCACAGTATTAATCCCCCAGCCTTTAAGAGGAATGATAAATAAATATGGTGCGGAAGAAAGAATATCTTCAATCCGTCCGTAAAAGTAGAAAAGAAATACCGGCTTTCCTATGGAAATCCTTTTTATATTTATTCCTTCTTCCAGCTTATCCGCCATATCCCCGCCGCCGGCACCGCAGCGGGCAAATCCCTCCGGCTCGTCCGGTCGAACGCCCCGCCAACTATTTTCAATGATATAAAAACCTATTTCATTTTTATTTCCTACATTTGTAGCCGTTAAAAGAATCTATAACGAGATACCGGAACCGTGAAACAAAGACAATCTTACAGACAGACGATACGCTTCCGCCGTTGGAGCCGGAAAGCTTATGCCGCATTTGCCAGTATAGGCAGGTGCGTCACGATAGGCTGTCTGCGCAAGAACGTAGCCGACTGTGCGTTGCGGAAACAGAATACGGTACGGACTATCCCCTATCTTATCCATATTATGACTATCGACAAACTGAAAGCCCAGGTACTGGCAGGCATGGACATATCGCCCGACCAAGCCGCCTGGCTGGCGAATACCGCCGACCGTGAAGCGCTCTATGCCGCTGCACACGAGATTACCGTACAATGCGCACAGCGCGAGTTCGATATGTGCTCTATCATCAATGCCAAGTCGGGACGATGCCCCGAAAACTGCAAATGGTGCGCACAATCCGCCCACTACCACACGAAGGCCGACATCTACGACCTGCTCCCTGCAGAAGAATGCCTCAAACAGGCGCAATACAATGAGCGACAAGATATCAACCGCTTCTCCCTCGTCGCCAGCGGCCGAAAACCTTCTTCCCGACAAATGGAACAGCTTTGCGACACGGCACGCTACATACGCCGCCACTCGTCCATACAACTGTGTGCTTCCTTAGGATTATTGAACGAAAAAGAACTGCATGCCCTGCACGATGCCGGCATCACACGTTATCATTGCAACCTGGAAACAGCCCCTTCTTTCTTCCCCACCCTGTGCAGCACGCACACGCAAGAAGACAAGCTGCGTACCCTACAAGCCGCACGCAATGCAGGCATGGATATTTGCAGCGGCGGCATCATCGGTATGGGCGAAACACTGGAACAACGTATTGAATTCGCCTTTACCCTGAAAGAGCTGGGAGTGCAATCCATTCCTATCAACCTGCTCAGCCCCATTCCGGGCACTCCGCTGGAGAACCGGCAGCCGCTCACGGAGGAAGAGGTGCTGGTAACAATCGCCCTTTTCCGCTTCATCAACCCCACCGCCTGCCTCCGCTTTGCCGGCGGACGCTCGCAGTTGAGCAAGGAAGCGGTGAGGAAATCGCTTTATATAGGTATCAATTCGGCTATCGTCGGCGACTTGCTGACAACGCTCGGCTCCAAAGTTTCCGACGACAAGAAGCTGATAGAGGAGGCAGGGTATGAGTTCTGCGACTCGCAGTTCGACCGCGAGCACCTATGGCATCCGTACACATCGACCACCGACCCG
The DNA here is from genome assembly GCF_000374365.1 of Bacteroides gallinarum DSM 18171 = JCM 13658. Taxonomy (GTDB): domain Bacteria; phylum Bacteroidota; class Bacteroidia; order Bacteroidales; family Bacteroidaceae; genus Bacteroides; species Bacteroides gallinarum. The sequence goes on from NZ_KB894143.1 coordinate 44,923, forward strand.
CTGCCTGTATATAAGGTGAAGCGGGCGGACGGGGCAACCGTCACGCTGGAAAGCGGGCAGACGTTGATAGAGGGAATGTCGTCCTGGTGGTGTGCCGTACACGGCTACAATCATCCGGTGCTGAACCGGGCGGCGACGGAGCAGCTCGGCAAAATGTCGCACGTCATGTTCGGTGGGCTGACGCACGCTCCGGCTATCGAACTGGGGCAATTGTTGCTGCCGTTAGTGCCGCCTTCCATGCAGAAGATATTCTATGCGGACTCCGGCTCGGTAGCCGTAGAAGTGGCGCTGAAAATGGCCGTACAATACTGGTATGCCAAAAACCAGGCGAAGAAGAACAACTTCGTTACCATACGGAGCGGTTATCACGGAGATACATGGAACGCTATGTCCGTGTGCGACCCGGTAACGGGAATGCACTCCCTCTTCGGCTCGGCACTACCCGTACGGTACTTCGTTCCGCAACCCCGCTCTCGTTTCGGCGGAGAGTGGAACCCGGAGGATATTCTCCCCCTGAAAGAAACCATAGAACGGTATGCCGGCGAACTGGCCGCCCTGATATTGGAACCCGTAGTACAAGGTGCGGGCGGTATGTGGTTTTACCACCCGCAGTACCTGCGCGAAGCGGCAAAGCTATGCCGGGAACACCGCCTGCTGCTTATCTTCGACGAGATAGCGACCGGATTCGGGCGTACCGGAAAGCTTTTTGCCTGGGAACATGCCGGAACAGAGCCGGACATCATGTGCATAGGTAAGGCTCTGACCGGAGGCTATATGACTCTTTCCGCCGTACTGGCTACCAACGAAGTGGCAGACACTATCTCCAACCATGCCCCGGGTGCGTTTATGCACGGTCCGACTTTCATGGGAAATCCCCTGGCATGCGCCGTAGCCTGCGCATCGGTGCGCTTGCTCACATCTCCCGAATACAACTGGCAGGAGAAGGTTACCCGCATCGAAGCACAGTTGCGGCAAGAACTGGAACCTGCACGGCAACTGCCGCAAGTAGCCGATGTACGGGTATTAGGTGCTATCGGGGTCATTGAAACCAAAAAGCCGGTGAATATGGCGTGGATGCAGCGCCGCTTCGTCGAGGAGGGTATCTGGGTGCGTCCGTTCGGCAGGTTAGTCTATCTGATGCCGCCCTTTATCATCGAACCGGAACAGCTCGGCAAGCTGACGAAGGGGCTGATTAAGATTGTAAAAGAAATGAAAGACTAAAGTTAAAGAGATAACATGTCAAGACTGTAAAAGAAGCAGTATAGCAAAGTTATAAAAGGAATGACATGTTATAAAAGAGCAATGTATTAAGGTTATAAAAGAAATGAGAGGTTAGCAAACTTCTCCGTAATTATCTGTAATAGTCAAGACCTGCTCTGACAATTGGTTTATTATCAGATTAAGTCTTGACTAATTCAAATTATCAAACAAGCATAACCAATGAGTACCATATCCCGAATGCAGCAAGAGCTGCAACTCCTCGAAGCCCACAGCAACCTGCGCCGTCTGCCGGAGATGACACACAGCGGACGGGACGTCACCGTAAACGGCAGGCGTATGCTGAACCTCTCGTCCAACGACTATCTGGGGCTGGCATCCGACCGGAAGCTGCGCGAAGAATTTCTCCGCACACTTACACCCGACACATTCCTGCCCACCTCCTCGTCTTCCCGGTTGCTGACGGGTAACTTCACCGTTTACGAAGAACTGGAAACCGAGCTGTCGCACCTTTTCGGTACGGAAGCCGCACTGATTTTCAACAGCGGGTATCACGCCAATACGGGTATCCTGCCCGCCGTAAGCGATACGCACACGCTGATACTTGCCGACAAACTCGTTCACGCCAGCCTGATTGACGGCATCCGCCTTTCGGCAGCCAAGTGTATCCGCTATCGCCACAACGACCTGGCGCAACTGGAACGGTTGTTGAAAGAGCACCACGCCGCCTACCGCCAAATCATTATCGTTACCGAAAGCATTTTCAGCATGGACGGCGACCAGGCCGATTTACAAGCATTGGCAGCCCTTAAGCACCGGTACGGCAATGTCCTGCTCTACGTAGACGAAGCCCACGCTTTCGGTGTACGCGGCAGGCACGGGCTCGGCTGTGCCGAAGAACTCGGCTGTATCCGTGACATCGACTTCCTCGTAGGCACATTCGGCAAAGCGGCTGCCTCCGTAGGCGCCTACATCGTATGCAAACGGGTGATACGGGAATACCTCGTAAACCGTATGCGTACCCTCATCTTCACCACCGGCCTGCCACCCGTAAACATAGCATGGACACTGTTCGTCGTACGCAGGCTGGCAGACATGCAAGAACGGCGCGAACACCTGACGCATATCAGCCGGACACTTCGCGAAATCCTGCTGGCAAAGGGATACGCATGCCCCAGCACCAGCCATATCGTCCCGATGATAGTCGGAGCGAGTGCGGATGCCGTTCTACACGCAGAAGCCCTGCAACGGCACGGTTTTTATGCCCTACCCGTACGCCCGCCGACAGTACCCGAAGGAACCTCGCGCATCCGCTTCTCACTGACAGCGGAAATAAGAAAAGAAGAGATAGAGGAACTGGGCAACAAATTATAAAATAATCAAGCGAATAATAGCTTAAGTTGAGTAATAACCTAATGAATAATATATCAATGACCGAACAATAACGTAGCTGAATAATAACTGAATAACCAAGTAACAACCTAATAACTAAACAATACATCAATGACTGAATAATAGCTTACGGCTGAGTAATAACCTAATGAATAATATATCAATGACTGAATAATAATATAGCTGAATAATAACTGAATAACTATATAACCGAGCAACAACTCACAACCTAATAATAACTTAATAATCAAAAAGAAACAATGAAACAAGTTTATATCATACACGAGAATCACCCTAAATTGCTCCTGTTGTTTGCCGGCTGGGCAGCGGATGAAACGCTTTTCAAACAATACCGTCCCAAAGGCATGGACTACATGATTTGCTACGACTACCGTACGCTCGATTTCGACATGTCCGTTTTCGACCGTTACCGCCAAGTAAATGCGGTAGCCTGGTCTATGGGAGTATGGGTAGGCTCGCTCATACTCAACGATGCGCCCCAGGACAAGGTAATCGGCATCTCTTTCAATGGAAGCACCTCTCCTATCGACCATTTGGAAGGTATTCCCCCGCAAACCTACCGGGCTACCCTCGACGGGCTCACCCCCGCCTCGCTCCAGAAGTTCATGCGCCGCATGTGCAAGGACAGCCATGCCTACAAAGCATTCATGGAAATAACTCCTCGGCGTAATTTCGACGAAATAAAAGAAGAACTGCGGCTTATCAAAGAACAATACTTCGAAATGCACGGCGATACGGAAAGTGAGGACATGGACGATGAAGCCCTCGATGAGAAATACAGCGAATACCACGATAAGTACAGATACGAGTACGATTATGCCTTTATCGGCAACAACGACCGGATATTCCCTCCCGAGAACATGAAACTCAACAACGAAAGCCCCGCATGCGGCATCGTAACCGTAACAGACAGTGCACACTATGACGAAGCCATGTTCCGCTTCTTGCTGCAAGATATGTGGGAGATGCCTATCGACGACTTCCTGCACCACCTCAGAAAGATAAGTGTTGAATGAAACGACAGAGAAGATGACTTGCAAAGCCATTCAATCCATTGATAAAACCCTTGTAGCAAGACGTTTTGCCCATGCACGGAACACGTATGGGTGTGAAGCCCGTGTACAGCAGCAGGTAGCGGAAAAGATGTTGCGCCTGCTAATGGAGCATACCCATACACCCGCCGCACACCATACCTCCGGCAGTACCCGCCTTTTCCGCCACATCACCGAATTCGGATGCGGAACAGGCAGCTACTCCCGCTTGCTGCTGCACGCCCTGCAACCGGACACCTTGCTGCTCAACGACCTATGCCCCGAAATGGAAGAATGTATAAAGGACTTATGCAACCAGGGCGGCGAATGCCGTGTAAGCTTCCTGCCCTGCGATGCAGAAACCCTCGACTTTCCGCCGGGGACAGACCTGATAACTTCCTGCTCCACCCTGCAATGGTTTGCCGACACGGAACGTTTCTTCGCCCGTTGCCACCGTTTCCTTCCGAACGGAGGCATCCTTGCATTCAGCACCTTCGGCAAAAAGAATATGCATGAGATACATACCTTGACAGGGAACGGACTGGACTACCTCTCCCTCGAAAGCCTGAAAGCCATGCTTACACCCCATTTCGAAATTCTCTATACCGAAGAAGAAATCGTTTCCCTGCCTTTCCACACCCCGCTCGAAGTGCTGCAACACCTCAAGCAAACCGGAGTTACCGGCACGGAAAAGAAAGTATGGACCCGCGGACGCCTGCAAAATTTCTACAACGAGTATATCCGGCTGTGCGGCAATGCCGACCTCAGCGTCTCCCTAACCTATCATCCGGTCTATATCATAGCGAGGAACCGGAGAGAAACGGAAAGAGCAGAACGTAAGGTATAAAATACGGAATATGAAGCATGAAAGTATAAGGCATAAATACGGAACATGGAAGTACAAGGTATAAAATACGAAACATGAAAGTATAAGGCTTAAATACGGAACATGAAGCATAAAAGCACAAAGCATAAATACAAAGAGTAAAGCATAAAGCGCAAAGCTTAAAACAACGCACGAGCAAGCATAAAACTAAAGAACAAACCCGAAGCATAAACCATAAACGATAATAAAAGAGTTATGAAACCGAACATCTACTTCGTCAGCGGCATCGACACCGACGCCGGAAAAAGCTACTGTACCGCCTGGTATGCCAAGCAGCTATCCCAAAACGGCAAGCGCGTCATTACCCAAAAGTTCATCCAGACGGGAAACACCGGACATTCCGAGGACATCGACCTGCACCGCCGTATCATGGGCACGGGCTACCTGCCCGAGGACAAGGAAGGACTCACCATGCCCGAAATCTTCTCCTACCCCTGTTCTCCCCACCTTGCGGCACGCATCGACCACCGTCCTATCGACTTCGACAAGATAGAGCGTGCCACCCGTGAACTCGCCCGCCGTTACGACACCGTATTCGTGGAAGGAGCCGGCGGCCTAATGGTCCCCCTTACGGAAAACTACCTTACAATCGACTACATCGCCGAGAAACGTTACCCCCTTATCTTCGTGACATCCGGCAAACTGGGCAGCATCAACCACACCCTGCTGAGCTTCGAAGCTATCAGGCATCGCGGCATCGTGCTCCACACCGTACTATATAACCTTTATCCCACAGTAGAGGACAAGACCATACAAAACGACACGATGCAATACATACGGAACTATCTTTCCAAACACTTCCCCGGAACGGGATTCGAGGTTGTACCGGAACTCACCACAGACTGCGCGGAATCGGCACAGACTGATTATCATTTGCAATCAAAGCAGTAAAACCTCTGTGTCCTCCGTGAACCTCCGTCTCCTCTGTGTTGAAAAACTCTGTGCCAATCCGCATAATCTGTGGTTAATTTTGTAAATTTGCACCCCATAAACGTCATACGCCCCATGGAAGCATTTACATTCGATACCACCGAGAAGATATTACTTGCAGCAACGGGAACTCTCCTCATCATCCAAGCCCTTTACTACTTTTGCCTGTACAACCGTATCCACCTGCGCAGCCGCGCCGTGAAACGGAACAATGTACACTTTTCCCAGGAGTTGCCCCCCGTATCGGTTATCATCTGCGCCCGCGAGGAGTCCGAGAACCTGCGCCGCAACCTGACCGCAGTTTTAGAGCAGGACTACCCGCAGTTCGAAGTCATCGTTATCAACGACGGCGATACGGACGAAAGCGAAGACTACCTGACTGTGTTGGAAGACAAATACCCGCACCTCTACCACAGCTTCGTCCCCGACTCGTCCCGCTACATCAGCCGGAAAAAACTTGCCGTGACCCTCGGTATCAAGGCGAGCAAATACGACTGGCTCGTCTTTACCGAGGCAAATTGCCGGCCGCAGAGCAACCAATGGCTACGCCTGCTGGCACGCAATTTCACTCCGCACACGCAGGTCGTACTGGGATACAGCGGCTATGAGCGCGGCAAGGGCTGGCTGCACAAGCGTGTGGCGTTCGACAACCTTTTCACCTCCATGCGCTACCTCGGCTTCGCACTTGCCGGCAGCCCTTATATGGGCATCGGGCGCAACCTCGCCTACCGTAAGGAGCTGTTCTACCGCGAGAAGGGATTCTCTGCGCATCTCAACCTTCAACGCGGCGACGACGACCTGTTCGTAAACCACGTAGCCACTGCCGGAAATACCCGTGTAGAAACCGATGCGAATGCCATTGTACGCATGCAACCCGTATCGCGCACTAAGGACTGGCACGAAGAAAAGATAGGTTATGCCTCCACCGCCCGGCTCTACCACGGTGCACAACGCTGGCTGGCGGGGCTGGAAACCACTACCCGCCTGATGTTCTATGCCGCATGGGTAGCTACGCTCGCAACAGGCATATTGAATTTCCACTGGCTGGCGGCAGGCATTGCGTTCTTTACCTGGATACTCCGTTTTGTATTGCAGGCAATCATCGTCAACAAAACTGCCGGAGACTTGGACGACCGGCGCAGGTACTACTGGACGTTGCCTGTGTTCGACATGCTCCAACCCTTGCAGTCGCTCCGCTGGAAACTCTACTGCCTGTTCAGGAAGAAAAGCGATTTCCTAAGAAAATAATTCATCCCGTGAAGCGGATATATTCAGCTTACGGGATGAAATTATCCGTCCCGTGAGACGGATAAATCCGTCTCGCAAGGCAAAACCGTCCGCCTCACGAGACGAAATCATATGCCCCGCAAAGCGAAATCAATTGCCCTGCAAGCATACTCCGCCTTCACTGCAACAGGAAAGCCGGCTACTCTCCCGCCTTTATTCGTAACGCATGGAATTTGCCGGGTGAATCCGTGTGATAAGGTATGACGGTCCCAGCAGCATAATAACCGAAGCCAGCAATGTACCGGCATTCAACAAGAGGAAAATCCAGATATTGAAAGACACGGGAACGGTACCCATATAGTATGTTTCCGGGTCGAGGCGGAACACTCCGAACCACTTCTGGACAAAATAGAACGCCAGCCCCAACACATTGCCCCACAGCATACCTTTCCCGATAAGGAACACTGCCAGCCAAAGGAACAGCTTGCGTATCGTGAAGTTGTCGGCGCCCAGGGATTTCAGTACCCCAATCATGGAAGTGCGCTCGATGATGATAATCAGCAATCCCGAAACCATTGTAAAGCCGGCTACTCCAATCATCAGGATAAGGATAACCCATATATTGACATCCAGGATATCCAGCCAGGCAAAAATCTGCGGGTTGAGCTGCTCCACATTGCGCACGCAGTAGTCCGCACCGTAAGGGTCGGGATGCCGTCCTGTTTCATCGGCTATCCGGTAGGTGCTTTCTTCGAGCCTGCCATAGTCGTACAGTTCCAGTTCCACTCCGCTCACCTGGTCGGGATGCCATTTGTTCAGGCGGTTCACCAGGTATAAATCCGTAAGTAGGAACAGGTTGTCGTATTCGGAAAAGTTAGTCCGGTAGATACCGGCAACCGTCAGGCGGCGGGCGCGCACATCGTCCTGTATATAATAGGTATCTATCTTATCGCCGAGTTTCAGCTTCATCTTGTCGGCTATCGCTTTCGAAATGACGACACGGTTGGCAGATGCCGAGTCGCTGAATTGCGGGAACTCCCCCTCTATCAAATGGCGGCGGAAAAAAGAAGCGTCGTATTCGGCCCCTATCCCTTTCAGCACCATGCCCTGAAAGGCATCGGCCGTCTTTATCATGCCCGGTTTGGTAGAGTAGCGCTGCACGTGCTTTACGCCGGGATTGCTTGCAAGGGCGGCAATCATGCTGTCCGTTACAGCTATGGGGCGAGTTTCGAAAGAGCGCGCCGCGTCCGAGTTGCTAATCTGGATATGGGAACCGAAGCCTATTATCTTGTCGCGCACCTCGCTCTTGAAGCCGATTATCACCGACACGGCAACAATCATTACCGCCAGCCCGATAGCGACACCGATAGTGGCTATCAGTACGGCGGGACGGGAAACTTGCTTTCCGGCATCACCGTCGCTGTAAATACGGCGGGCGAGAAACAGGGCTAAAGACATTCTTTCTAAATATAAGGTATAAAGTATAAGTCGATGAGACGCCTCTTTTCGGGAGTGATAATTCCTTTTTCAATTATATCTGTACTTTATATCATTCCGTACGCCCCGGATAGGCTTCGAGCGCCTTGGAGAGCACAAACAGCGCACGGGTCAAATCTTCCTTCTTCAGCACGTAGGCTATGCGGACTTCGTTGCGGCCGGAACCCGGGGTCGTATAGAAGCCGGAAGCCGGAGCCATGAACACGGTCTGCCCTTCGTACTCGAAGTCCGAAAGACACCAGGCACAGAACTTGTCCGAATCGTCCACGGGCAGCTTGGCTACGGTATAGAAGGCTCCCATGGGAATGGGCGAATATACGCCGGGAATACGGTTCAGCCCGTCTATCAGGCACTTACGGCGTTCTACATATTCGTCGTAGGTATCGCGCAGGTAGTCCTCTCCGGCATCCAAGGATGCCTCGGCAGCAATCTGCCCTATCAACGGGGGGCTTAGGCGTGCCTGGCAGAATTTCATAACGGCGTCGCGTATCTCCTTGTTCTTTGTTATCAGCGCACCGATGCGGATGCCGCACTCGGAATAGCGCTTGGAAACGGAGTCTATCAGCACCACATTGTTCTCGATACCTTCCAGGTGGCAGGCGGAGATATAGGGAGAACCCGTATAGATGAACTCGCGGTACACCTCGTCGGAGAAAAGGAAAAGGTCGTACTTCTTCACGAGGTCGCGTATCTGGTTCATTTCACGGCGGGTATAAAGGTAGCCGGTAGGGTTATTGGGATTACAAATCAGGATAGCGCGGGTACGGTCGTTAATCAGCTCCTCGAACTTCTCTACCTTGGGCAGTGAAAATCCTTCCTCTATGGTGGTGGCAATCGTACGGATTTTGGCTCCGGCAGATATGGCGAACGCCATGTAGTTGGCGTATGCCGGTTCCGGCACGATAATCTCGTCGCCCGGGTTAAGGCATGCCATGAAAGAGAACAGCACGGCTTCCGAACCGCCGGAGGTGATGATTATATCGTCGGCAGTAAGCTTGATATTGTATTTATCGTAATACCCCACCAACTTCTCACGATAGCTGCGATAGCCCGCGCTGGGACTATATTCCAGCACCTTACGGTCGACGTTGCGAATAGCGTCGATTGCAACCTGCGGCGTGGGCAGGTCGGGTTGTCCGATATTGAGGTGGAATACATGAATGCCCCGTTGCTTGGCTGCATCTGCCAAAGGAGCCAGCTTTCTGATAGGAGATGCGGGCATCTCCATTCCGCGAATAGAAATTGTTGGCATGAGTTTTTTATATCATTTTATCATTTAAGTCGCAAATGTAGCGATTTATTTGATACTAAAGGGAAGCTAAGACATAAAAACTTTAAAAACCTTATCTATATTAAAAACACTATGCCATTTAAAAAGAATCGCGTACCTTTGAGATAGTAAACAAATGGACAACCACAATCGTTTTATCATAAACCAACATAAAAAGAGTAAGTAATACCATGGTCATCAACCTAATAACTTTTGCTTCACAACTACATAAGCAAGCATCTGTTCGCAGTTCCCATGAGCTAATATTGACTGAGTTGGAAAAGTATTTCACTGTCAATTTCATAGATTATCAAGATATTGCCAAACTGACTCCCGATGATTTCAGCATCCTGTTCATCGCCACCGGCGGAGTGGAACGGCTAGTTATCCAGCATTTCGAATCGCTCCCCCGCCCCGCCATTATACTGGCGGACGGCATGCAGAACTCGCTGGCTGCCGCCCTCGAAATATCGTCCTGGCTGCGCGGCCGCGGAATGAAAAGCGAAATCCTCCACGGCGAACTGTCCGAAATCATCAAGCGTATTTTCGTATTACACGGCAACTTCATGGCGCAACGCAGCCTTTTCGGGATGCGTATCGGCGTGATAGGCACTCCGTCGGGCTGGCTCATTGCCAGCAACGTGGATTACCTGCTTGCCAAACGCCGCTGGGGAGTGGAATATACGGATGTCTCGCTGGAACGTATCTACGAGTATTACAACCGGATTACCGACGATGAGGTGGGCGAATCCTGCGCCCTGATTGCCGGCAAGGCGCTTGCCTGCCGGGAAGCGTCGCCGGAAGATATGATAAAGGCGATGCGCCTGTACCGCGCTATCCGGAAGATAGTGGACGAAGACCGTTTAAGCGCAATCACCCTGAGCTGCTTCCGCCTGATAGAACAGACGGGCACTACCGGCTGCCTGGCTCTTGCCCTGTTGAACGACGAGGGTATCATTGCCGGATGCGAGGGCGATTTGCAGTCTGTCTTTACCATGCTCGCCGCTAAGGTGCTTACCGGGAAACCGTCCTTCATGGCTAACCCGTCCATGATTAATGCGCGTACCAACGAAATCATACTGGCGCACTGCACAGTGGGCATTGCACAAACGGAGCAGTTCATTATCCGTAACCATTTCGAGACGGAAAGCGGCATCGGCATACAGGGAATACTGCCTACGGGTGACGTAACGGTCGTGAAGTGTGGCGGAGAATGCCTGGACGAGTACTACCTAAGCACGGGTACGCTGGTCGAAAATACCAATTACATCAACATGTGCCGCACGCAGGCACGTATAAAGATGAATACCCCGGCGGAATATTTCCTGAGGAACCCGCTGGGCAACCACCACATCATGCTGCATGGCAACTACGAACAACTGCTGGATGAATTCCTGCAATCCGCCGGTTGCAAGAGGATAGAATAAGGCTTCCGGAAAGGCGGTTACAGTATATCATCCTTTTAGGGACATTCAGTAAATAATATAAAATCAGCCAACTAATTCATACACAAAATATTGCGAATTAGCTGGCTTTTTTGTATCTTTAGGTATTCCCCCGCAAATAAGGTTTGAAGGCCAAAACGGGGGAAATTCCCCGACTAAGATATGGCTAAGATACAAAATATTTCCGAAATTCACCCAACTTTGGGCTTCACAGAATTTGATGTTCTGGAAAAATACCGCAAAAGTTTTAATGAGAGTGAGCTTGGCAGGCTTCACTCAGTGTTCCCGTTTG
>NZ_KB894144.1:0-35993 GCF_000374365.1 Bacteroides gallinarum DSM 18171 = JCM 13658
ACAGGAAGACGGAAATCCTGTGGATTTTCTTTGGAATACATACGGCAAATGCCGTACTGATGATAGACAAGATCAGGAACAGGACGGTGAAAGCGGCATGATATGATTTTACAGGCAGAGGCAGAAGATGTCTTCAGACTTCTTCCCGAGCGTCATGTCTTGTAGGGTAAGATTGTGTGAGAAATTACAGGAATAGGACTATAAAAATGGCATATGAAGTGAGTATGCTCTATCATCTTCATATGCCATCTTGATTTTTAGGGACATTTACTGAATATCCCAAAACAGAGAAAAGGACAACCACCCGTACAGCTTTAAAGGAATATCGAAACTGCCTGTCCGTATCACCCAATAAGCAATCATACATAAAAACAGAAAGAGATGAACGATTAATCGTTCATCTCTTTCTCCAATCTCTTTATCCGTTCCAATATCTTTCCCGCTTCGGTGGAAGGAAACAGTTGAAGAACTTTTTGCAGATACCCCTTAGCCTTGCCGTATCCGTTGGAAAACACATCCGACAGCCCGTTACGATAACGGGCATACTGCATCCGTGTGGGAGAGGCAATCTTCTTATAATTATCCTCCAATATCTTCTTCTCCAACTCGGCCTGCAAATAATAATAGTTACCCAAGAATATATTCGCCTGAAGATTATCCGCATCCAGCGTCAACACCTTTTCATAAAGCTCCAGCGCATCTCTCGCTTCCCCGCGCATCATCTGCATCTCCGCACAAGACACGAGACCGGACACATCCTCCGGATAATATTGCAGCCACTCCTTATAAAAGAGGTATGCCTTATCGTAGTTCCGTCTATCCTTGTAATACACAGCCAACTCCCGTACAAGGCGGGGAGCCGCCACACTGCCTTTCCCAATACTCGTCCAATAAAACATCTCCGCCTGCTCCACTCCCGCACCTGCCGCCTGGCGGAACAAGCTGACTGCATAATCATCCTTACCGGCAGACAAAGCCTCGGACACTTTCTGTAACAAGACATCCGCCGATTGTGCCGACAAAGACGCCGGGCACAACAAGAACCCGAAGAATAGTAGAGTTAAGGTTTTCATTTTCAAAACGTATATAGTTAAACAGACCGTAATCACCCCATAGAAGTCACCTACAAATCTACGAAATTCCGCATCAATCATCAATAGGCGAAAGTAGAAATATAGTTAATCTTTCCCACTATTTTTTCTTTTTCTGCGTACCTTTGTTCTCCATTAAGCCAAAGACTACAGATGAAGCCCATAGACAGACAGATATTGCAGATAGCCCTGCCCTCCATTGTATCGAACATAACCGTGCCTCTGCTCGGGCTGGTCGATGTGGCTATCGTGGGACACCTGGGTGCTCCTGCCTATATCGGCGCCATTGCAGTAGGCGGAATGCTGTTCAATATCATCTACTGGATATTCGGCTTTCTGCGTATGGGAACCAGCGGTATGACATCGCAAGCCTACGGGAAACGGGATTTACCGGAAATCACCCGGCTACTGATACGTGCCGTAGGTATAGGGCTGGCCGTGGCACTCTGCCTCATCCTGCTGCAAGTCCCTATCAGGCAAGCAGCATTCCTCCTTATTCATCCCACGGAAGAAGTCAGGGAAATGGCGACGCTCTATTTCCACATCTGTATCTGGGGAGCCCCTGCCATGCTGGGACTATACGGACTCTCCGGGTGGTATATCGGCATGCAAAACTCGCGCATTCCCATGTACATAGCCATTACGCAGAACATCGTAAACATCATAGCCAGCCTCAGCCTCGTTTACTTCTGCAATATGAAGGTAGAAGGCGTAGCCCTGGGAACACTGATAGCCCAATATGCCGGTTTCCTTATGGGAATCGTACTGTGGACGAACCGCTACGGCAAACTCAAGAAATACATCGCCTGGCGGGGCGTACTGCAAAAAGAGGCGATGATACGCTTTTTTCAGGTAAACCGCGACATCTTCCTGCGAACCTTATGCCTTGTGGCCGTCACCCTGTTCTTTACCTCGGCAGGCGCTTCGCAAGGCGAAATTATCCTGGCGGTAAATACATTGCTCATGCAACTCTTCACCCTCTTCTCGTATGTCATGGACGGTTTTGCCTATGCGGGAGAAGCCCTGAGCGGACGTTACATAGGCGCCCGCAACCGGACAGCCTTTACGAATACCACCCGGCATCTGTTCATGTGGGGCGGCTGTATGGCCGTATTATTCACATCGGTCTATGCACTGGGCGGCAATGCCTTTCTCGGATTGCTGACCGACGACAAAGAAGTGATAACCGCCGCCGGCACTTACTTCTACTGGGCACTCGCCATACCCGTTGCCGGAATTGCCGCCTTCATCTGGGACGGCGTCTTTATCGGCGCTACGGCAACACGCGGAATGCTCGTATCCATGGCGGTGGCAGCTATCAGCTTCTTCACGACCTATTACGGGCTGCGACCTGTCTTGGGCAACCATGCACTATGGCTCGCTTTCCTCATCTATCTCTCCATGAGAGGCATCGTACAGACAGGCCTCAGCCGCGGAGTTATCCGAAAGGCATTCGGCGGCACAAATTGAAACGGCCTGCCTACTCCATGCTCTGCCGCTTCATCATCCGGGCGAACAATCCGTTCCGCTCCTGCAACTCACGGGGCGTCCCGGTTTCGGTTACGCTTCCATTCTCGAGCACAACGATTTTATCCGCATTGGCAATGGTACGCATCCGGTGAGCAATGATAAGCACGGTCTTGTTGCGCACCAATTCGGATATACCCGCCTGGATACGCGTTTCATTCTCCACATCCAGCGAAGCGGTAGCCTCATCCAGCAATACAATCGGCGCATCCTTCAGCAATGCCCGGGCTATGGAGATACGCTGACGTTCGCCGCCCGAAAGCGTTTCGCCGTTCTCACCGATAACCGTCCGATACCCCTGTGGCATCTTGGCAACGAACTCATCGCACCGGGCAAGGCGGGCAACACGCATCACCTCCTCATCCGTCGCATCCCGCCGTCCGATTCGGATATTATCCATAATAGAAGCATTGAACAACACCACATCCTGAAAAACGATAGAGAAGTTCTTCAACAACGTTTCCGGTTCCACCAGGCTGATATCCTGCCCGCCCAGCGTTATCACTCCCGACTGTATGTCCCAGAAACGGGCAGCCAACTTAGCCGCCGTACTCTTTCCGCTGCCCGAGGGTCCCACCAGAGCCGTGATTTCTCCCTGCCGCGCCGTAAAGGAAACATCCTGCAACACCCGCTTTCCCTCTTCATAAGAAAAACCTACATGCCTGAACTCGATATCATACCCTTCGGGACAAAAGTCCGCCGTTCCCTGCTGCACGGGCAATGCCTCCATTTCATTCATACGACCGATGCGGACATCCAGGTAAAACAAAGCAGCCAGGTTATTCATCACCTCATTGATAGGAGCATAAATGCGCGAACCTATAACCATAAATATCAGGTAAGTGAAAAAGTCCACCCTACCTGTCGCCAGCAAGCCCGCCCCCACGATGATGACACTTGCCAATCCCAGCTTCAGTATGCTCTGCGAACCATTTACCAGGATACCGAGCATCAGCTCGTTACGGGTAAGCACTTTTTCGTACGTATCAATCCGCTCATCCAGTTTCCCCAGGTAATCTTCCTCCTGATTATACGACTTGATTTCCTGAACCGTATCCAACCCTTCCTGTATCTGCTCGCTCACCGCACGTTTGTTCAGATAATTGCTCTCATTGCTTTTGAGCATGCTCCGCTTTACCAGGAGAATAACCGCCAGGGCAACAGGCACTACCCAGAACAATGCCAAAGTAAGCTGCCAGTTATAAAACGCCATTCCTATAGTAATCAGCACAATGCTGATGATAGAGGCGAACAGTTGCGGAACAGCATGCGAAAACGTATGTTCCAAATCCGTACAGTCGTCCATTATGGTAGCGGTAAGGTCGGACAAATTCTTCTCACCGAAAAAGGCAAGCGGCAGCTTGCGCAACTTCTCGGCAAGAGAGATACGGCGATTGGCACTCTCCTCATACACCGTAGTATAAGTGCTGCGGTACTGCCATACGGCAAAGACATACATCAATACCATGAAAGCAACACCCAGCAAAATATAATAAAACACCCCGTGAAGCACGGAATCCCCGGCATTCAACACCGGACGCAAATAATCCTCCAGGAAAAAGAATACGAACACGGCAGGCAACATCAGGGCGATATCCAGCAGAGCGGTGAATAACGTACCTTTACAGAAATCCTCAGCCCCTTTACGGGAGAGGGCGAAACGTTTTTGAATTGTATTAAGCATGAATGGCCTCCTTTCCGATAGTCCAGCAGACAGACTGCCGGTACTCATTCCACATACGGTTATAAATTCCCCCTTTTTCCAGTAATCCGGCATGCGTTCCCCGCTCGGCAATCCTTCCCTTGTCGATGACAAGAATCTCATCGGCATCGGTCACGCTGGACAAGCGATGAGCAATCATCAGCACCGTCTTCCCGCGGGTAAGCTCCTTCAAAGCCTGCTGTATCAGGTACTCGTTCTCCGGGTCTGCAAAAGCGGTCGCCTCGTCCAGTACCACGACCGGCGCATTCTTCAGAATGGCGCGTGCCAGCACGAGCCGCTGCTGCTCGCCGCCGGAAAGATAAGTACCCTCCACGCCGATACGCGTTTCCAGACCGAGGGGCTGCTTGTCGATAATCTCGCGGCATTGCGCCATATCCACGGCACGCTGCACCTCGTCCAGCGAAGCATCCGGATTGCCATACCTGATATTTTCCAGCAGAGTAGTCTTGAAAAGCCTGGTATTCTGGAACACGAACGATACGTGCCGCATCAACTCCTTCGGTTCGATATCCCTTACATTCACCCCGCCAATCATCACTTCGCCCTCATCCGCTTCCCAGAAACGGGGAACAAGGCGGGCTATCGTAGTCTTTCCACTGCCCGATGCACCGACCAAAGCCACCGTTTTCCCCTGGGGAATGGTAAAGCTGACGTTATCCACCGCTTTCTGCTCCGTACCGGGATAAGCGAACGAAACATTCTTGAATGCCACATCGAAACCTTTCACCGGTTTCGGAGAAGAAGATACGGACAACCCCTCATAAGACAACAAATTCTCGAGCCTGCCAATAGCCTCGCCCGCCTGCCCCAATGCCTGGTTAAGGTACATGTTCTTCATGATATTCTGGGAAAAGACGGGAGTAACCAACACGAACAAGAAGAAGTTCAGGAGCACCTCCGCATAATTCCCCGAGCTGTCCGTCATCAGTATGGCAACGGGAGCCAGGAAGAAAACGAAACTGTTGATGACAACCGTATAAAACGACATCGGCTTCTCCCACATCATGGTATAGCCGAACACCATTTTATTGTAATTCCGGATACTCCGGTAGAAATTCTTGAAAGAATAAATCGTCTGCTGGAAAACCTTCACCACCGGAATGCCCCGCACATACTCCACAGCCTCCGTATTCATCTCCTCGAGCGATGTCATATAGGACTGCATGAACTGCCTGCCCTTCGTTCCCATCATAAAACCCATAGTCAGCATGGCCGCCACCACGGGAATGATGCAGACCAGCCCCAGCTTCCAGTCGAACCAGAAGATAAGCGCCGCCGCCACCAAAGGAACCAGCACCGCCCCTGCCAAATCCGGCAACTGGTGTGCAAGGAAACTATGGGTAATGCTTGCATTGTCGTCGATAATCTTGCGGATGCGTCCGCTCGTATTGCAGTCGAAAAATCCCAGGGGCATCGCCACAATCCGGCGCATCGCCTCCCGGCGCAAGTTAGACTCCACCCGGAAAGCAGCCAGGTGCGACGCCATTAATGCGGTAAAATAAAGAACTACACTTGCCACGGCCAGCCCCGCCGCCCACCAGGCATAAACGACGACATCATCGGAGACGGACGCCCCCTTCGCAGCAAGCAACTCCCTCACGATAAGCCAGATAAAAATAAACGGCAACAATCCTGCCAGCGCACTCAGTGCCGACAGGCACATAGACACAGGCAACAGATACTTCCTGTTTCCCATATACAGCCGCAGCTTCCTTAATGTATCCATACGCTTTATTGAATTTTATAACCTAACATCGAACTGAACTTATAACACAACCCCGTCATCCGCCCCAGTACCTGCCCGAACAGAAATCCCCAGCGCGGACGGAAGAACTTCATATAATTGGCCTGTTCTATCAGAACCAGGCGGGCATCCCAGCGCTCCACCTCATGCCCGTCGGTAATGCCCGAGCGTATCTGCACCTCCTCATTTTTCAGCGAGTCGGGCTTAACGCCATGCCTGGTCATCATCGTGCCGCAAACATCGAACCACAGCTCGCCGCCGCCGAAACGTCCGGCAATGTTCCGCACCACCGCCTTTACCTGCTTCTCATAGAAATACATCACCACCCCCTCTATCACGAATATGAACTCCCCGTCGGGATGCTTTCCCAGAAGCTCGTCCATCCAGCCGGTATCCAGCAGGGAGGCGGCGATATAACGGTCATTGGCAGGCTCGGGAATCAGCTCCCGGCGCAGCGCTATCACCTCGGGCAAATCGAGCTCATAGAACACCGTTTTGCCGTCGTCGCCGATACGCTGGTAACGCGTGTCCAGCCCGCACCCCACATTCACCACCACCGGATGCCGGTGCGTCCCGATAAAACGGCGGACAGCATTATCGAAATACCAGCCGCGCACCACGCACCCCACCTCACTCAACTTCGCACCGTCGAATTTGGCATAATCGTAATCAATACTCTCCACCAGGCTTTCCGCCAGCTCGTCGCGGAGAATAGCATCCTTCCCCCTGCGGCTCTCCTTGGCACGCATATAGAGCGGAATCAGCAATGTCTCTGCAACGATACTCTTAAACTCATGTTTCTGCTTCATAGTCGTTCTTTATTTAATATGAATAATCATCCTCAAAAACGAACAAAGTTCCGAATCATTCAAAAAAAAGAGAGAGCTTATATTTTCATAAGCTCTCTCCAACCCGTAATCTCGAAAGTGATGTACTCCGTAACTATCTTCTCTATTTCTTCCGTCCTGACCTTGTGCATAATCAGCTCCTCGAACATCGTAAACATCCATACCGTATGCAGGTGGATGAAGAAATCGGATATGCCGATATCCAGACCGGGGTGTTTCCGCTTCATATCCCGGAAATACTTCTTTACCAGCAAAGTGGAATTATCGGTAAAATTCTCCTTGAACTTCTCCAGCGACGAACCCTGCGAACGGAAAAACAAAAGCCCCAGCAAAGAACGGTGTTTATGAATCAAATCGATGTACTCCCCTACCACATGGCGGAAATAAGACTCGGACTGCATCTCCAGGATATCCGCTCCCTGCCTGCCGTGATGCTCGTGCAGCATATTCTCGAAAGCCCGGGTCACGGGCTGCACCACCCGGCAGAAAAGCTCGTCCTTGCTCCCGAAGTAATTATAAATATTACTCAATCCGACATGGGAAGCCTCCGCAATATCGCGCATAGACGTTTTCAGGAAACCTTTCTCCTGGAAAATCGTCTTTGCAGCCTGCAATATCTCGGTACGGATGTCGTCTTTAAGTCTCTGCATAGCAACGGTGCGAACATTGTTCTCTTTTTACCATGCAAAGTAAAAAAGCTTTCCTTACAAGGGCAATACCCACTTATTGCGATTTTTCGTCCAGAAGCAGGAAGCAGTCCAGCCTGCCGAAAGCCGCCTTCGCCCAATGGTTGGACAACGAATAAAACCACAGCATGGGGATGAAGCAGAAAAAGAAACGCTTGGCAGAATACGCCAGCACATTCTGAATAGAGTCCCACTTATAATCGATTTGATAAAGGACAAACATATACAACACCGACGACACCGCAATCATTGCCAGCAAAGCGAGATTGTCCCTCCTCCTTACCAGATACCAGGCATTCACCGCCAACGAAATGCCCGCCACCGCAAAAGTCCAGCCGAAAAACTGCGTATCCTTATAATACGCCTTCATATACGCCCAGATGATACCCGCCTTCTCCGCATCCCAGAAAGGGCGGGTTATTACGATGCTATCGGCATAGAAACCGCTTACCCACGAAAAGAACGCCCACAAAAGGGCAGGCAGCAGCGCAGCGGCAACAGGCAGCAAATCTTTCCAACTCCTGCTCCTGAGCACATCCGCCAAAACCACCGATAACGCCGCCACGATAAACACCACCCCTTCCGAACGAGTCCACACATTTATCCCGAGCAGCAACGAACCGAGGTACAAATCTTTCCGCTCCCTATGCCTCAACCACAAAGAAATATAAATAACACCCAGCGAAGCAGTGGCCGCATGGATGACATTGGTTGCCGACAGCGAGGAAAAAGCAATCATCTCCGGAGTAACCAGCACGAAGAAAGTAGCGACGGCCGCCCCCGTAGACCCCACCGCACGCTGCATGCTACCATAAAAAGCCACCAGCAGGGACAGGAACATCAGCGCCGGAATGATTTTGGATGTTTCCGCTCCCAGCAGATAGACAAAAGCATAGCTCAACTGCACCATAGGGGCATACGTTATGTAACTGCCCGCATCGTGGATATGAGGCATGTAGCTCTGCTGGAATATGCTCAGGTTCCTGAACGTATGCTCCTTTGCCATGACATAACCGATAGTATCGAACCCCGCCAGGCTGTCCCGGTCGAAAGTAGGGAAATACATGCACTTGGCAAAGTTCATATACTCGAAATAAGCAATCAGCACGATGAAGAAGAACCAGACAAGGTTATAATTCGAGGTATCGAAGCGGAAAGCCTTCCTATAATACCTAACCACCTCGTCCCTGCGCCTGTACAGCAACAGCAGCAGTAAGAAGAGCAGCAACACACCCCCGAGCATAACGCTGGCAACCACCAGCTTTATCTTAAGCAGGTTGACGACGAGCATCATAACCGTTTGCAAGCCGATTCCCACCGGAAAGGCAAGCCCCACCTTTTCGCTCCATGTAAACCTTACCGAGATGCAGTTTACAGCAAGAAAGCCTATTAAGACAACGAGAATTATTCCTGTTACGAGCATGATAAGTCACTGTTTTTTCCGTTGGAGCACCGGCAATACACCATGCCGGATATCCGGGTCTACAGGATAAGGGAGCTTGTCCGCACCCTCGCCGTTGACAATCGCTACATGGGTTATCTTGCCGGCATACACGCCGTCCTGCAATTCGTCCTCCGACACCAGCCGGCGGGGATACAGGAAACGGGTGGCATACAACTTATTATAGATTTCCTGTTTGAACGGGCTCCCCTTCTTCCGGAAAGCCTCTGCAGAGGGATAAAGAATAACGGCATTCTCCGGCGTAGCCTGCCTGATGAAAAGAAGGTATTCATAATCGACACCCAGCTTCATCTGCATTTTCTGCTCGAAAGTAAGGTCGGGATACTTCTTTATCGCCTCCATATTCTTTTTCAGCAGTTCCCTGTACACCCAGCGGTAAGCAGGCTGTTCCGTCAGCACATACTTCACGAGGAGCAAAGCAAGACCCATGAACAACACATTCCTTGCAAGCCACACGGCATACACGGCAAAGGAGCTTTTCCGAGGCTCCCGTTCCTTGTCTCTGTTTCTTTTCTTAAACTGCATCGCCGGCATTCACTTTTTATCAAACCTATACTTCTTACTAAACCTATACTTCAGCAGGATACCGATAGCTTCCACGCCGTCCTGCCATTTTATCTTTTTCCCCTCCTTCCTGGAACGGGGATAATAACGTATCGGTACTTCCTTTATCTTGTATCCTCTGCCGAGCACCTTCGCCGTTACTTCGGGGCAGAAACCGAACCGGTCGCAAACAAGAGGTATGGATTTCAGCAAGGCAGCATCGAACATCTTGTAGCAAGTAGGCTCGTCCGTAATCTTCCGGAAAAAAAGCAGGCTGGTAACAAGAGACACCAGCCGCCCGCCCCAATAAAAGGCAGGATACAACGACTTATTGCCGCCGTCCAGCAACCTGGAGCCGTACACCACCTTGCACTCTCCCGCAAGGATAGGCCGGAGCAGGTTCCGGTAATCGTCCGGGTCGTACTCCAAGTCGGCATCCTGGATAACGATGACATCACCTGTGGCACGTGCTATCCCCTGGCGCACCGCATACCCTTTCCCCCGGTTTTCCGGCAGCCTGAGATACCGGATGCAAGCATCCGGATGCAGCGTCCTCGCCCTCTCCACCTCCGCTCCCGTGCCGTCGGCGGAACAATCGTCTATTACCCACACCTCTTTCCCTACGGCGGCAGGAAGCTCCGCCTCCGCTACCTTCTCCAAAACCCGGAATATCGTTCCCGCCTCATTATAAGCAGGTACGATTACGGACAGTTTCCTTACAGGTGTATTCATCTTCATAACTTTAAAAGGCGTCCCCTTATGCCGCATCCGCGAATAAAGCGCTGCAAGCCGCACGAAGCAACCGCTTGCAAAGTAATGAAAATTTAAGCGGAAAGCCACGATAAACCTATTAATATTTATTCGCAGGCAAATGAATACTAAAACAAACCGTTCGTATTATCTTTGCAACAAAAGCGAAGATAAGCTGTACCCCGGCATAAAAAAGGAACGAGTTCATTTTATCCTGCTCCCGGTTTGCATTATCTTTGCCTCGGATAAGAAACTTTTCTATATCTATCTAAATGATAGAGTGTAATTGAGAAGTAATAAATTGTTGGTAACGATTTGGCGACAAATCAACTTCAGTGTGTTGCAGTGCTTTGCATACGTCCAAACAACTCAATGCAAATATAGTAGGCATTTTGCTAATGACCAAAACATTCAGAAATTATAAACGGGGGCTAGGAAATACCTTTCAACCTCTGCTTTTATTCGCGATTAGTTTTCTTCCAATAGTTCGGATAACCTTGCCATATCACGGCGAATAACCACGTCACTTATCTTTGCGTAAATCTGTGTCACCTTCACATCCATATGGCCGAGCATTCTGCTGATTGTCTCGATAGGAGTTCCGTTCAACAAACAAATTTCCGAAGTGAAAGTGTGCTGGCTTGAGTACTACCTCCGAAGTACCTATTTTTATAATCCTAAAAATGAATGATTAAAAACAGTAACTTGTGTACGAGTAAAAAAAGTTAAAATTCAATTAGTTGACTTTTTAATAGTACAGCGAAATGTATTACCTTTGCAAAAAAGTAGCCTTTATTAATAATTGTAAATTTGTCATTTTTAGAGCATGAGTAAGAGTAAGGAATGTTTCGTTATACAGCCAATTAGTGATGAAAAATTCACGAAAAGATATGATGATATATATAAGCCCGCAATAGAAACTGTTGGTCTTTCTGCATATCGAGTTGATTTAGATCCTGCGGTTAAAATTCCCATTGAAGATATTGAATCGAACATTAAAGACTCAATAATATGCTTTGCTGATATTTCTGTTGATAATCCTAATGTTTGGTATGAGTTAGGATATGCTTTTGCTTTAGAAAAAGATGTTGTCATGGTGTGTGACGAGAGCAGAAAAAATTTCCCTTTTGATGTTAGACATAAAAATATTATTAGGTACAAAACAGAATCCCCCAGTGATTTTAACGAACTTAAAGAGCGAATTATAGAGAAAATAAAAGCATATATTCATTCTCAAAAAACAACAGAAAAAATACTTAAAAATCCAATTAGGGAAACCGAAGGTTTTCAGCCATATGAATTATCTTTATTGGCTTTTATTATTGGGGAACAATATACAGACGAAGAAGTAGCAAATGTTTATGAACTTCGAAATAGGATGACTAAAGCAGGATTTAATGATACAGCTTTTAGCATTGGAATGCGTCTATTAAAAGCGAAAGGATTTATTACAACAAAAATAAATAGTGATTATAACGGATATGAATATCCTGTTTGTGCTTTGTCGGATGATGGTGTAAGCTTTATCCTCAAAAATACCCATTTATTTGATTTACAACAACCTGTAAAAAAAGACGAAGTCCCGACAATAGTGTCAAATTCAGATGATTTGCCTTTTTAATATATTCACTCATACTTTTATTATGAACTTTAATAAAATTATAAAATTGGAATATGCATATAAAGGAGTTTATCTCAACTATAAAAGATATATTTGAACTTAAAGAATCAGACAAGTATGCATTTAACAATTTATCAGAAGAGTTGATCCATGAACAATTGAGATATTTGCGGAGTAATCTTGAGATTTCAGCTAAGAAATGTGACATTTATGGCTACATAACAAACCATTTTGGGGAAGAAATCACTAATTTAACTCAAGAAAGCCGCGCTGATTATGTTACGGGAAAATGGTTATCTATCATTGATGTACACAGAAGCATCTATGACATGGTTGGTTATCTAACACTACTTCAAATGGACGCAATGACCACATGCATTAGCTTGCTTGATGCGAAAACAGACACGGAAAGAATCATGCTTTGTAAACATGCTTATACCATTCTGTATGAAGCTTTAGAATATAATTTGTTTAAAAGAGTATCTTGTGATATGCGGAAATATCCAGAAGAATTGATAACAAGTGACAAGTTAAATGAACTGTGGGAAAATGTAAAAATAGGCCTAAAGGATATTTCAGAAAAGAAAGAAGCTCAGTACATTCGTAATAGCATTGATGCCCATAAGTCCAATTCATTTATGAAGCAGATTGATGCATATAAAAGATGTAAATGGACGCAAAGCATAATCAATCTATATGTTTTGATACAAATAATAGATAAAATTCAAAATTGCATGGAGGGTATTAATCAAAATATGAATAAGTTATTAGAAGCGTTTAAAATAGAGACGAAAGAATACATAAAGAAATTAGATTACATTTGGAAGTCTTTACAACAATCTGATGAAACTTTTTTCAGTTCAAAATAATATAGTCTCTTTGTAATTTCAAAAGAAAAAGATGCCCCACACCGAACCCGAAAACACCCTGCATATAAAGAACATGGTATGCAACCGCTGCATCATGGTGGTGAAAAGCCAGCTCGAACAACTGGGGCTGCATCCCCTCTCGGTAGAACTGGGCATCGCCACCCTGCCCGGCGAAATCACCGATGAAGTGTACCGAAAGGTCAAAGCGGCACTCGAGCCTTTCGGCTTCGAGCTAATCGACGACAAGAAGTCCCAGACCATAGAGCAGATAAAAGACGCTATCATCGAACTGGTGCACTACAACGACAACGGCCTGAAGGTAAACCTTTCCGATTACCTGTCGTCCAAGCTGAACCGGGATTACAGCGCGTTGAGCAAACTATTCTCGGAAGTTACCAATACCACCGTCGAAAAATACCTCATTGCACAGAAGATAGAGCGCGCCAAAGAGCTGCTGGTATACGGAGAGCTGTCGCTGAACGAGATAGCCGACAAGCTGAACTACTCGAGCACCGCCTACCTCAGTTCCCAGTTCAAGAGCGTAACCGGACTGACACCCAGCTACTTCAGAAAGATAAAAGAGAACAAGCGCAAACCCCTCGACGAGATTTAAGCGAAATCTTATAAATAGAATCCCTAATTCTACAACTCCCCTTAAACTTACTTGCCGTATCTTTGTTCCACACAAAAAGCCCGGCAACGGGCAACCTCCGCCGCGCTATCGCACTTTGCCGCCTGCCGCACCGGTAGGCGGCAAATAGCAGCCCGACGGGGATAGCCGCAGAGCTTCGTGTGCCCCCGGCATCCGCCACATGGAACAAAGTGTTTTCTCTCCGTTGGAACAGACTGTACCAACCGTTGGAACAAAGTGTTTCGCGCGGTGGAACAAAGAGTTTAAACCGTTTAAACAAAGTGTTTCCTACGTCGGAACTCTCAGTTTATCCGCAGTAAACTCAAAGTACCGCGCCGGGAACTAACCGATAACATACCTTATTATGGCAGACAAAAACATTGTTCAAGAAAACTTTCCCGTAACGGGAATGAGTTGCGCCTCCTGTTCGGCACGCGTAGAAAAGACGCTGAACCGCCAGCCAGGTGTCCGGAAAGCCACCGTAAACTACGCTTCGGCAATGGCAACCGTGGAGTACGACCCCCGCGGCTGTTCTCCCGAAGCCTTGCAGCAAGCTGTGCAGGCTGCCGGATACGACCTGCTGGTACAGCAGGACGAGGACATACTGAGCGAGGTGGAGCAGGCGCACGACAAGAAATTCCGCGCATTGAAATTCCGCACCGTATGGGCTATCGTACTGTCCGTGCCGGTTATGGTTATCGGCATGTTCTTCATGGATATGCCGTATGCCGACCCCGTGATGTGGCTGCTCTCCACTCCCGTCGTATTCTGGCTGGGGAGGGGCTTCTTCGCCAGCGCATGGAAACAACTGAAACACGGCAGCGCCAACATGGACACGCTGGTAGCCAACAGCACCGGAATAGCCTATCTGTTCAGCCTCTCCAACATGCTCTTCCCCGACTTCTGGCTGGAAAGAGGCATCCAACCGCACGTTTATTTCGAGGCGGCAAGCGTCATCATCGCCTTCATCCTGCTGGGACGCCTGTTGGAGGAAAAGGCGAAAGGTAATACCTCCTCCGCTATCAAGAAACTCATGGGGCTGCAACCCAAGACCGTAACGGTAATCGACGGCGCATCGGAACAGACCGTCCCAATCGAACAAATCCGCCCGGGCGACATCATCCTGGTGAAACCCGGAGAGCGGATTGCCGTAGACGGCACGGTGACGGAGGGCAGCTCGTACGTGGACGAAAGCATGCTGAGCGGCGAGCCGGTGGCGGTAGCCAAGCAAAAGGATGCGCAGGTATTTGCCGGCACTATCAACCAGAAAGGCAGTTTCCGGTTCAGCGCACAGAAGGTAGGCACGGACACGCTGCTGGCAAAAATCATCCGCATGGTGCAGGATGCGCAAGGTAGCAAAGCCCCCGTACAGCAGTTGGTAGACAAGATTGCCGGTATTTTCGTACCGGTTATCATCGGGATTGCCGTGCTGTCTTTCATTGCATGGATGCTGCTGGACGGGCAAAACGGATTTACCCACGGGCTGCTGGCACTGGTTACGGTGCTTATCATCGCCTGCCCGTGCGCCCTGGGGCTCGCCACTCCCACCGCCATTATGGTAGGCATAGGCAAAGGCGCCGAACGGGGTATCCTGATAAAAGATGCCGAAAGCCTGGAAATAGCCCGGAAAATCGATACGGTAGTGTTGGACAAGACCGGAACGGTAACCGAGGGAAAGCCGGTAGTGGCCGACTTTATCCGGGCAGACCGTACGGAAGATGCCTCCGACATCTTTTACAGCCTGGAGAAGCTGTCGGAACATCCGCTCGCCGAGGCGGTAGTGCGTCATTTCCGGGATGCCCGGAACCTGGACATTACCGGCTTCGAAAGTCTCACCGGCAGAGGGGTGAAAGGCGAATGCAACGGGAAGCTCTATTATGCCGGCAACCGGCAACTGCTGGAGGAGAACCGTATTAGCATCGCCCCGTCGCTAAGCGATGAAGCCGCCCGCCTTACGGCGGATGCGCAAACCGTTATCTGGTTTGCCGACAACGAAAAGGCGCTGGCTATCGCAGGCATCACAGACCGTATCAAGCAGACTTCCATACAGGCTGTCGGCGAGTTGCAGGCCGCCGGCATCGATGTCTATATGCTGACCGGCGACAACGAGGCCACTGCCCGGGAGATTTCCCGCAAGGCGGGCATCCTCCATTACAAGGCGGGAGTACTGCCGCAGGACAAAGCCGCCTTTATCGGCGAGTTGCAAAAAAACGGCAAGAAGGTGGCAATGGCAGGCGACGGCATTAACGACAGTGCCGCCCTGGCACAGGCCGACCTGAGCATCGCCATGGGCGGCGGCAGCGACATCGCCATGGATGTAGCCAAGATGACTATCATCTCCTCCGACCTGACCAAGATACCGGAGGCACTCAAGTTGTCCCGGCTCACCGTGCGTACCATTCGCCAGAACCTGTTCTGGGCATTTATCTATAATATAATAGGTGTACCTATCGCTGCCGGTGTACTCTACCCCGTCAACGGTTTCCTGCTGAACCCGATGATAGCAGGGGCGGCCATGGCATTCAGCAGTGTAAGCGTAGTGACTAACAGCCTGCGGCTGAAAAGGAAAAAGACAGAGATTACAGAAAGCCCTGCTACTGACGGTACAGGGCAACCGGATAACGAAGTAGAACCATTAACGGATAAAGTCATGAAAAAAGAATTCAAAGTAGAAGGCATGATGTGCAACCATTGCCGCATGCATGTAGAGAAAGCGTTGAACAGTATGGACGGCGTACACGCCACCGTAACCCTGAACCCGCCGGTGGCAACCGTAGAGTTCGCGGCAGGTGAAAAGACGCTCGACGAGTTGCAGGCTGTAGTAACTGCGGAAGCGGGAGACTATACGCTGAAAGAATAACTGAAAATTGTTTATTACCGATTGGCATTATTTTCCTATCTTTGCAGGGAAGCGAAATAAATTGATAAACTATGGCGACATACAAAAGAATTTTACTGAAACTCAGCGGCGAAAGCCTGATGGGAGAAAAGCAATACGGTATCGACGAGAAACGTCTTGCCGAATATGCGGCGCAGATTAAGGAAATCCACGGATTGGGTGTACAAATAGGCATCGTTATCGGCGGCGGCAACATCTTCCGCGGCCTGAGCGGCGCCAGCAAAGGGTTCGACCGCGTAAAAGGCGACCAAATGGGTATGCTGGCAACCGTTATCAACAGCCTTGCGCTAAGCTCGGCACTGGTGGCGGCAGGCGTAAAGGCGCGCGTGCTGACGGCTGTCCGCATGGAGCCTATCGGCGAGTTCTACAACAAATGGAAAGCTATCGAGTGCATGGAAGCGGGCGAAGTAGTCATCATGTCTGCCGGAACGGGCAACCCGTTCTTCACGACCGACACCGGCTCCAGCCTCCGCGGTATCGAAATCGAAGCGGATGTCATGCTGAAAGGTACACGTGTGGACGGTATCTATACCGCCGACCCGGAGAAAGACCCTACGGCAACGAAATTCCACGATATCACTTACGACGAGGTGCTGAAACGCGGTCTGAAGGTCATGGACCTTACCGCCACCTGCATGTGCAAGGAAAACAACCTGCCCATTATCGTCTTCGATATGGACACCGTGGGCAACCTGAAAAAAGTGATGCAGGGCGAAGAGATAGGAACGCTGGTGCACAACTGAGATTTACCGCAGAGGACACAGGGTTCCACAGAGTCCAACCGTTCTTTTAACCCGTACATATAATCGAGTGCAAAAGAAAAAAACTCCGTGGAACTCTGTGTCCTCTGTGGTGAATTAATTATATTTGCAAAGTTTCAAACTATAAGCCACTTCAAATTATAGAAATATGAAAGACGTAAAAGACATCTTAGACGAAGCACAAGAGAAAATGGATATGGCCGTAATGTACCTGGAAGAATCATTAGCCCATATCCGTGCCGGGAAAGCCGACGTGCGCCTGTTGGACGGTATCCGTGTAGATTCTTACGGAAGCATGGTTCCTATCAACAACGTAGCAGCCGTAACCACCCCGGATGCCCGCAGTATCGCTATCAAGCCGTGGGATAAGAGTATGTTCCGTGTCATCGAAAAGGCAATCATCGACTCCGCCCTCGGCATCATGCCCGAAAACAACGGCGAGATTATACGTATCGGTATCCCCCCGCTTACGGAAGAACGCCGCAAGCAACTTGCCAAGCAGTGCAAAGGAGAGGGCGAGACTGCCAAGGTAAGTGTGCGCAACGCACGCCGCGATGCAATCGACGCCTTGAAGAAATCCGTAAAAGAAGGCCTGGCGGAAGATGCGCAAAAAGGCGGTGAGGAAAAGCTGCAAAAGATACACGACAAGTATATCAAGCAAATCGACGATATGCTGGCGGCAAAGGACAAAGAGATTATGACAGTATAAATATAGTTGAAAGTTGAAAGTCGGGCATTGAGAGTTACCGTGCGGCATGACCGTTCCAGCGACTCCCGGCACTCGACTTTCAACTTTCAGCTCTCAACTTCCAACTATTTTGAGGGGACTGGTAATTAAGAATACGGGGAGCTGGTACTTGGTAAAGACCGACGAAGGCACTTACGTGGAATGTAAAATCAAAGGTAACTTCCGCCTGAAAGGTATCCGGAGCACCAATCCGGTAGCGGTAGGCGACCACGTGCAGATTATCCTGAACCAGGGAGGCACGGCGTTTATCAACGAAATCGAGGAGCGGAAGAATTACATCATCCGGCGCTCGTCCAACCTATCCAAGCAATCCCATATCCTTGCCGCCAACCTCGACCAGTGCATGCTGGTAGTCACTGTGAACTATCCGGAAACCTCCACCACATTCATAGACCGCTTTCTCGCCTCGGCAGAGGCGTACCGCATTCCGGTCAATATCATATTCAACAAAACGGATGCCTACGACGAAGACGAGCTACGCTACCTGGACGGGCTTGTCAACCTCTACACCACTATCGGCTATCCCTGTTTCAGGGTGTCCGCCAAGACCGGTAAAGGCGTAGACCGCATCGAGGAAGAACTGAAAGGGAAAATAACCCTTTTCTCCGGTCACTCCGGGGTAGGCAAATCCACTCTTATCAACGCTATCCTGCCGGAATTGGATATCAAGACCGGCGAAATCTCCTCCTATCACAACAAGGGGATGCACACCACTACTTTTTCCGAGATGTTTCCCGTAGCGGGCAACGGCTACCTCATCGACACGCCGGGTATCAAGGGTTTCGGCACATTCGACATGGAAGAAGAGGAAATAGGGCATTACTTTCCGGAAATATTCAAAGCCTCCGCCAACTGCCGCTACAACAACTGCACCCACCGCCACGAACCGGGATGCGCCGTACGCGAAGCGGTGGAAAAACATTACATCAGCGAATCACGCTACACCTCTTACCTGAACATGCTGGAAGACAAAGAGGAAGGGAAATACAGGGCAGCGTATTAATTTATCACTCTACTGCCTTACCGCCCTGTCACCTTGTTATCTTATTGCTTTATTCCCCTATCACTTTTTTTAACTTTTCTGGTTTTAAACTTTTCCGTACCTTTTCGGTCGAAATCTAAGGCTAAATATACTACTAATACTACGACATGAACAAAAAAGTAAAATGGGGCATCATTACACTCATTGGTGCCGGGCTAATAGGCGGGGGTATTTATTCCCAGCTTCCCAAAGAGAACGAGGAATTGGCGGCAGCCGATAGGGTGATGACCGGTAAACGCGGAGAGAAGAAGGCGTTGAACGTAAACGCAAAGATAGTAAGACCGCAATTACTGAAAGACGAAATACAAATCAGCGGCAGCCTGTTGCCCGATGAAGAGGTAGACCTCTCGTTCGAGACGTCAGGCAAGATTATCGAAATCAATTTCGAGGAAGGCAGCTTCGTCAAGAAAGGCCAGTTGCTTGCCAAGGTTAACGACCGCCCGCTCCAGGCACAATTGCAAAGACTGGTATCGCAACTGAAACTGGCGGAAGACCGTGTGTTCCGCCAAAATGCGCTGTTGGAGAGGGATGCGGTCAGCAAGGAGGCCTACGAACAGGTAAAGACGGAACTGGCTACCCTTAATGCCGACATCGACCTGATAGAGTCCAACATTGCGCAAACCGAGCTTCGCGCCCCCTTCGACGGGGTAATCGGGTTGCGGCAGGTCAGCGTAGGAACCTACGCCTCGCCCTCGACTATCGTAGCCAAGCTCACCAAGCTCTCTCCCCTGAAAGTGGAGTTTGCAGTACCCGAGCGGTATGCCAACGATGTAAAAATCGGTGCTGGGCTGAACTTCACCCTCGAAGGAAAGCTGAACACTTTCCATGCCACAGTCTATGCACGCGAATCCAAGATAGACCCCACCACCCATACGCTGACTATCCGGGCGCTCTATCCCAATGCCAACAGTGCCGTACTGCCCGGCCGCTATGCCAGCATAAAGCTGAACAAGGACGAAATACACGATGCTATCGCCGTGCCGTCCGAGGCTATCGTGCCGGAAATGGGTAAAGACAAGATTTTCCTTTATAAATCGGGAAAGGCGCAACCGGTAGAGATAACCACCGGTATCCGTACGGAAGCCGAGGTACAGGTATTGCAAGGCCTCGACGTGGGCGATACGATTATCACCTCGGGAACCTTACAGCTCCGTACGGGACTGGCAGTGACATTAGACAACATAAATTAATGATGAATGGTAAAGGATGAAGAATGAATTGCCATGCAGCATGGCAGCCCAACATTCATTACTCATAATTTATAATTCATAATTCTTAACTCTTACCATGAACATATCCGAATTAAGCATACGGCGACCGGTACTCTCTACCGTATTGACACTGATTATCCTGCTCTTCGGCCTCATCGGGTACAACTACCTCGGTGTCCGCGAGTATCCGTCGGTGGATAATCCTATCATTTCCGTGTCTTGCTCTTACCCGGGAGCAAACGCCGACGTTATCGAAAACCAGATTACAGAACCGCTGGAGCAGAACATCAACGGTATTCCGGGCATCCGTTCGCTCTCCAGCGTCAGCCAGCAAGGTTCCTCGCGCATCACAGTGGAATTCGAGCTTTCCGTAGACCTGGAAACGGCTGCCAACGATGTACGCGACAAAGTTTCGCGTGCCCAGCGTTACCTGCCCCGCGACTGCGACCCGCCCACCGTGTCCAAAGCCGATGCAGACGCCACCCCTATCCTTATGGTCGCCCTGCAAAGCGACAAGCGCTCGTTGCTGGAACTGAGCGAGATAGCCGACCTCACCGTGAAGGAGCAGCTCCAGACAATCTCCGATGTAAGTAGTGTGAGCATCTGGGGAGAAAAGCGCTATTCCATGCGCCTGTGGCTCGACCCTATCAAAATGTCCGGCTACGGCATCACTCCCGTCGATGTAAAGGAAGCGGTAGACGATGAAAATGTGGAGCTTCCCTCGGGCAGTATCGAAGGAAACACTATCGAGCTTACTATCCGTACACTCGGACTGATGCATACGGCGGAAGAATTCAACAATCTTATCCTGAAAGAAGACGGCAACCGCATCGTACGGTTCAGCGACATAGGCCGTGCCGAACTGGGGCCGGCGGACATCAAGAGTTATATGAAGATGAACGGCGTGCCGATGGTGGGCGTGGTGGTTATCCCGCAGCCGGGCGCCAACCATATCCAGATTGCCGACGCCGTGTACGAGCGTATGGAGCAGATGCAGAAGGATTTGCCGGAAGATGTTCATTACTCGTACGGGTTCGATAACACCAAATTTATCCGCGCCTCCATAGACGAGGTGAAGCAGACGGTATATGAGGCGTTCATCCTCGTAATCATCATCATCTTCCTGTTCCTCCGCGACTGGCGCGTAACACTGGTTCCCTGCATCGTAATCCCCGTTTCGCTAATCGGCGCTTTCTTCGTGATGTACCTGGCAGGGTTCTCTATCAACGTGCTCTCCATGCTTGCCATTGTGCTCGCCGTGGGGCTTGTGGTGGACGACGCGATTGTAATGACGGAGAATATCTATGTGCGTATCGAGAAGGGGATGCCTCCGAAAGAGGCGGGTATCGAAGGTGCTAAGGAAATCTTCTTTGCCGTTATCTCCACCACCATTACGCTGGTAGCGGTGTTCTTCCCTATCGTATTTATGGAAGGTACGACGGGACGATTGTTCCGCGAATTCAGTATCGTAGTGTCCGGCTCGGTTATCATTTCGGCTTTCGCCGCCCTGACCTTTACGCCGATGCTGGCTACCAAGCTACTAATAAAAAGGGAAAGGCAAAGCTGGTTCTACCGAAAGACCGAACCTTTCTTCGAGGGGATGAACAGCATTTACAGCCGTTCGCTGGCGGCTTTCTTGCGCCAGCGCTGGATTGCACTGCCATTTACGGCGGCAACCATTATCATCATCGGTTTCCTCTGGAACCATATCCCGGCGGAAATGGCGCCGTTGGAAGACCGTTCCCAAATCAGTATCAACACCCGCGGCGCCGAAGGTGTGACTTACGAGTACATCCGCGACTATACGGAGGACATTAACCTGCTCGTAGACTCTATCGTGCCCGATGCCGAAGCGGTGACCGCCCGTGTATCCAGCGGTAGCGGTAACGTGCGCATCA
Source organism: Bacteroides gallinarum DSM 18171 = JCM 13658 (assembly GCF_000374365.1). Classification (GTDB taxonomy): domain Bacteria; phylum Bacteroidota; class Bacteroidia; order Bacteroidales; family Bacteroidaceae; genus Bacteroides; species Bacteroides gallinarum. Next base: position 22,055 of record NZ_KB894144.1, read on the forward strand.
CCCTGAAAGACATGAAAGACCGCGACTATACGCAAATGGAAGTGGCGGAGGAGTTGTCGAAAGCGGTGCAGAGGAAAACAATGGCGCGCTCCTTCGTGCAGCAGTCGTCCTCATTCGGCGGACGGCGCGGCGGCATGCCCGTGCAATATGTATTGCAGGCCACCAACATCGAGAAGTTGCAGGAGGTACTGCCCAAGTTCATGGAAAAGGTGTACGAGAACCCGGTATTCCAAATGGCGGACGTGGACTTGAAGTTCAGCAAGCCGGAAGCCCGTATCAACATCAACCGCGACAAGGCGAGTATTATGGGAGTAAGTACCCGCAACATCGCCCAAACCCTGCAATACGGGTTGAGCGGCCAGCGCATGGGCTACTTCTACATGAACGGGAAGCAATACGAAATCCTGGGAGAAATCAACCGCCAGCAGCGTAACAAGCCTGCCGACCTGAAAGGTATCTATATCCGCAGCGACCAGGGAGACATGGTACAGCTCGACAACCTGATAGAGCTGACGAACGGCATCGCACCGCCCAAGCTATACCGTTACAACCGTTTCGTGTCCGCCACCATTTCTGCCGGACTTGCCGACGGAAAGACTATCGGACAGGGATTGGACGAAATGGACAAGATAGCCAAGGAAACGTTGGACGATACTTTCCGTACCGCCCTTACCGGCGACTCGAAGGAGTACCGCGAGAGTTCCTCCAGCCTGATGTTCGCCTTTATCCTGGCAATCCTGCTTATCTATCTGATTCTTGCCGCCCAGTTCGAGAGTTTCAAAGACCCGCTGATTATCATGCTGACAGTACCTCTCGCCATTGCCGGCGCGTTGGTATTCATGCATTTCGGCGGTATCACCATGAATATATTCAGCCAAATCGGTATCATCATGCTGATTGGCCTGGTGGCTAAGAACGGTATCCTGATTGTAGAGTTTGCCAACCAGAAGCAGGAAACGGGCGAGGACAAGATGCAGGCTATCAAGGATGCCGCCCTGCAACGCCTCCGTCCTATCCTGATGACAAGCGCCTCTACCGTACTGGGACTGATACCGCTGGCATTCGCCACGGGCGAGGGCTGCAACCAGCGTATTGCTATGGGTACGGCCGTAGTAGGCGGTATGCTCGTATCCACCCTGCTCACGATGTATATCGTTCCCGCCATTTACAGTTATGTATCTACCAACCGAAGTAAATTAAAGAACGTATGAGACGTACGATTGTATCTTTCCTAATCGCTCTGTGCGCTGTGTTTGCTGTCCAGGCACAGCCTGCACCTATCTATACCTTGAAGTCCTGCCTGGAACAGGGATTGCTGAACAACTATTCCCTGCGCATCACTCGTAACGAACAGCAGGTAAGCAAGAACAACGCTACCCTTGCCAATGCCGGCTACCTGCCCACCGTCGAGCTGTCTGCCGGTTACGAGGGGACATTGGATAATACGGAAACGAAGCTGCGCGCCACCGGTGCAACCACCAAGGACAATGGTGTGTTCGACCAGACGGTCGATGCCGGCATCAACCTGAGCTGGACTATCTTCGACGGTTTCAACATCACTGCCGAATACCAGAAGCTGAAGGAACTGGAACGGCAGGGCGAAACCAGTACCCGCATCGCCATAGAGGACTTGATAGCCAATATCGCCGCCGAATACTACAATTACGTACAGCACAAAATCCGCCTGAAGAACTTCCGCTACGCCGTATCGCTCTCCAAGGAACGCCTGCGTATCGTGGAGGAGCGTTACCACATCGGTAACTTCTCCCGCCTAGACTACCAGCAGGCGAAGGTGGACTTCAATGCCGACAGTGCGCAATACATGAAACAGCAGGAGTTGCTGCATACCTCGCGTATCCAACTGAACGAGCTTATGGCGAGCGAAGATGTAGACCGTCCCTTCATCATCGAGGACAGCCTTATCAACGTAAGTGCCCAACTGGACTTCGAGGAGCTTTGGAACGCCACCCTGCAGGCCAACTCGTCTTTGCTGAAAGCCGAACAGAACAATACCCTGGCACGCCTGGATTACAAGCAGGTCTGCTCGCGCGATTATCCGTACGTAAAGATGAACGGTGGTTACGGCTATACCTTCAATAAATACGATATTTCCGCCAACAGCCGCCGCAGCAACCTCGGGCTGAACTTCGGCGTTACCGTAGGGTTCAACCTTTTCGACGGCAACCGCCGCCGCGAACGCCGCAACGCCCGCATCGCAGTGCAGAATGCCCGCCTGGAACGGGAGCAGTTGGAGCTGACGCTGCGCGCCGACCTGAGTAACCTGTGGCAAGCCTACCAGAACAATCTCCAGATGTTGAAACTGGAACGCCAAAACCTTGTAGCAGCCAAGGAGAACCACGAAATCGCCATGGAGCGCTACATGCTCGGCAACCTTTCGGGTATCGAGATGCGCGAGGCGCAAAAGAGCTTGCTGGATGCCGAAGAACGTATCCTGTCGGCAGAGTACGACACCAAGCTATGCGAAATTTCCTTGCTGCAAATCAGCGGGAGGGTAGAAAAGTATTTAGAATAAATATATAAATCACAATATTTACTCTCTTAAAAACAAATATTACTATTCTCTCTATAGAGTTTTCTCTACTTTTGTTCGCAAAGAAACTCGAAACGTCAATAGTATGAAACGAACAATTCTCTTCTGTGCATTGCTCGCCCTTCTCACGGGGGCCAATGCACAGGAGGCAACCAACTACAAGGAAAAACATCCCTATAAGGATTGGGTGAAGTTAGCTCCCAAACTGGACAACGCTTTCTTCGCCACTCCCGAAGCGATTCGTATCGCCGACAATGTATTGCTCTACCAGCAAACGACCGGCGGCTGGCCCAAAAACATCTATATGCCCGCCGAACTGACTGCCGATGAGTATAAGAAAGCCCTTGCTGCGAAAGATGATGTCAACCAAAGCACTATCGACAATAACGCTACGAGTACGGAAATCCGTTATCTTTCCCGTATTTATCTGACCACCAATATAGAGAAATACAAAGATGCCGCCTTAGAGGGTATACGCTACATACTGAAAGCACAATACCCCAATGGCGGTTGGCCTCAATTTTGGCCGCGTCCCAAAGGCTATTATACCCACATCACCTACAACGACAACGCAATGGTAAACGTTATGAACCTGTTGTGTGATGTTTACAATAGGAAAGCCCCGTACACTTATGTACCGGACACTCTTTGCCAACGTGCCCGGGTCGCATTCGACAAAGGTGTGGAGTGTATTCTTAACACTCAGGTAAAGCAAAACGGCAAACTGACAGTGTGGTGTGCCCAGCATGACGCACACACCCTTACCCCCGCCAAAGCCCGTGCCTACGAACTTCCCTCACTCAGCGGAGCCGAGTCGGCCAACATCGTCCTATTACTGATGTCTATCCCTGACCCGTCGCCCGAAATCATAGCTTCCGTAGAAGCTGCTGTCGCATGGTTCAAGGCAAATAAAATAACGGGTATCATGCGTGAGAACTTCATTAACAGCGAAGGGAAAAAAGACTATCGAATGATTCCATGTCCGCAGGACGACTATCCTTGTCCCGTACTTTGGGCACGTTTCTACACTCTCGAAGACAACCGTCCTTTCTTCTGCGACCGAGACGGCGTGAAGAAGTACGATATTTCCGAAATAGGCTATGAACGCCGTACCGGCTACAGTTGGTACAACAATGCCGGACTGAAAGTGCTGAAAAAGTACGAAGAATGGAAAAAACGAATGCCGGCAAAGGTATCTGCAAAGGAATAGGAACACGGACAGCACACATCAGCGCCCCACTTTGATAGAAAACTCATCAAATAAAACAGAGCCGCCGGAGAAGTAATCCCGGCGGCTCTCGTTCTTATGCAATCTTACTAATGCTTATTTACTGCAATTCCACGGCTTCAATTGCTTGAAGAAGTCGTTGCCCTTGTCGTCTACCAGGATGAATGCGGGGAAGTCTTCCACTTCGATTTTCCAGATAGCCTCCATACCGAGTTCGGGATATTCCACGCACTCGATGCTCTTGATGTTGTTCTGCGCCAGGATAGCGGCAGGCCCGCCGATAGAGCCGAGATAGAAACCTCCGTACTTCTTGCAGGCGTCCGTAACCTGCTGGCTGCGGTTACCCTTGGCAAGCATAATCATGCTGCCGCCGTGGCTTTGGAACAGGTCTACATACGGGTCCATACGGCCGGCAGTAGTCGGGCCCATTGAGCCGCAAGCCATACCCTGCGGGGTCTTGGCAGGACCGGCATAGTAGATAGGATGGTCTTTGATATACTGCGGCAAGTCCTCACCGCGGTCCAGGCGCTCTTTCAGCTTGGCATGGGCGATGTCGCGTCCTACGATAATCGTACCGTTCAGGGACAGGCGGGTAGAAACCGGATACTTGGTCAGCTCTTTCAGGATATCTTTCATCGGCTGGTTCAGGTCGATTTTCACTACATCGCCCTCGCCCGCCTTGCGGAGTTCGGCAGGGATAAGCTCGCCCGGATTGCTGTCGAGCTTCTCAATCCAGATACCTTCCTTATTGATTTTACACTTGATGTTACGGTCAGCAGAGCAGGAAACGCCCAAACCCACAGGACAGGAGGCACCATGACGCGGCAGGCGGATGATGCGTACATCGTGAGCCAGGTACTTGCCGCCGAACTGTGCGCCGAGTCCGATTTTGTGAGCTTCCGCCAATACTTGTTTTTCCAATTCCACGTCGCGGAAAGCGCGGCCGAACTCATTGCCCGTAGTAGGCAGGTTGTCGTAGAAATGGGTGGAAGCCAGCTTCACCGTCAGTAGGTTCTTCTCGGCGGAAGTTCCTCCGATAACGAAGGCTATGTGGTAGGGAGGACATGCGGCCGTGCCCAGCGTCTTTATCTTTTCGATAAGGAACGGAACCAGTGTCCCGGGATTCAGGATAGCTTTCGTCTCCTGATAGAGATAAGTCTTGTTGGCAGAACCGCCGCCCTTGGTAACGCAAAGGAACTCATACTCCATGCCTTCGGTAGCTTCGATGTCAATCTGGGCCGGAAGGTTGCACTTCGTGTTCACTTCGTCGTACATATTGAGAGGGGCGTTCTGGGAATAACGCAGGTTCTCTTCCGTATATGTTTTGTAGACGCCGAGCGAGAGAGCTTCCTCATCGCAGTAGCCCGTCCACACCTGTTGTCCTTTTTCACCGTGGATGATAGCCGTACCCGTGTCCTGGCAGAAAGGCAGCACGCCTTTGGAGGCAACTTCGGCATTGCGCAGGAAAGTCAAAGCTACATATTTGTCGTTGTCGCTTGCCTCGGGGTCGCTCAAAATCTTGGCGACCTGCTCGTTGTGCGAACGGCGCAACATAAACGAAACGTCGCGGAAAGCCGCATTAGCCATTGCGGTAAGCCCTTCCTTTTCGATTTTCAGGATAGGTTTTCCTTCAAACTCGCTTACGGATACATAGTCTTTTGTAAGCAGATAATACTCGGTTGTATCTTTACCCTTCTCGAACATGGGCTGATACTTGAACGGAGGTGTTGTTGCCATAATTACTTGTTCATTTAATGTTTAAAGTGATTCGTGACACAAAGGTAGCAACTATTATTGAAATATTTCTTTAATTAGGGTGAAAAAACAAGGCTGCCTCCCCCTGCACCGGCATGCCGTCGCCACACCGCCCTCTGTCAACGCACTTTCCGCATACGTCCTATCAGCTCATCGCCCAGCGCAGTCTTTACCTCGATATGTTTCAATACGGCGGTTACAAACGGATTGCTCTCGAAGTCACCGCGCACCTGTTCGAAGTCGAGCTCTTTCTCGAGGCGCGAACCGTCGGCGCCGAAGCCGGTCATGGAAGCCAGGGAGAATTCCTTCTTGGCATCCTCGTAGACCATACGGTCCAGGCCTACAACGGCCTCTTTCCACTTCTCGACGATATGGATGACGTCGTCCGCCGTTATGTTTGCGGGATTGATGCCATAGAACTCCTCCAACTTGTCGTATGCCCATGTCCATTCGTAAGTATAGTAGTTTTGGTGCATCCGCTCAAATTCGGCGTTGATATGTTTCAGGCGGTTGACCGTACCGGATTCGATACCGTCTATCAGCGTGTCTATTTCGCTTTTGGGGGCTATCAACCCGGAAATATCCACCCACTCGCCACTGCCGATAGGGGTATCGGGAGTAAGGCGGGCACGTATTTCCTCGTTGTTCCGGAAGTCGATATTCTCCAAACGTTTGATTACCGAGTTGCCGAGGAACTTGTGGATAGCGATTTCGTAGAAACGGATGCCCTTCACCAATGCAGAATTGCGTATCTTGGCACTGTGGAAGGAATAGATGTCGGACAGTTCACCCGAAGCGTAGCGCAGGTTTTTCAGCGTTTCCCTCCCCTTGAACATCTTCTGTACGGTATAGGGACTCAAAAGGTTGTAGTTGATGAAGTCCAGTTTGTTGGTATCGGTGCGCCGGTCGCGCTTTGGCCATTTCTGGGCATCGCGGATAGTGCCTACGCTTCGCAGGTTGACACCCGGTACGAGGTAGGTGGTGTTGTTCTGCTCTATCAAATAAGAGAAGGGCAGGTTGGAAGTATCGGAATGGTTAACGTGACGTCCCATAACGAGGGAGAACGCCCCTACCCTTGCAGGCCACAGGATGTAAGAGTCGGAAGTGGTCTTGGCTCCACGTTCCAGCGTTCCCTGGTGGATAGGGCCGAGTTTGTACATGTGGTTGCTCTGGTTGGAACCGGAACCGGCATTCATAAAGGAGAACATGCCGGCTATGAGCAAAGTGGATTTATGATGCGTCACCGTATAAGGCCCGGCAAAAATGGCACAGGCTTCACCGTTTTCGCCCTGGCAGTTGCTGAAGAACAGGGAATCAGAAGCAGAGTAGTTATGCCCCAACTTACAGGCTTGCCCCACGAAACAACGGGTAAGCATGGCGCCGTCGTCCACGCACGACCCGGAGGATATGATAAAGTTATCGCAAATGACGCCATGCCCTATATGTACAGGTGCTACTTCGTTACTGTTGATACTGCCGTTGTACAGGCGGCACGTGCCGCAAATGTGGCAGTAGTCGCCGATACGCACGTTTTCGATAGAGCCGGTATTGAGTATCATTACATGGCTGCCGATAGAACCGACAGCGGAGGCATGCTTATTGGAGTAGAAATCGGTAATTTCCTTCATCCGCGCAATCAGCTCCGGGCGGTGACGGTAAAGTGCCATGATATAGGCTTGGTGGGCGGAGAGTTTATCGCTGATAAGCACTTCACGGCCGCCTGTCTCGTTCAGCACCGACACCTCTACGCCGTTACCGAACTTGGACAACCCGTCTACGAGGATAATATCCACATTCTCGATGAAGGTATCGTGTCCGATTTCATAATTGGCAATATAGTTCTGGATATTCTCAATGCAGCAGTTATCGCCCACTGTTACATTATGGAGTGTTACGTGCCGCAAGCCGGAATGTTTCTTTATTCCGCCCGGCAAAGTAAATTCCGACCGGAACACTCCCAAACGTACCTCGCCCGAGAAGCGGGTATGATACACGAATTCCGTTGAAAACTCTTCTGCAACAGTTACTTTCCCCCAATCATCTGCCAGGCACGACTGGCTCTTCAACCGGAGTACTTCGTCTTCGGTCAAGTTTCTATAAGTCATTTCTTATCGGTTTTAGTTCACCGCAGGTTACACTGATTTGCACGGATTGCTTTCCTCGATGTTATTCCGTATAAATCGGTGTAATCCGCAGCGAAAGTTATTCCTCGCTTTCGTCGTATGTCTGATAAAGGAAATCGTTATAGGGGTACTTCTGTACGTGCAGTTCTTTTACACGCTGATAAACCACACTCTTCAGTTCCTCTACATTAATCCGTTCGCGGGCGGAGATGAAAAGACAGTTGTCTTCCATTTTTGCCATCCACGTCTTCATCAGTTCTTCGAGTGTTAAGTTTTCTTTGGTTCGGGGGGTAAGGTCGTCTTCCGCTTTCGCCACGTAAGTGTAAGCGTCTATTTTATTGAATACAAGTATCATGGGCTTACCGGATGCGCCGATGTCCGCCAATGTCTTGTTCACTACTTCTATCTGCTCCTCAAAGTCGGGGTGGGAGATGTCTACGATATGCAACAGCAGGTCGGCTTCGCGCACTTCGTCGAGGGTGGATTTAAAGGAATCCACCAAGTCGGTAGGCAGCTTGCGGATAAATCCGACCGTGTCGGACAAAAGGAACGGCAGGTTCTCGATGATGACCTTGCGCACCGTAGTATCCAATGTGGCGAACAGCTTGTTCTCCGCAAAGACTTCGCTTTTGGAAAGCAACGTCATCAGGGTAGATTTTCCGACATTGGTGTACCCCACCAATGCCACACGGATAAGGCGGCCGCGGTTCTTACGCTGGGTTGCTTTCTGCTTGTCTATTTCCGCCAGGCGTTCTTTCAACAATGACATACGGTTCAAGATGATACGGCGGTCCATTTCCAACTGCGTTTCGCCCGGACCGCGCAGACCTACGGAGCCTTTACCGCCACCGGCGCCCGAACCGCCTCCCTGGCGTTCCAGGTGAGTCCACAAGCGTTGCAGACGGGGAAGCATGTATTTGTATTGCGCCAGCTCGACCTGGGTCTTTGCATTGGCGGTTTGCGCACGCATGGCAAAGATGTCGAGGATAAGCGAAGTACGGTCCAGTATCTTGATTTTCAACTCAGCTTCGATATTGCGTATCTGCTTCGCCGAAAGTTCGTCGTCGAAAATCACCATACCGATTTCACGCTCCGCTTCTTCTTCGCTACGGATGTATTCTTTTATTTCTTCCAGTTTCCCCTTGCCGACGTACGTCACGGAGTTTGCCTGGTCTAACTTCTGAGTAAATCTTTTCACGACTTCCGCCCCGGCTGTCTCAGCCAAGAATGCCAGCTCGTCGAGGTACTCGTTCGTCTTGCGCTCGTCCTGAGCCTTTGTAACAAGACCTACCAGTATCGCCGTTTCAACCTGTGCTTCGGAAATTACAAATTCTTTCATTGCCATAATCCAACCCTCTCTATTATATCAGTCTATGTTTAGACGCAGCAAATATAAGGAATTTCATAGAATATTCAATATACCGGCAAAAACAAAAAAGAGAAGGTGTCCGGCAAACCGTATCATAGTAATACGAGAAATGCCCAAGCATACTGAATTCGTACACTTGGGCAAGTTCTATTAGAGGTTATTCCTTAAATCGCGTAACGGTTATTCTGCATCAGGCAGAACAAAGACTTCTGTAAACGAGCCATAAGAACCGGCAGAGACAGTGAATGTACCGTTGATACTGATTGTATTGCCGGAAAGAGCACCGTTGCCAACCGCCGTATCCTCCATAATTACTATAAACAGCTTGTTTATCCACTGTTATGCTGTTATTGCTCATTACCTTATCGGAAAAGCATTTCCTTATGAACACAAAAACTTTGAAATAGAACAAGCGGAAAGAAAACAAATTCATCTTCCTCCCGCTTGTTTATTTACCAAATATGTAATTTAGAATATCGCTAATGATATCATTTTAATTAGTACCCAGGATTCTGCTGTTCTTTCAATGCAGGATTGGCATCCAGTTCATTTTGTGGAATTGCAGAAAGAGCTTTGTAATAATCACGATTATAGCTTCTCACTTCTTGTACTAATGAAGAGTGCCAACCTTTATCGGTTTCCGACGTATAGCGTGTAATAGTTTCATTATTGCGCATTGCATCAAAGAAGCGTTGTCCTTCACCTACCAATTCTTTACGGCGTTCCATTAGGATTCTCTCTAAGCTAACTGTTGACATAGTTACCTGTTTGGTAAGGTCAGTCGTCCGTTTTTCTATGATATCATTCAAATAATCGGCAGCTTTGACTTTGTCATTGTCCTTAAATGCGGCTTCGGCAGCACTCAGATATACTTCAGATAAACGCAACATAGGAATATTAGCATAACGCACATCACTATTCCCGGCATTGAATTTATTCAGATAAACAGGATAGTTCCCATAAATAGCTGCTTGGTCCTCACCTTCTGCCTTTACAAAAATACTTTGACGGATATCACTGGGGTCAGATTGTAAATCTTCGACAAAACGTTTGGTAGCGACGATGTCCCCATACCCGGGGAGGTCACCGGCATTCTCCTTATAAAGATAACTTATACCCTCACGGTCTGTCCAGTCTTGCGAGTTAGTAATGGATAATTCAAAAATCATCTCATTACCATGTTTAGAATCAGATTTGCTCCAGGCGGATACATATTGGTCGCGTGTCCATAACTCATAAGGTGAATGTTCAATTATATCCTCAGCAACCTTTAAAGCCTCTGTGTTATTGCCCATAGTCAGATAAACTCTTGTCAATAAAGCCTTTGCAGCCCATTGATTAACATAGCCGGTTGTCGGGTCCTGAGGCAATGAATTAGAGTCGATAGCATTCGTAAGGTCTTCGATGACTTGTTTGTATACTTCCGCTACGGTATTTCTCGCTACATGTTCTTCTGCGGCAAGAACAGTTGTACTTACCGGTACGCCTAAAGAGGCTCCCTGATCGGCAGTATAGGGCTTGCCATAAATACGTACTAAATCAAAATGCGCTAATGCACGAAGTACACGCGCTTCTGCCGCATACTGTGCAATGAGTTCCTTTTTTTCTTCTTTATCAGACAATGAACCGTTTTCCGCAGCTTCTATAATACGGTTAGCACGTCCAATTGTAATGTAAGGAGACTGCCATATACCGTTTGAATTAAATTCTGAAGCTGTTGTATAATTCATTTGATAGAAGAATAAAGCCCGTCCGCTACCGTTCGTCTCATCATACTGCAAGTCTTCACCTCGAACTTCACCATACACAAACATACGGGCTCCATAATAATCCGTAAAATCAGAAGTCCCTTTCAGGGCTTTATACATACCGACACGTAAACTGCTTAAATCCGAACTGGATTGGATAGCGCCCTCTGCAATTATAGAATCCGCCGGCTTCAAATCCAACCAATTATTTACACAGGAGGATAATCCTGCAACCAAGACGGTGCAGCATACTATTTTATATATACTTTTCATTATTTTCATCGTCATTCTTTTTTATAATTAAAAACCTATCTCAATACCAAAGGTATATGTCCGTAATGCAGGCATTTCGAAAGTACAAAGTCCGTCGACCGGTGTTTCGGGGTCTACGTACAAATCTTCGGACTTCCACGTCAGTAAGTTGTTGGCAGAGAAATAAATTCTGGCTTTGCTGATTCCCGCTTTGTTCAAGAAGTTCTGAGGTACAGAGAAACCAATAGTCAAATTCTTTAAACGTAAATAATCTGTCGGCATCAACCAACGGGACGAGAGGACGCTTGTACCGCTTCCTACTTCATATTTCGGCAATTTGGCTTGGTCGCCCGGCTTTTTCCACATATCTTCCAGTTTATAATAAGCCGGAGTAGCCCCCTGGTAAGTATAAGTTCCGCCATTGTCATGCAACCATGTGGCATAATCATAGGCTTCTCCGCCCAAAGAATATGTTAAGGTGAAATTGAAATCAATAAATTTCCATTTCATATAATTACTCAAACCACCCTCAACAGCCGGATCATGCTTGCCGACAATCACTTGTTTCGCTTCACTGACATTTGTAGTTGTTTTACGTGCATTTTCAGTACCGTCATTAATGTAATAAGCTTCTTTACCGGTTTCCGAATCTACTCCGGCATACTCATACATGTAATATGAATAATAAGGCTCACCCACTTTATGAATCAGCGGCCCGGAAATTATCTGGTCGGACGTTCCGCTCAGTGCCAGTACCTCGTTTGAATTATGCGAAATATTAAGGGTTGTACTCCATGTAAAGTCTTTCGTTTGGAAATTAGTAGACTGTAAGGAGAGTTCGAAACCGCTATTCCTCATCGAACCGACATTCTGCATCATAGATGCGGTAAGTAAAGAACTGTCATAGTATCCCGGAACAGCAGAAATAGGCCTGTTCATAATCAAATCACTGGTTTTACGTGTATAATAATCGAAAGTCAGAGACAAACGATTCCAGAAATTCAAATCAAGTCCGATATTGAACGCCTTGTTCTTCTCCCATTTCAGATTATCATTACCTACTCCGACAATTCCCATACCGGAAGTACCGTTATAATATTCGCCATATTTGTATAAGCTCATATAGCCATAATAATCGGAAGGCTGCGTACCGTTTACCCCATAAGACAGACGCAATTTACCGTCAGTCAATACATTCTTGATTGTTTCAAGGAACGGTTCCTCCATAAAACGCCAAGAACCGGATACAGACCAAAAGCTTCCCCACCGGTTTTCTCTGGCTAAACGCGAACTACCGTCGCGGCGGAAACTGGCACCCAAATAGTATCTATCGGCATAGTTATAGTTGACACGTCCCAAGAAAGAAGTCAAACGATACTGATAGAGTCCGCTGGAGGCAGAAGTCGTACCGGCATTTCCTATTTCGTACAGCTCACCTGGATAATCTTGACCTACGGTGTAATTCTGCTTATTAGCATAATCTTCTGTTTCAAAACCTATCAAAGCATCTACATTATGTCTACCAAATGATTTAATGTAACTCAACTGAGTTTGAGTATTCAAGGTGCTCAAATTCTGAATGAAGCGTTGCATAACTCCGGTCGGAGCTCCATTATTCGATTCTTTGTCCCATAGCACATCTTCAGTAGATGATGTATAGTCATATGCAATCTTTTCACGAAGTTTTAAGTTATCCCAGATATTCCATTCGAATGCCATTGTATTATATGAGCGAATCAAGTGGTTATGGTCGGATGAATGTTGGTATTCTTTCAAAGGATTAACGCCAAAAATACCACAAGACTGGAATTCGCCCTCTTCATCATACGGGTCTTGAGAAGGAGACTGGGTAAAGGCATAATTCATGATAGGGCTGTCATATGAAGTACCTTCATTAGACAAAGCCTGGTTCAGGCTGGAAAACAAGCTGGAAACCTCTACTTTAAATCTATTGAATTGATGACTGACATTGGCGCTTCCGGTCATTCTTTCCAAACCGGTATTGGGAGTAATACCCTCTTGCTTTGTATAAGACAATGAGGTGTAGAATTGAGTTTTCTCACTTCCTCCGGAAACTCCGATTTGATAGTTTTGGTGTGAACCGGTCTTGAATAACAAATCCTTCCAATCTGTCCAGCCGTTGGCTGGTTTGGCTGCATATTTGTCGATTTTACCATCTGCATAAGCCACCGCATCGGCATCGGTCGTGTAGCCACCTCCTGAAGGGTCTAATGCATAATTCTTCAATCCCTCGTAAATTAATGTCCGACGGGATTCGCCATCTAAAGTAGGACGATAGTTGACAGCCATATTCGAGAATCCCCAGTCGCTACGAAAATCGATATGGGTTTTACCTGCACGTCCACTTTTCGTTGTGATAACAATTACACCATTAGCAGCCCGCGAACCGTAGAGCGAAGCGGCGGCAGCATCTTTAATAACTGTCATCGACTCGATATCATTACTATTCAATGTCGACAGGATATTCGTACCAGCACCATTGTAACCGGCGCCAGTCGTTGCATCGCTTACCATACTAACGTTTCCCGAAACCATTGGCGTTCCGTCAATCACAATCAAAGGGTCATTGCCGGCATTGATAGAACCCATACCGCGAATACGGATGTAATTAGTTGCTCCCGGCGCACCGGAAGACGTAGAAATCTGTACACCCGGTATATTTCCGGCCAGCTTATCTTCTATCGAGGTCGAGGGAATATCCTGCAATTTGGATGTCGATACGGTAGAAGCTGCACCCGTAAATGAAGATTTCTTAAAGTTACCGTAACCTGTCACCACAACCTCGTCAATCATCTGTGCATCAGGCTTAAGTATTACTTTCACATTAGGTTTAATAGCTACATTTGCAGTCTGCATACCAATGTAGGAAATCTGCAAAGTCTTCGCAGAACT
>NZ_KB894144.1:36093-55403 GCF_000374365.1 Bacteroides gallinarum DSM 18171 = JCM 13658
CCTGCGGCTTTTGCCATGCGTTCAAACGGGAACACTGAGTGAAGCCTGCCAAGCTCACTCTCATTAAAACTTTTGCGGTATTTTTCCAGAACATCAAATTCTGTGAAGCCCAAAGTTGGGTGAATTTCGGAAATATTTTGTATCTTAGCCATATCTTAGTCGGGGAATTTCCCCCGTTTTGGCCTTCAAACCTTATTTGCGGGGGAATACCTAAAGATACAAAAAAGCCAGCTAATTCGCAATATTTTGTGTATGAATTAGTTGGCTGATTTTATATTATTTACTGAATGTCCCTCTTTATAACATGCCGTAGCTATCAATTTTGGTCACTCGAAGAAATCTGAGAATTATTCTCTATTTCCGAGATAGGTAATTGATAAAGGAACGGACGGTCTTCCTGATTGTAACGGAATTTAGCACTTTCGTAATGATTGTTGTTGTCTGCGCCCCAAGTCTCATCCGTACGGTCTACGGGAATATTCAAACGACGGTTGTCGATGTATTCCAAGCCTTCTCCCCAGAATTCCACGCGCTTCTGATAAATGATTTCCTCTATCAGGGCAGCCTTGTTCGTAAAGGTGTAATCGTAATCGGGCTGACGGGTTCTCATGAAGTTATTCAGTTCTGTCACCGCACTGGCATCCCCCTTGTGCGCCAAGGCTTCAATCTTTATCAGATAAGCTTCTTCGGAGCGCAGGTAAATGTAGTCACCCAATTCCCATCCGCTGAACACGCCCGCTTTGATATTCTCACGACCCGTACCGATAAATTTCACGGCTTGGTATTCTACTTTAACCGTATCCTTAGTGTCGCGCAGTAGTGTCTTACGAACGATGCGGGTAACATTATCCTTTTTCTCTTCGTAATCTCCACCAGTAGAACGGTCGCAGCAGAACCACTTCAAGCGGATATCGTTCTCATCAATACGGTCTACGAGTGGCTTAAAGGCAGCACGCCACACACCGATACCGGCATAGCCTTGGCTATAAGCATCCATTTGCGAGAAGTAAGACCTATAAGTACCTGTGTTATCCGCTGTAATATCACAGCCAAATACTACATCCGCCAAGCTGATGTTGCTGAATCCTTGCAATAGTTCGTCTTCACCCTGCAACACGCGGAAATTGTCTATCACCACCTGTGCATACTTTATCGCTTCGTCCCATTCGTGAATCACCATATTGGCACGAGCCAAGTGCATGGCTACCACGCAACCGTCCATATCGGTGGGCGAGGAAGTGCGTGTCATATCCAACTGCTTAAATAAATCGAAAGCAGTAGTAAGGTCACTCATGATTTGTTCGTAAATCTGAGCCACAGTGGCACGCGGCTGGTCGCCTTCCGTATCTTCTGTGATAAGCGGCACGCACGGAGCCTGCGAGAAGTCATATTTCTCTCCACGCCCCCATTCCGTTCCGTCTACTCCGGTATAATAGGAATACTGATACAGATAAGTCAGCTGCAAGTAAGCATAGCCGCGGAAGCCGAGGGCTATGGCGCGATATTTCATTGTGGCAGCGTCTTTACTGTCAGGGTCAATCAGTTTAAGGATATTGTTGGCATTGGCTATAACACGATAGTACTCTTTCCAGCGGTTGTTGGTCGGAGTATAGCTCTGTCCCCAATAATCCAACACATAATGGTAGTAACTCATACCGAAAAGCCCGGTCATAATCATGTCGTTACCCATCAGCGATGTCAGGTAATCAAAACTTTTCTGGCCGAAATAGTTGTGCTGCATATCGGTATCGTAATACTGTTGCATATCCGAATACATACCTGCCACAGCAGCCGAAAAAGTCTTGTCAGGGTCCTCTTGAGCCACACCGCCCAGTTGCTCCTCAGTTAAATAAGCGGTAACATCGGCGTCTTCAACGCAAGATGTAAGCAGGCCTCCCACAAGTATCGCCTGCATCATATATTTCATTATCTTCATATATACAAAAAACTTTTTTTAGTTAGAATGTAAGGTTGATACCACCGGAAATCACACGCATCGGAGAATAACCTCCATACTCATCATCAGAACCTGCCATTGCCACACGGGGGTCAAATCCTTGACGTTTGGACCATAAGGCAAGGTTGTCTGCCGTAGCGTAGATACGCAGTTTCTCAACACCGAATTTCTGCATCAGGTTCTTCGGCAAAGTGTAACCCAAAGTAATGTTACGGATACTGAAGTAGCTGGCCTTTATCAGATTGAGGTCTGACTGTTGAGTGAAAGAGTTAGAAGCATTATTTGCATTCCAAATAGGAAGTGAACCCGTACCTGTCTCCGGGTTGAACGTATTCCACATATCCCTGTTGTGACCTACGTAGAATGAAGAACTCATACCGTCCAGATAAGAGTAGTCATACGCATAGCCACCGATTTGGAAAGCCGTCGCTATGGAAAGGTCAATGCCTTTGTAAGAGAAAGTAGTACTCAAACCGCCGTTGAAGTCAGGCAAAGCAGATTTACCGATGAAGTACTTATCGGCATCCGCATAAGTAGTGGTCGTGGTACGGCCTATTACATTCCCTTCATTGTCTGTCTCGTTCATGTACCACATGGCATTTCCTTTCTCATCCATACCGGCATACATATAAGTATAGTATTCAAAGCGGCTCTTGCCTTCGCGCAGGTTGAACGGACCGTCAGTGATACCTTCTTTACGGTTCTCTTCGGGCAGTGTCAGGATGCGGTTTTTGTAGTGAGAACCTACGAGCGATACCGTCCACTTCAGGTCGGGCTGGTTGAGGATGTCCACATTCACTTCAAACTCTATACCGGTGTTCTTCATCGCACCCAAGTTTTCCCAGTTATACGGACGTCCGGCTGTAGAAAAAGCCACGGGGCGTTTGAAGAGCATATCGTCCGTACGACGATAGAAGTATTCGAACGAACCGTACACCCTGTCGAACAAGCGAAAGTCTACACCCACGTCGAAAGTTTTCTGCTTTTCCCAAGTCAAGTCCGGATTACCGTAGAATTCCGGTGTATAGCCCAATTCGGAACCATTCCAAGTTACCGTGTACTGGTCTTGGTAAGGTGTGTACACATAAGCATAATCATATTCCGAGAGAATGCTTTCATTGCCCTGCGTACCATACGAAGCACGTATTTTCAGGTCATTCAACCACGCGTCCGTTCCATCCATGAATGCCTCGCTGGAAATACGCCATGCAGCACCCACCGACCAGAAGTTACCCCAACGGTTTAAGAAACGGGAAGTACCGTCGCGGCGGAAAGCGGCAGAAACATAATACTTGTTATGATAGTCATAATCTGCCATGCCGAAATATCCCTCGATGTTATGGTTCGCCTTGTAACTGTTGAGGTATTGCATCTGCCCGCCGTTAACCAGCTCAGGATTGTTCGGATTGAAGAAGTTGGTCTTCTGTCCGTCAAAATAGTCATATTCATACTTATAGTATTCATGACCTATCTTTGCCGACAAATGGTGGTAATCGCCGAATACATTGCTATAAGCCAGAATTTGGTTGAAGTTGGTAGTTGTAGTGTTGATGCTTGCGTGTGTACCACGGCCGCCGAAAGACTGTCCGTCGCCGATAGTCGGCGTGTAATACACTCTCTCTCTATTGTTCGTGAAATCATAACTGTAATTAGCCGTAAATTTGAAATTCTTCAAAAACGAGATTTCTATATACGAGCGTGAAGTCAGGTTATTGTACACACTTTCACGAATATCCTCCTTCATGTTGGCTATCACGTTCTGGTTAGTCGCCGTAGGCCGTGTGGATGTGCCGTCCGTTTCGCCGTTTCCGGCATCATACATGGGGCTTCCGTCTTCATCGTATTTCATGTTACCATCCGCGTCATAGGCGTGAACCGGGAAGATAGGAGCCCAAGAGCGTGCCACGGCAAAAGGATTGGAGGCTGCTCCGGCATCCTCCTGTACGCCGTTCTGCGTAGCCTTTGAATATCCCACATTGGTTCCTACTTTCAACCAAGACTTCAATTGGGAGTTGACATTGGCGCGAGCCGTAAAGCGCTCATAAGAAGAACCTAACACATAAGAGTCATTGTCCAGATAACCCATAGACACATAGAAATCCGTACGGTCGTTACCGCCTGAAGCAGATACATTGTACTCCTGACGGAAAGCATTGTCGAACAAAGCATCGGCAAACGAATCATTATAACGCAGACGTGCATTGGGGTTAAGTTTTCCATCGGGCGTTACCAAATACTCTCCTTGCGGGATGATGTAAGCATTATAACCACCCAGTTGGCTCAGCAATTTCTGACTGGCTGCCTGATTGGAGTCTTCAATGGAATTTCCGGCTGCCCAATAGGTATTACGGAGACCATACCAAGTTAAGCGATAAAACTCACCCGGATCGGTAGCCATGTCATAGTCCTTGTACGCGCGTTGTGCCACGCCCCAAGTACCGTTAAAGTTAACGGTTACTTTGTCCTTGCGTCCTGTCTTAGTAGTAATCATAACCACACCGCCAGCAGCACGTGAGCCATATAAAGAATTGGAAACAGCGTCCTTTGATACATTTACCGAAGCGATATCCGTAGGGTTGATATCCGATAATTTTCCGTTGAAGGGTACGCCATCTACCACAATCAGCGCATTATTGCTGGCCGAAATAGAACCTACACCGCGCAACACGATATTGGCGTCCTTTCCCGGCTGACCGGAAGAACTAACGATTTGCAAGCCAGCCACGGCTCCTTCGAGTGCATTTGATACGGATGTAGCTTGTGAATTACTGATAATCTCATTTTTCACACTGCTGATAGAACCCACCAAATCTTGCTTGCGTTTAGTGCCATAAGCTACCACAGTTACTTCATCAAGCAATTCTGTATCAGATTTCATCACAACCTTTACATTCGGCTTAATAGCTACCTCCTGCGTCTGCATACCTATATAGGAGATTTGCAGAGTTTTCGCAGAACTCATAGGGACATAAACAGCTTTAGATAAGAAACTTACATCAACCAATAAACCCACCATACAGAGTGAGGGCATCGGCAGATGCCATTCTGCCACATATTAATAATATTATATATTACCCAAATGCTACCTGCCGATTGCAATGTGTTTTGATTCTTAGGATATTATAAACGGAAATATTATAAATCGATTGTATTATAAATATACCCAGTGCTTCTTTAAAATGTATTTGTAAATACAATGTGTCCTGACAATAAGGCATTTTATTTATACCTTGAACGCAATATGTTTTCCCTGTAAGTTTAAGAAATGAATTTTATCTGTCATGTTATTACGCAAATGACATTATAGCACCGTATTACAACATATTATAACGTGACGGATAAGTGTGATAGATACTTTTTTCAAAGATATCTATCACACTGCGGTTGTAGATATAACCAGAGAGCACACGTTGTCTGTTTGTTTATAAAACGAGATAACACATTAGTTCACTGTGGTGAACACTTTGTTTCATTATATAAAAACACTTTGTTTCATTATATAAAAACACTTTGTTTCATCATACAAAAACATTTTGTTTCACCGTATAAAAACACTTTGTTCGCATACGATAGAACAAAGTGTTTCTATTAACGGAACAAAGTGTTTCAACCTGTTGAACAAACTGTTTTGCCATATAAAACACTTTGTTTCAAAGGGAGAAACAAACGGAAAGCTGCATGAGAAAGAAATATCACAACGCATATAAACACGAAAAGACAAGTGAAAGGGTACTGAACGTTGCATAATTTAGAGAAAACCGCACGATATGATAGATAGAAATCCTATTGACAGAATTAAACAAGTGCTAATTTAATTCCGCCGGCAAGCTGTTATGCCTGCTACTTATATCAGAAGCCGTTCTCTGTTTCTTTTCGTGCGAACGGGGTTGCCTGTCTTATTTTCTCCAGGTCATGAATTATGGTCATATCCATAATATTCGTATATACCTGCGTGGTTTTCACGCTTTTATGCCCGAGTAGCTTTTGTACCGTAGTGATATTTACACCGTTGTATATAAGCAATGTTGCATTGGTGTGGCGCGCTGTATGAAAGGATATCTTTTTGGATAGTCCGGCCAATTTTGCGATAATCATCAAATCCTTGTTGACATTCGAGTTATCTCTCAAGCGAAAGAAGCTTTCCAGGTTATCCCGATACTTATTAAGAATTGCAATCCCTTTTCCTGCAAACAGTAAATAAAGAGGCAGGCGTACCTCGGTTCCTGTTTTTACCGATTTATATATGAGCCATGTTTCCTGATTGATATCTGCGATATTCTCGGGAGATAGATTCGTGAAATCGGAATACCGCATTCCTGCATAACAACAGAACAAGAAAGCATCCAAAGACTTTTGTAGCTTGACATACCTGCCCGACAGCTCCAGGCTTTCCAGCTTCTCCAGTTCCTCCGGCACTAAATGGGTATGTTTGTTTTCCACCGTTTTTATCTTATATTTCCTGAAAGCATATTTCTGTATTTCGATATATTCCTTGTTAATGGCTATATTTACATGGCGTTTCAGGTGCTTCATATGTTTGGCAATGGTGTTTGTATGATACCCCTTCAATTGCAGGAAATACTCAAAAGAGGAAACGAATTCAAATGTCAGGTCGGAGAACGTCACGTCCTTTTTGAACTCTTGCAATAATGCAAGTGTAGAAAGGTGGTTGCGTTTGGTACTGCCTTTCAAAGATGAGTTCATGACTTCTTGCCTGAAAAAAGATATAAACGAAGAATTGTTCTCCTGTGTAACCAATGTATGTTTTAGCAGTTCCAGGGATATGCGTTTGCCCTGCTGCCACAATTCCAGTTCTTTTTTCTCTATTGCTGCTACAAACTCGTAAATCAATCTATTCAAAGCATCGGCATTGGGGTGGTTCTTTACAACCAGTTTCTTCGTATCCCATTGCTCCGGCTTCAAATAGACCTTGGTCGAGAAGTACTTTTTCTTTCTGTCCAAATAGGCTTCTACCTGCACTAATGCCATTCCTTTTTTATTCAGGCATTTTTTTCTGTTGTACACAAGACTGTAAATAATTTTATTCATCTCAATTCGTTTTAATTAATACTATAAACAAATAAGAGGATATTCTGTGCAAAACAAGATTTGAATAAGAATTAATATCTGCAAAAAGTAGCTTCTCCTTTTTATAACTTCTTCATTTTGTCTGCAAGAAAGACGCAGAATGTCTCTTAAAGGTGGGTAAATTTGCATGCATACCAGTGCATTTTTAACCATTTTGTTTTAAAATATAAGTATTAAATTAAATAATTGACTAAAATAATTGAAACATAGTGATAGCAAGCAGGAGAGTTTTAAAGTCTTTTCATTGCACAAAATCTGCTGTTCAGCAGAAAACCGTATGTTTTAATAATAGATTGATAGAATTACAAGGTTTTTTCAATAAAACAGTTGCCCGTTTTATATTTATTAATATATTTGCATTTTGTTAGAGTAAAGAAACAATTAATGTAAAGTTAAACTTTAAGAGAGAATTTATGAAAAGAAAATTAATGCTGTTATTGGCCTGCCTTTTTGTAGGAATAGGCTTAGTAACTGCCCAGACACAGAAGGTTACAGGTGTTGTGATTTCTGAAGAAGATGGGCAGCCAGTTATTGGAGCCTCTGTATTGGTAAAAGGTACGCAAATCGGTGCCATTACCAATGTAGACGGTGATTTTACATTACTGAATGTACCAAGTTCTGCGAAAACTCTGCAAATCTCCTATATAGGTATGCAGACGCAGGAAGTAGCTATTAAGCCGAATGTAAAGGTTGTGATGAAGTCTGATACTGAGGTACTTGATGAAGTAATGGTGGTAGCTTACGGTACGGCAAAGAAGTCTTCGTTTACCGGTTCCGCTTCTACTATCAGCAGCAAGAACCTGGAGCTACGTCCTATTACCAACATTTCCAAGGGATTGGAAGGACAGACAACGGGTTTACAGGCAGCCACAGGCTCCGGACAGCCGGGTGAGTCAGCAAAAATTATCATCCGCGGTTATGGTTCCATTAACGCATCGAAAGACCCGTTGTATGTAGTGGACGGAATTCCGTATGACGGTGACCTGAGTTCTATCAATCCGTCGGATATCGAAAATATGACTATCCTGAAAGATGCATCCGCCGGCGCGTTGTATGGTGCACGCGGTGCTAACGGTGTGGTGATGATTACTACCAAACAAGGTAAAGAGGGTAAGGCTAAAGTAACATGGCGTTCTACCGTGGGCTGGTCTTCACGTGCGTTGAAACGCTATGATACCGTAGGTCAAAAGGATTTCGTGCAACTGACTTATGAGGCGTTGAGAAACTCGTATGTCTTCTCTAACGGATATACGTGGGATGACGGCTCCGCTGCCGCTATCAGAGCTCTTTCCAGTACATTGGGCGGTGAGGAATACAACCCTTTCAAAAACTATACATGGAGCACGCTTATCGACCCTGCAACCGGACAGATTCATGCAGATGCCGAATCGGCATGGAATGAAGACTGGTTCGATGCCATTCTGCACAACAATGCTTTCCGCCACGAACATCAGTTCTCGGTAAGTGGCGGTACGGAAAAGACCAAATATATGTTTTCGCTGGGTTACCTGAACGAGGACGGTATCCTGCTCTCCACCGGTTTCCAACGCTATAATGCACGCGCCAACGTAAACACGGTGGTGAACGACTGGTTCCAGGCAGGATTGAACACGGCTCTTGCCAACTCCGTACAAAATTTCAGCGACTATAAAGGTTCCGCCAACTCCAATGTATGGTATTCCGCACAGTTCATGGCGCCTATCTATCCGGTATACCGCAAGGATACGGACGGTACGGATTTGCTGGATGCCGACGGGAACCGCCAACTGGACTATGCAGATGCAGAAGGCAACAAACGTCCTAAGTACAACGACTTCAACCCGGTAGGCGGATTGACGAATGATATTGCCGACTACAAGACGGACGTTGCCAGCGTACGTACATTCATGACGTTCGGTTCCGACTCGGACAAGGCAAAATGGGCGAAAGGCTTGAAGCTGACGCTGAATTTCGGTGTGGACTACCGCAACCAGTTGCAAAAGTCGTACATGAATATGGAACATGGTAACCAGGCTGCATCGGGCGGTTTGCTGATGAAGTACAACAAACGCACGCAGTCTTACACATTCAACCAACTGTTGACGTGGAACCGTTCTTTCGGTCTTCACAATTTAGACTTGCTTGCCGGTCATGAGTTCTATGCCTATAAGTACGAATACTTATCTGCCGGAAAGACTAATTTAATGGAGGGTATCCTGGAACTGCGCCCGGGAACCAGCTTGTACGATGCCGATTCTTACTCGGACAACTACCGCATCCAATCATGGTTCGGCCGTTTCAACTATAACTTCGACGAGAAATATTATTTCTCTGCCTCTATCCGTACCGACGGTTCTTCCCGTTTCCAGAAGGACAACCGTTACGGTACTTTCTGGAGTCTCGGCGCCAACTGGCGTATCTCGCAGGAAGAGTTCATGAAAGATGTGAAGTGGGTAAACAACCTCTCGCTGAAACTGAGTTATGGCGAACAGGGTAACGACAACCTGCAACGCTACGACCTCGCTGTGGAAGACTATGTGGCAAACTATTATGTATGGCAGAAACTCTATAACTTAGGTTATCCCAATGCCAACCAGGTGGGAGCCCTTATCTCTTCATTGGAAAACCGCGACATCTCCTGGGAAAAGAGCGGTAATCTGAATGTGGGCATCGAAGGTACATTCTTCGATTACCGTTTGACCGTAAGTGCCGAGTACTACAACCGTAAAACCACCGACATGCTGCTTTCTTACCCAATGGCCACTTCTACCGGTTTCTCCGGCTACAATGCCAATGTGGGTAATATGCGCAACAGCGGTTTCGAGTTCGATGTACGCGGAACTGTTCTCAGGACTAAAGATTTCAACTGGGATTTGACCTGGATGGGGTCTACGGTGAAGAACAAGGTACTGAAACTTACAGGCGACTCGCCCGAGATTATCGACGGTATTTACAGCATCAAGGAAGGCATGCCTATCAATACGTTCTATATGGCGCGTTCGGCAGGTGTAGACCCGGCTACGGGTGCACAACTCTATTGGGTGTACGACACCGATGAAAACGGTAACCGTATCAATGAGCGTATCAGCTCCGACTACTCAAAAGCGGCTACCAGCAAGTATTACCTGGGCAGCCGTATACCGAAATTGTACGGAAGCATCGGCACGAACCTCTCTTGGAAGGGAATCGACCTCTCTATCCTGACGACCTATTCTATCGGCGGCAAGGTATTCGATTACTTGTATGAGGGTTCAATGAACACCATGTATGCCGGCGACACGTGGAATACGAACGCACTACGCCGCTGGACAAAGCCGGGTGACATTACGGATGTACCCCGTATAGAAATCGGAGGTGATGTAACACGTACAGACCGTTTCCTGGTAGATGCCTCTTATTTCTCTATCAAGAATATCACATTGGGCTATACGCTGCCCAAACCGTGGATGCGCAAGGCTGGGCTGGAACATGTCCGTGTATTCGGTTCGGTAGACAACCTGGCTCTTTTCTCCCACTTGGACGGTATGGACCCGCAGTACAGCTTTACGGGAGATACGGACTATTCTTACGCTCCTAACCGTACGATATCCGTAGGTGTGGAAATTAACTTCTAAAAAAACGAGGACTCAATATGAAAAAGATATTCAACTATATATTTATCAGTTTTGCCGCCCTCTCCATGATGACGGCATGTAGTGATGACGCATTGGAAACCTCTCCGACATCATCTGCCGGGGGCGAGGCGATTTTCTCAACTGCCAGCAATGCCTTGATTTCGCTGAATGGCGTATACCGTGCAATGTACACAGCAGGCGTCTCCAATACCGCCAATACACACCAGTGTTTCGGTATTACCGCTTACGCTTTAATGGCGGATGTAATGGGTGAGGACTGCATCATGTCGGGTGCAGGCAGCGGTTGGTTCTGGTATGACTGTATTTATGACGTAAAGTCAAAATACGCTTCCGAAGGCTGGCGCCCTTATGAAATGTGGAACGGGTTCTATACATGGATTGCCAACATAAACTACATCATTGCGGCAGCCGATGAAATGGAAGGGACGACGGAGGAAAAGAACTATGTAGTAGGACAAGCTTATGCCGTGCGTGCCTATTCTTACTTCATGCTGGCACAGACTTATGCGCGGACATACAAAGGACATGAGAGCGAACCTTGCGTACCGGTTTACACGGAACCTACGGACATCAAGACACAGGGTAAGCCCCGCTCTACCGTCGAAAAAGTGTACGAACAGATTACTTCGGATATCAATACGGCCGTCGATATGCTGAAAGGTATCAAACGTCAGCATGTCAGTCACATCGATGAAGCCGTAGCACTGGGTATCAAGGCACGTGTGGCTCAGGTTATGGAGGACTGGCCTACGGCATTAGATGCAGCGACAAGCGCTATTACTGCCAGCGGATGTACCATTCAGGAGGTAGAAGCCTTTACAGGACTGAACAATACCGAGGCAAAGAATGTGATGTGGGGTGCGGAAATCCTGAAAGACCAATCGGGTATGTATGCCAGCCTGTTCTCTCACATGGATGCCGATGCAGGTGCGTATGGCGCGACTGCCCGGAAGCAGGTCAACAAGGAATTATACAATTCGATGAGCACAAATGATACCCGCCGTGCCTGGTGGAACAAGGATGACAAGAACAACGGTCTGGGCGGCTATCAGCAAGAGAAGTTCAAGTTCTCCAACATCGCTACATGGGAAGGCGACTACATCTTTATGCGTGTGGAAGAAATGTACCTGATTGCGGCAGAGGCTGCTTGCCGTAATAACGATGATACAAACGGCCGGAAATATCTGAAAGACTTGTTGGAAAAACGCGGTTTTTCGGCAACCAATGTTTCTTATATCGACGCTCTTTCCGGCACTGCTCTTGGAAATACGACCACAGTCGGCAAGACCAGAAGTTCGTTACTGGAAGAAATCATCTTTAACAGACGTGTTGAATTGTGGGGCGAATTCGGCCGTATCTATGACATCCGCCGTCTGAAACAAGGCTTTACGCGTACTACGGATATGGGGTGGCCGGAAAGCGCCTTGATAAGCGGAACAAATACACAAGACCCGGAAAGCTACGCATGGGTATTGACTATTCCGCAATCCGAGTTCGACGGCAACCCGAGCCTCGACCAGACTAAAGACCAGAATCCGCTGGGTGATACGAAAGAATAATTTAAAACGAATCAGATTATGAAGCATAATATATTTTTATTAGGAACCGCCTTTATAGCTGCCGTTGCCTTTACCGCGTGCGACACGGAAAACAAAGGCGAGGTGTATAACCAAAGCGGTGCAGGTGTATCTTTCATCTCGAGTAAGCAGACCGAAAGTTTGGAAGCCGGAACTTCTTCCTCTTTTACAGTGGAAGTATTGCGTGCAGATAATGCAGAGGCCGGTAAGGTTGCTTTGTCATGGAAAGCGTCTCGTACATATACGGACGAGGCGACAAAAAAGCCTGCATCGGAAGATGCCTCCGGATACTTTACTATTCCTGCCGAGATAGAGTTCGAGGCAGGTGCTTATAAATCGGATATAAATGTGCAAATAGGTGATATCCTCTCCGGGGAGTCTTATGTGCTCGAGCTTTCCCTACCTGAAACCGACGCCTCTTTAGGAGGTGTATCCACGATACAAGTTTCGATAAGCAAGGACTATACATACACAGACTGGGCAGGCGGACGAGTGGCTACATTTATTTCCGGGTACGACAATCAGCCCCGTTCCTTCAAATTGCAGAAGGCCGACCGCGCAACATGGTACAAGGCTGTGAACATGTACGAGGACAAGGCGGATATCATCCTAAAGGTAGACAAAGACGGTAATGTGACTGTGGACGAACAGTATGCCTTGGAAAATACGGATAAAAAAGAAGTATATGTTTCCGGACGGGGAACAGTTTCAGGAACGATTATGGAACTCGAGCTCGTCTTTATGGATGAAGATGCCAAGGCACTCGGTACATTTACAGAAAGAATTACGTTGCCAGCAGTTTTGCCGGAAGAAGCGACCGAATAAGCAGGCATCGGCAATAGAATAGCTTTAAAAAAGGAAAAACGCTCCGGGATTATACTTCCGGAGCGTTTTCTAAAAGACTGGCAATTAAACAGTTTTGAGAAAGAGGATGTACTGGAGTTCATCCTCTTTTCTTTTTAACCGTATCTTCATATGCCGGTTATTACGTTCCTTACTTAATTACTCCCAAGTATCCCTCTTTGATTATATCCACCAATATCGGTTTCATTCCACCGACAAAACACTCTACCGCAATCACCATTAGAATAAGCCCCATAAGACGCATCATGACGTTATTGCCGGTTTCGCCCAACCAGTTAACCAAGCGGGTGGAAGCTCTTAATATCAAGAAAGTGAGAAAGTAGATAAGGGCGATAGTACCGATAAGTACTCCTTTCATCTCAAAAGAGTGCGCATCCTGCATCAATACGATTGCATTGGCAATAGCACCCGGACCGCACAGCATCGGAATGCCTAAAGGGGTAATCGATATATCATCCGCATAGGCTTTGATTTCTTCGTCTTTCAGCTTCATAGGCGTATAACGCGCCTGCAACATATCGAAACCTATTTTGAAAATAATGACACCGCCTGCAATTCTGAACCCATTCGTGGAGATACCGAAGAATTTGAAAAGGAACTGTCCGGCAAAGACGAAAACCATTAATGTGATAAACGAAACCAGCGTAGCACGACTGACGATAGAACGGCGTTCCTTGTCCGTCATTCCCTGTGTCATTGTCAAAAAGACAGGCATTGTACCCAAAGGGTTAGTCAGCGTAAAGAAGGAGGTGAAACACAACAACGCAAAAGGAATGAGAGTTTCCATAATAGTAGATTTAGAGATTTATCATCGGAGGCAAAAGTACAACTAATCCGGCAATGTCACAACAAATGCAACAACTCTTTCAGGTCGGCAATCTGGTAAGTAGGTGCAAAGGGCAAGTCCATACGCCCGGACACGTTATAAAATACCTGGTGCATGCCTACTCCGGCAGCGCCGGCTATATCATTCTCCCAACTGTCTCCAATCATCAGCGATTCGTTCAGCTCGGACTGTGTTGCCGAAAGGGCGAAATGGAAAATCTCCGGCCAGGGTTTTAAGATTCCGATATCATCGGAAAGAACTATTTTCCTGAAGTATTTGTCGATGCCGGACGAGCGCATCTTATGGAACTGAAGTTCCTTAAATCCATTCGAAAGGATATACAGATTGTATCTCGGCGAAAGATATTCCAATACCTCACGTGCATGAGGCATCAATTTGCTTTTGGTAGGGATAGCGGCAAGCGCATCCTTTTCATAGGCCTTTGCCAAAGCCGGTTCATACACTCCCACGGCTTCCAGGGGATAGAGGTAGCGCTGACGGTTCAACTCCTCTTTCGTCACTTTGCCATCGGCATACTCCACCCACAGTTCCAGGTTACGACGGTTGTAAAGCGAGTAATAATGCTCGAAAGAGTCAAAGAAACGGTCGTATCCATACTTCCGGTACATCTCCTCGTATGTATCGCGGGCATTGAGGGAGAATGCCCAAAGCGTATCGTCCAAATCAAAAAATAAATTCTTATAGGGCATAAGGGGAATACTAAAAAGGCTGTTTCAAAAGCAGATTTACAGATGTACTTTTGAAACAGCCCTGCCAATTATCAATCAAGTATTACTTCACCTGAATTACCAGGTACTTGGAAATGCTCCAGAACTCTTTCGGATTGGTAATCTTCAAGGTCTGCTGGCCTTTGTCGTCTTCTTCCAAAGCATAAGAGCCCTCGGGATGAGTGGTCAGCACATCGGCATCTTTAGAGTACAACTTGATTTCTTTAGTGGTACGGATATCAACCTGCGTGAAATAATCCTTGTTAATATCGCCGTCTTTCAATACCGTACCTTTCTTGAACAGGCCGGAACCGCTTAAAATCTTCTGGTTTTTCAGTTCTTTCTTCGTTCCGAATACGAACCAGGCGGTATTAAGCGCTTTCTCCTGCTCTGCCACAGTCCTGGCTTTTGCCTCGTTTTCAGCAGTCAGCTCATTCTTAACGGCATTCAAATTCGTAACGGTGGCATCGAGTTCCTGAATACGGATATTCTTGGAAGCCAGTTCTGCCTGCAATTCTTCGATGCGCTGAGTCTTCGCATTCAGCTCCTGCGTTAAAGACTCGACCGCTTTCTTCAACTGGGCAGAGTTGGTTTTGCTGCTTTTCAGCATGGCCTGCAACTTGGCAATCTGCTCTTTGTTCTCTTCCATTTGCTTACGGATGAATTCGATATCGGAGGCAATCTGTTGCTTGGCATTCAAAGAGCCTTCTGCCACTGCACCGCGTTGCAAATCCACACGGCTCTCTGCCGCATTGATTTGGCGGAATCCTTCCGAAATATCATTGAAAGTGCCCATCATCTCGTCCAATTCGGCATTACGCTGATTCAATTCCATTAAAAGAGAATCGTTTTCTGCCTTCAACTGGTCTTTACTGCCACCAGAAAGGCCGTCGCATGAAGCCATAACGGCTGTACATACAATTAAAACTGCTAACTTTTTCATACGCTTTTGTTTTACGTTTTTGTTAATGAAGTTCTTCAATCGTCTATTCCTGCTACTACAATTACTATTTCGCCGCGCGGTTCGTTGGCGGTGAAATGCTCTATCAACTCGGTGAGAGTGCCGCGTACCGTTTCTTCGTGTATCTTGGATATCTCACGGGAGACGGATGCCTGCCGTTCCGCACCGAAATGCTCCGCAAACTGCGTCAACGCTTTTACCAAGCGGTGGGGGGATTCATAGAAAACCATTGTACGACGCTCCTCCGCCAGTCCTTTCAGCCGTGTCATCCTGCCTTTTTTCTGGGGGAGGAACCCCTCGAAACAGAACTTCTCATTCGGTAATCCTGAAGCCACCAATGCCGGAACGAATGCAGTAGCTCCCGGCAAACATTGCACCTCGATGTCGTTGCGGACGCATTCGCGGACAATCAGGAAGCCCGGGTCTGAAATTCCCGGCGTACCGGCATCCGATATCAACGCTACGGTTTCACCGGCCTTTATCCTATTTACAACACTTTCCACCGTTTTATGTTCATTGAACTTATGGTGGGACTGCATCGCATTCTTTATCTCAAAATGTTTCAGCAATATGCCGGAAGTGCGCGTATCCTCGGCCAAGACCAAATCCGCCTCTTTCAAAATACGAATGGCACGGAAAGTCATGTCTTCCAGGTTTCCTACCGGAGTAGGCACTACATAAAGTTTTCCCATATCCGCCGTTTTTAACTGAAATACTTCTTGAGGAGTTCTACAAAATCGGCAGCAGCCTCATTTTCTTCATCCGGGCGTACCGTCGATACAAATATGGACATGGCCTCATCCAATGAAGAGGCTTTGCCCAACCGCTGCACCACTTCGTTCATCCGCGCCGCATCTCCATTGAACAGTTCCCGGGTAAAACGGAACGAGTCGTTCAGGCTGATAGCATGCCGCAAGTCCGCAGCCGTTTTAATACGCTCCGCCAAAATCTGTGAAGCGGGAGCCGTATTATCTGCAACGGGAGCTGTTTCAGCCGGGACTTCCCGAACCGGTTCAGGGACGGCCTCCGGCTCCGGAACCGCTTTTGCTGTATCGGGTACAGCCTGGCCGGCGGGAGTAATCACAAAAGCAGCATCCAGCAGCTCGGTCAGTGCATCCAGCCGTTCCTGCATTTGATGAATATTCCTCTTGGCAACTATCCTCAAAACAGGGTTGGTATCGGTAGATATCGACTGTATCAGACACTTCAATTCCTGGATATCCAGTTCTATATCATTCAATAATGCTTGCATTTCCTTTCCCGTCCATGTTAATGGCACAAATGTAGAAATAAATAATGAAAAAATACCTGGAAGTAAACAAAATCACTACTTTTGTAACTGAATATAACACATAACGACATGGTATTATTCTCGGAAGATCACATACAAGAAACCAAGCGCAGAGGAAGAATTGAAGTTATATGCGGTTCCATGTTCTCCGGCAAAACAGAGGAGCTGATACGCCGTTTGAAGCGTGCTAAATTTGCCAGGCAACGCGTCGAAATCTATAAACCTGCAATAGACACCCGCTATTCGGAAGCCGATGTCGTTTCACACGACAGCCACGCAATATCTTCTACTCCGATAGACTCTTCGGCAAGCATACTGTTATTCACCTCAGAGATAGATGTAGTGGGCATCGACGAAGCGCAATTCTTCGACGAAGGCTTGATTGACGTATGCAACCAGCTTGCCAACAATGGCATACGCGTAATCGTAGCCGGCTTGGATATGGACTTCCGCGGAAAGCCTTTCGGCCCCATGCCGGGATTATGCGCTATTGCAGACGAGGTTTCCAAGGTGCATGCTATCTGTGTAAAATGCGGCCAACTCGCCTCCTTTTCCCACCGTACCGTAAAGAACGACAAGCAGGTGCTATTAGGAGAGACTGCCGAATACGAGCCTTTGTGCCGGGAATGCTATTTACAGGCTATAAAAGACAACTAATAAGCGGACAGGCAACCGGTCTGTTAAAAACAATATTCTATGGAACGTAAAAAGATTACATTCGACAGTTTTATCCGCGGCGTCATCTTAGGAGTTATTATCATCGGCTTATTGATGCTTCTGAAACGTTTAAGCAGCGTTCTATTGCCTTTCTTTATCGCTTGGCTAATCGCCTATCTGATATATCCGCTGGTTACTTTCTTCCAATACAGGTTAAAGCTAAAGAACAGGATTGTTTCCATATTCTGCGCATTATTCACCCTCGCGGTCATAGGTGCGGGAGCTTTCTACCTGCTGGTTCCTCCCATGATACAAGAGTGCAGCAGGGTGCAAGCCTTATTGGTGCAGTACTTCTCCAACGGGACATATGACAGCAATGTACCGACAACCCTCTCGGAATTCTTGCGGGAAAACATCGACGCGAAATTCATAACCGAATTATTCAATAAAGAAAACTTGGTGGATGCACTCAAAGAAGCTGTTCCCCGATTATGGTCTTTGTTGTCGGACTCGATTGACTTGCTGTTCAGCGTATTCACCATATTCCTCATCTTGTTATACGTCATTTTCATTTTGCTGGATTATGAGAGTATTGCTGAAGGCTGGACGCATCTCGTACCCATAAAGTACCGCTCTTTCGTAGTGGGCATACTCGATGACATCAAAGTAGGTATGAACAGATACTTCCGCGGGCAGGCATTCGTTGCATTATGTGTAGGTATCTTATTCAGCATAGGTTTCCTTATCATAGACTTTCCGTTGGCGATAGGTCTCGGCCTGTTCATCGGAGCATTGAACATGGTTCCCTACCTTCAGGTTATCGGCTTCATCCCTACCATTATGCTGGCAATCCTGAAAGCATCGGATACGGGCGGGAACTTCTGGATAATCATTGCCTCCGCCACGGCGGTGTTCATTGTTGTGCAAGCCATTCAAGACGGATTTATCGTGCCGCGCGTCATGGGGAAAATCACAGGACTGAATCCTGCCATTATCCTGCTGTCGCTTTCCATATGGGGTTCATTAATGGGAATGCTGGGAATGATTATCGCCCTCCCGCTCACTACGCTTATGCTCTCCTATTATCAACGCTTTATTATCAACAGAGAAAATATTCGCAAGGTAGAACCGACTGATAATCAAACGAAAGAAGATAAAGGGGCAGAATAAATCCAACTTTTTTCAACGCAAGTATTGTATATTCGATAAAAGTAACTATCTTTGCACCCGCTTAACAGCACTAAGGATTGATTCGCTAGCTCAGCAGGTAGAGCACAACACTTTTAATGTTGGGGTCTTGGGTTCGAGCCCCAAGCGGATCACCCAAAAATCAAGCAGTTATCTTAATAGGGTAACTGCTTTTTCTTTGTATATGCTACGGTTAACGGGGGGCAACGTAAAAATCTGAAGGATTCATAGATTAAGCATAAATTTTTGTTAGTCTGAATAGAAAGAAAGCTCTGTCCTTTACTCCTCTGAACTGTGTTCTGAACTCCTTGATTTTGGCATTGAATGATTCTGAAGCTGCATTGGTGGAACGCCTGTCGAAAAAGTTGACGATTTCCAGATAATGTGTCTGTATGGAACGTACCACCCTTCCGAACGCAAGAAAACCGGATTTTTCAACCTCGTCATACCATCTGGCAAGTCTTGTCAGAGCGGTATCCTTGTGCTTGCACTGGTGATAGATCAGCCCGAGCCTCATGGAAAGATAGTAGGCTTTCTTCAGGTCAGGATATTCCCTGAA
>NZ_KB894145.1 GCF_000374365.1 Bacteroides gallinarum DSM 18171 = JCM 13658
AATTTCCCCCGTTTTGGCCTTCAAACCTTATTTGCGGGGGAATACCTAAAGATACAAAAAAGCCAGCTAATTCGCAATATTTTGTGTATGAATTAGTTGGCTGATTTTATATTATTTACTGAATGTCCCTAACAAAGAGGGTGCAGTGAATATCACCGCACCCTCCTCTTATCGTTCGTCTTATCTTATTTTGCCAAGTCCTCGATTACTTTCATAATCTGCAGGCCGATTTCTTCGGCAGCCTCCGGTGTGGCGGCTTCGCTATACACACGGATAATCGGCTCGGTGTTGCTCTTACGCAGATGTACCCATTTGTCGGGGAAGTCTATCTTTACACCGTCGATGTCATTGATTTCTTCGTTTTTATAGATTTCCTTTACTTTGGCAAGGATAGCATCGACATCCGTATCCGGTGTCAGGTCTACACGGTTCTTTGCCATGAAATAGGCCGGATAGGTGGCACGCAACTCGCTCACCTTCTTGCCTTCGTGTGCCAGGTGGCTGAGGAACAAGGCGATACCTACCAACGCATCGCGTCCGTAGTGGCTGGCAGGATAAATCACTCCGCCATTGCCTTCACCGCCGATAACGGCGCCTACTTCTTTCATCTTGGTGGTTACGTTTACCTCGCCTACGGCGGAAGCATAATACTCCCGGCCATACTTACGGGTTACGTCACGTAGTGCACGGGTAGAACTCAGGTTGGAAACCGTATTGCCCGGCGTATGTTTCAGCACATAGTCGGCTACGGTAACCAGCGTATATTCCTCGCCGTACATCTTGCCGTCTTCGCAAATCATGGCCAGGCGGTCTACGTCCGGGTCTACCACAAAAGCGACGTCCGCCTTACCGCCTTTCATCAACTCCATGATGTCGCCCAGGTTCTTTTCCAGGGGTTCGGGGTTGTGCTGGAAGTCACCGGTAGGCTCGCAATAGAGTTTCTCTACATGCTGTACTCCGAGCTGCTCCAGCAGTTGCGGCAGGATGATGCCTCCTACGGAGTTCACGCAATCGATAGCCACGCGGAAACCGGCTTTCCTGATAGCTTCCACGTCTACCAAATCGAGTGCCAGCACACTGTCGATATGTTTCTGGTTATAAGTCAAGTCTTTACGGTAAGAGCCGAGCTTATCGACTTCGGCAAAATCGAATTCTTCGGCTTCGGCGATGCGCAGTACTTCGTTGCCTTCTTCCTTATTCAGGAATTCTCCTTCTTCATTGAGAAGTTTCAGTGCATTCCATTGCTTGGGATTGTGGGAAGCTGTCAGGATGATACCGCCGCTGGCGCCTTCCATAGTTACAGCCAGCTCCGTGGTGGGGGTAGAGGCCAAATCGATGTCTACTACATCCCAGCCCATACCCATAAGGGTTCCTACTACTACATTCTTCACCATTTCACCCGAAATGCGGGCATCACGGCCTACTACGATTTTGTTGCTCTTTACGGTGCACGTTTTGCGGATAAGGGTAGCGTATGCCGAAGTAAACTTCACAATGTCGAGCGGATTCAATCCCTCGCCTACACCGCCGCCGATAGTTCCGCGGATTCCAGAGATAGATTTGATTAGAGTCATAGGTTAATAATTTAAATTTGGTTAGTTATTTCCAGATTTGATATTTCCGGATATCGTAATAATAAGGATAGACATATTGCATTGCCGTCTGATGTCCCATTTTGGAAGAGACAATCAGCCTTACATGAGCCCTGTCGCGAACATACGTCAACGGAACCAACCAGCCGGCAGGCACTGTCGGCGAAGAATAGAGGGTCATCATATAACCTTGCAGAAAAGTACCTGCGATGGAGGATGAGGTAACCGTATAGCGAAACGCGTCTACCGTCTCGGCAGCATCGATATTGGACAAGGTAGTGTCTTTGTCGAGGATGCTGTATTCCATAAAACGTACTAATATCTCATCATTGCTTTTTACCGTATCAGCCTCGTTTTCCGACCCTTTATCCACAATCTGCATGTATACTCCGCTGGCAAGCTGCACGAATTCATTCTCATCGACGTTCGTCGTAGAGTCTTGTGCATAAAATTCCGACTGGGAAATAACCTTTATACCCTCTTTTCTGATAAAGTCGTTTATGCCGTCTTTTTCATCTTCCAGCATCTCCGCATAAGTCTTGCTGTCGTCACAGGCTTGAAAACCCAGGGTAAGTGCCAATAAAGACAAAAAGAATAAAGTAAGTTTCTTCATTTCTGTTATTTAGTAATTTCGTACAAAAATATCTGATTTCCTTGAAAATCGAAAGCTGCGGGTAGAAAGTTCGTATCTTTTAACCTTTACTACCGGAGTTTTTTTATCCTTTGGCATTAAGCAGCGGTTTAAATTTTTCCAATGCGAGTTCCAGTACTTCCTTGGCTTCTTCCAGCGTGCCGTAAAACTCTCCGCCGGAGGCATTCAAGTGTCCGCCGCCGTTAAAGAATTCCGCCGCTACCCGGTTACACGGGAAATTTCCTACCGAACGCAGGGATACCTTTATCATCGGTTTTTCCGTATCTTCGCGCAGAAAACAGGAGAACACGACATTCCTGATGCTCAACGGTATATTTACAAAACCCTCGCTATCTCCGCGGATATAGTTGAAGCGGCTCTGCTCTTTCTTGGTGAGCGTAATCAAGGCGGCACGGTGCTCCGGATAGACTTTCATCTGCGACAGCACGTGCCCCATAAGGCGCAAGCGGCTCTCGGAATAGGTATTGTACACTTTCCGGTAGATGTCATCCTTGTCGATACCCTTGGAAAGCAGCTCACTGATGATAAAGTAGATTTCGCGGTTATTGGAGTTGTACGTAAAACCGCCCGTATCGGTCATCATACCGGTATAGATGCACTCCGCCCCTTCCTTGGTAATATCGCTGAAATAACCCATACGGCAAATCAGCCGGAATACGAGCTCCGAAGTGGAAGATATTTCGGGGTGGGAAATGATAATCCTGCAAAAATCTTCCGGGTTCAAATGGTGGTCTATCAGGATTTTCCGTGCCGGAGAGGCCAACACGGCATCCGCCATGGCGTCGATGCGGCCGATAGCATTGAAATCGAGGCAACATATAACATCCGCCTCCGCAATCAGCTTATCGGCAAATTCCTTATAGCGGTCGTACAAAAGTATGTCTTTACCGCCGGGCATCCACCGCAGAAAATCGGGGAAAGCATTGGGAACGATAACATTCACATCCTTGTCCTGCGTATTGAGGAAGTGCCATAATCCCAAAGAAGAACCGATTGCATCCCCGTCGGGAGCCACATGGGCAACAATGACGATTTTATCCGCACGTTCCATCCACTTGGCGAAGTGGTCTATCTTAGATTGCTCTATTACCTTAGTCAACATATGGTTATTTACTATTTTACGGTTTACATTCCGGTACGGGCAGGGTAACTCCGTCCTCCCTTACCGATTGAAAAGGCAAAAGTACGAAAAAGTTTATGATTTATAATAATATACGTACAGAACCTTTTTCAGAAAGAAGCAGATAAGAAATTCCCCGACGGATACATTCGCCAATGATTTTCTCCCGGTAGTAGGCGGAAAGGGACGAATCGATTACCACCGTACCTACTTCGAACAGGGAAGCGAGTTCTCTTATATTACCCTTATACTCTCCGGACACATACAGATAGTCTATGACTATCGGCGTACCGGACGTTTTATTCCGCCAACGGTCATCGCATAGCAAGCAAATACGCTTGCCCGCATAAAAAACGATTTTATTCCGGACGGCGATACCCGGAGCAGAATAATCTCCCGTAACTACGACAGGGCGTTTCAAGCGCAAACGGTTCCAATGAGGAGAAAGGGTGCGTTGCAGGTAGGTGGTATCAGGCAGGCTGTCGGCACATACCAGCCATGAGCAGGAATTATCGGACAGGCAATGCACGGAAGGGCAACCGTGTACATTATAAAAGGCTATGCCGCGCCGGGAAGCATCCGCCACGACCGAATACGAATGATAAGAAACGCAAAGTAACAAACCGGACAAAGCTATATAGGCATTCGTAGCCGTACGCCTTGCCAACGCGCGCCCGAACAGCAAAAGACAGAGGTAAAACAGAAAAACATCCCACGCATCCACCCAGATACGGTCGACAGAGGCGAAAGGAAGTTGCTCTATCCAGCGGAGCATCGTATTCTGCATACGTACCAGATTTTCTGTGACGACTGCAAAGAAATGCTGCAAAACGGGAAAAGGGGTTAGAAACAGTAACACGATAGCCGCATACACAACTAGCGACACCCACGGAATTACCCACAGATTAGTCAAAAGAAAATGGGTGGAGAAACGGGAGAAATAAAGCATGACCAGAGGCGCCGTCCCTATCTGGGCGGCAACGGAAACCGTTATCAATCCCCAAGCTTTCCGCCAAACAGGTTTCTTGACCGGTAACAGCCTATACAGTCCGGGTTGCAACAGCAATATAGCTGCAACTGCCGAAAAAGACAACTGAAACCCTACATCGAACAGCCACACCGGATTGAATACCAACATAAGGAAAGCTGTTGCCCCCAGCGTATTCAGGCTCGGCTTCCGGGAAACCGGGAAAAGGGTGGAAAGCAGCCAGAACGAACACATGACGACGGCACGTACCACAGAAGAGGACAATCCGGTAAGGAACGCAAATCCCCACAGAGAAAGTATTACCGATAAAAGCAGAAACGGTTTCAGAAACCGCCACCGCTTCCACAAGGGGGAAAGGATAAACAGCAACAAGGCGGAGATGAAGCCGATATGCAGCCCTGAAAGCGCCAATACATGACTGGCGCCGGCTACCGAATAAGTTTCGGCTATGTCCTCGCTCAGTTCTTCCTTGTCGCCTACCGTAAGTGCAGAGAGTACGGCAAGCTCATCTCCCCGGAAGCCCGCCCTCCGGTACACATCGACCACCTTATTCCGGCAGTCCAATGCCTGTTGGCGAAAGGTGGAGGAGTTGTCGCGGCCGATTACCCGCCAATGCCCGGCACGTACATAAGCGGTTCCGCTTACTCCTTTCCGGAGAAGGTAACGGGCATAATCGAACTCATCCGGATTGCCATTGTTTGCCGGCGGAAACAAACGGGTATATATCAGCAGTTCATCCCCTCTTGCCAGGGAATGTGCCGCCGAATCTTTTGGGAAATAGAATAAAAAGGTCTTTTCGGAGGAATTGTGCAAGAGTGTATCCCCACGTACTTCTCCTTTCAGGGAAACGCGAAACAGGATACTGTTTTTCCGGATTTCCGGATTCTCCGCAAGAAATACCTGATAGACGGAAGGCTGTCCGGTTTCCGGGAATGTGTATTCCACCTGCTTTAACTGTAAACTTACCAGCGCCCCTCCCAGCACAAAAAGAGAAAGATATACGGCGGCGCCATATAAGCCGCAAAGAGCATAACACCGCCGGCAAAGGGCATACGCCCCAATCAACAGCAGGATTCCGGCTATCCATATACCGGCAGGCAGCGTATAAGGATACTTATCCCCATATACTATTCCACCAACCAACGGCATCAGAAGTCGCAGGAAAGGATGCCGCTGTAAGCCGTCTATTATCAATAAATATTACAGGTTCTTCAAAGCACGGATTGCTGCTACCGGGTCGGGAGCCGAGAAAACGGCATTGCCTGCCACTAAAGCATTGGCGCCGGCCTCTACCAAACGGGCTCCTGTTTCTAAGTTCACACCGCCGTCAACCTCTATCAGGGCTTCCGAACCGGTTACCGTTATCAGTTCGCGCAGCTCGCATACTTTCCGGACAGTATGCTCTATAAATTTCTGGCCGCCGAACCCCGGATTCACTCCCATAAGCAACACCATATAGACGTCGTTTATGATATCCCTCAACATAGCCACAGGGGTAGCCGGGTTGATAGTGACCGCCGGCAGCATTCCCGCTTCGCGGATTTGCTGCACTACCCGGTGCAGGTGCGGGCAGGCTTCATAATGTACATTCATGATACGTGCGCCCAGGGCTTTCACCTCGGGAATGAATTTTTCCGGCTGTACAATCATCAGATGTACGTCCAACGGCTTCTCAGAAAACTTCGCCACATATTTCAACACAGGAAAACCGAAAGAGATGTTGGGAACGAACACGCCGTCCATGATGTCGATATGCACCCAGTCGGCCTCGCTGCCGTTAACCATTTCGATATCGTTTGCCAGATATGCAAAGTTGGCAGACAGTATGGAAGGCGATATTATAGGTTTCATAACAGTTATATTCTAATAAGTTACATGAATTACAACAAACAAATATAGGGAAAAGATTTCAGACCGGTAATCAATGTACCTTATATTCTTCGGTTAACCTGAAACCACGCAGCAATTCGTCGGTTTTCAGCCGTTTCTTGCCGGGAAGCTGCAACGCACGCACATTAATCCAGCCGTCGGCGCCGGCTATACGGATGTATGTCTTGCCGTCGGTCTGCAAAGTCCCGGGAGAAAACCGGTGCGGCTCCTCCACTCTCTCCGTCTCGAAGATTTTCAGCACCACCGCCGTGCCGTCGGGCTGTACCAGTTCCGTCCATGCAGCCGGATAAGGAGACAGGCCACGGATAAAATCATAAATCCGTTTAACAGGCCGGTTCCAATCGATACGGCAAGTATCCTTGAATATTTTGGGAGCCGGGCGCAACTCTCCCACTACAGCCATTTCTTCCTGTGGAATAGGCTTTACCGTGCCGGAAAGAATTGCATCCACCGTCTCCGTTACCAGACGGCCGCCAAGCATCATCAGCTTATCATGTACGATGCCTACATTATCCGTATCGGCAATCGGGATACGAACCTGCTGGATAACTTCGCCCGTATCTATCTCATGTTTCAGGAAGAATGTCGTGATACCCGTCTCCGTATCACCGTTAATCACCGCCCAGTTGATAGGGGCAGCCCCCCGGTATTGCGGCAACAACGAAGCATGCAGGTTGAAAGTACCCAGGCGCGGCATATTCCAAACCACCTCCGGCAGCATTCTGAAAGCCACCACAATCTGTAAATCCGCATTCCAAGCACGCAACGCCCCGACAAATGTTTCATCCTTCAGTTTCTCGGGCTGGAGAAGCGGCAAGCCGTGTTCCAGTGCATACTGTTTCACCGGAGAAAACTGCACTTTATGCCCCCGCCCTGCCGGCTTGTCGGGCATAGTAATCACTCCCACTACATTATATCCGCCTTCTACGAGGCAGCGCAAGGGTTCCACCGCAAATTCGGGAGTACCCATATATACAATCCGTAAATCTTCTTTCTTCATAATCATCTTTTAATCACCCGGTTTTAATCGTCCGAGAAATGTACCAATACCTGGCGGTATGAATTGAATATCTTCGATTTGGAAACAAAGCCGAGGTATTTGCCTTCTTCATCCACCACCGGCAGGTTCCATGCTTTCGTATCGTCGAAGGTACGCATCACCTGTTCCATACTGTCCGTATCGTAAAGGCGCGCCGGCGCGGAGGTCATCAGCTTACCCACCGTAAAACGGTGATACAGCTCCTGCCGGAACATGATATTGCGTATATCATCCAACAGCACGATGCCTATCAGCTTGCCTTCATTATCCGTTACCGGAAATATATTACGGTGCGAAGCGGAGATTGCCTTTACCAGCCCGGCAAGGTCCATTTCGGGATGTACTGCAACGAAATCTTTCTCCACCACATTCTCTACCTTCATCAACGTAAGCACCGCCTTATCCTTGTGATGCGTCAACAGTTCACCCTTTTTAGCCAGACGCATGGAATAGATGCTGTGCGGCTCGAAAACGATAATCGTGAGGTAAGAACTGACCGAGACAATCATCAGCGGAAGGAACAAGTCGTACCCTCCCGTCAACTCGGCAATCAGGAACACTCCCGTAAGCGGTGCGTGCATAACACCACTCATCACTCCCGCCATGCCCATTAAAGCAAAATTCTTTTCGGGCAGGAAAGCGGTAGTCTCGAAATCGTTGCTAAAGTGAGAAAATACGAATCCGGCGATACACCCCAGATACAAAGAAGGCGCAAAGATACCGCCGCAACCGCCACCGCCATTCGTCGCACTCGACGCGAAAACCTTGAACAGGATTATCAGTATCAGGTACAGCAGCAGCAACTGGCCGTGCCCGTAAAAGAAGGAGTTGTTCATCACCGTATCCCATTCCGCATTGCTCGTTCCGTTGAGCAACAGCTCTATCGTATCGTAGCCTTCGCCGTAAAGCGGCGGGAAAAGGAATATCAGGATGCTCAGCATGGAACCGCCCACCAGCAACTTCTTATAAGGAACTTTGAGCCTGCCGAACATGCCTTCTACCGAGTTCATGGCACGGGTAAAATAAAGCGAAACCAGCCCGCAGAAAATCCCCAGCATAATCACATAAGGGATACGTTCCAGTTCAAAAGCCTGGTCGAGATGAAACTTGAACATAGCCTCCGTACCCGTCATGATATAGGAGACGGTTGCCGCCGTCACTGCCGAAATGAGCAACGGAAGCAATGAAGACATAGTCAGGTCTATCATCAGCACTTCCAGCGTAAACACAAGCCCTGCAATCGGCGCTTTAAAGATACCTGCCACAGCACCGGCAGCACCGCATCCCACCAGCAACATCAGTGTACGGTGCTCCATTTTAAACAGACTTCCCAGATTGGAACCAATAGCCGAACCGGTAAGCACAATCGGCGCCTCCGCTCCTACCGAACCGCCGAACCCGATTGTTATGGAACTGGCAATAATGGACGACCACGTATTATGCCGCTTGATACGTCCCTGCCTGCGGGATATGGCATAAAGTATCTTCGTAACGCCGTGGCTGATATCGTCTTTCACCACATAACGTACAAACAGCCCTGCCAGGAAAATGCCTACTACCGGATATACCAAATACTGGAAATTGGCTTCCGTGGTATCGAAATTCTCCGTAAGGAAATTCTGTATCCAGTGTATCAGCATTTTCAATATCAATGCTGCAAATGCCGTAAAAATTCCGACCAGAAAGCTAAGGAGCAGGATAAACTGTTTCTCCTTGACATTCTTCTCACGCCAAATGATAAAGCGCTGCAACCACCCTCTTTCTTCTCCAGTCATCTTTCTTATTCACGGATTATTTTAATCACACCGCCCTTGTCCAGTTTAATGATGCTGGACGGTTTCGGATTACTCATTTCTTCCTGCCGGTAACCTACAATATAGTCCACCGCCGATTTTACCTCTTCGCTGATTTCACCGAAATTTTGCGGTGAAGGTTGCCCGCTGATATTGGCAGAGGTCGAAACGATTGCCTTGCGGAACTGTTGGCAAAGGCGTCTGGAAAATTCTTCATTCGTCACCCTGATACCTACGCTCCCGTCCTCCGCCAGCAAATTCGCCGCCAGATTGCGTGCTCCCGAATAAATGATAGTAAGCGGTTTGTCTGCCAGGTCTATCAAATCCCATGCCACCTCCGGAACATCCCGGACATAAAAATCCACCTTTACGGAAGAATCTACCAGCACAAGCATCACCTTACTGTCCTGGCGCTGCTTTATTTCATATACACGTCGCACCGCATCTTCGTTGGTAGCGTCGCAACCGATTCCCCAAATGGTATCGGTAGGGTATAAAATCACTCCGCCCTCCCGCATTACCTGGCAGGCTTTTTTAATGTCTTCTATCAT
This sequence comes from Bacteroides gallinarum DSM 18171 = JCM 13658, assembly GCF_000374365.1. GTDB lineage: Bacteria > Bacteroidota > Bacteroidia > Bacteroidales > Bacteroidaceae > Bacteroides > Bacteroides gallinarum. The sequence goes on from NZ_KB894145.1 coordinate 9,626, forward strand.
TTCTTGATGTATAAATACAGTGATTAACACGCAAAAGTAACATTTTTTATTTTACCATTGCCTAATCAAACACTTATTTAATAATCACACCGGGTTCAACCAGCCGAAAACATCCCTCTTTTTCCGCTTAAAACCATTCTCTGGAAATCGGTGGTAACGACACCTTCCTCAGAGGTGGTAAAATCAGAAAAACGGTATCGAAAACAATACAGGCTAACACTTCCTCTGAAGCCCGTTATTCAGGATAATCCTTTTTATCCCGCTTTCATTCATCTTTTTTAGAAAAGATGAATGAAAGGTAACCGGCAAATCAGCCTATCCTGCATATTTACCGCCCGGAAGGATTAAATTTAATCTTATATGTTTTTACCACACCCTTGTTGTCGAATTTTACAATAGCAGTCCCCGAACTCGAAACAGCCTGGGTAATCGCTATTTTTACGTTTTTATCCGTTACCGATGCCGATACCTTGGGAGTTTCAGTCACCCCGGCCGGAAGTTCATAAACGGTTTCGTACAAATCATAACCGGTAACACCGTTGCTTTCAGTAGACCGGACGGGAGTTGCCGGCATTTCCACCGGTTTTCCGTCAACCGTGATATTTATTTCCGGAACAAGCGGACGAACTATCTTTTTCTTATCCGAACTGAACCCTAAACCGGCCAAGTCGAAAAGGTCTTCTCCTCCCTCGCCCTCTGCAACAAGAAATATTGCATGTTTCTTATCCAAGTGGTCTACAAATTCCGATACATTGACTGCAAACTGCGTTATTTCCTGCGCCGAATTATCCGGAACGACTATCTCACCGATTTTCGTCCCTTTCCAAACCTCATTATCCCACGGACCGTCCAACCATACGTTTACCTTGAATGCTTTCCGGGTCTTCGGTGTAAGGAAAAGGTTAAAAGCGGTGTTGTTCCCTTTCCGGGTTCCTTCAAAAGCCTTCAACCCCAACTTATCTTTATCCAATCCGCCGAAACCGAAATATTTATATCCTATTATATTGCCACTCCTTACATTTGTAATAGGGGCATGGTTATTCCAAATATCCCATGCATCCTGCTGAAGACGTACATCAGAAAGATAACACGCAAATCCTGCCGAATAATACCGATAAGGGTCAAGACCGAAAATATGGAAACCTTCCGAAGTTACTTCAGCCCCCTTATACTCATTTCCTCGGGAGTCTTTTGCAGTCCAAATATTATCTTCCGCATACGGGTCGTACCCCCTAATAGAGACTTTTCCACCTTCCGCTACCGGCTTTTCATCCCATTCCACATGAACCGGAGCCACCATAGCCTGGCGCGCATTTCCGAATCCCCGTGGCGAACGGTGATAGAATACATACCACTGCCCATTAATCTGTTCTATACTTCCGTGAGTATTATGACCGGCATTCGATGTCTGTAACCGGGTTCCGTCCTGATTCAACACCGGTGCACGCGAATCTACCAAAACACCTCCGCTTTTCCATGGTCCCAACGGCGAATCGCCATAAGCATAACGCAAGGTAGAATTTGTCATATCCAACCCATATTCGCTACCTGAATATCCGCTGTAAATCGTCACATATTTATTTCCGACCTTACGAATGGAAGAAGCCTCGAAAAAGTTGAATGCCCCGAGCTCCTCTCCTGGGAAAATATGCGGGTACGAAATCGAATCGCGCGTCGAACCGTCTCTACGGCCTGCAGGCATAAAATACGGAATGACTTCCGTTCCGGGACGTACGGAATACATGGTATTCTGGTCTAACTGGGCTGCCAATGAGCGTTGGAATCCCCAATACCCGTATGCCCTGAAACCTATTTCATAATCAGGGTCGTCCGGGTCTGTAACATACTCTATATAAACGGAAGGGTCGAATCCCATAATACTCCCGGGCAAAGTCTTTGTCCCGTCAGCCGTCAAATTGACAGGGGTAAAAGGACCGTCGGGACGCTCCCCTTTGGCAACCATCGCTTCCCTATTTCTGCCACGGCTGTGAGGAAACAGATAATACTCCTTTTTACCATTTTTCCTTTTCACCTCAACAAGGTCGGGTGCATACATCACGTCCCATTTTCCCTCTACCTGATAAGTAAAGATAGGACCTTCGTCACGCCAACTGGACAAGTCCTCCACAGGCGCCGACCACATTCTTATGTCAGCCCCACAATAACTGCCGAAACGGACATCATGCGACCCGATGATATAAGCGCGGAACTTTCCGGGATTATCGGGGTCTTCAAAAACACGCGGTTCCCCGTCGGGCAAATGTTCCCACAAAGGCAGATACGGATTGCCCGCTCCCCGATAAATAAATTTAGAAACGTCCGGCCGACCGTTGCCAGCCACTGCTTTTGTCGCCATAAATCCGCATATAGCCAGAAATAAAAGTAATAGTACCGATTTGTTTTTCATGATTAATCAAAATGTAAATAATGTGTCGCAAATGTACGCTATCACCTATCTACCGGTTCAACAATCATGTTACACATTTATTTCCTGTTGTTACATTATCGGCTAAATAAGTTTAAAATACCGGTAAACTACTTAACCGGCAATCGAATATTCATTTCCTTTCCCTGATATGCCACCGTTTTTTCCATAAACGGGCTTATGATACGGAAAGTCCTGTTCGCCTGCATACCGGGATATTCCCCCTGCCTTTCCCCTATCGTCAATATCCGTTCGCTATCATCCCATTTAAACACGATATTGCTATACGCGCCGCATTCATAATTATAGTTGTCGCCCTCATCCTCGTACAAAGTGAATGAGGCATCCTCACCCGGATAAATATGTATATCCAACGGAGCGCCGGGGTTTTCGGAGGCATATTGTTTGGGCATTCCCATAGGGAGAATAGTCCCCCCCTTTACAAACACCGGAATCCTGTCTATCGAAACCGGAACATCTACATATTGCCCTCCCTTGTATTTCTCACCGTTCCAAAAATCCACCCAGCCTGCAGCGTGTTCAGGAAGATAAGTCCTCCACTTCCGCACATTGCCCTGAGTTACGGGGTTAATCAATAAAGATTTTCCAAACATATATTCATTCCGCTGTTCCAGAGCCTCCTTGTCTTGCGAAAAATCAAAAACCAGCGGACGCATGAAAGTGCCTCCCCGATAAGAAACCGATGCAGCGTGTGAATATATGTATGGCAACAAACGATAACGCAACTCCAGAAACTCGGTAACGACACGTTCCACCTCTTTTCCATACCGCCACGGTTCCGTCTGGCTCATATAACCGTGAACACGCATCAGCGGAAGGAAAGTTCCGGCTTGTATCCAACGCAACATAAGTTCCTGATAATCTTTATTCGTATACTGGTCACCCGGACGGAAAAAGCCACCCGCATCATACGTCCACCAGGGCAGGCCGGTCGCCATTTGCCCCAACCCGCCAGCTATTTGCCGGCGGAGCGTTTCCCAGTCATTGCCCACATCGCCCGACCATGTTACCGCACCATACCGTTGCATACCCGAAAAAGCGCTTCGGGTCAATATCATGGCACGCCGTTCCGCATCATCTTTCCGCAAACCCTCGTAAACAGTCTTATTCACAAAAAGCGGATATACATTACGATAGAACTCACCCGGTACTTTTCCGTTATTTACCCGGCGGTTCAACAAATCGTCATTCTCCGGCTCCGTGGCATCCTGCCACCATGCATCGATTTTATAAGGCTTCAATAAGTTGCTGCTAAAGTTACGCCAATAAAACGCAGCGGCGGCAGGATTGAAAAAGTCAATCCAGTCAGTACCGGGAATATAAAATCCCCTTGCCTCCATTTGTTTTCCGAGTACCGACTGCTTATCTACTTTAGACCAGACAGACAGCATCAAACGGATATTCATATTATGCAGTTCAAGAACCATTTCAGCTGGATTCGGATATTTGTCTTCATCAAATTGCATGGCGTTCCACCCATACTTACCCCACCATTGCCAATCTTGCACAATCACATCCACCGGAAGTTTTCGTTTCCTGAACTCATGTGCATTTTCCAATAATTCCGCCTGTGTGTTATAGCGTTCCCGGCAATGGATATAGCCCAATGCCCAAAGCGGCAACATAGGCGCTTCGCCTGTCAACTGCCGGTAACCGGCTATTACCTCATCGGCATTTCCAGAAAACACGGTATAATCCAGCGATTGCGCCACCGGCGAACGGAAAACCGTCTCATCGTTTACCTGCCGCCAATACAATACAGGAGCATCCTCCTGTACACCCTGTACCTCGACAGTATGTTCTCCCTTCGACAAATTTACGATAACAGAAGTCGTAGGCGGAAGCCATAGATTATTGACATCGACAATCTTATTTCCGTCGATAGCCATATAATACTTGCGTGCCATACGTTGCCCCACATCCAGCAACAACCCGTACTGCCCGGCGGCAGGAACGCTAAAGGTCGCTGTAAACGATTTGAAAAGACGAGTTTCACGCTTATTCCCCTTCGTACTTGTTGCGTCTACCGTAACAGCCTGCCCGTCTGCCTTTGCAGGTATCAGCTTTACAGCCTCATCGGCAGGATTGAATTCCGTCAAGCCATAGTTATTCCACAATATACCATATCCCTTATTAGAAAGAACGAAAGGAATTGCGATTTGGGTATTTACCTGTGTCAGACGCCTGGGCAGCCCCCGTACATTCAAATAACCGTCTTGAAACTGTCCCGTACCAAACAAGTACTCATCGGCAGGCGATAAGAAACGCTGTTCCGCCATAAAGGTCGGCTCGCCTTGAATCGTAGAATTCTGCAACAAACGACCTCCTTCCTTTTCCTGCAAGATAATTTGCCCGACGGCATCGGTAAAAGTCAGCATACGACGCTGTTTATCAAAAACGACATTAATCTTATCAAGCGAAAGCTTTAGCGACTTATCATCCTCTTTTACCTTATATATAGGCGAACCCACTTTTTCCGTATAAATCAGTTCCTCCGCCGCAACAGCCTCTGTCTTGGCAAACCGTACACGAACCGCACTCCGACTAAGCGGTTGTAGAGAAAGCTTTCCTCCAGGCAACTCGATAGTTACGCCGCAGTTTTCAGAAAGACTGTTTTGAGCAAAAGCCGTAAAACACCCCACCAAGCATACAAATAAAGAAAACACTATTCTTGTCATATTCCATATTTTTTAATTCCGCACTCAATATCTACCGGTAAAATGCAGAATAATATTGACATAAACAAACAATCCGCTTATATTCATATCATTCCGACTATATCCATAAACAGTACGATTCGAGCCTCATCCCAACCCGGTCATAATAATTATAGCCGACCTATATTCGCATTATCACCGATGAACCGCCCCCAATATACACTATATTCAATAAAACAGGTATTTCATAGCTTCCGAATATTAACGTAAAGCATTACGTAGTTTTAACCAAAATTAAGAAGAGCCCGTTCTAAACCATAAAAACAAAAAAACTTCATCCGAACACAGCAATTATTCCCCTCTCATTTTTTCATATCCTGAAACATAACTCACGAAAAATACGTATCTTTGCCCGAGTTTGAAAGCCTGTTTTTAATTATTCATTAAGATATTGATAATCTTGATTTTCGCAGACGGGAAGTCCTGCATTTTATAGCGATATTAAAACAAAGTTTAAGAGAAAACAATGGAAGATATTAAATTTAACCACACACTACCTATACAACTGCGCTTCAACGACGTCGATAAGTTCGGTCACGTCAACAATACCGTTTACTTCTCTTTTTACGATTTAGGCAAAACAGAATATTTCGCCTCCGTATGCCCACACGTAGACTGGCAAAAAGACGGCATCGTCGTCGTCCATATCGAAGCAGATTTCCTGGCACAGATTTACGGTTCCGGCCACATTGCCGTACAAACCGCCGTAACCAAAATCGGAACGAAGAGTTTCCACCTTGCCCAGCGCGTTATCGACACGGAAACGCACGAGGTGAAATGTACCTGCACCTCCGTCATGGTAACATACGACCTCAGCAAGCATGAGTCCAAGCCGCTAACGGAAGAATGGGTCGAGGCAATTTGCAAATACGAAGGACGGGACTTGCGTAAAAAACAATAAAGCATACCTATCACGACAGTCGTCGCTGCCCGAGCACGGCGACGACTGCCATTACCATATCGGCAGGTTATCCCAATGCAAACAGCAAACGGTCGTCCGTGCTACGCTTCTCGTCGAATGCAAACCCTTCCCACGAAAATCCCCTCAAATCTTCCGGACGTTCAACACGGTTCTTGATTATGTAACGCACCATTTCTCCCCGGCACATCTTGGCATAAATAACGACCGTTTTCAGCTTGCCGCCTTTCCAAACCTGAAAATCGGGAGTAACCACCCGTACCTCTTCCTCCACCCGTTTCCAGTCAAACAATTCCTTCATCTCACTACTTGCCAGATTAACCAGCACACCACCCCGGCACTTGATTTCCGTAATGAAATAATCGGTCAATAACGGTTTCCAGTAATCGAACATGGATACTCCGCCCTTTCCGGGCAGCCGTACACTCCCCTCCAAGCGATAAGGCTTGATGCCGTCCAACGGACGAAGCAACCCGTAAAGGAAAGAAGTAATACGGAGGTGCTCCTGCGCATAACGGAAATCCTCATCTGTAAAATCCTTGGGCAAGATACGTTTATAAACCGCCCCGGTATATGCACCGATTGCCGGCATAGAGCGATTGTCCTCCGAACAGAAATCATGAAAACGAAGCTTGTTCTCCGCTGCAATCCTATAATTCACCTTCAAGAGCCTTTCCAGCTCCACAGCAGGTACCTGCGACATTTCTAACGCATTCTGCACAGCCTCCGCCTCGAAATGCGGAACGGTAACTTCGGGCACGGTCAACGGACAATGCGACGCCATAGTCTTGGCACAAGAGATAAAAGTAAGCATAACCCCGGTTTGTTTTTATGGTATAAAAGTATCCTTCTTATTTAGACAGCACAAAAATAAGAGGATTTTAGGAGAGAATACACATCGTTAAGAATATTTTCTATAGAATTCACAACGGTTTCAAGAGTTTTTCATACCTTTACAGCTTGTTGGAGAAATAGCCCTTATCAGGCGGATAGTAAAATCCTCTTTATCCTCCGGCATTTTGAGATAGAAAAAGAAAAAAATAATATATAAAATGACCCACAAATGGAATTATTTACCCATTACATCCGAGCAGGCAGAAGCAAGCCAACGACTGGCCCAAGAATTAGGGATTAGCCCGATACTTGGGGAATTGCTGGTGGAGCGGGGAATAACGACGGCGGCAGCAGCCAAAAAGTTTTTCCGCCCGCAACTACCGGATTTGTACGACCCGTTCCTTATGAAAGATATGGACGTGGCCGTAGAGCGCCTGAACAGGGCAATGGGGAAGAAAGAGCGCATTCTGATTTACGGAGATTATGACGTAGACGGAACCACGGCCGTGGCCTTAGTCTACAAGTTTATTCAACAGTTCTATTCGAACATAGATTACTACATCCCCGACCGTTACAACGAAGGGTATGGAGTTTCCACCAAAGGTGTAGACTACGCCGCCGCAACCGGCGTGGGGCTGATTATCGTACTGGACTGCGGCATCAAAGCCGTAGACGAGATTACGTATGCCAAAGAGAAAGGCATCGACTTCATCATCTGCGACCACCATGTACCCGACGAGATTCTGCCGCCTGCCGTAGCTATCCTGAATGCCAAACGCGAAGACAATACCTACCCTTACGAACACCTTTCGGGCTGCGGGGTAGGCTTTAAGTTCATGCAGGCATTCGCTATCAACAACGGCATCGAGTTTCATCACCTGATACCCTTGTTAGACCTGGTTGCGGTGAGCATAGCTTCGGACATCGTACCGATTATGGGAGAAAACCGCATCCTCGCCTACCACGGCTTGAAACAGCTCAACAGCAATCCGAGCGTAGGGCTGAAAGCCATTATCGACGTATGCGGGCTGTCAGAAAAAGAAATCACCGTTAGCGACATCGTATTCAAGATAGGTCCGCGTATCAACGCCTCGGGACGTATCCAGAACGGAAAAGAAGCGGTAGACCTGCTGACCGAGAAAGACTTCTCGCTCGCTCTGGAAAAAGCCGGGCAAATCAACCAGTACAACGAAACCCGCAAAGACCTCGACAAGACGATGACCGAGGAAGCCAACCAGATTGTAGCCGAACTGGAAGGGCTTGCCGACCGCCGTTCTATCGTACTGTACAACGAAGACTGGCACAAAGGAGTCATCGGCATCGTTGCCTCCCGCCTGACGGAAGTATATTACCGTCCTGCCGTAGTACTGACACGCACGGACGATATGGCAACCGGCTCGGCACGTTCTGTTTCGGGCTTCGACGTATACAAAGCTATCGAATACTGCCGTGATTTGCTGGAAAACTTCGGCGGACACACCTATGCAGCCGGTCTGTCCATGAAAGTAGAGAACGTACCCGCCTTTACCAAACGCTTCGAAGAATTCGTGTCCCAGCACATCCTGCCGGAACAAACCAGCGCCGTAATCGACATCAATGCGGAAATCGACTTCCGGGACATAACCCCGAAATTCTGTAGCGACCTGAAAAAGTTCAACCCCTTCGGTCCCGACAATACCAAACCGGTATTCTGCACCCACAACGTGTACGACTACGGAACCAGCAAAGTAGTAGGGCGCGACCAGGAACACATCAAGCTGGAACTGGTAGACAACAAATCGAACAATGTCATGAACGGCATCGCATTCGGACAAAGTTCCCACGTTCGCTACATCAAGACCAAGCGTTCCTTCGACATCTGCTACACCATTGAAGAAAACACCCATAAACGGGGAGAAGTACAGTTGCAAATCGAAGATATAAAACCCAATTAGTTCAGTTGAAAGTTGAGAATTGAGAGTTGAAAGCCAAGCTACACAATCAGGCTTTCAACTCCTAACTCTCAACGCCATGCCCGCACAGCCCGATAACTCCCAACTTTCACCCCCCAACTCTCAACGCCATGCCCGCACAGCCCGATAACTCCCAACTTTCAACTCTCAACTATCAACTCTTAAAACACTACTGGGGGTACGACCGCTTCCGGGGTATCCAGGAAGACATCATCAACAGCATCAGTGAAAATAAAGATACATTGGGGCTGATGCCCACAGGCGGCGGCAAATCTATCACCTTCCAAGTCCCGGCACTTGCCAAAGAAGGGATGTGCCTCGTTATCACCCCCCTGATAGCCCTGATGAAAGACCAGGTGCAGAACCTGAGAAAACGGGGAATCAAAGCGCTTGCTATCTACTCCGGCATGAGCCGGCAAGACATTATCGTAACCCTCGAAAACTGCATCTTCGGCAACTACAAATTTCTCTATATCTCCCCCGAACGGTTAGATACGGAAATCTTCCGCACCAAACTGCAAAAGATGAAAATCAGCATGATTACGGTAGACGAAAGCCACTGCATCTCGCAATGGGGATACGATTTCCGCCCCGCCTACCTGAAAATCGCAGAGATACGCCAACTGCTTCCGGGCGTACCCGTTTTAGCCCTGACCGCCACCGCTACCCCGGAAGTGGTGAAAGACATACAGGCACGCCTGCACTTCCGCCGGGAAAATGTATTCCGCATGAGCTTCGAGCGGCAAAACCTCGCCTACATCGTCCGCAAAACAGAGAACAAAACCGGCGAACTGCTGCATATCCTGCGCAGCATGCCCGGCAGCGCCATTGTATATGTACGCAACCGCCGCCGCACCAAAGAAATCACCGAACTGCTGAACCACGAAGATATCACAGCCGATTTCTACCATGCCGGACTGGACGATGCCACCAAAGACATCCGCCAGAACCGGTGGCAATCCGGCGAAAGCCGCGTCATGGTAGCCACCAACGCCTTCGGCATGGGAATAGACAAACCGGACGTACGCATCGTCATCCACATGGACTTACCCGACTCCATAGAAGCCTATTTCCAAGAAGCCGGAAGAGCCGGACGCGACGGGCAGAAAGCCTATGCCGTCGTCCTGTATGCAACATCGGACAAAGCAACGCTGCACAAACGCATAGCAGACACCTTTCCCGAAAAAGACTATATAAAAGACGTGTACGAACATATCCAGTACTACTACCAAATGGCAATGGGCGACGGGCTGGATTGCGTACGCGAGTTCAACATAGAAGACTTCTGCCGCAAATTCAAGTATTTCCCCGTTCCGGTAGACAGCGCACTGAAAATCCTCACCCTGGCAGGCTACTTGGAATACACCGGCGAGCAGGACAACACCTCGCGCATCCTTTTCACCGTTCGCAGAGACGAACTCTACAAACTGCGGGAAATGGGCGAGGACATGGACAAGCTTATCCAGTCCATACTCCGCTCCTACACAGGTGTATTCACAGATTACACCTATATCAGCGAAGACTCGATAGCCATACGCACAGGCCTCTCCCGCCGGCAAATCTACGAACAGCTAATCCACCTTTCCAAACTACGTATCGTAAGCTACATCCCCCGTAAAAAAACACCTTATATAATATACACGCGCGAACGCATAGAAACCCGGTACATCCACATCCCCCCGGCAATCTACGAAGACCGGAAAGCACGCTACGAAACCCGCATCAATGCCATACTGGACTACGTAACCAACGACACCGCATGCCGCAGCCGCATACTGCTGGATTACTTCGGAGAGAAAAACGAACACAACTGCGGACTATGCGACACCTGTATCAACCTGCGGAACAAACGGACATCCCGCCAACCGGATGCAGAAGAACTCACCGAAAAAATATACCGGGCGCTATCCGGCTCGCCGTTGACCCCCGCCGCCTTACTCGAACAAGTTGCAGCGGACAAAGAGCTTTTAACCGAAACCCTGCACCGGCTATTGGACGAAGGAAACATCATTGCCGTAGACGGAATGCTGCAAATCAAAAAATAAATCATTACTTTTGTGCAGTGCATTAACGCACCGGCCGGTATCGGCCTATTAAAAACATAACTAAAACCATATCGCAACCATGAGATTCTTTAAATCTTTTTTCTCCGGTAAGCCGGAAGACCCGGAAGAGGAAAAACAGAAAAACAAGCAGAAGAACTTCGAGATATTCAAGTACGACGGCATGCGTGCCCAGCGCATGGGACGCGCCGACTATGCCGTCAAATGCTTCACCGAAGCCCTTGCCCTGCAAGAGGATTTCGAGACAATGGGTTACCTGGCACAAGTATATATCCAGTCCAACGAACTGGACGAAGCACGCAAATTCTTGGAACGGATGACCGGGATAGAACCGGAACACACCTCCACCCTCCTGACTCTTGCCAATGTCTGCTACATGCAAGAAGACTATCCCGCTATGGCGGAAGCCGCCCGGAAAGCCATTGCCATTGAAGAAGGCAACGCCATGGCGCATTACCTGCTGGGCAAAGCCGACAACAGCCAAAACGACGGCATCATGTGCGTAGCCCACCTGACAAAAGCTATCGTACTGAAAGACGACTTTACAGAAGCCCGCCTGCTGCGCGCCGAAGCACTAACTAAGATGCAGCAGTACAAAGAAGCCCTGGAAGACATCGCCGCCATTCTTGCCCAAGACCCGGACGACGAAAGCGCCATACTGCTCCGCGGAAAAATAAAGGAAGCCACCGGTGCCGAGAACGAGGCGGAAACCGATTACCTCCATGTAACGGAGCTGAACCCCTTCAACGAACAGGCATTCCTCTACCTGGGACAACTGTACATCAGCCAGAAAAAGATAGCCGAAGCTATCGCCCTGTTCGACGAAGCTATCGAACTGAATCCGAATTTCGCCCAAGCATACCACGAACGCGGCCGTGCCAAGCTGCTGAACGGCGACAAGGAAGGTTCCGTAGAAGACATGAAGCGCGGACTGGAGCTGAACCCAAAAGACATACAAGGTTTCAACGGACAATACGGTAACCAGCCGGGCAATAACACAACAAACATATTGGGATTATAATAGAACATCTATAATTTGATGCTGATATTAAAAAAAAGTTCGTTTTTTATTTGCATATAAAAGAAAAGTGTTACTTTTGTCGCGTAATTCAAAACGAAAAGCAAGAATGAAATCATTTACTTATGCATATTACTTCTTTTTTTACTTTTACTTTAGCCGGAAAGTAGAGCGGGAGTTTGTATGTATCGAGTGACAGTGATACTTAAGAACAGAATAGAGAATCAAGCAATATATGAAATCCCGCTCCATTGTATGGAAGCGGGATTTTTTTTGTAGCATAAACTAAGAAAACAAATAATGACAGAATGAAAAAGGTAGCCATTCAAGGAACATTAGGTTCGTATCACGACATTGCCGCACACAAGTACTTCGAAGGAGAAGAAATACAGCTAATATGCTGCGCCACCTTCGAGGACGTATTCGCCGCTGTCAAGAAAGACAGCCAGACCATAGGCATGCTGGCGATAGAAAACACCATTGCAGGCAGCCTGCTGCACAACAACGAGCTGCTGCGCCAGAGCGGGGCACAGATTGTAGGCGAATATAAACTGCGCATCTCGCACAGCTTCGTCTGCCTGCCCGACGAAGACTGGGACGATATTACCGAGGTGAATTCCCACCCTATCGCCCTGATGCAATGCCGTGAGTTCCTCGGACAGCACCCCGGCATCAAAGTAGTGGAAGGCGAGGACACCGCCCTCAGCGCGGAAATTATCAAGAAAGAGAACCTGAAAGGACACGCCGCAATCTGTTCCAAAGCAGCCGCCGAGCGTTACGGCATGAAGGTGTTGCAGGAAAGCATCGAAACCAACAAACACAACTTCACCCGCTTCCTGGTAGTGGCCGACCCCTGGCAAGTGGACGAGCTGAACCGCCACCGCAACAGGGAAGTGAACAAGGCAAGCATGGTATTCACACTGCCGCATATGGAGGGAAGCCTCTCGCAAGTATTGTCTATCCTGTCCTTCTACCGTATCAACCTGACGAAGATACAATCGCTGCCTATCATCGGGCGCGAATGGGAATACCAGTTCTACGTAGACGTGGTTTTCGACAACGTACTGAAATACAAACAATCTATCGTGGCTATCACCCCACTTACCAAAGAACTTAAAATATTAGGAGAATACGAAGATGGAAAATCGAATATCTAAAATAAAGCCTGCCGACCGGCTGGCAAGCGTAAGCGAATACTACTTCTCTAAAAAGCTGAAAGAAGTGGCACAGATGAATGCCGAAGGCAAGGACGTAATCAGCCTGGGCATCGGCAGCCCCGACATGCCCCCTTCGGAGAGCACCGTACAGACGCTTTGCGAGGCAGCGCACAATCCCGACGGACACGGTTACCAGCCCTATGTGGGCATTCCCGAACTGCGCCGCAGCTTTGCCGGCTGGTACAAAAGGTGGTACGGGGTGGAACTGAACCCGAATACGGAGATACAGCCGCTTATCGGCTCTAAGGAAGGTATCCTGCATGTTACGCTGGCATTCGTCAACCCCGGCGAACAGGTATTGGTTCCCAATCCGGGCTATCCCACCTACACCTCGCTAAGCAAGATATTGGGCGCCGAAGTGGTGAACTACGACCTGAAAGAAGAAAACGGCTGGATGCCCGATTTCGACGAGCTGGAAAAAATGGATACGAGCCGCGTAAAGCTGATGTGGACCAACTACCCCAACATGCCCACGGGAGCGAACGCCACCCCGGAGCTTTACCGGAAGTTGGTGGACTTCGCACGCCGCAAGGACATCGTCATCGTTAACGACAACCCGTACAGCTTCATCCTGAACGAGCATCCCACCAGCATCCTCAGCGTGCCGGGAGCCAAAGAATGCTGCATCGAGTTCAACTCCATGAGCAAAAGCCACAACATGCCGGGCTGGCGTATCGGCATGCTCGCCTCCAATGCAGACTTCGTACAATGGATTCTGAAAGTGAAAAGCAACATAGACAGCGGCATGTTCCGCGCCATGCAACTGGCGGCTGCCACCGCCCTGGAAGCAGGCGAAGAGTGGTACGAAGGCAACAACAGAAACTACCGTGCACGCCGCCGCCTGGCAGGTGAAATCATGCATGCGCTCGGATGCACGTACGACGAAAAGCAGGTGGGCATGTTCCTTTGGGGCAAGATACCCGACAGTTGTGCCGATGTGGAGGAGCTTACCGAACGGGTACTGCATGAGGCACGGGTATTCATCACTCCGGGCTTTATCTTCGGCAGCAACGGTAAGAGGTACATCCGCATCTCGCTCTGCTGCAAGGACGACAAACTGGCGGAAGCCCTGAAACGCATCGAAGCGATGAAGTAATATCCTTACAAGCGCTTCCCCCTCCGGAAAAAGGAGGGAAACGTTTTACTAAAACCCGGCCGGAGATTTACTAAAACTCCGGCAAGGATTTACTAAAAGACCGACCCTGTTTTAGTAAATCTCCCGAACCGGTCTTCGGAAGGCATTCCCGGCAGGGTTGCCAACAACCGGAAAATATACATGGAATTAAGAATATAATTAAACAAATAAAGAATATGGAACTCGAATTAGAATCGATTTTATTGCCGGGCATCGAGGACAAACGCCCCTTGATTATCTCCGGGCCGTGTAGTGCAGAGACGAAAGAACAAGTTATGGACACTGCCAGGCAGTTGGCGTCCAAAGGAATGAAGATATTCCGTGCGGGCATCTGGAAACCCCGTACCAAGCCGGGCGGTTTCGAAGGTATCGGCGTGGAGGGCTTGCCCTGGCTTAAAGAGGTAAAGCAGGAAACGGGCATGTACGTCTCTACCGAGGTAGCTACCGCCAAGCATGTGTACGAATGCCTAAAAGCCGGCATAGACATACTCTGGATAGGCGCACGCACCACCGCCAACCCCTTTGCCGTGCAGGAGATAGCCGATGCCCTGAAAGGCGTGGACATCCCGGTATTGGTAAAGAATCCCGTAAACCCTGACCTCGAATTATGGATAGGCGCCTTGGAGCGCATAAACAATGCCGGGTTAAAGCGTCTCGGCGCCATTCACCGCGGTTTCAGCAGTTACGACAAAAAGCTTTACCGCAACCTGCCCCAATGGCACATTCCTATCGAGCTGCGCCGCCGTATCCCGAACCTGCCCATTATCTGCGACCCGAGCCATATCGGTGGGAAGCGCGAATTGATTGCCCCACTCTGCCAGCAGGCAATGGACTTGGGTTTCAACGGCTTGATTATCGAGAGCCACTGCAACCCGGACTGTGCGTGGAGCGATGCCGCCCAGCAGGTTACCCCGGATGTGCTGGATTATATCCTCAACCTGCTCGTTATCCGCAAGGACACGCAGAGCACCGAAAACCTCAGCGAACTGCGCAAGCAAATCGACGAGTGCGATAACAACCTCATCCAGGAGCTGGCTAAAAGGATGCGTGTGGCACGTGAAATCGGCACGTACAAGAAAGAGCACGACATGACGATTCTGCAAACGGGACGTTATAACGAAATTCTCGAAAAACGCGGTTCGCAAGGCTCGCTCTGCGGCATGGATTCCGAGTTTATCAAGAAAGTGTTCGAGGCGATACACGAGGAGAGCGTACGCCAACAAATGGAAATCATTAATAAATGACAAATTAGTTTTCACCACAGAGGAGCACAGAGTTTTTTAGATTGTTCTCGGAGAGATTTATTGCTTTTCAGACAAAAAAAGAAAAAAGAAAAAAGAGAAAAGACAGAAGAACAAAAGAACAGAAGGACATAAGAACAGAAAGACATAGGAACAGAAAGGCAAAGAGACAGAAACTATGCGGAAACATGTCGTTTGTGCGACACAACAGAATTTATTCTTTTGTTCTTCTGTCTGAAGAACTCTGTGTCCTCTGCGGTGAAATCATAACAACCGAAATCATGCGAATATTAATACTCGGAGCCGGAAAAATGGGCTCTTTCTTTACGGATATTTTAAGTTTCCAACACGAGACAGCGGTGTACGACGTCAACCCGCACCAGTTGCGTTTTGTCTACAACACCTACCGCTTCACTACGCTGGAAGAAATCAAGGAGTTCGAACCGGAGCTGGTAATCAATGCCGTTACGGTGAAATATACCCTGGAAGCCTTCCGCCAGGTGTTGCCCGTACTGCCGAAGGATTGCATCATCAGCGACATTGCCTCGGTAAAGACGGGACTGAAAAAATTCTACGAAGAAAGCGGTTTCCGCTATGTTTCGACGCACCCCATGTTCGGCCCCACCTTTGCCAGTTTGAGCAACCTGAATACGGAGAACGCCATTATCATCAGCGAAGGCGACCACCTGGGAAAAATCTTTTTCAAAGACCTGTACCAGACCATGAAGCTCAATATCTTCGAATATACCTTCGACGAACACGACGAAACGGTAGCCTACTCCCTGTCTATCCCCTTCGTTTCCACCTTTGTGTTCGCAGCGGTCATGAAGCATCAGGAAGCCCCGGGAACGACTTTTAAAAAGCATATGGCCATTGCCAAAGGATTGCTGAGCGAGGACGATTATCTGCTCCAGGAAATTCTGTTCAATCCCCGTACGCCCGGACAAGTAGAAAATATACGTCTGGAGCTCAAACAGTTATTGGAAATCATCAACAATAAGGATGCGGAAGGGATGAAGAAATACCTGACTAAAATCAGAGGGAAGATTAGATGATAATGGGAGTTAGGGGGAAAAGGAATAAAGAAAATCCGGGTAATCCGTGCCCGAAAGAAATCATCAAGTGCACTTTGCCCCCCTAACTCCTTTCTCCCCTTTACAGCCGGCTCTTCTGCCCGTCTCCCGCGCCGGCTCCCCTATATTTGCTTTTCGCCGCATTGAACTTATAACGCAACGTGAGGCTTACCCGCCGGAATTCGGATATATAGTCGCCCATAGTGCGTATGCCGCTATATATAACCGCATCCACATCATTAGTCTCCAAAAGATTGCTCGCTTGCAACTGCACGCTCAGCCGGTCTTTAAGGAACGCCTTGTACAGAGATAGGGATACATCGCACGACACCCTCCGCATATACATATTCTGTGTGTGACCACGAGTGGTGCAGACGGCGTTCGCATCGAACAATATCCCGGCGGGCAATGAGAAGTTGTTCCGCCACACCAGTGTGACATAGGGGTTGCTTAGCGAAATCCGGCCGTTGTATCCCTCTAAAGAAAACCACTGCTTGTACAATTCCGCCGAGAATTGCGGCTTCCATAGCCCGATAGTCGGCGCCAAAGTAAGCGATGCCGTCAGGCGGTCGTAGGAATCGGTGTTAACCACTGTCAGCAATGAAATGGTAGGATTGTCGTCCGAGTAAGCTTCCGACATCTGCATGATGTCGTCCTTGACGCGGCTGTAGCCTACGGAGAAATTCAGCCATTTGTAAGAGGAAGCAAGCATCACGTTCTGGGTGATTGTGGGTGTCAGGAAAGGGTTTCCGGTCTGATAGGTATAGCGGTTGGCATAATAGGTACTGTTCCGCAGGTTGTCGTAGGACGGACGGGTGATGTCTCCGGCATAGCTGAGCTGTATCTGCACCTTTCCGACGGGGAAGTTGATATTCAGCGAGGGGAACACGTTGTCGAACTTACGGCTTTGCACATCTATGCGCTTGTCCTGCTCGTAGTAGTCGAAAGCCACATGTTCGTAGCGGACGCCTGCCTGCACACTTACACTGCCGAAAGAACGGGCGTAGTCGGCGAATGCCGATACGGCTCCTTCCTTTATCCGGCTGTTGTCATCCGCCAGAATACCTTCCGTATTGAGGTAGAGATTGGTGCGGTTCGTGTGCGAATATTCACCGCCGAACGACAGGTTGCCTTGCCACAGCGGGTGCGAAAGTATCAGTTTGGCGGCGTAAAGCGTACTTTTGTTTTCGTTGAAGGTGTTGATGTGGTTTTCGGTACCCCCGTCGACGATTTCCGTTGTGTGCTGCGCCTCTTCAGTGGGACTCCACAGTCCGTCGGCATTGAAGTCGATACTCCAGTTGCCAAGCTGCCCGTTGTAATAATAATTCAGGTTGTGGCAGGTAGAGGGGTCGTAGAGCAGCATCCGGCTGTCACTCTTCTCATAGAGTTGCCCATCGCTAAATACTTGCGTCAGATAGCGCCAATCGCCGAAGGTATTCATGTAGCGGTCTATGTCGTAACGCACTCCCATCGAATGTTTGTCGTTGAATTGGTAGTTCATGGAGAGCGCTCCTCCCACATTGCTGTTTTCCGTCTTGGCGTATGTGCCGTCCATTTTTTGCTGCCATAGCTTGTCAAGGTGCGTATCAAAAGTCATTTGCTGATTGTTTCCGCCACGGAACTTACTGCCTATCAAAGTACCTGAAAGGTCGAAGCCGCCCTTCCGGTAGTTGAAGTTGAACTGGTCGAAGAGTGTCCAGCCGTATGTACGCCGGTGGCGCGACAAGAAGCGGTTGTCGAAGCCGAAACCCTCGCCTTGCGGCTTCTTGGTAAAAATACGCACGACAGCTTTCACGGAAGCGTCGTAGCGTGCTCCTGGATTGCGTACCACTTCCACGCTCTTTACGTTGTCGGACGACAGTCGGTCGAGTTCCGAGCTGTTGCGCATCTTCCTGCCGTTGATGTAGATTTCCGCAGCGCCCCGCCCGAACACGTTTACCGCACCGTCTTCGGCGGATACTCCCGGTATCTTGTCGAGCAGGTCGTTTCCGGTTCCCGACTTCTCCAGGACGCTGCCTGCAACGGTAGTTATCATCGCGTCGCCTTTCAGGCGCATCTTGGGCAGGTCGGCTTTTACGGTTACCTCATTCAGTAATTGCGCATCCGATGTGAGTTGTATGACGCCCATATCGGCGGAAGACACCGGCCGGTACATGGTGGTATAGCCTATGGAGGAGATGCGCACTATCCGGTTCTCTGTTACTGCGTTCAGGCTGAATGCGCCGTCTTCCCCGCTTGTGGTTCCCATAACGAAAGCCGAGTCGGGAAGCGCCAACAGTACCACATTGGCATATGGCAACGGAGTATTTTTCTCATCCACCAGCTTGCCGCTGAGGGTTTGTGCCGACAGTCCGGCCAAAATGCTTTGGCAAGCAAGCATTGACAATATTGCTTTTTTGAGCATTTTCATCGTGTCGATTTGTTTTAATCTATACAGTTACAGACACCAAAGGTAAGTTTTTATTTATTACATGAAACAAAAATAAGATTTTATTTGCCGCACGGTACAAAAAAGTAAGAATATTAATTGTATGCGGGATTTTTGCTATCTTTGCACACCCAACAAACCGCCTTTATATGATAGACCAACCCACCATAGACAGAATCCTGGATGCGGCACAAATATACGATGTCGTATCGGATTTCGTCACGCTGCGGAAGCGCGGAGTGAACTATGTGGGTCTATGCCCGTTTCACGATGATAAGACGCCGTCATTCTACGTGTCTCCCGCCAAAGGACTGTGCAAATGTTTCGCCTGCGGCAAAGGGGGCAATGCCGTACATTTCATCATGGAACACGAGCAGATGTCTTATCCCGAGGCGCTGAAATACCTCGCCAAGAAATACGGCATCGAAATCAAGGAGCGGGAACTGTCCAACGAGGAAAAGCTCGCTCAGAGCGAACGCGAAAGCCTTTTCATCGTCAACCAGTTTGCCCGCGACTATTTCCAGAATATCCTGCGCAACCATGTGGACGGACGCAGCATCGGTATGGCTTATTTTCGCAACCGCGGCTTCCGCGACGACATCATCGAGAAATTCCAGTTGGGATATTGCACCGAAAGCCATGACGCTATGGCGCAGGAGGCATTGAAAAAAGGGTATAAGAAAGAATTCCTCCTCAAGACAGGGCTTTGCTACGAAACGGACGACCACCAACTGCGCGACCGCTTCTGGGGGCGCGTCATCTTTCCCGTACATACCTTGTCGGGAAAAGTGGTGGCATTCGGCGGGCGCGTGCTTGCCAGCGCTACCAAAGGGGTGAAGGTGAAGTATGTCAACTCGCCCGAATCGGAGATTTACCATAAAAGCAACGAGCTGTACGGCATCTATTTTGCCAAGCAAGCCATTGTAAAGCAAGACCGCTGTTTCCTGGTGGAAGGTTATACCGATGTCATATCCATGCACCAGTCCGGTATAGAGAATGTGGTGGCTTCTTCGGGTACGGCGCTTACACCGGGGCAAATCCGCCTGATTCACCGCTTCACAAACAACATGACCGTACTTTACGACGGCGACGCCGCCGGTATCAAGGCATCTATCCGGGGTATCGACATGCTGTTGGAGGAGGGCATGAATATCAAGGTATGCCTCTTGCCCGACGGAGACGACCCGGACTCTTTTGCCCGCAAGCACAATTCGACGGAGTTCCGGCAATTCATAGAGGAACACGAAACGGACTTTATCCGTTTCAAGACGAACCTGCTGCTGGAAGATGCCGGCAAAGACCCTATCAAGCGCGCCCAGCTAATCGGCAATCTCGTACAGAGCATCTCGGTTATCCCCGAGGCGATTACACGCGACGTATATATCAAGGAGTGCGCCCAATTACTGCGTGTAGAGGACAAGCTGCTCGTATCGGAAGTTGCCAAACGGCGCGAGATGCAGGCAGAGAAACGTGCCGAGCAGATAGAAAGGGAACGCAGGGCTGCTGCTGCAAAACCGGCAGAAAACGCCCGGACGGAAACCGGAAGTAGCGCCACCACTGCTCCGGCAACGGCAGAAGGGGCTCCGCCACCCGCCAGTGGAACTACCGGAGGCGAAACGGACACACCTTTTCCGCCGGAGGACAATTATGTGTCTTTCATCCCGCAGGAAGGAAAGGAAGGGCAGGAGTTCTATAAGTACGAACGGTTGATTTTACAGATGATTGTGCGCTACGGCGAAAAGATAATGTGCAACGTTGCCGACGAGGAGGGACGGGAAATTCCCGTAAGCGTTATCGAATACGTAGTCGGCGACCTGAAGGAGGACGAGCTCTCGTTCCATAACCCGCTGCACCGGCAAATCCTGACCGAAGCCGCTGCACACATACACGATGAGGGGTTCATTGCCGAGCGTTACTTCCTTGCACATCCCGACACGACTATCAGCAAACTGAGCGTGGAGCTTATCAGCAACCGTTACCAACTGAGCAAATATCACTCGAAAACCCAAAAGATAGTGACCGACGAGGAGCGCCTCTACGAATTAGTGCCCGCATTGATGATTAACTTCAAGTATGCGATTGTCAGCGAGGAGTTAAAGCACATGATGTATGCGTTGCAAGACCCCGCCGTTGCCAACGACGAGCAGAAATGCACCGACATCATGGCGCGCTACAACGAAATGCGCAAGATACAGAGCATCATGGCGAAGCGCCTGGGCGACCGGGTGGTATTGCACTGATGCGGGTATTGCCGCAACAGCCTATTCCATTATAGAAAAGAGCCTTCCATATTGAAAAAGCTTACAGGTATCCCTATCGGCGCATTTATTTGATAATAAATGTATTACGATTATTGGTACGACTTTTGCCCTTTATCCGGCAAAAGAACCGCATAACCATGAAATTGTATATCATATCGAACAGACTGCCCGTGAAGGCTACCGCTAAAGAAGATACTTTCATCTTTTCGCGCAGCGAGGGAGGAGTGGCTACCGGACTGGATTCCCTGCAAGGCGACTACGAGAAACATTGGGTAGGCTGGCCTGGCATCTGCACGGACAAGGAGGAGGAAAAGCAGCATATCCGCCGCCAGTTGGAGGAGATGAACTTCCACCCGGTCTTTCTGTCCGACGGACAATACCGCAACTATTACGAAGGATACAGCAACAGCACACTATGGCCTCTATGCCACTATTTTTTTGCATATACGCAATACAAGAAAAGCTTCTGGCAGGCTTACCAGGAAGTAAACGCTTTGTTCTGCCGGGAAATCTGCCGGCTGGTAGGGCCGGACGACTGGGTTTGGGTGCAGGACTACCAGTTGATGTTGCTTCCCGAGATGCTCCGCCGCGAGTTCCCCGGGCTGCATATCGGCTATTTCCACCACATCCCGTTTCCGTCGTACGAGTTGTTCCGCATTCTGCCCGAGCGTGCCGAGATACTGAAAGGGTTGTTGGGAGCCGATTTCGTTGCGTTCCATACGCACGACTATATGCGCCATTTCATCAGTGCGGCGGAGCGTGTGCTTCATGTGGATTTCAGCCTGGACGAAGTACGTATGGGCAACCGCATCGTGCGCGTCGATGCGCTGCCGATGGGGGTAAACTACGAGCTTTACCACAATGCCCCGCGACAGAAGAATGTATGGGACGCCATAGAGCGTACCCGCTCCCTGTACGGCAAGCATAAGCTTATCCTGTCGGTAGACCGCCTGGATTACAGCAAGGGCATACTGCACCGCCTCTACGGGTTCGCTTCTTTCCTGGAGCATCATCCCGAATATCACGGCAAGGTGACGCTTACCATGGTCATAGTTCCCTCGCGCGACCACGTAGGCAGCTATGCCGAACTGAAAACACGAATCGACGAAGAGATAGGTTCTATCAACGGACGGTACTCTACCATGGACTGGACGCCGGTATGTTACCTTTACCACGGTTTCCCGTTCGAAGAATTGGCCGCCATGTATTTCATTGCCGACATAGCGCTGGTGACACCTTTGCGCGACGGCATGAACCTGGTTGCCAAAGAGTACATCGCCGTCAAGCAAGACAACCCCGGCGTGCTGGTGCTGAGCGAAATGGCCGGCGCTGCCGTAGAGCTGACGGATGCCTTGCTGGTTAACCCCAACGACACGGAGCAGATAGAGAACGCCATATGCCGGGCATTGGAGATGCCGGTGGAGGAGCAGAAGGAACGGATGCACCGCATGCAGGCTATCGTATCCGTACAGACCGTCAATAAATGGGCTGCCGATTTCGTGAACGAATGGCAGGAGGCGGCGCTCAAGAACAAGGCAATGCGCCTTAAGAAGATAAGCCCGCAGCATATGGAGGAAATCAAGCGCCGGTATCTCCATGCCAGGAAGCGCCTGATTTTACTGGATTACGACGGAACGCTCGCCGCCTTCCGGAAAAAGCCGGAGGACGCCTCGCCCACTCCGCAACTGCTGGACACGTTGCAGAGGCTTGCCGCAGACCCTCTGAACCATGTGGTAATCAACAGCGGTCGCGACCACTTCACCCTGGAAAAATGGCTGGGCGCCCTGCCCGTATCTTTCGCTGCCGAGCACGGCGCATTCTATAAGGAGAATGGCGTATGGCACAAGAATATACATACGCAGGAATGGAGCCCGGGACTGCTGTCCATACTGAGGCTTTTTGTAAACAGGACTCCCCGCTCCCACCTCGAAATCAAAGAAACGGCGCTGGTGTGGCATTACCGCGAAGCCGACGCATGGTTAGGGGCATTGCGTGCACAGCAATTAGTCAACGCACTGATATCCATTTGCCTGAAACAACGCCTGCAAATCATGCAGGGCAACAAGGTGATAGAGATAAAGTCTCCCGAATACACCAAGGGCTCGGAAGTGAACAGGCTACTGCTTACCACCCGGTACGACTTTATCCTGGCAATGGGAGACGATACCACGGACGACGACATGTTCAAGGCGGTTCCTCCCACCGCCGTTACGGTGAAAATAGGCACGGCATCCGAGAGTGCGCGCTACAACCTGCCCGCACAGACGGACACGCTGCCTTTCCTGCAACAGCTTGCCAATGGCAACAGCGGCAAGGCAAGCCTGAAAAACAGCCTGAAAGGCCAGTTGTCGTCGGCCGTAGATTTCTTTAAACGGATAATAAACCAATAATATTATAAGAGCGAACCGCCATGAATAATCTGAATTACGGTGTTATCGGCAATTGCTGCACGGCAGCGCTGGTTTCCGAGAAAGCGAGCATCGAATGGTTATGTTTCCCTAACTTCGACTCGCCTTCCATTTTCGCTGCCCTTCTGGACCGTGAGAAAGGGGGCTCTTTCGGCTTCGAAGTGTCGGAAGATTACCATACCGTCCAGTCGTATGTGCCCCATACCAACATTCTTTCCACGACTTTCGTATCGGAGCGGGACGAGTTTGCCGTGGTGGACTTCATGCCTTGCTACGAGCTATACGACAATAAAGAGTATTACCGCCCGGCAGAGGTCTACCGGTATATCCGCTGGATTAAAGGCCGCCCGCGCATCAGGGTCGATTATCATCCGGCTCCCGACTATGCGCGTGGCAAGGCATTCTTCAACGTTACTTCCCGGTACATCGAAACGTATTCTTCTTCCAACAACAAGGACAGGCAGTATCTCTACTCTTCCCTGCCGTTGCAGGATATCGTAGAGCACCGGGAGTTCGTATTGGAGAAGGACGAGTTCTTCCTTCTGTCGTACAACGAGAAGGTAATCCCTATCGACATCGAACGCGAGAAGCTGGAGTATTGCCGCACGCTGGTGTACTGGCTGAACTGGACAGACCGTACCAAAAAGTTCACGGTTTACAACGATATCATAGAGCGCAGCCTGCTCACCCTGAAGATGATGTCCTTTTACAACGGGGCTGTATTGGCAGCCCTCACCACCAGCCTGCCCGAAGCGGTGGGCGAGGTACGGAACTGGGATTACCGCTTCTGCTGGCTGCGGGATGCGTCGATGTCTATCGAGACTCTTTTCAAGATAGGTCATGCCGATGCCGCCCGCAAATTCATGAAGTTCATACAGTCCACTTTCGTTGCCCAGCACGATACTTACCAGATTATGTACGGTATCCGCGGAGAAAGGAAGCTGACGGAGGTTATTCTCAGTCATCTGTCGGGTTATAAGAATTCACAGCCGGTACGTATCGGCAACGATGCTTATCATCAGTTACAGAACGATTCGTTCGGTTACCTCATGGACTTGATTTACCAATACTACCGGTTGATGCCGGGTACTCTGGATGAGATAGAGGATATGTGGGAAATGGTGAAAAGTATCATGATGACCGTCATGGAGGACTGGAGGAAGCCCGACAAGGGAATCTGGGAGATAAGAGGGGAAGGACAGCATTTCGTTTCGTCCAAAGTGATGTGCTGGGTAGCCCTGGACAGGGGAGCGCGCATAGCCCGCCTCCTGAACAAATACGAGTACGGCAGGCGTTGGGAGGAAGAAGCGGAAGATATCAAGAAGGATGTGATGAAGAATGGCTGGAAAGAGGAGATACAGAGTTTCTCCCAG
Organism: Bacteroides gallinarum DSM 18171 = JCM 13658; assembly: GCF_000374365.1. Classification (GTDB taxonomy): domain Bacteria; phylum Bacteroidota; class Bacteroidia; order Bacteroidales; family Bacteroidaceae; genus Bacteroides; species Bacteroides gallinarum. Next base: position 34,711 of record NZ_KB894145.1, read on the forward strand.
GCGTACGACAACCTGGACTTGGACTCTTCCCTGCTGCTCATGGAGCCTTACGGATTTATCGACGCAAACGACATTCACTATCATAAGACGGTGAAAGCTGTAAAGAAGGCTTTGCTGCACAAGGGGCTGATGTACCGCTATAATACCCGCGACGACTTCGGATGCCCTTCTTCGGCCTTTACGATTTGTACCTTCTGGCTGATTCGTGCACTGTACGTTATCGGCGACAAAGACGAGGCGCGCTGCCTGTTCGATGAGGTTCTCCACTATTCGAACCACCTGGGGCTGTTCAGCGAGGATATCGACTTCGAAACGAAGGAACAATTGGGCAACTTCCCGCAGGCCTATTCCCATTTGGCGCTGGTAAATACTGCCGTGTTATTTGCCGAGGAGGACAAAAGACTGATGTTCAAATAAGGGGAGTGTCCGTCCCCGGCTGCCGGCGGCGGTATTTACGAGTTATGGCGAATCAGGTTCATAAACTCCTCGCGCGTCTTGGCTTGGTTGAAACCGCCTGTGAAATCGGAGGTGGTGGTTATCGAATTCTGCTTCTCTACGCCGCGCATCTGCATGCACATGTGCTTTGCCTCTACAACTACCATTACGCCCAGGGGATTCAACGTTTCCTGGATGCACTCTTTTATCTGCAAGGTCATGCGTTCCTGCACCTGCAAGCGGTGGGAGAAGATATCCACCACACGGGCGATTTTGCTCAGGCCGGTAATGTAGCCGTTGGGGATATAGGCTACATGCGCCTTTCCGTAGAAGGGTAGCATATGGTGCTCGCAGAGGGAGAAGAAATCGATGTCTTTCACGATTACCATTTGATTGTAGTCTTCCTTGAACTTGGCGGAGCGGAGCACTTCGTGCGGGTCCATGGAGTATCCTTTAGTCAGTGTCAGCATGGCTTTCGCCACCCGTTCCGGTGTTTTTTGCAGGCCTTCGCGCCCGGGGTCTTCGCCCAGTAAAGTCAATATACGATGATAATGTTCTTTCAATTCATTCAATGAAGGAGATACGATTTCTTCTTTTCCTAACATGAGAGGATTTCAGGTTTATGCTTTCAGTCCAACCCGGTCGGACTGGTTCGGCAATTAGTAATTCGTAATTACAAAGGGATGTTTATCTGGTCTTTCACAATCGACACTTCCTTGAAAACGCCCGTAGCACGCAACTGGCGCATCATGGCGTCCGCTTCTTCGATACTGCGGAAATCGCCTGCACGACACAACCAACGGGGCGGGTTGAAAGAGGTGTAAACGGGAAGTTCGGGGAAACGCTCTTTTATATCGGAAGCCACCGAATAGGCTTCGTTCTTGGCTTGGCGGGTATTGTTGCCGGCATAGACCTGTACGCGATAGCCCGAACTTTTAATCACTTTTTGTTCTTCCGGACCGGCAGGAATGTATTCCGAACCGATTAGCGCCCCGATACGGGCATCCTGGTGTATCGATACCTTGCCCTGCCCCGGTACATTGCGTTCCAGGCTCTTTATAATGTTATTTTGCGCAACGGATGCGGCGGCAAAAGCAAAACATGCGATTAAAAGTAAACCGAGTTTCTTCATAAAAGGGTGTTTTTATACGGTTAAAAACTGGCTCGAAACTCTTGCAGTAAAAGCCCGGAGTTCCTAAAGCCGAATACGGACATAAAGAGTTGGAAGTCGGTTACGCTATGCGTTACGGCAACTTCCAACTCTCTGTTATCAATTAAAAGCGTCGATGATACCCTTGAAATCGGATGCATTCAAAGCGGCTCCGCCAATCAAACCGCCGTCTACATCGGGGTTGGCAAACAATTCCTTCGCATTGGAAGGTTTGCAGCTACCGCCGTAGAGGATAGAGCAGCTTTCAGCGATTCCCTTGCCGTACTTCTTCTCGACGGCAGAACGGATGAATGCGTGGATTTCCTGTGCCTGTGCCGGGGTAGCAGTCTTGCCTGTACCGATAGCCCAAACCGGCTCGTAAGCCAGGATAATCTTTGAGAAGTCGTCGGCAGACAGGGAGAATACCGATGCGAGCTGAGCGGCAACGACTTCGTTCTGCTTGTTGGCCTCGCGTTCTTCCAGCACTTCGCCGATGCAGAAAATCGGGGTGAGTCCGTTGGCTAAAGCCAATTTCACTTTTTCTTCCAGGATTTCCACCGTTTCGCCGTAATAAGCGCGACGTTCGGAGTGTCCGAGGATTACATACTTAGCGCCGGTCGAAGCAACCATAGCAGCCGACACCTCACCGGTGTATGCACCCGATGCCTTGTCTGCACAGTTTTCCGCACCGACACCGATGTTAGGGCTTACCACGGGAACGACAGAGGCGAGGTGGGTAAACGGGGTACAGATGATTACCTCGCAATTGGTCTTTACACCAGCCAATGCTTCATTCACTTCTTTTGCAAGAGCAATACCCTCCTGGAGGGTTGTGTTCATTTTCCAGTTTCCTGCAACAATGTTTTTTCTCATTTTGTTTTAATTATTAAAGGGTTAATGTATTTAGTATTCGATTGATTTGCGATTCGATTGATTTATTGTTCACTATTTTACGATTTATTATTCGATTAGCTTATCGTTCACTATTTAATGATTTACTATTTCGATTGACTTACTGTTTACTCTTTTACGATTTACTATCCGATTAGCTTATCATTCACTATTTTATGATTTACTATTCGATTGATTCATTGTTTACTATCCGATTGTTCAGGGATTGGAAAGCCTGCTTTTCCTTTCCCTTCGTTTGACTACCAGAATGTCGATACCGAGAACCAGCGTCAAAGGTACGATAAACCACAATAATACGTATCCGATAGTATGCAAATTATTCTCTTGTTTTTGCTGTCCCAGTTCCAGCTTATCCAGGCTGTCGGTCAGCACATATTCGTCGGGAAGCTGGTTATCGCTCCATTTATTCAGGATTGTACCGTCTTTTATCAGTAGCAGGCCGGGGTTGGAACGGATAATCGTCTTTAGGGTGATATCGTCCATTTGGCAGAACGGATATTCCGCACCGGTTATCTCGCGCCATGCCTCGATTTCCTTATCCGGCGAGGAAGTCAGGGCATAAAAGCCGTAGCCATGCTCCACGCTATAATCATAGATTTCATTGATAAGGTCGATATTGCTGTCGTCGGCTTCCTCTATCCGATGCGCCACCAGCAGGAAAGTGTATCCCTTACTTGCCAATACGCTGTCGGTGATGTCCTCGCCCGTACCCACGCTTATCATGGAGAAGTCGTGAATGGGCGGTTCGTAACCTTTTTCCTTCAATACGGTGCGTGCCTCGACGAATGTCCACGTACTGTCCGGGTAATTATCCAGCGTAAATTCCTGAAGTTTACCGTCTTTCTCCAGTACGAAACGGCTTTCGAATACACTCGGTTTCGCACCTTCGGGCATTTCCATGCCCTCCTTTATATTCACCCCGATTTTATAAGGACGAAAGTCCAATACCGGCAAATATTCCAGGCAATAGACGGAGAGTGCAAAAACAAACAAAATCGTGTATAACGATACCATCCACTCCATTTTCAAGGTAATAAAGCGGATGATGAGTTTCCTATCCTTGAATACGGTTATCGCCGCCACCAGCAGTACGATGTTCTTGCCGAATGTCTGCCAGTTCGTCAATACCCAGGCATCGCCGAAGCATCCGCAGTCGGACACGGGATTCGCCAGGGCAAGGTAAAGCGTCAGCGGAGTCATTACAGCCATGAGGAGGAGTGCCAGTGTGGTTGCAATCTTCCGGCGCACGCCGAAAAAGAGGAATACACCCACGCAGAACTCTGCTGCCGATAAGATTACTGCAAAAAATAGCGGCAGGTAGGAGGGAAACCATGAAATCATGCCGAACGCCGTCAGATAGTCCTGAATCTTATAAAAAGAGCCGAGCGGGTCGACTGCCTTTACAAATCCGGAGAAAATGAACAGCGCAGCCAGCAGAAAACGGCAGGCATTTACCCAGACAAGCTTGATGATATGTTTTCTTTCAGTCTCCAAACTCTATCTTAATCAAACCGAACACGGAATAATTAATCATGTCCATATAATTGGCATCGACGCCTTCCGAAACCAATGTCTGGCCGGAGAGGCTTTCAATCTGTTTCGTACGGTAAATCTTCATCAATATCAGGTCGGTGTACGAACTGATGCGCATGCTACGCCATGCCTCATCGTAATCGTGGTTCTTGGCAAGCATCAATTCCAACGACTCTTTTGCATATTTATCGTACAGTACCATTGCTTCCTCATTCGTTATATCGGCAGACTCGGCATACCCCAGCTCCAACTGTATCAGGCCGATAATGCCGTAATTGACGATAGCCATGAATTCCGAACGGACTCCTTCGTCCACCAGGGTTACTCCTTTGGTTTCGATGCTCCGGATGCGGTTGGCTTTAATAAATAGTTGGTCGGTTACGGAAGCCGGGCGAAGAATGCGCCATGCCGGGCCGTAATCATGGAGTTTCTTGGAAAACAAATCACGACAAATAGCAATGACGTGCTCAAATTGTTGCTTGGTATCTTTCATATCCTTACAAATAGACCGCAAAGTTAGGAATAATTAAAGAAAAAAGAAAAGAGGGCACTCTAAATTATATTAAAGTGCCCTCCCGTATAGAGATTGTTTACGTTTAGAGAGTATTTCCGTTTTATGAGCAACGCAATACCTGTCCCGGACGGAGAATCGTTCTCCGCGTAATACGGTTCAGCTTGCAAAGTTTATCTATGCTCGTACCCTGACGGGCTGCGATTTTGGATAGCGTATCGCCTTTCTTGACTTTGTAGAACAAGCCTTCGCCCGACGCCAGGCTACGCGTACCGGAAGATTTCTTCGTTTTATGGAAGGTATAGGAATCGGCGACGATATCCTGCTTTTCAAAGTCGAACATCAATGCGGGATTAATGGGAATTCCCAGGAAACGGGTTTCGAAGTGCAGGTGCGAACCGGTGGAACGTCCGGTGTTACCGCCCAATGCAATCGGCTCTCCGGCTCTTACCAGTTGGTTTATCTTAACCAACTGCTTGGACAAGTGTCCGTAAACCGTTTCCAAACCGTTATCATGGCGGATAACGACGTACTTTCCATATCCGCGGCGACCCTGGTTCTTTACGATACGTACTTTACCGTCAAAAGCCGCACGAATCGTATCGCCTACATATACCTTGATATCCAGGCCGTAATGCGCCCTTCTTCTACGGGGGCGGTAGCCGAATACATCGGTGATGCGGGTATGTTCGGTAGGCATGCAGAAGCCTTTCAGGTCGAAAGTATAGCTTTCCGGCACGATAGCATTGCCATAGGCCTGTACGAACTCATTGTTCCAGCTCGGATACAAATCCAGCCCCGGATACAATGCCTGTTCCGCACGGATTTGTTTCTGTAAAGCCAATGAATCCACACTCTTGAGTTTTCTGTCGATAGGAGCTTGACGGGCAATCAAATCCTGAGAGAAAGAGTTCAGGCAGACCATTGCCGTTGCCGCTAATAAAGCCGTTCTAATCCAATTAAAATTCATTCCGTTTCGTCATTCATTTCGATATCCGCAGAGCACATTCCGAGAACGGGTTACACCTGTTTTACGCGAATATCCTGATTATTTCCAAAAATTCTCCCAAAGGTAACATTTCTCTCCGAAAAGATGCCTGCCTCATTAACTATTTTTTTGAAGAGGGAAGGATAAAAGAGACGGATAATAACAGATAAATACCTAATAATAAATAAAATACACCACAAATATGTTTAACAACATATTTGTGTAAATAAAACGTATGTTTAACCGTTTTTCAACTAATAGCCGCCCAATTGACGTTCGTTTTCCGCAATGCCTTCAGTTGCCGCCACAGTATCTCATTTTCGGGAAGGGAGGCATCGGGGTCTTTGTCTACAACGGCCTGGGCAACTTCGCGGACATACTGCAAGAGCTGCCCGTCGCGGGCTATATCCGCTATCTTCAGGTCGAAAGCGATGCCGCTCTGCTGCGTTCCTTCCAAGTCTCCAGGCCCGCGCAGTTTCAAATCGGCCTCGGCTATTTCAAAACCGTCGTTGGTACGTACCATAATCTCCAGGCGCTTCCGGGTATCTTCCGCCAATTTATAACCGGTAACCAGGATGCAATAGGACTGGTCTGCGCCGCGTCCTACACGCCCGCGCAACTGGTGTAGCTGGGAAAGCCCGAAGCGCTCAGCATTCTCTATTATCATCACCGAGGCGTTAGGCACATTTACTCCTACCTCGATTACCGTAGTGGCAACCATTATCTGTGCCTCGCCGGAAACGAACAGTTGCATCTGCGCATCTTTTTCGGCAGGCTTCATCTTGCCGTGTACTTTGCAGACCTTGCAATCGGGGAATTCCTCGCAGATGTGCAGGTAGCCTTCTTCCAGGTTCTTGAGGTCTATTTTTTCGCTTTCCTTGATTAAGGGATAGACGATATACACCTGCCGCCCCTCCTCGATTTGCTTGCGGACAGAGCGGTACAGGCTTTCGCGGCGGTTATCGAACTGATGAATAGTGGCAACCGGTTTTCGTCCCGGCGGAAGTTCGTCGATGACCGACGCATCCAAATCGCCGTAAAGCGTCATTGCCAGGGTACGCGGTATGGGGGTTGCTGTCATTACCAATATATGGGGCGGTTGCACGCTTTTACTCCATAGGCGGGCGCGCTGGGCTACGCCGAAACGGTGCTGCTCGTCGATTACGACCAAGCCCAGTGAAGCAAAGCTTACCGTATCCTCGATAACGGCATGCGTACCGATAAGTATCTGCACATCCCCCGTCAGCAGACCGGTAAGAATGGCTTCCCGCCGTTTTCCCTTCACCGAGCCGGTTAGCAGCTCCACTTTGACATCCATTCCGTACAACAGCTCGCGAATCGTTTCGTAATGCTGGTTTGCCAGTATCTCGGTAGGCGCCATCATACATGCCTGATACCCGTTATCGAGCGCAATCAGCATGCTCATCAGCGCAACCAATGTCTTTCCGCTGCCCACATCTCCCTGCAACAGCCGGTTCATCTGCCTGCCCGAGCCTACATCCCGGCGTATCTCCTTCAATACACGCTTCTGGGCGCCGGTCAGTTCGAAAGGGAGGTTACGGGAATAAAAGCTATTGAATATCCCGCCCACCTTCTCAAAGACATAACCGCGGTATTTGCGCTGCCTGTCTTTGGCATAACGAAGTATGTTCAACTGTACATAGAACAGCTCTTCGAATTTCAGACGGTATTCCGCCTTCCGCAGCGCATCCGGGCTGGACGGGAAATGGATATTGGCAAGGGCTTCCGTAAGCGGCATCAGGTGGTGCTCCGCCAGCAAAGCGGGCGAAAGAGTTTCGGGCAGGGGTTCGGTTAGCTGTCGGACGATGTTCTTCATCATCTTTTCGACGGCATGCGAGTTGAGCGAACTCCGCTTCATCTTCTCCGTAGTATTGTAATAGGGCTGCAACCCCATAGCCGAGAGCTTCAGCTCGGAAGCCGGGTCGATATCCGGATGAGCGATATTTATCCGCCCGTTGAAAACGGAGGGCTTGCCGAATACGATATATTCCTGGTGCACCTTATACCGTCCTGTCAGGTATTTAATGCCTTGAAACCAAATCAGGTCGACGATACCCGTACCGTCCGAAAAATGGGCAATCAATCTCCGCTGGCGTCCCTCGCCCGCCGTTTCAAAACCTAATATTTCTCCTTTCAACTGGATATACGGCATCGTACCGTCGATTTCACGGATGTAATAGATGCGGCTACGGTCTACATATTTATAAGGGAAATAGTATAATAAATCGTGGAAGGAAAAGATGCCCAATTCCTTATTAAGCACCGAAGCTCGTTGCGGCCCGACGCCCGACAAGTATTTTATGTCACGCGTTGTTAAATCGAACATGAATCCAAAAGGGCAGTAGCTATTTTTAAATCGAAGGGGGTGGTTATCTTAATATTTTCCCGGTTGCCGGCTGTCAGGAAAACGGGGTTGCCCAATGCCTCCACCACCGAGGCATCGTCGGTGAAATGCGGGGTGTAAGGTTGTTCATAAGCCTGTTTCAGCAAGCCTGCATCGAATACCTGCGGTGTCTGTACCAGCTTGTATTCGTCGCGGCAGACTGTCTCGCTCCCTTCTCCGGTCAAATGGCGCACTGTCTCCACCACGTCCACCACCGGGATTACCGCCTGCTTCTCCGCCGCCAGCTCATAACAACGGGCTATCACTTCCCGGGACACGAAAGGGCGGACACCGTCGTGTACTCCCACCAAGCCCGGCGCCGTGACGAAGGCCAGCCCGTTCTTCACCGAATGGAAGCGTGTTTCCCCACCGTCGGCAATACGATGCGGGATTGAGAAATGATGCTCCCGGCACAGTTCCGCCCAATAAGGCTGCTGGCTGCACGGAAGCACCAGTATGATTCGTATCTCCGGATTGTAAGCATAAAAGGCCTCTATCGTGCGCATCAATACCGGTTTCCCCCCTATCGGAAGAAACTGCTTGGGAAGTTCGCACCCCATACGTAAGCCTTTACCGCCGGCAACAATCAGAGCGTACTGTAACATCGGGATTTATGATTGGTGATTTATAATATGGATTTACGGTAGTTGTACGGTGTTGCATGTACTTGCCCATAAACCGTAGGTTATAAATCAAGAAATACACATGGCTTCTTTTAATTCGACGACTTTATCCTTGCCTTGCAGCAGTTCTACTACAGCCAAAGCGAATTCCATTGCGGCGCCGGGACCTTTTCCCGTGATAATATTGCCGTCTCTCTCAACCATTGCTCCAGTGCAATCGGCTCCCTTCAGGTATTGTTCGAAACCGGGGTAGCAAGTGGCTTTCCTGCCTTCCAGCAATCCCAGCTTGCCAAGCACCATAGGAGCGGCGCAAATGGCGGCAATCGGTTTGTTTTCCTCGGCAAAACGCAAAACCAGTTTGCGCAGGTCGTCGCATTTCTCCAGGGTAGCCGCACCCGGCATGCCTCCCGGAAGCAATATCAAGTCTGCATCGAAGAAATCGCAGTTCACGATATTCTTATCGCAAAGTACCGGCACATCATGGGCGCCTGTTACAATCTCGTCAGGAGTTACCGTAACCATTTCTACATTCAATCCTGCACGTCTCATTACATCGACAGAAGTGAAAGCTTCTATTTCTTCAAATCCGTCTGCAAAAAATACATAAACTGTCCCCATAATAGTTTCTCCTCTTATTTTAGATTAAAATAATACGTTATCGTTCCCGTCTGGTTATTCAGGCCGCTCACCGTATTGAACCGCGCTTTCTTCGCCGCATCTTCGGCGGCTTTCCGCAGAGCGGGGTTCACCGTATTCGTCTGGCGGTTAATGCTGGTCGCTATCACTTGTCCTGCCGGATTTACGGTAATGGTAACCACCACTTTCCCTTCATCCTGCACATCATATACGGGACGCGGCAGCCCGCCTTCACCGATAGAACGCCCGCCAAGATTAAAAGTTCCATATCCGCCCGTTCCGGCAGCTTCTCCCGCCGAAGAATTTCCGGCAGGGCTTCCTTGTACGCCGGTTCCTTCCGTAGAGCCTTTACTGCCCATTTGCGCACCTTTGCCGAAAGCACCCGCCACACGTTTACGGGCAGCTTCCTCGGCGGCTTTCCGCTCGCGCTCGGCTTTCTCGGCAGCCAGTTTCCGGGCTTCCTCGGCTTTTTCCGCCTCGGTTTTCTCCGGCTTCTTTATTTCCGTCTTTTTTTTTTCCGCCTTGGGTTTTATGGCAACGGTTTCCTCCTCATCCTGTGTCAGTATATCCTGCTCAACTTCTTCCGGCATTTCCGGGGCAGCCTCCTCCGGCAGCACATCCACTTCCACCAAAGAGGGAGTAGCAGCTCCCGAGGCATCGGGTACTTCGCCTATCATCACGGGTACACCACCCTCCTCGGACTGCTCGGGCAATGTAAATCCCACCAGTATCAAAAGGGCGATGATAACGATGTGCACCGACAACGCACCTGCCAATCCTATATATTTTCCTTTCTTCTTCCGATTCACCGTTCCGATTTACGATTTAGCTATTTACGACCGGAACCACTTACCTGTCTTCGGGCGGGCGTGTAGCCAGCACCATTTTGAAGTGGTTCTCATTAGCGATATTCAGTACTTTTACGATTTCCCGGTAAGGTACGGATTCATCGGCATACAATGCCACGTACATTTCGGGCTCCTTCGCCGCACACGACTGCAGGAAAGGCGTCAGCTCGTCCAAAGCGAGCGGTTGTTCCCTATCGTTGCCGAATGCGGCGTAATAGTTCAAATCCTTGTCGATGATAACCCTTGTCAGCGGCTTGGCGGACGTCTGCTGTTTTCCCTGCGGAAGCAATACCTTGATTGCATTCGGCGATACTACCGTAGAGGTAATCATAAAGAAAATCAACAGCAGGAATATGACATCCGTCATGGATGCCATACTGAAATTGGGCGATATTTTTGCTCTACGTTGTAACACGCTTTACGGTTTATGGTTTATACATTATGATTTATTTGGCAGGCTCGTTCAGCAAGTCCATGAATGCCATTGTCTTGGCTTCCATTTTGTTGACTACACCGTCTACCAGCGTCACCAGGTAATTATAGGCGAACATGGCGATGATACCCACAATCAGGCCGCCTACCGTAGTAATCATGGCTTCGTATATACCGCCGGAGAGCAGGGTTATGTCGATGTTGTTGCCTGCATTCGCCATTTCGAAGAAAGCACGCACCATACCGGTCACCGTACCCAGGAAACCAATCATCGGCGCACCGCCGGAAATGGTAGCCATGATAGTCAGGCCTTTTTCCAGTTTCGCCACTTCGATATTGCCGACATTTTCTATGGCGGCCTGTACATCGTTTACCGGACGTCCCAGGCGGCTGATGCCTTTTTCTATCATACGCGCCGAGGGGGTATCGACACTGCGGCAATAGGCAATGGCGGCCTTTATCTCTCCACCCATTATATAATCCTTAATCTTATCCATGAACATCGGGTCTTCCCTGCCCGCCTTACGGATAACGTAATTGCGCTCGAACAGGATATAGAAGCAGACTACGGAAAGCACTCCGAGCACTATCATAATCCAACCGCCCTTGATAGCCATGCTCCACAGGTTCATTTCATCGGGAGCGGCAACAGGAGTAAGTACCGGATTCGCACCGGCAATAGAATCGGCCAACGCCGGAGCCACCTGGGCTAATAACAACATAAGATTCATCAGCGGAGACAGTTTTTATATTCCTGAATGGTACGTTCCAGCCCCAGGTACAAAGCGTCGCTAATCAACGCATGACCGATAGAAACTTCATCCAGCCAGGGTATGTTTTTATAAAAATAGTTCAAATTCTCCAAACTCAGGTCATGGCCGGCATTCAGCCCCAGTCCCAGGCTGCGTACTATCTTGGCAGCCTCTACGAAGGGAGCTACCGCCGCCTCTTTCCCTTTAGGGAATGCCGTTGCGTAGGGTTCGGTATAAAGCTCCACACGGTCTGTACCGGCTTTGGCCGCGTACTCTATCATCTCCGCATCGGTAGATACGAATACAGAGGTACGGATACCTGCATTGTTGAATGCGTCCAGCACTTCGGTCAGGAAATCCAGGTTGGATTTCGTATCCCAGCCGGAGTTGGATGTCAGTTGCGTAGGGCTGTCCGGAACCAGCGTCACCTGATGCGGCTTTACTTTCAGCACCAAATCTATGAATTCGGGCGAGGGATATCCTTCTATATTGAACTCCGTATGCAATAACGGACGCAAATCATAGACGTCGCTCCTGCGGATATGCCGCTCGTCGGGACGCGGGTGCACCGTTATGCCGTCGGCTCCAAAGTTCTCACAATCCAACGCTACTTTTACAACATTGGGAATATCTCCTCCACGTGCGTTGCGCAGCGTTGCCACTTTATTGATATTTACACTTAATTTAGTCATAATTCGGATTATAGTTTGGGGCAAAAGTACAAATAATAGCAATATGTTGGCAGCATTCTGAGAAAAAACTATTTTTGCATCTTACAAAAACAGAAAACAATTATGAAATTCGCCATATTCGGAAATACTTATCAAGCCAAGAAATCATCGCATGCCGAAAACCTTTTCCGCCTGTTGGCCGGGCACAAAGCGCAGCTCTGCGTCTGCCGCGAATTCTATAATTTCCTCACTTCCGACTTACATCTTAACATCCCTTCCGCCGAATTGTTCGACGGCGACGACTTCCGTGCAGACATGGTTATCAGCATCGGCGGCGACGGCACATTCCTGAAAGCCGCCAGCCGCGTCGGTAAAAAAAACATTCCGATTCTGGGTATCAACACAGGCCGTCTCGGCTTTCTGGCAGACATATCGCCCGAAGAAATGGAGGAAACAATCGATGAGATTTACAACAACCACTATAAAGTGGAGGAACGCAGCGTATTGCAGTTGAGGTGCAACGACGGAAAACTAATGGAATACCCGTACGCACTCAACGAAATTGCCGTATTGAAACGCGACAGCTCGTCCATGATTAGTATCCATACGGCAATCAACGGGGAGCACCTCACCACTTACCAGGCCGACGGCCTGGTCGTAGCTACTCCTACGGGTTCTACCGCCTATTCGCTGAGTGTCGGCGGTCCGGTCATCGTGCCTCACAGCAAAACGATTGCGATTACCCCCGTTGCTCCCCACAGTCTGAATGTGCGGCCTATCGTTATCTGCGACGACTGGGAAATCACCCTCGATGTAGAGAGCCGCAGCCACAACTTCCTCGTAGCTGTCGACGGGCGCAGCGAATCCTGCAAAGAGACTACGCGGCTCCACATTTCGCGTGCGGATTATTCCATTAAAGTAGTGAAACGTTTCAACCATGTCTTTTTCGACACGTTGCGGAATAAGATGATGTGGGGGGCGGATGTGAGATAAAAAATAAGCATTTCGCTTGTTACACAACAAAATTGTTGTATATTTGTATGGTAACACATTAATTTATGATTCCTGAATTCGAAACGAACGGTTTCCTGAAAGAAGGTATATATGAAACGACCTTTGAGGAAATGGAAAACAAACTCGGTTTCAGCAAAAAGCGTCAAAAGCTACTTGCTGCCATGAAAAACCTCATTTCATATTGCAGATGTCTTCAATGCGATATATTATACATAGACGGTAGCTTCGTCAGCAATAAAATAGCACCTGCAGATTACGATGCATGCTGGGATACCACAGCCGCAAACAGAAACGATGTACTGAGAGTCGTAGAACAGTCGTTACTAAACAGCGATTCCGAAACTCAAAAAGAAGATTTTGGTGGAGAAATTTATCCGGCTTTCGATAAATCGCCTTTCAATCATGGACAAACAATCCTGGAGTATTTTCAGACCATAAAGGATAGTGATGAAAGAAAAGGAATTATCAAACTAAAATTGTGAAGTTATGATAATAAGAAATAAAAAGCAGTATACAGCAGTCCACAAACAGCTTCAAAATTTGTTAGAGGATATAAAGGATACGGAACAGGTATTAAAGCAAAATCCTGAGGAGATACAATTGAAGTTACAGTTAAGCACCTTTAAGAAAGGAGCGAAGAAGTTACAGCACATAATGAACGAATATAAGAGGCTGACTTCCGACCAACTGACCTCTCTAACTTTCGACTCGCTGAAGGATGACATGAACAAAGCAATTATCAGTTTCAGGATAGCATCGGGTATCAGCCAAAAGGAGCTTGCCAAAGAAATGTATATCCAGGAACAGCAGATACAAAGATATGAACAGAATGATTATCTAAGTGCCAGTTTCGAAAGGATATTGCAATTGTTGGAAGTCCTGGAGGTGCAAATCGTGTTGAAAAAAGATTTTCACAAACAGGTAAAAGAATATTTCAGCCCAGAATTATTGGAAATCAACAATAAAATAAAAGAAAGAGGAACGTTGTTAAATATAGAGGAGAGCGTATAATGAAAACAATTGCTTTTTATTCATATAAAGGTGGCGTAGGCAGAACCTTGGCGTTATCCAACATAGCGATGAAACTGGCAGCCTTTAAAGAAAAAGTCGTTATGCTCGATTTTGACTTGGAAGCCCCAGGACTGCATTGCAAGTTCGCAGGATTTCACGATGAAAAGCTGATAGACAAAGGAATCGTAGATTATCTATATGAATTCCATACAAACCATAAAATTCCAAAGAATATAGCAGAATACAACAAACCGTTACAAGGTACGGGGCATTTATTATCCCTGATTCCTGCCGGTAATCCCAATTCGGCCAATTACTGGAGAAAACTTTCTTCTATAAATTGGTTTGAACTTTTCTATGGAGAGAACGCATTAGGTGTATCCTTTTTCTTAGACATGAAGCAAAAAATAGAAAAAGAACTTAAACCCGACTATTTATTGATAGACACCCGTACCGGCATTACGGATATATCAAATCTGACATTGTCTTTACTTGCAGACCAGATTGTGATACTCTCCGCCAATAATAAAGAAAACATAGAAGGATGCCGGCGAATCGTACGCAGTATTCTGAACAAAGACAACAGTTTTCTGAATCCGGACAAAGACATCATTCTTTCTCTTACCAGAATACCTTACCCTACCACACCGGAAGAAAAATTATTGGAAGAGAATATCAGAGAAAGATTTCGGTCACAATTTTCAGACTTGTCCTATTCTTCAGGAAAAACACTGAATACGACACCTGTTGTTATTCACTCCAATAGAGAAATGGAATATCATGAATGTTTTAAGTTAGGGCACAAAGAAGAAGCAAAAGGTACGGCAGATACGATAGCCAATGAATATCTGGAACTCTTCGAACGCATAACAGCCAATGATTTCAATCAAGAAAAATTACAGCAAATTAATGCTGAAAAGACAAAGAAACAATTACTTGAAAAAATAAGTCAGGCTACCGGAAAAGCAATTGTTTTCGAATTGCTGGAAGAAGCTGAAAAAAAATATCCCAATGACAGTTCTATACAATACTTATATGCAATCAATTTACAGTCTGTCGAAAACACGAATGATGCCCTCGCACGGATAAACAAGGCAATCAAACTGGAAAAGCGTCCACCTCTGTATTATTTCCTAAGGAAAAGTGAAATTCTATTCCTAATGCAAAGATATACAGAGATGTATAGCACCATATACCCATTTAGGGAAGCATCTTCCGAATATTTTTATCAATATTGCCTGGCACTCATTTTAAGGGGAGACGCCCCGACAGAAGAAATTGACCGGGCTATCGAAAGGCTGAAAAACGACAGTTATGACATCGGAAATGTCTATAACTTGCTTGCCGTGAACGAACGCATGAAAGGCAATTGCGAAGAAGCATTAAATAACATATACAAGGCTATCGAATTCAACAAAGACCGAGGTGTATTTTATTCTACTTTAGCAGAAATCAAGGCACAGCAGAATGACCTCTCACAATTCTATCTAAATATAGATATCGCCCTTGACAAGGGATTGGATTTAGCGACTACCATAAAGCAAGTTCCTGAAATCTATTCCAAATTTAAAAATGACGAAAAATTCATATCTCTGTTGAAACGGTATGAAAAATATGACGAGATAGAATTATTAAAAGAACTTTAACTCCATTCAATAACCGATAGGCATAGAACTCCGGTCATACCGAAAAAAGGAAGTCAACTTCGGGATATTCAGTAAATGTCCCTAAAAATCAAGATGGCATATGAAGATGATAGAGCATACTCACTTCATATGCCATTTTTATAGTCCTATTCCTGTAATTTCTCACACAATCTT
>NZ_KB894146.1 GCF_000374365.1 Bacteroides gallinarum DSM 18171 = JCM 13658
TTTAGGGATATTCATTAAATCCTATAAAATTATCCAACTAATTCATACTTAAAGTATTGCGAATTAGTTGGCTTTTTGTATCTTTAGGTATTCCCCCCTAAAATACGGTTTGACGGCCAAAACGGGGGAAATATCCACACTGATATGGCGAAGATACAAAATATTTCAGAAATTCACCCTACTTTAGGGTTTACAGAATTCGATATTCTGGAAAAATATCGTAAGAGTTTTAATGCGAGTGAACTTGGCAGTCTTCATTCCGTGTTTCCGTTCGAGAGTATAGTCAAAGAGATAGGCCTTTCACAATCCCGCTTGGGTCGCAGGAACAGTTTCAGTCCTTCCGCGAAGATAGCCCTTATGGTACTGAAGGCTTACACCGGATTCTCTGACAGGTTATTGGTAGAACATCTTAACGGAAACATACACTATCAGTTGTTCTGTGGTATCATGATAGACCCGTCCTACCCTATAACGAACTACAAGATAATCAGCACTATCCGTAATGAGATAGCATCCCGTCTTGACATTGACTCCCTTCAGAAAATCCTTGCCTCACACTGGAAGCCTTATCTTGAGAACCTTCACGTATGTATGACCGATGCCACATGCTATGAAAGTCATATGCGTTTTCCTACGGACATGAAGCTCCTTTGGGAAAGCATCGAATGGCTCTACCGGCATATCTGCATACATTGTGAGCAACTCGGCATAAGGCGTCCCCGTAACAAATATACGGATGTTGCGGTATCCTATCTGTCCTATTGCAAGAAAAGAAAGAGGAAGGCTTCGAGGACGATGATGCTGAAGCGTCGCATGATCAGACTCCTGGAAAAACTCATCATACAACGGGATGACATTCACAGAAAATACAGCTCTTCACTCACATATACACAGGATTATCAGAAACGGCTTTCCATCATCAGAAAGGTCCTTGTACAGGAAAAGGAGCTCTTTGAAGACAGGAAGATCAGTGACCGTATTGTCAGTATTGACCGTCATTACGTACGCCCTATCGTAAGGGGCAAGGAGACAAAATCCGTCGAGTTCGGTGCAAAGGTTAATAACATACAGATAGACGGGATCTCGTTCATCGAGCACGTCTCTTTCAAGGCATTCAATGAAGGCATACGTCTGAAAGATTGTATCCGTATGCATCAGAAGTTGATGAATGTAAGGGCAGGGTGTGTGGCCGCCGATTCCATATACGCTAATAATGCCAACAGGAAGTTCTGTACAAAATATGGGATATCAACCTCCTTTGTACGCAAGGGAAGAGCTGCAAAGGACGAGCCGTTGAGGAAGGTTCTCAGAAGTGAACTCTCCAGGGAAAGAGCCACCAGGCTTGAAGGCAGTTTCGGTACGCAAAAACAGCATTATTCGCTATCGAAAGTCAAAGCACGGAACAGGAAAACAGAAATCCTGTGGATTTTCTTTGGGATACATACGGCAAACGCCATATTGATGATTGATGATTGATAAAATCAAAAACAGACAGAAGAAAGCTGCATAGTATAAGTATAAAGAATCTATTAGAAGAAGTCTCAGGTTTCTTCCGGAACATCGTGCCCAAAAGGAGAAGATTTTAGGTCAGAGAGAAAAAATAGGTAATAAAAATGGCATATGAGATGATATTAGCAAGTCATCTTCATATGCCATCTTACTGTTTAAAGACATTTACTGAATATCCCTGTTTATTTGGCTTCTTCGTTGCGTCTGAGGAACAGCCTCTTGAACTCTGCCGGATAAGGCGTTTCGAACTGCATCAGCTCTCCGGTCAGGGGATGATAGAAGCAAAGCTTAAAGGCGTGCAATGCCAACCGTCCGATAGGGTTGATTTCTTCCAGCCCGTACCGTCCGTCGCCTACAATGGGATGTCCCAAGTCCTGCATGTGCACGCGAATCTGGTTTTTACGTCCTGTTTCCAGGTTCAATTCCACAAGCGAGAAGCCGTTGGCACGTTTTATGGTACGGTAGTGAGTGATTGCCTCCTTGCCGCCGTCGTCCGTCGGGCTGGAATACACATACAGCTTGCGGTCGGTAAGCCACGACCTTACCATGCCGGTATTGTTTTCCATTTCACCTGCTACGACGGCTACGTAACGCCGGTCGGTAACGATGTCGTGCCAGTTGTCGCGCAATGTATTCTGTGTCTTTTCGTCTTTGGCAAACATCATCAGTCCCGAAGTATCGCGGTCCAGGCGGTGGACGATATACACACGGTGCTGCCTGCCCGAGCGCTGAACGTATTCGTTCAGTATGGTGTAGGCGGTACGCTCTTTCTGCCTTTCCGTATTGACGGACAATAGCCCCTGCATCTTTTCGACGATGATGATATAGGCATCTTCGTACACAATCTTCAGCAGTTTGTGGTTAAACTCCTTGCGCCCTTTTTCACGGCTGATTTGGACTTTCATCCCCGGTTTCAGGGGGAAATTATATTGCGTGGTGATAATGCTGTCTACATATACGATTCGCTTGCTCAATAACGATTTCAGTTTGGTACGGCTGGCATCCGGCATTTTGGTAGCCAGGAATTCCATTAGTTCCATTGGTTCGTTTACCTTATAGTCCGTATATTGCGTGCGGGCTTTTGTCTTATTTCTTTCTTTTGCCACGGGGATAATATTAACGGTTAATGATTGGTTTCAATTTTAGAACCTCAACTCCTGCTTCCCGAACACCGGCTTCAACTTCCCGGGTATCAATCCTCTGCTTTTAGTGTTCTATCTTGAAAAACTCGGTTTTCAAAACTTAGCCTTCAGCTTTTAGCTTTCGATTCTTAGTTTTCAGTTCTTATTCTCAGTCTTCAGCTCTCTGCTTTCAGCTCTTAATTTTCGGTTCTTATTCTCAGCCTTCAGTTCTCTGCTTTCGGCTCTCAGTTTTCAGTTCTTATTCTCAGCCTTCAGCTCTCTGCTTTTGGTTCTCAATTTTCAGTTCTTATTCTCAACCTTCAGTTCTCTGCTTTTGGCTCTTAATTTTCAGTTCTTATTTTTAGCCTTCCGTTTTCAGCTTTTAGTTTTTAACTCTTAGTTTTCAACTCTCAACTCAAGCAATACCACATTCTCCACATGATGCGTATGCGGGAACATATCCACCGGCTGAACGGCTTTTACTTTGTATTTTACATCGAGCAACTGCAAGTCCCTCGCCTGCGTAGCGGGGTTACAGCTCACATATACGATACGTTTCGGTTCGGCAAACAGGATAACATCAAGCACATCCTGATGCATACCTGCACGGGGCGGGTCGGTGATAATCACGTCCGGTCGTCCGTACTCGTTAATGAAATCCTGCGTCAGCATATCTTTCATATCGCCGGCAAAGAAAAGCGTATTCTCTATACCGTTGATTTCTGCATTGACTTTGGCATCCTCGATAGCCTCGGGCACATATTCGATTCCGATAACCCGGCGTGCCTGCCGGGAAACGAAATTGGCGATAGTCCCCGTACCGGTATAAAGGTCGTAAACGAGTTCGCTGCCGGTAAGCCCGGCAAAGTTGCGCGCCACCTTATATAAATTGTATGCCTGCTCGGAATTTGTCTGGTAGAACGACTTCGGACCTATCTTGAAGCGCAGCCCTTCCATTTCTTCGAAAATGTGGTCTTTGCCTTTGAAAGTATGCACATCGAGGTCTGTAATGGTGTCGTTGCATTTATTATTGATAATGTATAGCAGGGAAGTAATTTCGGGAAAAGTGTCGGCCACATACTGCAACAACTGCTTGAACAAAGCCATTTCCTCCTCTTTCTCAATCTTGCAGATAAGGATAACCATTAGTTCGCCGGTGCTGGAAGTGCGCACGATTAGATTGCGCAGCATCCCTTCCTGCGTGCGCAGGTTGATGAACGAATAATTGTGCTCGTAGGCATAGTCGCGTACCGCATTGCGGATACGGTTGGATATATCGTCCTGGAGCCAGCATTTCTCTATGGCCAGTACCTTGTCGAACGCATTAGGGATGTGGAAGCCCACCGCATTCATCTGCTCGTATACCACATTCTGCCGTACCTCCTCCGCCGTCAGCCAGCGTTTGTTGGAAAAAGTATATTCCAGTTTGTTCCGGTAGAACTCCGTTTTTGCGGAACCGAGTATCGGCGATATTTCCGGAAGCTCTACCTTCCCGATGCGGGTAAGGTTATCCGTAACCTGCTTCTGCTTGTATCTTATCTGCTCCGCATAAGGAAGTACCTGCCACTTGCAGCCGCCGCACACACCGTAGTGCTGGCAGAACGGAACCGCCCTTACCGGCGAGTATCGGTGGAACTTCACCGCTTCCGCTTCGGCATAATGATGCTTTTTTCTTTTGATTTGCAAGTCTACCACATCACCCGGAACGACATACGGTACGAAAACCACCAAATCATCGACCTTTGCAATGGCTTTTCCTTCGGCAGCCACATCCGTAATTTCCACCTTCTCCAATAGGGGAAGTTCTTTTCTCTTTCTTGCCACTTTTACACCAATATAATAAATTCAACGGCAAAAATAGGCATTTTTTCGGGATTTCTCCCTATGAATCCAAATATTAAATTTTGCAATGTCGAAATTGCATTTTACATTAAAGTTTTTTCTTGAAAAGTTTTATAGTCTGCGAAATATACTTAGATTTGCGAACAGAAAAAGAAAAAAATCACAATCAAAAACTTTAAATTTATATTATGGATAAAAAAAGAGTTTACACCTTTGGTAACGGCCAGGCAGAAGGAAAAGCCGGCATGCGAAATCTTTTAGGGGGTAAGGGAGCTAACTTGGCAGAGATGAACCTTATCGGAGTTCCGGTTCCTCCGGGCTTCACGATTACGACAGAAGTTTGTACAGAATATTACGAAATGGGGCAGGATAAAGTCGTTGCCCTGTTGAAGCAAGAAGTAGAAAATGCCATTGCACATGTAGAGACGCTGATGCGTTCCAAATTCGGCGATGTGGAGAACCCGCTGCTGGTTTCCGTACGTTCGGGTGCACGCGCATCCATGCCCGGCATGATGGATACTATCCTTAACCTGGGCTTGAACGACGAAGTGGTGGAAGGGCTGATATGTAAAACGGGCAATGCCCGCTTTGCATGGGACTCCTACCGCCGTTTCGTCCAGATGTACGGCGATGTGGTGTTGGGAATGAAGCCGGTGAACAAAGAAGATGTTGACCCGTTCGAAGCCATTATAGAAGAGGTGAAACATGCTAAAGGCGTAAAATTGGATAACGAGCTGGAAGTAGAAGACCTCAAGGAACTTGTAAAACGCTTCAAAGCCGCCGTGAAGGAACAGACCGGGAAAGACTTTCCGACCTGCGCCTACGAACAGTTGTGGGGAGCTATCTGCGCCGTGTTCAACTCTTGGATGAACGAGCGCGCTATCCTCTACCGCAAAATGGAAGGAATTCCCGACGAGTGGGGTACGGCTGTAAGCGTGCAGGCAATGGTGTTCGGCAATATGGGCGACACCTCCGCTACCGGAGTTTGTTTCAGCCGCGACGCGGCCACGGGCGAAGACCTTTTCAACGGCGAATACCTGATTAACGCACAGGGCGAAGATGTGGTAGCCGGTATCCGTACCCCGCAACAGATAACCATTATCGGCTCCAAGCGCTGGGCGGAACTTGCCGGTATAAGCGAGGAAGAACGCGCCTCCAAATATCCCTCCATGGAAGAAGCGATGCCCGAAATCTATAAGGAACTGGATGCTTTGCAGACAAAGCTGGAAAACCACTACAAAGATATGCAGGATATGGAGTTCACCGTACAAGAAGGCAAACTCTGGTTCCTCCAGACACGCAACGGCAAGCGTACCGGTGCAGCTATGGTGAAGATTGCCACAGACCTGCTGCATCAGGGTATGATTGACGAAAAAACAGCCTTGCTGCGTTGCGAGCCTAACAAGCTGGACGAATTGCTTCATCCCGTATTCGATAAGACAGCCTTGAAGCAGGCTAAAGTACTGACCCGCGGTCTTCCGGCCTCTCCGGGTGCAGCCTGCGGCCAGATTGTATTCTTTGCAGACGATGCCGCCGAGTGGCATGCTGCCGGCAAGCGCGTGGTAATGGTGCGTATCGAAACTTCTCCCGAAGATTTGGCAGGTATGGCCGTTGCCGAAGGCATTCTGACCGCCCGCGGAGGTATGACTTCGCACGCTGCCGTTGTAGCCCGCGGTATGGGTAAATGCTGCGTATCCGGGGCAGGCGCATTGAATATCGACTATAAAGCCCGCACGGTAGAAGTAGACGGTATCGTACTGAAAGAAGGCGATTTCATCTCCCTGAACGGCAGTACCGGTGAAGTCTATAAAGGAAAGGTAGAAACTAAGGCCGCCGAGCTTTCCGGCGAATTTGCCGAACTGATGCAGTTGGCCGATAAATATACGAAGTTACAGGTTCGTACCAATGCCGATACTCCGCACGATGCACAGGTGGCACGTAATTTCGGAGCGGTGGGCATCGGCCTTTGCCGCACGGAACACATGTTCTTCGAAGGTGAAAAAATCAAAGCCATGCGCGAAATGATTTTGGCAGAAGATGCAGAGGGACGCCGCAAAGCATTATCCAAGATTTTGCCGTACCAGCAGGCAGACTTCAAGGGTATTTTCAAAGCTATGGCAGGCTGTCCGGTGACCGTTCGCCTGCTCGACCCGCCTTTGCACGAGTTCGTTCCCCACGATTTGAAAGGCCAGCAGGAAATGGCGGAAACTATGGGTGTGAGCCTGCAATATATCCAGCAGCGTGTCGAGGCTCTTTGCGAACACAACCCGATGCTGGGACACCGCGGTTGCCGTTTGGGTAATACATATCCGGAAATCACGCAGATGCAGACACGGGCAATCCTCGGCGCAGCCTTGGAACTGAAGAAAGAAGGTGTTGAGACACATCCGGAAATCATGGTTCCGCTGACCGGTATCTTGTACGAGTTCAAGCAGCAGGAGGAAGTTATCCGTGCCGAAGCTGCCAAGCTGTTTGCCGAAGCCGGCGACAGCATCGAGTTCAAGGTAGGTACGATGATTGAAATTCCGCGTGCCGCCCTTACAGCCGACCGCATCGCTTCTTCCGCAGAATTCTTCTCATTCGGTACGAATGACCTGACGCAGATGACTTTCGGCTATTCACGCGACGACATCGCATCGTTCCTGCCGGTTTATCTGGAAAAGAAGATTTTAAAAGTAGACCCGTTCCAGGTACTCGACCAGAACGGAGTAGGGCAGTTGGTACGCATGGCTACTGAGAAAGGCCGTGCTATCCGTCCGGATTTGAAGTGTGGAATCTGCGGCGAGCATGGCGGCGAGCCCTCGTCCGTCAAATTCTGCCACAAGGTAGGGCTGAACTACGTAAGCTGCTCCCCGTTCCGCGTACCCATTGCAAGACTTGCAGCGGCGCAGGCTGCAATAGAGGAAGCATAAATAGTATAAGATAATCATTGATTTAGGCTGTAATGGACTGTTTTTCAGACATTACAGCCTAAGTTGTTTTTAGGCGGTTCGTGCATTTGTCCGCAAAAAATGAGCCAAATAAACGGTACTTGCTTACAAATAGCTTACAAAACTGAGAGGGTACGCTTACAAAGAACTTACAAAAGTAAAACAACTGTAAATCAATAAGGTATGGCAACATTTAAGACTATTGTAAGGTATAAGCGAGCTGATGGCTTTTACCAAGTGTACATTCGAGTACTTCATCGTTCAAAATCAGGGTATATTAAAACTGATAAATTCGTTACTGACAAACAGCTATCCAAATCTGGAGAGATTAAGGATGCTGTCATAAATAAATATTGTGCACAGGAAATACTTCGTTATACAGAATTGGTAAATCGTAAAGATGTGTCAGGATACTCTGTAACAGAATTAATAGAATACTTAATGAACTCTGATATGGAAGTATGCTTTAGTGACTATGCAACAAAGTTCATTAACCGTATGGCCTCTGAAGGACATGAACGTAATGCTAAGAACTATCGCCTGGCTGTAAACCACCTCGAAAGATATTTGGGAACAACCAGAGTTATGTTTACTCACTTGTCATCTTCTGTTTTGACAAGATGGATTAATAGCCTTTCGTTGACGAACAGGGCGAAAGAAATGTACCCTACTTGTTTAAGACAGATATTCAAAAGGGCACTTATAGAGCTGAACGATGAAGAACGTGGTATCGTGCGAATCAAATACAATCCTTGGTTAAAAGTATCTATTCCTAAATCTGACAGTACGGTTCAAAGAGCCATCAGTGCAGAGGCATGTAGGGAATTCTTCAATCGTCCCTTACCGGAAACCAAAATGATTTCCTCTCTTCCGGAACTGGGCAGAGACGTGGCACTCCTATCCTTGTGTTTGGGCGGAATAAACACTGTAGATATTTTTGAGCTTAAAAAAGAAAACTATAAGGATGGAGTTATTGGATATAAAAGAGCTAAGACAAAGCACAGTCGGAAAGACGAAGCCTATATTGAAATGCGCGTGGAACCGTTCATTCAGGCCACATTTGACAAGTATCTTTCAGACGAGAATGACGAATATCTTTTCAAATTCCATAAGCGTTACAGTAACCCGGACAGTTTCAATGCCAACGTAAACATTGGAATCAGAAAGATATGTGCCGATATGGGAATGAAGAAGGAGGATTACTACTGTTATTATACTTTCCGTCATACATGGGCTACAATTGCCCAAAATGACTGTGATGCCAATCTGTATGAAGTTGCTTTCGGCATGAACCACAGTCATGGATTGAATATAACAAGAGGTTATGTAAAGATAGATTTTACTCCAGCCTGGGAATTAAATGCCAAAGTGATTGACTTCATTTTCTTCAGCAGCAAGAAGAGCAAGCAAGGCAAGGCACGTGACTTCGAGACACCGGCAGACAAGATGTTCCGCATCACAAAGAAGATGATGATCTATGGCCGTGCATATTTCAAAGGTAACGTAATCGGTGAAATAACAGATATTGGTTTCAGTAATGTGGACCAGGTTATTGACAGACTGGTTGAACAGTTTCCTAAGGATATTCCTACCGGATGTATGGTTCAGTTCCGTCTTATGAATTGTGATTCCAAGAAAGAAGTTGTGTATGAAAGAAGCAAGGGAAAAGGTTTTATGTAATAGGAAAACCTGAACAAGCCATTAACGCAAAGGGAGGATTCTACTTATCTTTATCAGAACCGTACCATTTCTCATATTGGTGCGGTTCTTTCTATTTGTCCGGTTGATTCCAGGGCATGATATCACGACCTATAACTATAGCAAAAACAAGTAAGATAAACTTCCATATAAGTATGACAGTTTTCTTCAACAGCCATACAGCCAGACATATGGCAATCCTTAAAAGCCAGAATACCAGTTTCAGGAGCAGCATACCGATAATAAGTACCGGCAGCAGATATATAATCAACAGCAGTTCAAACATAATGTGTAATATTTATGAGTATAAGAGCTTATTAATTATATAAATATACTAAAAATCAATGAGATACAGAAATTTACGCAACACTATTTTCTTATTATTCGAGTAGATTTTCTACTGATTATCAGTGTTATATCATCATGATAACGAGGTATCCCTAGACTCTGAAAACAAGGTTATTCTGTCTGAATGTTTTTACAATACAAGTTCAGATAAAATAAGATTTCCCGATAGCCATTTCATCAGCTGGATTAGCTGAAAGATTATATTTTCCCTTTTATTGGGATTCCAATAACTTAGATAATCAGGTTACTTTTACCATGCTATCATGGTATCGGGACTACATATTATATTGGATATAGGTTTTATGAGAACAATAGCCATCTATCCCATATAACTATATCTTATGTGTTTTTGAAACTTTGGTTTATCCAACCATAGATAACGGAACATTGTTTACTGATTACTTCGATTTGTATGGTTCTATGATTGAATAATGCTTGTAGCATCTGTTTCAGAACACACTGATATTAGCTTGATAAGTTATAGGACTCTATACAACAATATTCCGCTATGTGGATATTCCAAGATAACCGGATGCTACAGCACATGGTTAACAGGAATATGCCTCCAAAGAATTGTGTTGCAGATTTCGGTTTGCAATGGCATTCTCCAGTAAATTTGGGTGTAATAATCATTCCTGGAAGGTATCTTTCTGCCGTGCAGAGTTTTCTAAGCAAGTTGTACTTTTGTGGCCACAAAACTCCGTTTCGTACTCACAAAAGTAACTTGCCGAATGCAGGTGCATCGGAGCGGCTGCCCGCTGTTTCGCATGGCGAAAGATGGTCTGGGAAACCTATCCACAAATGTATACAAGTATGAAGAATCAGAGAACCAAGTACATCAAGGTAAGGATGACACTGGAGGAAGTACAACAGTTTAAGGAGAAATCTGCCTCCTATTCATCCGTGAGCCATTATATACGCTCGGCACTGGCAGAGTATTCAAATATCGGAATCAAAAGGCAGCTCGAACTGATGAATGATCTCGGTCAGTTTTACCGGAAATATCAGAATGAACTTTCCTGGGCTGGAGGAAACCTTAATCAGTCGGTTAAACGTGCCAATGAACTTGCGGTAGCCGGATTACTCGCACCCGGCTATATTCAGGAAGTTCTGTTACCTGTTATCCTTGAAACACAAGATACATTGAACCGAATAAAGAAAGACCTTGATTCTCTGACACAGAAAGCTGTCAGAATCTGAATTACAGATTACACGGTATTCAATCATTTCAGATATTATTATTGTGTAACCGTAGATTAATGAACTTGAAGTATTTCGGTTTTTCAGTCACTTAAACCTTGATAAATAAAGATTCAATATGATAGCAACCATATTACCGGGAAGTACGAACTTCCATGCTGTCGGTTACAATGAACATAAAGTCTCGAAAGGTGTTGCACGGCTTATCGAGATTCAGAATTTCGGTCCACTCGGAACATTTCACAAACCTACCCAAAGTGAGCTGGTCGGTTATCTCCAGAAGTACAGTTCACAGAACAGCAGAATCAGGAAACCGCAGCTTCATGTGGCCATATCATGCAAGGGACACGAAATGTCGGAAGATGAGTTGCTGGATTTTGCACACCAGTATCTCAAGGAAATGGGATACGGAGAATCCGGTCAGCCGTTGCTTGTTTACTCCCATTATGACACGGAGAATACCCATCTTCATATTATCACTTCGAGAGTGGCACCTGATGGAAGAAAGATTCAGCACAGCCATGAACGCAGACGCTCCCAGGAAGTCATTGACCGTATTCTTGGGAATGACAGGAAAAAGAAAACGGAAGATGATATTGATGCTGCCAAACAATATATATTCTCTTCTTTTGCCCAGTTCAAGGCAATAATGGTTTCCATGGGATATGAGGTCTATCAGAAAGATGGGAATGTATTCGTCAAGCATGGTGGAAAGGTTCAGAAGGAAATTCCTTTTACTGAAATAGAAAGTCTTTTCAAGAGCGGTTATCGGGAAAGGGCTCGTTGCCGTCAGCTTAGAAGCATATTAAAGAAATACCGTGATGTAAGTTCAAACAAGGAGGAACTGCAGAAGGAATTGAAAACGAAGTTCGGTATTGACATTGTGTTCTTCGGCAAGAAGGATACACCATACGGATATATGCTCGTTGATCATGCAAACAAGACCGTCATTCATGGTGCAAGAGTGCTGGCTGTAGAGGAACTTCTGGACTTCGCTACTCCTGAAGAACGGTTCAATCGGATTGAGGACTATATTGACCGATTACTGACACTTAACCCGAAGATTACCCAGAGTGAAATATACAGTAAAATCAGGAAGCAGCGTGCCTATATCAAGAAAGGCATCATCTACTTTGATGGCCAAAGCCGTCCGTTGAAACCTTTTATGGCAGAGGCTATTGACCGTAATAACCGTATAGCCATGGTTGAAATGTTCAACCCGGCAACTGAGGCTGAACGTGATCTGCTCTGCAAAATCTTCAAGGTATCTCGGAAAGGTTTAGTAGATATATCTCTGGAAAGAACACACTACTACACAGATGCAGTAAACCGTCTGCGTGAGATATTCAATGATGAAACTGAAAATTCTATCAGAAGCCAACTTCGTGAAGAGGGCTTTATTATCCGTCAGGAAGAGGATGAAACTTATGCCATCAACTTCAAACAGCATATCATTATAAATCTTTCAGAAGAAAACTTTAATCTTGAACGGTTAAGGACACAGCCGATGAAGCAAATTGAACGATTTAAAATCCAGCAACCAACAAGGCCCACTTCACGTTTATCTAAGAAAGCCAAGTTACGTGATGCAGATGGTGGCAGTCATAGCGAGAAACGTGAGTGGGAAGTTGGACAGAAAGGTAACTATGATGATGTAGATGATGGCAATTCAATAAGAAGATGATTTTTGATTATGCCATTAGGCACTGTCCAGAATTTTTGTTCCTTGATTATCACATGTGACTTGCTGTAATCAATAGTGTTATTATAATTCAATAAAATTATTGACACAGCATTATGCCTACTTGTTTTTTATCCAAATTACATTTCCCCCCTCAACATATTTAGCGCAAAAAGAATAGGTCTTGTAATTATGTAGTGCTGTACCACCAACTATAAGTTGTCGTTCTGCAGAGATAAACCAATATAAGGTATAACCTTTTGTACGGAGAAATTCTTCCAGCACCGTCCTACGAAGATGCAATCCTTTGGGGATGCCTGCGCGATAATGTCCAGTAGAGGCGTAGAAAGAAGCCAATAGGTTGTCTATTCCGTAGGTAAAGCAAGCATGATTCCTGAAATGGAGGTCCATGGTGTTCATAAGTTCTGGGCAAGGCAATATATTCTCTTCTATATATTCATCGCCTAACCCAATAACATTTTCTTGAAGTTGGGTATAGTTACTCACCATCACACTGCATGGACAGTTACCGTCGCCAGCTGATACATCGGTCCAATTTTTATATTCCGTACTGAGATAATGCAACATCCAAGGATATTCAAAGAGACGAATGGCAGAGCTTTGTGTAGAAGTTGGCATATCTCTTCCATTGAAGTTTTGCTTTGAGATCCAATCCTCGAACTTTTGTGCATCTTCATTGCGTACAAAGAATGTTTCGTATGACAAATATGCATCCTTAGATTCCCCATTTGTGGGGAATTCAGAAAAAATACAAAATAGCAATACCCACTTGTTATCTTCGCCAACAAAAAAGTGTTGGCAATCGGTTGTTGTAACTGGTTGTTCTAACCATTCATGATCTTCCATTTGCTTGTCTATCACGAATTGTGATTGCTTATCCAGAACATCATCTATCTCAGCATCATCAATCAACTCCGTGGTCAAGGTGACATCAAAGTCATTTAACGTGGAACTGTACCACGGATAAGGAGGACGCAATATGCGCTTGTTGCCATCCACCTCCTTGTGCCACTTGTCTATTATAGCAAAATGATCCATTAGTTCAGCCTCTACTGCAAACAATGCTTTCCACTGATATTTTTTTCCTATTCGCTCGTATAGATTATCATACCGTCCTGTAGAATACACTTCGTTATCCAGTTCTCCCAATTTATCATTCCAGCCCGAGGATTTAATTTCTTGAGCCACCATAGATTGCAACTGGACTAAGGGCAGCATAGATGGACATCCTCTGTGATCATATGGCGTTAGGGTATAAATCTGACTCTCGATATGTGAGTTAAAGCCTAATATATAACGATGGAAATCAGAAAACTCGCACAAAGAAAACCTAAGTTTTTTGGAACCTTTGGTATGACCGAAGTATTCGTCCCCAACTTCTATCGCTTCATGGATAATTCCTTTTTTAAATGTGTAAGGCGGTAATGATTTAGAAAAAAGATCTATGCCATTTTTCTGCGTCTTAGTGAACAGCAGTATCTTCAATAACCATTCACGTACTCTGACGTCTTCTACCGGTTGTTTGTTCTTAAAATGATAATCATAGATAAGGAGTGATACATTATTGCAAAGAGCATCATCACGCAAGAGCATAAGAGCACCATATATTGAATTATAGAGTCCCTCTAAAACATAAGTGTCTTTGATGGAATGAAAATCGGGTATCAATACTTCTAGCAAATCGCCATGATCACATAGTATTCGGTATAATTTCCGTTTGGCGTGAGCTCTTATTACAGGATGCGATGATGCACAACACCAAACCAATAGATAGGCTTCTGTCTTATATTCTTGTTCGTTAACTCCTTCCGTATAGAGCACCGATTCTTCGTAATAATGATTTACAATATGAGTCCATTTAAGATCTAAATCAGCTTGGCTCAGTGCATTCAAAGACCGATGCAGTGTTTTCAGGAATCCACAAAGAGAATGTAAAGCCACACTGAAAATGAAACGATAGCCTAACGTATTCTCTGCTTCTTGCCAAAACTCATCTAACACTTTCTGTTCAACGGGGTATAAATGCCATTCCAATCCTTCGATGAAACACTGTTGCAAAAGAGTATTATTCTTTATCATCTTTTCTTCTATAATTTCTTCCTTTTCGAATTTTTCAGGCCAAAGGATGGTGAGATAAGTAAGGAATTGATAGAACCCCTCTTCATAAATCGTTTTCCGCTCATAAGACTTGATAAATTCCTTGAGTTGGGCAATTTTTGCTTGCTTATCAGATTTGGTACTCAGAAATACAATAGCTCGTATCACATCTTCCATCTGTTCATACTCAAACTTCACAACAGCCTTTTCATCTATGCTATTTGCTTTAACATTCCAATCTGCTAGCAGCAGACCTTGTGTTATCAAGTTATACAAAAGCGACTTGCTCCATGTGCGGAACCTACAAAGTTGATCAGAAACAGTTCTTGCTTTAGAACGTGTAATAGGATAAAATTTGTAAGTAAATACCGACAGGTGAGCTAATCGACAGAGGTAATGCCAAGTGACATTTCGTTCCGGATCCTCATCTACGGCTTCTGCTATGGCCATTTCACGCATATAGATGTATTGGCGATATAATACCCACAATGATTTTAAACATCTTCTATCGTAATATGGCATCGAAGTGTAAGTCTCACAAAAGATATTTAAGAAAAGCCCATTTTTGAATCCTGAAAGAGTTTTGTCGTAATTGATATGATAGGCCTCAAAATATTTATTTACAACTTCTTGGCTTTTTTCCAGTCCGGGAAGATGCTGCATTTTGTAACCCCATCTGTTCAATCCGTATTTTTCTTGAAATGGTTTCCTCACTGTTACTACCAATGATAAATTGGGGTATTTGTCGAATTCTTCTTTCAATACTTTCAAACTATTGTACCAATAGGAATCATCAAGCCCTTCATTAAGCGCATCAATGATGAATACATAGCGTCTCGTACCAATATATTTTGCATCCGTTTCTGATTTTTTTTGTAACTCCTCTAAATAGTTTTCATTTTCGAAGTTAAAAATTTTGCGAATTTCAGCAATAATGCCATTTTTATTCTTGTTGAACTGAATGCCAAAACACAGATATACATTCGTTTCTTTAATAAGTTGCGAGGCGATACTACAAACATTGTGTGTCTTGCCACATCCAGCAGGACCATAAATACAATAAACTTTTTCTTTTCTGTTCACAACGTATAAAATGCTCTCTTGTATTTGTTTCCAAGACAACGACTCTTCTTTCAAAGCAGCCTTTATCGTCTTCCAACTTATATCATTATGTCTTTTAAAATATTCTACGTTATGTTGTATCTCAATATTATAACTCAAATCCGGCAGTTCTGTATTAGTAGAAGTACCAAATAACTTGGGATTGGATTTTTGTAAGTCAAGAAATACTTGTTTGCTCTTGTGAAGTGTCTCTTCATGTTTTTTCAGATCCCGGATATCCCAAAGATTGGCAAATAATGTCGTTAAAGACTGATTGGGCACATCTAGATCTGGCTTATACCGATTTCCTGCCAATTTTATCTGTTCATGTAGTTTTTTCTCACTCTCATTTCGTCCGTAAGGAACCACTTGAAATTTTGCATAGTCTGATTCAAGAGTAACACCATGAGCTTTCAGTTCTTCTTCGACACTCTTAATGCTAATAAATCCAATATGGCTATCCAATATATTTGTCACAATTCCGATTATCTTATCACTATCGGTATAGACAGGTGAACCTGAGAAACCGGCATATTTTGTAAGATGCTTTTCGTCTTCAAATACGGCATAAGCATCAAAATCACCTCTCAATGGTGCATAAATTTCATCCACCCGTATCTTGATTGACACCCCAATATCTTCACCAATCAGAGTGTTGGGATAGCCCCAAAAACGGAAATGTGTTTTAGCTTCTATCGGCATACTGAGCAACGAGCCATATTGATAGCTTACAGTCTTGTCTTTCTGGATTAAAATGGCAATGTCTTTCCCTGGCTTTACTATTATAAGCTCACATTCATAATTTACCTCTTCGATTTCTACATAGATAGGGTTACCGTTCAGGGAAGAACCAACAACATGGTATGCCGTAAGTAGCCGATGGGCATCTATAAAAAAGGCTGTCCCCCTTTCTGTTCCACACTCTACTTTGTAGGTAATAAACGGTATTTTGCTGATATTGCTCATAATGTTATTTCATTGATTTGTTCTACTTCTATTTCTATTCCTTCTTTTTCTAGTACTGGAACTTTATTTTTCATTTTCTCGAAGATCTTGTTTTTATAATCAAATGAATTAAAACACAGTCTGCGTTTTTGTATGGTATCCAATAAAGGTTGATAGATGATATTGGCAAGAGTATGCAAGTGAGGAGCAGTGCTTGTACATCCACAGAATATCCAGTTCGGACTGTCGATATGTTTCAAAAGCTCTTTTGATAAATTGACATTACTTCCATGATGAGGAACTTTGATCGCATCAAAATAGATTTTCGTCTCTAAAGGGATTTTATTCTTTTTCTTATAAGCCTTAATTCCTTCTATTACCACTTCTGAAGTGGCATCTCCCAAGAGTAAAATTCTTTTATTTCCAGATTCCCAAACAAATGCAATGCTGGATCGGTTAGTCTCAGAGGTGTCTTCTCTATCTGATTTATTGTATTCAGCTTTCATTGTGCCGATAGAACTGGAAATTTTGTTTTCAAGAAGCAATTCCTTTTGATTATACACTAAAGAAAGTAGTTCAAATAATTCCGCTCCCTTTTCTTTTCCTTGCTCAAGCGGATATTTTTCATAAAAGTTCTGTGCAAATTTATCAAGGATATATTTGTTCAATTCATCAATAGCTGTTTGAGTGGGTGACACAATAAACATTCTCCCTAATCCACCCAATGAAAGGTATTCACCATCAATGAATGTCAATTTCTTGTTCCAAGCGTCTGCCCAATTCCTTTGAATCAATGTGGATAGTGCCAGAGCCTCCTTTTTAGCAACTTTATTTTCGGTATTTGGTTTCCATGTAGGGATACAAGCCTTCAGTGCTTCAATTTGTTTCCGTTGAAAATCGTTTAGTGGTTCTACTTGCGCGTCATCTTCTTTTGCAAAAAGGTTGTTGTAGATGATATGGTCTATTCTAAGTTCTGGCATTTGATAAAGCATATTACAAATGCCATTGATGTGGTCAGTGTCAATATGTGTTACTACCAAATAGTCGAGATGACAATGAAGCGTATCTGTAATGATAGCTTTTATTTCAGGGGTGAAACAATGGCAATCCACCATCATCGAATAGTATGTATCGTCTTCCTTATCTATAAGGCAGAATATACAATCTCCGTTACCAGAAGTGGGAAAAAGAAGTTTCATATTATAATTGAATGAGTTCAATATTATTCATTATAATTACATATCATTGGAACTCGGATCTTCCTTTACCAAAATATTTTGTAATATTTTATTCAAAGACAATTCAATGCATTGATTACCAATATCTAATTTACCAATGATTTATATATTCAGTTCTTACTTTTACATATTTAGCCAATTTATATCCTTTTTTTAATTCAATGTAATAGGTTTTCCCAGACAAATGCGCCTTTTCCTGTAATGTCATACAAAATGAATTTATTGAATAAAACTCTTTTTGGCATAATCGAGTTATTTCATCATAATAGATAATCATAAAAAGCTGTGTCATTGCATTTTTATTTTCACCAGAATTGAACATCTTTTCTAGTTTCTGAGCTAATTCATCTATATTCATATTTACTGTTTGTTTTATTGATCTATTCTTTTATTATTAATTTTCCATGAATCTAATGCTAATTCAAGTAAAATACTCTGACGTTTAGAGATTGTTTCAGAATTCCATTCAGAAAAACTATAACCTGTATTAACTTTAAATCTATTTATAGCAGTATTAACACCTATATAGAAATCATTATCTAACATCTGCGTAATAAGAATGGAGGATTTACAGTATTCTGCCTGCTTTTTCTCAAACCAATTATCAGAGAGATCATTACATTTGTTTAAAGCCTGATTGATTGTTCCTTCTATCAGTGTTACATTTCCCAATCTATAAACTTGAGTATAATAAGCTGTCGCATCTTCATAATTAATATAATTCCCATCCTTCGGACTTTGAGGCAAAATATGTTCTATTTGATAATCATAAAAACTATCCTTTAAAGGCAAATTACATTTTGCAGCAAGAGTATTTTCCATTTTTCCTAAAATATATTTTTGACGATATAAAGGATTATATTGATAATGATTAATGTTTAAAAATGCCGTTTTAAAATCAACAAGTTTATCTTTTAAATATGGTAGCATTGTTTCATCCAAAATATCAGCAATATCCTGTATTTCATATTTATTCCTCAATTTTTGAGCCCAACGGACAAATTGTCCTTCATTACTTTTTGCCTGTATGTGCATTGTAACCGTATAAAAGAAAAAACTTTCTATCTGCTTTGCCAGATATTCCAACGCATTTTGACCTGCATTTTGATGTAATGCCAATAAAAGAATCAAATGTTGACGCGATTTTACTTTGTTCACCAATCCAATATGTGATATATTAGGATAGTTACTGCTATATTCTTCAGTAGCACAAACTAAATTTGAATATCGTTCAGATAATGTTGCTAATTCTTTTGCAAACTCAATCGGTTTAGTTTCATATGAGGTAGCTTTCTTCCCTTCAGGAGATATGAGCCACTTATAGATTGAATCTTCACGTAAAATCTCTGTACCAACTATATAACGTGCGATGAAGAAATATCGTAAAAAACGCATTGGCATGTTTTCTTCACCACATTTATGCAAATTCTCGCCTATTTTCTTCCATATATCTTTAATTCTATCAAATTTAGATTCAATAACATTACTAAATAGAAGATTCTTTATTAAATCCATTGCATTCAACCCTGCACCTCGCTGATTGATTGTCTCAAAAATTTTTAGTGCGCTACTTAGATTTTCAGACAAGATCTTAACTAATTCTACTTTTGTTAGGAAATATCGTATATCTTCAATAGTTTTATCAATTCCTAAAGTAGAAATTTTATCAGAATAAAAAGTTCTTATTGTTTTATAAGCTTCTTGCATTCTAATAATAGAAGGAGTTGTCTCTTCATTAAAATTGGTATTAGTTATCAAACTATCTAAGAAATCTTTACTTTCAGGATATTGCAATTCTAATCTCACATTATCTTTACCTGTCTCTAAATCATATTCATATAAAAGACTTTTAATCTTACTTAAAATCTTATCCTGACTTTCATTCAATTCTATTTGAGATAATAAATCTCTAATGGCACACAATGATAAAACAATCGTTGTTAGACGTTGTTGTCCGTCAATTACATCATATTTCCCATTATTGTTTTTTACGATAATTATGGAACCTATAAAATAACTTTGCCCTGACTCAACTTCATTGTCTATGTCTTGAAGGAATTGCTCAACTTCATCATCTTCTTTCCAAACATACTCTCTTTGATAGTCCGGCACTACAAAAAAATAATCACTTAATTTAGCTATTGATAATACTTCTGCCTTAACTTCCATAACAACATGTATATTAATGTTTTTACAAAAATAATCAAATCATTTGAAAATTAATATCTGAGATTCTCTTAAGGAAATGTTTTTTGTAAAATAAGATATTAAGTACTTTTATTTGTAACCATTTTGTCCAAGTTGCCATAATTCCTCAGCACTATCTATACAATGTATTTTAGTTTATCAAACCCAAATCACAAATGTGTTGCACATTTCTTTCCTAAGAATCTTGGTTGATACATTTGTCACAAAATAAATCAACACTTGAAATGATACAGACTCCAGTTATAGTGACATTTGCCAATCAGAAGGGAGGTGTAGGAAAGACTACCCTTTGCGTAACCTTTGCCAACTATCTGGTAACAAAGGGCATAAGGGTTGTGGTGATAGACTGCGACTTCCAGCACTCCATAATAAAATGCCGTAAGGCTGACATCAGAAAATACGGTGAACAGGAAATGCCATACGAGGTATGGGCATATGAAGCCAACGACAAGGCGATGATGACTTCCCTTATGGAAAAGCTTCACAACGATCCTGAAATTGACGTTGTGCTTATGGATTCTCCCGGCAGTCTGAAAGCGGAAGGGCTGATACCCATGTTTGTCAACTCGGATATCATCATTGTTCCATTTCATTATGACCTGGTAACCGTTCCGTCCACGGCCAGTTTCCTCATGTTTGTTGACCGGCTGAAAAAGGCTGTCGGTGAAAGGATGAAAGCCAGACTCTTCATCATACCCAATCTGAATGACGGAAGAATCGGCAAGCGTTCTGAACTGCTTATCTGGGACAATGCAAGGGATACTTTCTCCAACTATGGATACGTCACTGCGAAGATTCCCAAACGTGCGGATATGGAACGGTTCAGTACAATGGCAGCTCTGGATATGCAGGCCGCTATCGTTACACCGGTCTTTGATAAGGTCTATCAGAGTATCTTCGATACACTTCAACCGATAAGGGAAAAAGAACTCAAAGGCATACAGCTGACGGAAAATCTGAATCCCAAGCCTAAGAAAAAGAAGGCACAGCCGTCTGATGAAGCTTCACAGAACAGTAACGAAAATCAGAATAAAGAACCAGAATAATCAGTAAACTTCAATAACCATAGCACTATGAGTAAGGATATACCGGAAATAGATGACCTGACAAAAGGCATCAATGATTCAGAACTTATATTGACGGAAGATACCGCAGGAACGCAGGTTGAGCAAAAAGAAAATAATAATGCAACACAGGAAAAGGATACTGCTGTTTCCCTTTCGGATACAGGATGCTGGAGTGACTTCATGGAATTTCTGACATCTGACGGTTCAGTAACGGATAAAACAGAAAGGCTTGTCTGCAAACTCGACCGTGACCTTGCGGATTCACTGGACGACTGCGATATACATGGCAGATGCCGCTCTGACCTGGTGAATGCCATTGTAAGGGCATTCTTCAAGTCATACCTGCCACGTCTGGCAGAATACAGAAGGGAAAAGAAATCTTTGTTTAACAGCTATAATCTGTAGGATATGAAAAAGACAGACTGGACTGACAGGATGCTGGCCGCTCTTGTCGAACTGTATCCGGTAGAGACCACAGCCTATACCGCTGCCGTTCTCAATCTGAGCGAGTCGACAGTCAAGCTGAAAGCCCGAGAGCTTGGACTTGTAAAAATGGCCAAATCCAGATGGATGGAGCGTGCAGACTATATCAGAAACCATTTCCAGGAGTGTTCCTTCTCTGAGATAGGGAAAGCTCTCGGCATTACCCGGATGAGTGTCGGACGTATAGCCGCTGCACTCGGACTGAAACGTAGCAGTGAAGAGAAGCACCGGATTTCCTCACGTATCCGTACCCAGATGGTAAAGAGGGAAAGACGGCGTATCGTCTTCGGACTGGAACCTGTAACCGGTATCCGTGTCATTTCAAACAGGGCAAAGGTAAGGGTGCGCTCAAACATGAAGTCAAACGGATACATCATCAGTGAGGAACACAACGTGATTTATTATACCGGCACTACGGAACGCAGGGAACGTCTGGAAAGCCGGGGTATCAGACTGGGACTGCATATACTTCCGCTTCCGCAGGACAGTTCCGCTCTTTCATCCAATATCATATTACAACAGCCATGCAGTACGGACAGATAGTATTCCTTCTCTTCGTGGCAATGGTATTCTACTATGCGGCAATGATTTTCATGGACTTTCAGAAGGCAAAGGCTGCACAGAATGCCGAGCAGGACAGCCATAAAGAAGAGGACATAGACATATCGGAAGAGGCACGAAGCTTCAGGCCGATAAGAATAAACCGGGATGAACCTGAATCCAAAGAACAAAGTTCAGAACAGAGTAATACGGAAAATCCCGAATCAAATAATGAAAGTAATAATTCTGACGGTACAGAGAAATCTGCATCCAAATCAGAATCTTCCAGACACGTTTATCGGGAGGCCATCATGACTGACGGCATTCTGGTAGAGAATATCATACAGGAAATTAACCGGCTGGCAGAGACCGGTACCAGTGACCTTGGTGCCGTTATCTTCAGCTGTGAGAATGCCTGATATATATACCGTTCCTTTAGTGACATCTGTTTCTTTGGCGATGAAATCCTTTAACATTATTCAGAAATGCAGATAATAAAGAAAAGTGCCCGGAATCTTACGGAGCGTTTCATCGGTTCAAGTTTTGGACAGAAGTGTGTGGTGGCGGCCATTGCACTGATTATTTCCACATCCAACGTAATGGCAGGAAGCAAAGGTGCAGCAGGTTTTACCAAGGCCACTCAGGAAGTCAGCTCCTACCAGACTCCGGTATCGAATCTGATGAAGGCCATAGCTGCCGTTATCGTTCTGGTCGGTGCCTTCAACGTCTATTTCAAGATGCAGAACGGAGACCAGGACGTGAAGAAGACCATCATGCTTACCATCGGAGGCTGTATCGCATTCATCGCACTTTCGGAAGCTCTTCCGCTGTTCTTCCAGTAATCCTTACCCGACATGACAATGAATCAGGAAGGATACCCTGTGTTCAAGGGATTGCAGAAACCGCTGGAGTTTATGGGCATACGCGGCCGTTTCCTCACTCTGGCAGCGGCAGCCATAGGCGTATCATTCGTAGGCTTCATCGGTTTCTCAATCGCTTTGGGAAAGGTTGCTGGGTTCATAGCCATGATGGTCATGGCACTGGTGGGACTGATAACCATCTACATCAAACAGCGTGGTGGACTCCACAACAAGAAAAGGGCAAGAGGCATATATATCTACAGAAGCCTTAGAAAAGAACAGTAAATCACTTTATACAGTATGGCACACAAAAGGAAAAGAATATTTGACGGACTCTATGCGCAGCTGGAGGAGACGGACGGCAATGTCGTGCTGTTCTCGGCCAGAGGCGAGCCGTCCGTTATCTTCGAAATAACCAATCCGGTTCAGCAGCTCTGTACGGATGCGCAGCAGTACATGTTGTTTCATGACGTGCTATCCAATATCCTTCAGACCATCGGTGAGGGATATGCACTGCAGAAGCAGGATATTATGTGCAGACAGGCATATCACCATGACGTGCCGGATGATGCGGAGTTCCTGACAAGAAGCTATTTCAGATACTTCGAGGGAAGGGAGTTTACAGAGATACGGACTTTTCTTATTCTCACCCAGGAGGCACAGAAGAACCAGTTCATCCAGTACGACCCGAAGAGATGGCTCGATTTCCATTCCAAGGTATCAAAGACGGATGATATTCTGACGGAAAAGCATATCCGGCACAGAAAGCTCGGCAAGGAGGAAGTCAGCGAGTACTGCCACCGTTTCATGGCATTCCAGTTCCGGCACGGACCGTTCTCGATGACCAACTTCAAGGCTTCAGACGAATATCTCAGGACTGGTGACCGGATTATCCGTTCCTATCCGCTGGTGGACATTGACGAGATAAACCTGCCTTCCATGGTAAAGCCGTACACGCAGATGAACATCAACGGCTACGGTATCGCAACAGACCTGCTTTCTTTTCTTACCGGCATCCCCTACTCGGACTGTGTGGTGTTCAACCAGGTCATTCAGATACCTGGACAGAGGAAACTGCTGCGCAAGCTTCAGGCCAAGGCGAAGCGTCACGGTTCTATGCCGGACCCGAGCAACCGTATTGCCAAGGCTGACATTGAGGAAGTGCTGGACAGGCTGGCCGTTGACAGTACCATGCTTGTGTACTGCAACTTCAACATTCTGGTGAGTTGTCCGCCTGACAAGGTTACTCCGGTAACTTCCTTTCTGGAGACCAAACTGTACGAGTGCGGCATCATGCCGTCAAGGACGGCCTACAACCAGCTGGAGCTTTTCATGGACTGTTTTCCGGGTAACGGCTATGCCTTCAACCCGGACTATGACCTGTTCCTGACGCTTTCGGATGCTGCCCTATGCTTTTTCTTCAAAGAGCATCTGAAGGAGTCTGAGGATACACCGTTGACCACATACTACACCGACCGTCAGGGGTTACCTGTATGTATCGACATTACCGGCAAGGAAGGCAAGAAGAAAATGACGGACAATGCCAACTTCTTCTGTATCGGCCCTTCCGGTTCCGGCAAGTCCTTCCACATGAACAGTGTGGTACGTCAGCTTCTGGAACAGAATACGGATGTGGTCATGGTGGACACGGGTGATTCCTACGAAGGCATATGCGGATATTACAAGGGTACATACATAGCCTACTCGAAGGAGAAACCCATCTCCATGAATCCGTTCAAGGTTACTAAGGAAGAATATGAACTCAATTTCGGTGAGAAGAAGAACTTCCTTAAATCGCTGATATTCCTGATATTCAAGGGCAACGCATTTCCTTCCAAGATTGAGGACATGCTGATAAACCAGACCATCGTGGAATACTATGAGGCATATTTCAATCCGTTTGAAAGGTTCAGTGACAGTGAGCGTGAGGCTTTGAGACAGAAACTCTTGGTTGCCGCCAAGATGGAGGATGACTACGAACAGTACACGCACAGCATGGAGGACATCGACAGACAGATAAATACGGAAGAGGTTCAGGAGAAGGCTGAAAGCCGTGCCCTGCTGCTGCCTTCCGAAGTACGCCGCCTGAAGCTGATACGACAGTGCCGCTCACTGACTGCTCTGATAAATGATGAAGCGGCCACAGAATCGGAAAAGGAACGTGCACTTGCCATCATAGAAAAATATAAAAGGGAACTTTATAACAATTCAATGCTGATTAAGATAGACAGGCAGATTGACCACATGGAGGAACAGAAGCGCAGGCTGAAGGTTCAGGAACTATCGTTCAATTCCTATTACGAGTTTGCCCTGGAGCGCATTCCGCAGATTACACAACTGGAGAAGATAAGTTTCAATATACATGACTTTGCGGCCATACTGAAACAGTTCTACCGTGGTGGTGAACTTGAGATGACGCTGAACTCTGACCTGGACATTAACCTGTTTGACGAGCGTTTCATTGTGTTCGAAATAGATAAAATAAAGGATGATCCGGTGCTTTTTCCGATTGTGGTGCTGATTATCATGGACGTGTTCCTACAGAAGATGCGTATCAAGAAGGGACGGAAGGCTCTTATCATCGAAGAGGCATGGAAGGCAATCGCTTCACCTACCATGGCGGAATATATAAAGTATTTGTATAAGACCGTCCGGAAGTTTCACGGCATTGCAGGTGTGGTTACACAGGAACTTAATGACGTGATTGATTCCCCTATTGTGAAGGAGGCCATCATCAACAACTCGGACGTGAAGATTCTGCTTGACCAGACCAAGTTCAAGGACAGGTATGAGGATATTGCAGCCATTCTGGGACTCACTGACATACAGCGTCAGCAGATTTTCACTATCAATGCGCTGAACAACCATGAGGGAAGAAGTTACTTTAAAGAAGTGTGGATTTGCCGGGGACAGCACTCGGATGTGTACGGTGTGGAGGAAGCACCTGAATGTTACTGGGCATACACTACAGAACGTA
The DNA here is from genome assembly GCF_000374365.1 of Bacteroides gallinarum DSM 18171 = JCM 13658. Lineage (GTDB taxonomy): Bacteria > Bacteroidota > Bacteroidia > Bacteroidales > Bacteroidaceae > Bacteroides > Bacteroides gallinarum. The sequence continues at coordinate 25,867 of NZ_KB894146.1, forward strand.
CCGAGAAGGAGGCACTGAAGATTTATCTTGCCCGGTACGGTACGCTGCAGGAGGCCATCACCCGTATTGAGGAAGACCGCAAGGCGGATGGAGGACTTCTGTATCTGGAGTTTGCAAGAAAAGTCAACCAACATCAAAAAGTTATGTCACTATGGTAAGAACAGTATTAAGAATCATATCGGTTATAATGCTTTCTGCATTTGTCTGCATTAATGCACATGCTGCCTGGAGAATCGTATTCGACCGCAACTGCCTGAAGATTGTCCTGGCCAATACCGCTTCACAGAAACTTATCGAGGAGCAGCACAACCAGCGTGTGGATACCATTGCAGCCAAGAAACAGAAGGTGGAACTCTATACGGTAAGCATGGCTACCATGAAGGAACTATACAAGCTGAGCATGGAGAACATATCCGGTTTCGGGACTGAAAGTCTTTATTATAAGGAAATAGGCCTGTGCGCTCTGGATATTCTGCGAAATGTTCCGGTACTTGTCAGTACGGTAAACAGGGCAAAATTTTCAAACAGGCTGCTCTGTCTGAACGAACTCGGCAATCTTGTAGCGGAAACCCAGCAGCTGGTCGGCAACTTCGTCAATATCGTGAACAATGCCAGGATTCCCAATCCGTTGCAGGGACAGGCCACTGCCGAGAAAAAGGATGACGGCTACAACCTGCTGGACAGGTATGAAAGGCTGACACTGGCCAACAGCATCTATACTGACCTGAACAGGATACGCTATAAGGTGGAAGGGATGGTTCTGATGGCACAGTATGCCACTGCAAACGACCTCTTCTTTGCCATTGACCCTGAAGGATGGGCAAATGTGGTGACCATGAAGAATCATGTGGGGAATCTTGTACAGGACTGGAACGGACTGGTTGCTTCAAATTATTAACCCTTAATATGTATGTGTCTGTCATGAGAATCAGGAATATAAGTATCATATCAGCCGGTATTATAATGCTGTTGCTGCCTGTAAAGGCTTCCGCTTTCATCATACCCAAAGACCTGCCGACCATCGAAGCACTCATTGCCCTGCACAAGGCCATAAAGAAGGACGAGGACAAGGCTCTGATAAGGGTGGCCACAAGCTATGGCGAGCAGTCGCTCATTGAGAAAGGTGCGGAAAAGTTCAATGATGTCCGGACCACTCTGGATACAAGGCTGAACAATGCCTATTCATACCTGGTGCTGGCCGGTGCCATTTCTTCAACGGCCAACTCACTGTATCAGCTGGTAACGGAATACAAGGACTTTACCGGTAATACTTTCAGCCATGTATCGAAGAAGCCTTTCGTGGCCTGGTATTATGCCGATGCCAACGTGGCAATATCAAGGGAGATACAACACTGCTACAGACTGTATGCAACCGTGGCCGCTTCGGGTATAAACCTGATGAAGGCTTCCATGGATGAAAAGCTGAATCTGGTAATGACACTGAAGACTTCCATCGACAGGGCAAGGTACATAATAGACAATGCCAATCTGTACTGTTTCCTTGTTACGGACTGCGGATGGAAGCCGGACTATATCTGGGAGATACTGAACTCCAATGTGAAGAATGAGATAGCTGAGCGTGTAATCAATAAATGGAATCAGGGATATGCAGGTTAGAATAATGTTATTGTGCCTGTTCTGTATATCAGTTTCAGGTACAGTCACTGTTGCCAATGCCCAAAGCATAGTCAGTGACAGTGAAAAGCAGAAGCAGTGGAAGTCAATGGAGAACGGTCCATGGGATTTCGCTCCGGACTGGTATTACTTTTTCCTGCATAAGAAATACTCAGGTGCGGAAATGTACTGGAAATGGGACTGGTTCAATTCCGGATTCCGTGTCCGTTTCAAGGAACCCAAGTCTGATGTGAAACGTATCATGCCGGTGCGTGTAACTGCCGAAGAGACGCAGAGGCAGAAAATCAGGAAAGTGGAGAGTGAGCGCAAATATATCGAGGAACTGTATAAGGAAGAACTGGCAAGGGAGGCCGACAGAAATGTTGACCTGATGTATGCCACCTACAAGGACGAGTTCAACCGTATGCAGGACTGTATCACGGACGGACTGCTCTACTGTATGCAGAAGAGTGACGGCAAGCTCCGCTATCAGGTGGACGAACTGAGCCGCCAGAATGAAATACTCTGTGCGGATATAGCCTATATACACAAAACCGGTGTCGGCTATGGGCTGGAGAACGCCAAGCGGCAGAAGGCATACGAGGAAGCCAAATCCAGGATGGCAGAACTGGTCAACAGGACTGCACACCTTTGTGCCGTTGCCGCTACACACTATTAGACACTCTCTATAATTGATAATAATTTAAGTAATAATATTAAACAAATAATATAGTCAATCATGAATTTACTGTTTATTCCGCTGACAATAGGACTTCCGGCCATTGACGAAAGTCTGGAAAAGCTGCTGACGGCCATGGAGACATTTCCCAATGTGGCTGTTCTCGGTGATGCCGTTTCAATGGCAAAGGCTCTCGGCCTGTGCCTGGCCCTGTGTGTCGGTTCATACGAATGCTGGATGATGATGCTCGGAAGGCGTGGCATGGATGTCATGAAACTATTGCGTATCATTGGCATTTCCCTGTGTATTTCATCCTCTTCATGGATATGCTCGGCTCTGCAGGTTCCGGGAAAGAGTCTGGAATCCGCTACATGGGCTATGGCCAAGGCAAAGAACAAGGAAGTGGCGGCCTTCGAGCTGAAGGTGGCACAGAAACAGAGTGAATATCTTGACAGGCTGAGAACCGTGCAGGATTCCATAGCCACGGCAAAGCAGGTGGCCGAAATCGGTCAGGATGCTGCCTGGTGGGACAAACTGATATATAATGTGGAGAATCTGGGCTCGACCATCAACAACTACGCCCAGAGGGCTGCCGTGGCGGCTGAGACGAAGGTCAGTGAATGGATAAACGATGTCATACGTTTTGTCGGGGAACTGATTTTCCAGATGTCGTATTACGGGATGCTCGTGGCACAGAGGATTTTCATGGCCATCATGATGATATTCTGTCCGATCATGTTTGCCCTCTCGCTGGCACCGCCATGGAACTCGGCCTGGAGCCAGTGGATGTCCAAGTTTCTTTCCCTCTCGTTATGGGGATTCGTGACCTATATGTGCATCTATTATATAGATTTCATCCTTCTTTATAACCTGCAGCAGGATCTGGTGGCATATGACCATCTGCTTCATGGCTCGGTCAACTCATGGGAACAGATCGGCGCACTGGGACTGCAGGGAATAGGCTCCAACTGTATGTATGCCATGGGTATGCTCGTGGGTGCCTATATCATACGCTTCGTTCCTGAAGTGGCTTCATGGCTCATTCCGGGAGGTGTAAGTTCGGGTACTGGTTCCGTAGCCGGTTCGGCTGCAATGGGTATCACCACTACTGCAGGTGCCATGGCCGGAGGTGCGGCAGGTTCAACCCTGAAGGGAGCCGGTTCGGCTGTCAGGTCATTAGTCAAATAACTTCAAATCTTTTTACAATATGCTTATTGAATCCCTTGCACAGAAAACCAGACTGGCCATGATGACGGTATTTGCGGTAATCGGAGGCTGCACCGTCATCTGTGCCTTTACCATCTGGTGCTGCATTTCCCTTGTCAACGAGGAAAGGCAGCAGATTTATGTACTTGACGGAGACATTCCGTTTCTTGCCGAGCGTGCACGGCTGGAAGCCAACTTCACCATGGAGGCCAAGGCGCACATACAGTTGTTCCACCAGTATTTCTTCAACCTGCCGCCCGACAACGACTATATCAAATGGACGGTAGGGAAAGCGATGTATATGGCTGACGGGACTGCGCTGAAACAGAAACAGGCCATGGACGAGAACGGTTTCTACTCGGACATCATTTCCTCTTCGGCTGTCTGCACCATCATGTGCGACTCCATTCAGTTTGACGAACATGAACGGAAGTTTACCTATTACGGTACGCAGCTTATCAAGCGCAGGACCAGGGACATCAGACGCTCGATGGTGACAACAGGTTACATCGAGTCCGTACCGAGGACAAGGAACAATCCCCACGGTCTGCTCATTACCGGCTGGAGGACTCTTGAAAACAGGGATTTGGACTATTGATATACTGATATTATGAAATCATTCAGAAAAAAGATACAGGAAAACCGTCTGAGAACGCATCTGCTTATCAGGTCGTGGTTGCAGCCAAGGCTGGGTGTCATCGGTACAAGATACCGTCTGTCCGCAAGGATAAGACTGGCCAACAGATGGGCGGCAAAGCATCCGAAAGCTACATTCGCAGGTGTAACAGGAACACTGCTTCTGCTACTTGTAAGTACCGTAGCCATAGATTCCGGCAACGGGAAACAGAGTGACCCGGATGTCAGTTCGATAGCCGCAATGGAACCGGTGTTTCAGGGATTCCGTACCATCCAGGCAAACAAGGACATTCACCGCAGTGTATTGACGGACATGACGGTAAAGGGACAGTTACTGCGTCATGAACTGGACTCCATGATTGCCATACCAGTAAAGAGCCGTGAGGATTCCTTGCGGATGATCCTCAAATACCGGCAGCTGGAAAATATAGTCAAATCCATTAAAAACAATGATAACCCATGATTAAGATTAATTTCAAACAGCCCAAGTATATCTTTCCGCTGGTCATATTCGTTCCGCTGTGCGCACTGGTATACTTTGTGATGCAGACCTTCTCCGGTGGTGAGGAAACTGCCGGAACGGTAGCTACAGACCGTATCAACATGGAACTTCCCCAGGCCAATGCCGAGGAAGCCGGAGACAAGATGTATGAGATGTCCAGACGTTTCGGTGACGAGGATGCCTTCACAGCCGTAAGCGGTATCGGAGAAGAAAAACAGAAGAAGGAGGAACTGGAACACGGCTACAGCGAGGAGGAACTGAACAGACTGGATGCAGCTGAAGCTGAAAGACAGCGGCAGCAGAGGGAACTTGAAGAACTGGAACGTTCCCTTGCAGAATCAAGAAAGCATATCAATGCATATGCCTACGGTAACGGTCCTTCGGGAAACAGTGAAACGGGTTACGGAGGTATGGGCTATTCCTCACAGGACGAGTTTGCACGTGACCTTGAAGAGATTCAGCGGAGGAGCTATGAACGGCAGAAGGCAATTGAAAGCGGACTGGGTATCAAAGACTCGGAAGCAGAGGAAGCGGAAAGAAAGCACAGGGCTGATTCCATAGCCAGAGTACGTCAGGAGGAAAGGGAACGTAACCGTCCGAGTCTGGTAATCAAGTCCGATGACACCAATGCCGACAGGTTCAATACGGTTACTGCTCCGGATGAATTTGCTGAAAACAAACTGATACGTGCCATGATTGACCAGACTACAAAGGCGCATGAAGGTACACGTCTGCGGTTCAAGCTTCTGGACGATGTGACGGTAAGCGGCACAAAGCTGAAAAAGGGAACTTACCTCTATGGAACGGTAACAGGTTTCGGACAGCAGCGTGTCAGGGCTTCCATAACCAGTATCCTTATCGGCGACAGGTTCATCAAGGTTAAGCTTTCTGTTTTTGACAATGACGGTATGGAAGGCTTCTATGTTCCTGAATCGGCTTTCAGGGATTTCATGAAGGATGCTGGTTCCAATACGGTACAGCAGAATATCAGTTTTGAATCCAGTGACGGTTACGGTACAGGTATTTCTACGGAGGCCATTGCCCTCCAGTCACTGCAGAACATGTATAACTCTGCAACTTCTGCCATATCTTCCAATATCAGAAAGAACAAGGCGAAAATCAAATACAATACTATTGTTTATCTGATAAATTCGGAGGATGCACGCTGATATATCTGAATACAGCAAAGAAAATTATAGTAACATCTTAATATTTCAATATGAAAACCAAAATTATTCTGATAATATGCCTTATCACAGGCATAGCCGTACATCTGTCGGCCAATGAGAAGATATACATCAACCGGGAAGTGACCACGCACATTGTCATGCCCGAGAATATCAAAATGGTTGATATTTCTACAACAAAAATTATAGGCAACCAGTGTACAGACAATATCGTCCGCATCAAGCCTTATCTGGAGAATGATTCCATATCGTCTGAAGGTTACAGCGAAAACGAGCTTCTGGGTACACTCACCGTTATCGGTGAGCGTCATATTGCCCAATATGACATTCTCTATACCGAATCACCGGATTGTGCTTCTACCATCTACAATGTATCCTACAATGAGACGCAGTCCTATATCAATCCGGAGGTTTCCATGCCGATGGCCGAGATTGCACGATATGCCTGGGCTGTCTATGGAAGCAGAAGAAAGTTCAACCAGATTGTATCAGACAAAAACGGAATAAGGGCATACATCAACAACATCTATTCCATCGGTGACTATTTCTTTCTGGACTATACGCTGAAGAACAGGACCAGGATTGCATACGACATTGAGGAAATAAGGGTAAAACTTACTGACAAAAAGGAGACAAAGGCAACCAACTCACAGACCATAGAGCTTACTCCGGTATTCTCCATGAACAACACCCGTAAGTTCAAAAAGGACTACAGGAACGTGCTTGTGATTCCGAAGCTGACTTTCCCTGAAGAGAAGGTGCTCCGTCTGGAGATTTCCGAGAACCAGATAAGCGGACGTGTAGTGGTACTCACCATCGAGTATGAGGACATTCTCAATGCAGACGGCTTCGACTCGGATATTCTGGACGGTGCCGACTATTACCCCTACTATTATATTGATCATTCCATAAAAAGATAGGCCATGAAAAAGATTCTGTTCATTCTGTTGTGCTCGGTTGCATTCATCGGTACATCGGCACAGACCGGAAAGGTTTCCGTCAATGCCGGATTCCTTTTTCCAAGTACTCTGAATGCCACTTTGGGTTATGAGTTTCCGCTTTCATACGGAAATGCGGTCGAAGTATACGGTGAGGTCGGGAATCACTGGCAGAAACCGGTATGTCACAATTTCTGGAAAGGATATTTTTGGGATGGAGGTATGGTTTACAAGCATCGTCTGGCACGGTACAAGAACGGCATGATGCGCCTTCGTCTGGGGCCACAGTTCGGTGCAGTACAGAAGAAGTTCTTCTTCGGACTGGAGGCCGGATTTGAATACAGCTATGTGTTCCGCAGCGGACTGGAGTTCTCTGTCATACAGAAGAACAATGTGAACTTCCTGCATGGGGATACCTTCCGCAACGGTCTGCTGTTGGGTATAAAGGTTCCATTTTAGCAAATTCATATACAGTTAGAGCGTATGGCATTTGAAGAGACAAGGGAACAGCAGCAGATGTACAACTACTTCAGGAGTTGCATCTATATCTTTCTGATTATTGAAATCATCATGAATCTGCCTGTTACGGCAGACAACAGGGTTACGCAGTTCGTACTCGACCTGCTGGCACGGTTCAGGGTATTCAATTCCGTATCGGGATGCAAGGTGGCCGAACTGATATGCATCTGTATTGTCTGTATCGGCACAAAGGCTGAAAAGTCACTGAAGTTCAATGTAAGGACAATGGTCATCTATCCTGTGTTGGCCGGTCTGACACTTGTAGGGCTTTGTTTTGTATTCCACGGCATGAGTTTCGGATTCAGCTGGCTGGGATTTCCGGCCAACAGGCTTATGTATGCAGTCAGTTCGGTAGTCGGTACCATGCTGGTACATCAGGGACTAGACGGTATTGCCAAGTATTACAACTACAAGGTTGGTGAGGACCGTTTCAACTTTGAGAACGAATCGTTCCAGCAGTCGGAAACACTGGTCAGTAATGATTATTCGGTGAACATTCCGATGATATACTATTGGAAAAAGAAGATGCACAAAGGATGGATCAATATCATCAATCCGTTCCGTGGTACGATTGTTCTGGGTACACCGGGTTCCGGTAAGTCTTTCGGTATCATTGACCCGTTCATCAGGCAGCATTCAGCAAAGGGATTTGCCATGATGGTATATGATTTCAAGTACCCGACACTGGCCAAGACGCTTTTCTACCAGTACTGCAAGAACCGCAAGGCAGGCAAACTACCTCAGAACTGCGGATTCCGTACCATCAACTTTACTGATGTGGAATACTCCAACCGCATCAATCCGATTCAGCGGAAATATATCCCGGATCTGGCTGCCGCTTCTGAAACGGCTGCTACTCTTTTGGCCTCGCTCAACAAGGGAGGTGGAGAGAAGAAGGGGGGCTCTGAAGCCTTCTTTACCAACTCTGCGGAAAACTTCCTGGCTGCCATCATCTATTTCTTTGTAAACTTCCATCCGGTCGGATTCAGGAACGGAAAAAAGCTCAGACGCTTTATATCACTGGAGGGAAAGAAGCTGGAGATTGTCATACGCAACTGGGATGACTTCAATGCCATCGACAAGGACGGTAACGTGGTGCTTGACTTCGTGGATGAGAACGGCAATGACGTATCGACTGACGAGGATCGTATGTTTGTTGACCTGAACGGATACAGCTATAAGGACAGGACCGGTAGGAAGATTCTGATTCAAAGGTGCTGGTATGAGGACGAGCATGGCAATGAAGTGGAACCGGATACCGTAACCGGTGAGTTCTCGGACATGCCGCATGTGCTTTCATTTCTCGGTAGGCCGTATGACCAGGTATTCAGTATCCTGATGCAGGATGACAGAATTGCTTCGCTGATGGCTCCGTTCAAGAGTGCTTACGAGAACAAGGCGAATGACCAGTTGGAAGGTATGGTCGGTACGCTTCGTGTGAATGCCGCACGTCTTGTGTCTCCGGAAGCCTACTGGGTATTCACCGGGGATGATTTCGATCTGAAGATTTCAGACAAGGCTAATCCGAGTTATCTGGTGATAGCCAATGACCCGGAAAAGGAACAGGTTATCGGTTCTCTGAATGCCCTGGTTCTGAACCGTCTTATCACGAGAGTGAACTCAAAGGGCAACATTCCGGTAAGCATTATCGTGGATGAGCTTCCGACACTGTACTTTCACAAGATAGATCGTCTTATCGGTACGGCTCGTTCCAACAAGGTTGCCGTAACTTTAGGTTTCCAGGAACTTCCTCAGCTGGAGGCTGACTACGGCAAGGTCGGTATGCAGAAGATTATCACCACCTGCGGTAATATCTTCATGGGTGCGGCACGTAACAAGGAGACGCTGGAGTGGGCACAGAATGATGTATTCGGAAAGGCAAAGCAGACCTCACGTTCCATTTCCATCAATGACCACAAGGTATCAACCACAATATCTGAGAAGATGGACTTTCTGGTTCCTGCAGCCAAGATTGCGGATATGGCTACCGGATGGTTGGCAGGACAGGCTGCACGTGACTTTACGGCTACCGATGACAGTATGCTTGACCATTTTGACATCGAGCAGTCGGAAGAATTCAAGACTACAAAATATTTCTGCAAGACGCATTTTGACATGAAAAAGATTAAGGACGAGGAAAAGCACTATGTGGCTCTACCCAAAATCTATGAGTTCAAAAACGACAAAGAGAAGGAAATCCTGCTCAACCGTAACTTCAAGCGTGTTAATCAGGAAGTGGAGGATATGGTAAAGGAACTTCTCGGTATCAGTTAAATATATAAGCCTATGAATCTGATTTTAAAACCGGCATTCGGACTTAGCGGTAGTACACTGAAAGTCATTGCTTTGATTTCCATGGTTATTGACCATGTTGCTCTTTATCTGATGGAGCACGGTACAATATTATACGGAACGATGCGCTGTATAGGGCGCATCGCTTTTCCTGTGTTTGCCTTCCTGATAGCGGAAGGATTTATCCATACAAGAAGCAGGTACAGGTATTTTTTTACCCTGCTGGGCTTTGCCGTAATCAGTGAAATACCCTGGTTTCTGCTGAATGGTGCTGACGGGACACATAATGTGATGTTTACGCTTGCATTGGGTGTGGCCACGCTTATGGTTCTTGAAAATCTTCTGCAACGTAGTATGGTACTGGGATTCCTTTGGACGCTTGGTATGGCCGGACTCGCTTCTTGGCTTGGAGTGGATTATGAATGGAGAGGGATTCTTGTTATTGTTTTCTTCTATCTTTTTAATGGATTTGAGCACTCTTTACCATATAGTAGAGGTATGCAATTTTTTTGCACATTTACTTTAATGATGCACTACGGGGTAATTGGTGCTGTAATGGCTTGCATGATTTTATATCTGTATAATAGGAAAAGAGGATTTGTGCAGGGAGGCATAGCCAAATATGGTTTCTATGCTTTTTACCCTGTACATTTCATTTTATTTATTCAGATTTGCAATAGGTCTTTTTCCTGAATATTGATGTTTAAACTCTGTAATCAGCATTAATCCAACATCTTCCAACTTGTCTACCGATAAAATTCCTCAATATTACAACAATTCTTCTATGCATTATGTAATAATTTGTGCCAATTTATAATAGTGAACATTATTACCACTGTTGTTAGTAGTTTATGAACATACCAATAAAAATCAATATCTGTATGAACTATGAATTATAGATTCAAATAAATAAATGCCAGTGAGTTTTGTAAAATCTGACTTTTTTATAGGAACTTTAAATTTAATGTAGCTTTCACTTAGAGAAGATACAAGATGGCTTTGAGACATTTCTTTTATTAAATTGATAAAAGAAAATTCATTGAATCCAAATGTCCCCCAAATATATCTATCTGTACTCTCTGTACATTCGTCATTTCCAGGATCCATTGATGAATGAGAAATTATTTCATAAGTACGCTTATATAAATTCTCGGAAAAAAACAATTGCCCTATCTTTGAATCAAAATTGATTGTCATACTCAAAGAAGAAACAAACGAATCACCTGTAACATTTCCTTTTACCTCTTCCCAGTTATATGAAGGTGTTCCCATATAAGATGTCTTTACACCATTGATATAATCTTTCAAGTCTGAAGGACAAAGGAATCTATTCTTAATACTCAGAATCTGTCCCACTTTTGGTACTTTGGTTACTGTAAATTTTTTAGCTATGTCTGATGTTTTAAGAGAAGTAACTATTCCTACAGTTCCATTCCTCTGTAGAGAAATAAAATCCACAGAAAATTCACTATATCCACAATAAGGAAATTGATTCTTAAAACCTCCTTTAATTCGAATAACATCACATTCAAACGGTTCAGTACCGCCAGATATATTAACCGATAGTTGAAAATACGGATACCCTATTATTAGTCCTCTAAATTTTTCAAGTAGTTCTTCACATTCTTCCTTATTTAATATTCCCTTAGTCTCTAAAAATTCTCTTCCACCACTAGTCCTCCATCCAACATTAAGTCTATTATTATCTAATATTATGTTTTTAAATTCGTAGGGTTCTATAACTACAAAAGTATTTTTAATTTCATCAATTGATTGAGTTTCAATAGTGCACAAAAGGGATTTTGCTTTTAAATAGTACATATTGTTACTTAGTAACTCATACTCATTAGAATCAATAATCATGGAAATATAATTAGTATAAATATTATCTTCAAAAGTATAAAAAATCTATGATATTGCAGTAATTACTACAAACTTTATTTTGATTTACAGCTTAATACTTCTCTATTGTTTTTTTCTGATAATTCTAATGTTTCCATAAACTTGTCTTTCTTGTGTCTTAACCAACTTATATGCGAAATACTGTTATCATGCTTGAAATCAAATTTGCCATCCTTATTCTCTTTAAGAGGGTAAACCGCACCATCTATCTTATAGTGCTGTCCGAACCAAGGAGAATAAATGTCTCCATATTATTTTCTCATATCCCAATCTATCAACCAATCTCTTGAATGTATCCATTCTACTGCTCAATGATGGTACACCCATTTCCATTTTTTCTTCATGATAGTCATGGGATATAACTATTTATGCTTTTATTATCTAAATAGTCCAATAATCCTCATGTCTTAAAAAGTGGAGCCGGATTCTTCGACCAAAATATAATGAGCCTTATCATATGACACATAAGATTTTACCCCATTAAAAAGGATTTTTCCAAACTGAATATCCTTTATTGGTGCACTTGCTTCTACACTTTTATCATCATCTGTCTTTATCGTTATCTTTTCCATTTTTACTCTTTACTAAAATCAGTTCGTTTCTAATAACCCTAAAATTACTTTTGAGAATAAGAATATACATAAATTTAATGGCTATTTTGTATTGCATGATATCATCTTTACAATTTCCAGCACACAATATGCCTCAAAGTTACAGATTATAGCTATAATATTAAAAAGGGGCGTGTCAAACTCTCTATTGAGTAATGATACGGCTCTTTTTAGTCTTTTAGGATACTCAAATTTCAAATTATAAGTTCATGTATTCAAAAAATGAGTTTTGACACCCCTTCATTTCTTTTTAATTAGAGTTCATGAAGAAATAGGATACATATTTACCGAGATTCAATATTCTAAAACCATATCCATTCTATTATTTAATTGTTTCAATAACTTTATTATAATTATTATATAATTCGAATCTTCTGCATACCCAATCTCATCAAGCCAAAGCAGATAGTTTCCACCTTTATATTTGTATTGAACTTTAGTATAGTAAGCCCGGACACTTTCTGTCCAATGATTGAATTCATAGTATTTTCCTGTACGTGGATTGGTAAGCCCGAAAAGATTATGCTTGTTCCGGCATACTGATGAACGGAACCATCCGGTCTCTAAAATAGCCTGGGTCAATACGATTTTGGGGTATAGGATTCCGTTTCTTATGATTTCTTTATAAAGATTGTGGATGGTAAGTTCAGGAAGATTGTTTTCTGATTTCGTAATATCATCTGTTTTCTTTTGCTGCCCTGTTTTAAGGGATGTTTTCCTGTCACTATTCCGGCTGTTATTTTTCAATTTCTTCTGATTGTCCGGTCCGACAGTCAGGGTATCCTTTGCCATCATCTCTTTCTTTTTCCCTTCTGTAACATCCTTTCTTGCACAGTTATAAGACTCTTTTTGTCTTTCTGTTGGCAGAAGTGCCGAATCTCTGGTTATCGTATAGAACTGTGCCGATACGCTTACCGGCAGCAGCATCAGCAGCAGTGAAATCAGAATAGTGTTGCGCATTTCTTTTTCAGGGGATTGCCGTGAATACATTTGTGGCATTCAGGCGGTTAGAACCGCAAATATAACAGCTTAATTACAGTAATATGGAAATGCACAACAGAAATCAGTCCGATTTGTTGCCATACGAAAAACTGGCAATACTGGGTATCGACCGTGAAAAGGCGGACAGCTTGCCCATGGAAGTGAAAGAGAAGCTGATGGCAGGTGAAGTGACTCCCATCATGCAGGTATCCATCAACGCAAGGAACGGCAGCATCATCACCATGCCGATGAAACTTCAGATGACTACAGACAAAAACGGTGCTCCGGCTCTGATTACCTATCCGGTACGTGCAGAACTGGATAGGGAACGCAACAAGGTTCTCAACCTCACTCAGCAGGAGGCTGAACGTCTGGCCAGAGGTGAGGTAATACAGAAGGCGGTCAACGTAAACGGTGAAAAGACTCAGCAGTATCTGCAGCTTGATCCGGAAACAAAATCCGTCATTCACAGACGTGTCACAGACATAAAGCTGGAGCAGCGTCTGAAGGACATGGAGAAGGTGAACGACATTGAACTGGGTATGCAGCAGAAGCAGCAGGTACGGGAGGGAAAACCTGTTGAACTGAATGTGGGCGGTGAGAAGGTTTCGGTCGGCATTGACCTGAAGGAGCAGCAGGGATTCAAGCTTATCAAAGGTGACATGAAGGAATGGGAAAGACAGCAGAAGCTCCGCTATGACGAGATTCATCCTGAATACCTTGGCCTTGTCATGACTGACAAGAACCGTTGGGAGTATCAGAAGGTGGTGGACAGACAGTCCGTTGAGCGTACCGTTTCACTCTCTCCATCCCGGAAGGAAACAAAAGCAAACAGCCTTAAACTCTAATACTGATTCCTATGACTAAAAAGACAGATTCAGATAATGATACCGGTATCATACGGCAGTTCAACGAACTGAAAAAGAAGCATCCGGATGCCATGCTGCTGTTCAGACGGAACAGTTTCTATGAACTCTATAAGCAGGATGCCGTCAAGGCTGCCGCAGTGCTTGCCATCAAGATTGCAGACAGGATGCTGCCTGACTACAAGAAACCTGTAAAGGTTGCATCATTTCCACAATCGGCACTTGACGTTTATCTGCCCAGGCTGATACGTTCAGGAATAAGGGTTGCAATCTGTGATGCACTGGACAGTCCTTTGAAGAAGAAGGCCGTACAGGACAAGGCTGAGAATAATGACAGAACCATTCAAAACAATACAGATATGGGAAAGAAGAAAAAGGAACAGGGTATGCAGGAAGCTCCTGACAGAACAGTGGAGAACACTATTGATGTAAAACCTGCAAGGGAAAAGAAGTCGAAGGCCAAAGCCGAAACCAAAGCTGAGACCGGGACGGATAATGAAGTAAAGACCGAAAAGAAGGACGGACAGAAAACGGAAACAGCCCAGGAACGAAAGCCCCGTGAGCCGCAGATGGTGACTGCCAACGGTGAAAAGGTAACTCATGGTCATGCCTACCAGAGTACCACCAATCCTGCCGACTGGTACTTTACCGCAAAAATTGACGGACAGCAGCTCAAGCCGCAGAAGATGGATGCAGCCGACCTTGCGGCCTACCAGAATAAGGAAATGACGGTGCCGCAGCTGATGGAACGCTACTATCCGACAAAGCTGATGCCGAAGGTATCTGAGGAAGCCTTCCGTATGCCAATGGAGATTGCAGGACCGGACGGCTCTATAACCGTAAACAAGTTCAATGTCTATAAGGAGAAGGACGAGCAGCGTCCTGACTTTGGGAAATACAAGTTCTATGTTCAGGTTGGGGATACGAACATGTCTGCCGTGGCTTCACGCCAGGACCTGAATGCCTACTTCGACAGGGTGGCCACTCCAAACCAGCTTATTGAAAAGAACTTCGGGGAACGTCTGCATCTGAAATCCGCATACGAGAAGTATCAGCTTCCTGAAGGTGTTGACCCCAAAGGTGTGCGTGTGGCCAAGGACAGGAACGACAACAAGTGGAAGGTGTCGGTTGACCTCGGAGAGAAAGGACAGACTTCCCGGCATGAAATCTCCTTTGATGACGGCTATTCGCTTTTCAAGACCAAGACGGCCACAAGGGAACAGATTGCGGCCAAGTACCTGAATACGGAAATAACCGGTATGCTTGCAGCCAACACCGCAAAGGTGGAGAAAACGGCTTCTATGAAAATGTAACATAATCAGAGTTGTTTCATCAATTTCATGTAATAAACTAAAGCTATAAGATATGTCAGCTAAAATGAATCATGAGGAGCTTGTGGAGCTCCTGCAGGAGGGCAAGATAGGTTTCCTCCGCTTTGTTATGGACAGTGAGAATGCAGATGATTATCTGGAGTGGTGCCGGTCACACGGTACGGACCCTTCGGATGAATCGGCCGAGTTCTATGTGGAACAGACGGACATCGAGCAGATGGACCGTCAGGTAATGGATGACGACAGCTATGGCATCTGGAACTGACTCTCAGGGAAACAGCGGACAGGCGGCCATAGACCGCTTCGCTGCAATGATGATTGAGCGTATGCAGCAGATGAAGGATACCGGATGGAAACAGGGATGGATTGGCGGTGCATCGGGTTATGCCGGACTTCCGCAGAATGTGGGTGGCCGCAACTATTCCGGTTCCAATTCCTTCTTCCTTCAGATGCATACCGCAGCCATGAACTACCAGCTTCCGGTATATCTGACCTTCAAGCAGGCACATAACCTGAAGGCTCATGTCCTGAGGGGTGAAAAGGCCTTCCCGGTGGTGTACTGGGATATGATGATAAAGGACAGTCACGGCAAGAGGATAAGCACGGAGGAATACCGTGCAATGAGCAAGGAAGAGAAGAAGGATATGGATGTCATTCCTTTCATCAAGTCATTCCCGGTGTACAATGTGGCACAGACCAATCTGGCAGAAGTGCAGCCGGAGAGGATGCAGAAGTTATTGGACAGATTCAAGGTTCCGGAGCTTAGGGATACGGAAGGTATGTACACCCATGCCGCACTCGACCGTATGGTGGAGACGCAGCAGTGGCTTTGTCCGATACATGCCGACAAGCGTGAGAACGGTGCCTATTATTCTCCCTCGAAGGATATTGTGGTGCTGCCCATGAAGGCGCAGTTCAATATCGGTGATTCTCCTGAAGAAACATATCGTGGCGGAATGGAGTATTATTCCACCATGCTGCATGAAATGACTCACTCCACCATGACACCGGAGCGTCTGAACAGGGAGATGGGCGGCAGGTTCGGTGACCCGAAATACGCCAAGGAGGAGCTGGTGGCGGAACTTACGGCTGCCATGATCAGCCATTCCATGGGCTTTGATTCCAGGATAACGGACAACTCGGCTGCTTATCTGGACTCGTGGATTGGTGTACTGAAACAGGAACCGAAGTTTATCGTATCGGTCATGGCTGACGTGAACAAGGCTTCCGACCTGATTCTTGACCATGTGGACAGACAGCGTCTGGCTCTCGGCAAACAGCCTTATCTGGCAAAGAATGATCCGCTGGCTCCAGTCAGTGCGGACGAGGAGATGCCTTTCAAAAATGCGGCCATTGTCAAGACCCGTTCCGGAGACTATGCCATCCGTGCGTCATACGATGGCGTGGAGCTGGGGCTGAAGAAGGTTTCCAGGGAAACGGCCAGGACATTCTTCCAGCTTACGGACTGGAAGGACAAGGAGGCTTTCCTGAACATGACGGCACGGAAGACATACGAACCGGAGATAACCATGATGGGCAGGAACCGGAATGCCGGTACAGGGCTTAGTATATGAAATTCTGTATAACATCTTAAATCGGAAAGCATGAGTGACTACAAAGTTAATTTCAGGGAAATGAAATCCCGTGTGGGAATTGATGACATTGCATATGCCCTGGGCTACCGTCTGGACAGGAAAGCCGGTGTCGGACGTTACATCGAGCTGGTACTCGGTGAAGGCGGTAACAGGAGGGATACACTGATTGTCAGCCATCCCAACGACAAGGCGGCACAGACCTTCTTCCGGCGTGACGGTTCCAAGGGCGATGTGGTGACACTCATACGTGAGAATCTGTCTTCCTTTACAGTATCCGGAAAAGATGAGTGGCAGAAGATAGCCAAGGTCATGGCACGTTTCGCCAACATGCCTGAACCTGAATACAGGGAGGACAGAGAGTATGTTAAATCGGCAGGAAAATCATGCGGTGTGTTTGACGCTTCCAGATATGAGGTGAAGCCGGTTGATACAGGTAAAATACCGGGACTGTTTTTCCGGTGCGGACTGTCCAAAGCGACCGTAACGGCTCTTTCGCCCTTTATTTCCCTTATAAGGGACAGGAACAACGTGAAGTTTGAAGGCTACAATATCGGATTCCCATATACTGACGGAAAGGGAAATGAAGTCAGGGGGTATGAAATCAGAGGACATGGCGGTTATAAGTCGAAGGCTGCCGGTACGGATTCGTCATCCTCGGCATGGGTGGCTGTTCCTTCGGGTATCAGTCCGGACAATGTAAGAAGCGTGTTCTTCTGTGAATCTGCATTTGATGCCATGGCCTTCTACCAGATGAACCGGATACAAATTGGGGACAGTGCAGCTCTGGTTTCACTGGGCGGCACATTTTCCGACCGGCAGATAACCGGAGTTATGGAACGCTTTCCCAATGCACGTGCCTTCGACTGTTTTGACAATGACCTGGCCGGGAGGATATACGGACTGCGCATGATGGCTCTGCAGGAAGGTATTCAGATGAAGATAAGCAGGACTGACGGCGGCATCCGGATTGAAGCGAAGGGAAAGGTATTCGACCCTGACATGAACCGTCCCCTGCTGGCCCAGGTTGCCAGGCAGCTGAACATCCGCTACCGTATGGGACAGTGGCTTCCTCCAAAGGCTTTCAAGGACTGGAACGACTGTCTGCTGAACAGGCCGATGGAGCCGGTGATTTCACCACACAAAGAGGAACGTGAACAGAATCTGAGCGAACAAAGGAATAAAGGACGTAAAATCTGAATGATATGGACAAAATCAAGATAAGAATAATGGTAGTGGCTGCCCTTGCTCTTTTTCTGCTGAAAGGTACAGACACTTTTGCACAACAGACAGACCCGACTCTGACGGGGGCTGTCTTTGCACAGACTTCCACTCTGAAGAATATCTATGACAAACGTCAGAAGGCTCATGAGAAAATCATTGCTGCCGAGACTGCCGTAACGGTCGCTCTCGACAGGGTACACAGTGTGGAGGAGAAGATGCTGGAATATCTTTCCAATGCACAGGGTGCCATGCAGAATCTCTATCAGATTAAGCGTGCCGGGGAACTGGTGGCCACGGAGATACCTCAGAACTGTAGCCTGCTGCTCAAATCGGTCGGCAGTAACCTGAAGGGAACGGCCATTGCTGCAATCGTCTCGGACGAGCTGGCTGATGCCGCAACCCAGATGGCTGCGCTTTATCCGTTCATGAAGCAGCTGGTGACTTCCGGAAGCTATGATACAGGTGGTTCTGACGGAGGCAAGGAGAAGCACAAGGTAAACCTGCTCAGTTCTTCCGAGCGGTATTACATAGCAAACGAGGTACTGACCAGACTGGAGGCTGTTAATACCGACCTCTTTATCCTGGCATGGCAGGTACGCACACTCTCATGGAACGACCTCTGGTTCTCTCTTGACCCGGAAGGATGGGCAAGCGTGATGTCCGGCAAGAACATCATAGGAGGAATCGTTGCGGACTGGAACCGGGGGTTCTCATTCAATTAATTCAAACATTGTAATTTATCAGGAATATGGATTCAGAAAAGAAGATTATAGGACGCTGTCCGTTCTGCGGCGGCAACGTGGTGAAGACCTGTAAGGGGTATCGCTGCGAAAACAACACAGGTGAGCATCCTTCTTGTGTGCTCAACATCAATGCCATCATCGGCAACCGGAAAATGAATGACGGGGAGATTACTGATTTTCTGGAGAAACGCCGTATCCTTCTGGACGGCTTTTCCACCAAGGAAGGAAAGACTTTCCCGACAGTGCTGGAACTTGCCGATGACGGTGCAGTCAATATGCAGTCTGTTATCGGCAGGTGTCCGCACTGCGGCGGCGAAGTACGTGTGGGAACAAGGGCTTTCAACTGTTCAAACTACAGCAACCAGGAAGCACCATGTTCCTTCGCCATATGGAGGAATATAGGCGGCCATCAGCTGACACTGGACGAGGCGAAAGAGCTTTGTGAGAAGAACATTACTTCATCAGAACTGGAAATGTACCGGGAGGACGGTTCCATTTACCGCAAACGCCTCGGTCTGGCTCCGGACAAACTTCAAATCGTAAAGATATGAAACAGGGAAAGAAACTTCTGATACTGCCTGCAGTGGCAGTTCTGCTCGGAATGGGAACCGGCTGCTCGGACAATAGTGAGAATAAGGCACAGGATATGGCCAAAAAGGCACTGATGGCTTCAGTGGACAATCCAGAATCCGTAAAGATTGTCGGTATTAGCAAACCGGATTCTGTATTTGGCCGTGAGTATGTTACCATGAAAGAGAAGATGGCTCTTTCTGTAGCCATGATGAAAATCAGCCGCAGGTTTATGGAGAATACGGATTTTGATAATCCAGATTCAGAATGTCACGGGATGTCCGGACAGATGAAACGTCAGATGGATGCCATGACAGCCCTCCGCTCTCTGATGTTTACAGAAGAACTGAAGCCTGCAGGTGATGAAGCTAGGCAGGAACGCAAGCCGTTCAGCGGTTGGAAGGTAAAGATAGAGTATGAAGCCACTGATTCTGACGGACAACCGTACTGCTCTGAATACTGGTTCATTATGGATAAGGAAGCACAATGTGTTATCAGGTCATTTGAAATCCCACTGTTATGAAGCTGAAAAGATTTTTATTACCGATTCTGGCATGGAGTGGGCTGTTGCTCACTTCCTGTCATTGTGAACATGAAGATGTTACCGAACTGTTATCTTCCCTTCAGGTTGGCAATGTGGTTTGTTCGGACGGAAATATATTGTCCATGGACAAATTCAAGCAATCTGACAAGAAAGCTGTTGCCATAGTTTTCCATGTAAACCGTAGTCCTGATGCTGACAATCTCGGTTATGCAGTTTACATTCATGATATGGAACCGCTGGCTTTTGCCGACAGTCTTGGTATTGATCAGGGTACTTCTGCATCATTGACTGATGAGGACGGAAATGAGAATACCTATTCTTTGTTCAATAATGATGAAGTCCAATCACCAATGGCTATCAAGTCTTTTGATTTGTGGAGTTATGGACAATCAGCCTATATTCCTTCTGTCCGGCAGCTCTCTTATCTGTTCGCTGTCCGGCATCAGATTAATGAATGTATAACTGAAGTCGGTGGAACTCCGATTAATCTGAATCCGGGTGAATGCTGGTTATGGTCTTCTACTGAAGTGGAAGGGCAAAAGAAGAATAAGGCTTGGCTTTATTCCATGCAGTCAAGTACTATTCAGGAGACACCGAAGATTCAAGAGCATAAGTTCAGGCCTGTCATTTCTTTATATAAGACAAAATAGATTAAAAGTCTAAATATAGTTATCTATCGAAGTTCAGATACTATATTTAGACTTTCAACTTTACTGAGATTACATCAATCAAATTATACTACAAATAAATGCTCACTTCTCTTCTATGGATCTCATCCTATAACATATAAATCAGTTCAACCAATTTTCTTTAATAAATCTGACTATCTTATCTCTACGTTCTTCTATCTGTGTTTCATTCCATTGTTTGTCTCTTTTAAGTGTTTCATATATTTCTTTATGTGAATAGAAAATACTATTATACATTTCCATTACATCATTATCTGCAGGATTATGATTTTTCTTGGAAGAGTTATTTCCCCATGTAAGAAGAGACAAATTACCTATATTGTTAAGATAATCATTACAAAATTCATCAGAATATTCTGTAAAATCAGGCGTTTGTGGGGTAATATGGTCTAATGTATTTGATACAGAAACATCACGAAAAACATTAGTGCATTCATCAGGTGACAGTAGAGGCTGACGTGCTTTTACACGTAAATTGTTTTCATATTTATATAGAACATATCTCAAATCTCTATGATAATGATACTTATTTACAGTAAAGTATCGCAAACAATCTCCATTAAAATTCCAGTACCACTTAAATCCGTGGAGACTCTTGTCTGTGAGTTCTGATATGAGATTTTCATATCCATCAGATTTATAATTCTTGGCTATGGTTATTAAATTATTGGTACGATAACTCCCCAGTGTATAAGTCATTTTGAATAATATTTTCTCTACCAATTTCAGCGCATTATCAATTGCCGGAATGTTTTTCAGATTTGTTCCGTTACTATTATAATGACATAATTTAAGTACCAATGGCATAGAATTAGCTTTGTCAAGGATGCATACGTCTGATATAGGACTATTAAATAGGTGCCAAGTACTCTCGATTTCACACATCAAAGAATAGGATCGGCATAATTCACTTGTAAAATCGTTAATCCACTTAGTTTTATCATTTGCACGCAACAAACTATCCCTTATTGCATCTAATGGAGAATCATAACTTGAAAGGAATGCTGAACAATGATAACCTAAAACTGTGTCTTCTTTGGTTTCAAGTTTTTCTATATAATTATAAATTGAAGCAAACTTAGCTTCTATTGAATGGATGTTGCTAATTACATTAGTGGTATTGTTCCTATATATCTGATGCATAAGAAAGGCTTTCAGTTTCTCTAATGTAGTCAACCCTAGGGACATTCAGTAAATAATATAAAATCAGCCAACTAATTCATACACAAAATATTGCGAATTAGCTGGCTTTTTTGTATCTTTAGGTATTCCCCCGCAAATAAGGTTTGAAGGCCAAAACGGGGGAAATTCCCCGACTAAGATATGGCTAAGATACAAAATATTTCCGAAATTCACCCAACTTTGGGCTTCACAGAATTTGATGTTCTGGAAAAATACCGCAAAAGTTTTAATGAGAG
This sequence comes from Bacteroides gallinarum DSM 18171 = JCM 13658, assembly GCF_000374365.1. Lineage (GTDB taxonomy): Bacteria > Bacteroidota > Bacteroidia > Bacteroidales > Bacteroidaceae > Bacteroides > Bacteroides gallinarum. The sequence goes on from NZ_KB894146.1 coordinate 47,911, forward strand.
TGAGCTTGGCAGGCTTCACTCAGTGTTCCCGTTTGAACGCATGGCAAAAGCCGCAGGCCT
>NZ_KB894147.1 GCF_000374365.1 Bacteroides gallinarum DSM 18171 = JCM 13658
GGAAATCCTGTGGATTTTCTTTGGAATACATACGGCAAATGCCGTACTGATGATAGACAAGATCAGGAACAGGACGGTGAAAGCGGCATGATATGATTTTACAGGCAGAGGCAGAAGATGTCTTCAGACTTCTTCCCGAGCGTCATGTCTTGTAGGGTAAGATTGTGTGAGAAATTACAGGAATAGGACTATAAAAATGGCATATGAAGTGAGTATGCTCTATCATCTTCATATGCCATCTTGATTTTTAGGGACATTTACTGAATATCCCTTTTTACAGGGGATACCTTGTGAGGCTATGATGTCTTTCTTCTTGGCATCGTACACGGCATAATCCAGCTTATCCAGCAGCGATAGCTTGATGTTGTGCGGCAAATCCCGGAACAGGGGGATGCCGAACAGCCTCTCCTTGTCTGCTTCCTGCAATAGTCTTTTTTCCATAGTATGTGAATCTTCCGCAAAGGTAGGAATAATAAGCAAATACGTGCCTGTTTTCGGCGATACTTTTGTGTGTCGTCCGGTGCGGCTCCTCCACCTGTCCGTTATGCGGGATTGATTATCTTTCTGACTTCGGATTCGGTTCCGCAGAACGGCCCGTGCATTTGCAGCTTGATAGTGCACATGGCGGCGGCGAAACAGCCTGCTTCCCGGTAGGATGCTCCTTTGTTCCGCATGTACAGGTAGCCTACCATGTAGGTGTCTCCGCAGCCTGTGGCGTCCACTATTTGCAGGGCGTAGTAGGCGGGGATTTCATAGAACTGCCCCTTGGCGTATATCAGCGAACCTTTGTCGCCCAGCGTCAGCAGCACTTCTTTCACGCCCCAGTCGGCTATGAGCAGGGCGGCTTCGCGGGGGTTACTGCATCCGGTAAGGACTTCCATTTCAGTTTCGTTGGCTTTCAGTATATGGATATGTTTCAGGGCTTCCCTTTTCTCCGCCCAGTCCACGGGCAGCACCTTTTCGTTGTCTACCTTGCGCAGAAACCCCTGGACGTCTACCGACAGCAGCCCTTTGCCCGACAGGTATTTGATGACGTCCAATGAAAAATCATCGGCAAGCAGGCTGCCTAAGTGGATAATCCGGGCGCTGACATCCCGCAGGCCTTCTATTGTAAACGGGTCGGCCTTTGCCGTGACACGCTGCGTCCGTTCGTTCTGGTTCTCTCCGTATATGTTTTCGAAACAGACGGAATGAGCGGTGGGCAGTGTCTTTACTTCGATGCCTTCTTCCCGTATATCCTCCACGGCGGCCTTGTCTGCATCGGCAAGGGCGGTTACCAGTAAAAAGCCTTTCGGGTCGAGGCGCTTAATGGCATGTGCGAAATAGAAAGATGTGCCGCCCGGCATATATACTGTACTTTTGGCGGTAACTATCTTGTCTTGTGTGATATAACCTATGCAACATAAATCGTGTACGCTCATTTCCCTCTTGTTTATAGTTCGTTTATCCGTAAATTTGCCGCAAAGGTAGTGATTTATCTAAGAAAAACCGTAATATAGGCAACAACATCCGTAATCCGTATATTGGTAAACCCGAGAAACCGGGCTATATTTGCAGACGGTTTAATGTGTTCGGAATATGAAATCGCAGAAAAAGAAGAGAAAACATATGATAATAGGAATAATAGCAGGCATCGTTATCGCGGTAGGGGTGGCGGGCGTCGTGTTCGTCAACCAGCCGCAGTTCGGAAGAATTCCGCAGGGAGAGCGGTTGGAGCGGATTAAGAAATCGCCTCATTATAAAGAGGGGCAGTTCCGTAACCTGCATGCAACGCCGATGATGACATCCGGCAGGGGTCGCCTGGGGGCTTTATGGGATTTTGTTTTCAAGAAAGCGGAGGGGGTACGCCCACAAAAGGAAGTCCCCGCCGTTAAGACGGATTTGGAAAGCATAGGACGGGAGAAGAATGTACTGGTGTGGTTCGGTCATTCTTCTTATTATATCCAGTTGGACGGCAAGCGGATACTGGTAGACCCCGTATTCTGTTCGGCCGCCCCGCTTTCTTTCCTTAACAGGCCGTTTGCGGGAACCGATATCTATAAGCCGGAGGACATGCCCGGTATCGATTACCTGGTTGTCACGCACGACCATTGGGACCATTTGGACTATAATACCGTCGTGCAGTTGAAGGAGCGTGTAGGCAAGGTGGTCTGCCCGTTGGGGGTAGGCGAATATTTCGAATATTGGGGATTCGACAAGGCGCGCCTGGTAGAGCTGGACTGGTTCGAAGATGCCGTGTTCGACGAAGGTTTCCTTATGCACTGCCTGCCTTCACGCCATTTCTCCGGGCGGTTCCTGAAATCCAACCAGTCCCTTTGGGCTTCTTTTCTTGTAGAGGCTCCCTCGCAGAAGATTTACATGGGCGGAGACGGCGGATACGATACGCGTTTTGCGGAAATCGGTAAGAAATATCCGGGCATCGACCTGGCTATCCTGGAGAATGGGCAGTATAATGAGGCATGGAAGTATATCCATACCATGCCCGGCTACCTTGCCCGGGCAGCCAAGGACTTGGGAGCGGAGAGATACCTCACGGTTCATCACTCGAAGTATGCCTTGGCAAGACACCGTTGGGATGAACCGTTGAAGAATGCCGCAGACCTGAAAGAAAAGGATTCGCTGGATGTACTGATGCCCGTGATAGGGGAAGTTATTTATCTGGATTGATATAGGCGGAGATGTCCTCGCTGTTATCCGATATCTTCTTCATTATTTCATCGTACTCCTTGCCGTCGCCTACCGTTTGCCTTAGTTGCCGGGTAAGCAACCGGAGGTGCAGGCTTTCGTCTGCAATCAGTTTCGTGAGCAGCTTGCGGGCGATGTCTGCCGTAGGAGTGGCGGCGGTGATACGTTCCTTTACCGATTGGTAGAATCCGATAGTGGCAACCTCCGAACGGGCGGCGAGGGTGAGCGCCTCGACGGGTGTCTCGCCCAGATTTACATGCCGGTTGTCGTAAGGCTTGGGCAGGGTTCCGCCCAATGCTACGATAGCATCTTGTATGTGTGCGTAGTGTTTCATCTCCACCAGGGCGATGCCCAGCATCAACTCGCCTATCTCGTCTTCGAAAACCGCCTCCTGCTGGGTGTATTGCAGGATAGCGGTAATCTCGGAATACTCTGCGCTCTCTATTGCCGGGTAGAACCATTCGGGTTGTACTCCGTCGCCGGGTTTCATGTCGCCGGGTTCTACCCAGGCTACGTCTTGGTTAGAATACTTCAATACATCCACCAGGGCATCTGCCATTTTATCCACATAATTAATCATATCTGTTAAGTTTTAGAGTTATGCAGGTACAACAACCGGCAGGGATACTTGGTTTAGGATATGCGTGGATAAATGGGAATATCTGTAACATATTTATGCGGTATGGCGGCCGATTATCCGTAATTATTACATAAAGAGCATGAAAAATCGGTTTTTAGTTGTTTTTTATATGGAATTTCATTAACTTAGAACGTTGTAATAGGGAGTGTTTTAATAAGTCCTGACCCACAGGCAAAGAAAATGAGAATACAATTTGAAATCAAGGAAAAGCTGTCGGAAATCGTTGACGAAATTCTGAATAGCGAGAGGTGGACAACCGTTGTAAAGGAGGACATCTCGGGAAGGAAATCGGTTGTAATTCGCGATCGTAGTTATGATTCGGAAGCATCAATCGAGATTTATGCGCGTGAAATCAACATCAAGACGGCGTGGTCCAGTTACACTTACCGTATATTTGTAACGGGAGACAATGTTTGGTGCGAGTACAATGGAGCCTACCGGGGCTTGTTGGAACAGAAACTGCTGCCTGTAATCACTCCCAAAGAGAGCCTTTTGGAATCGGAGGTGCTCGACAGTTCGCTGTACGGACACGAAAAGAGAAAACTGAGGGAATATGCCGAGGATAATGTAAAGCTGAAACAGTTCCGCCGTGAGAATTTCAAGGAAGACCGCATCGGGGTCGCTCCGTTCGACCACCCTAAGAGGGTATACGACGAGTTTATCAAGGAAGATTACATAAGCCCTTCTTCCGGGAAATAGGAAATCCGCCGTGTGCGGATGCGCCGAAAGAGAGCGAATGACGGGGTACGGCTTCGGCATATCTGTACCGGAGCCTTTCCCTCCCCGGCTCCGTATGCGGGCAGGGGTGTTGTCAGTTTTGCGCGTGCCTGTATTCTGCGGGCGTCATTCCTGTCAGCTTCTTGAACAGGGCGGCGAAATACGGTGTATTTGCATAACCTAATTTCCGGGCTACCATGCCTACCGTATTGTCTTTATCCAGCAACATCCTTTTGGAAGCCTCCAGCCGCATCAGTTGAAAATATTCACGGATGCTTTTTCCGGTTTCGAACCTCAGCAGGTCGCTGAAATAGCTGGGCGACAGATGAAGGGCGTCTGCACAGTATTCCAGTGAGGGCAGTATGCCGCTTTCCAACTTGCCAGACCGGATGTATTCATCCAGCAGCAGGTCTGTTCTGTGCAGGATTACCTGGTTGGCTTCGCAACGGGTGATAAACTGGCGCTCGTAGAAGCGTGTGCAGTAATCCAGCAGCAGTTCGATGTAGCGCGAAATCAGGGTCTTGCTGTGGCAGTCTATGGCATGCTGAAGCTCCTCCCGGATGTGGTCGGTACACTCCATGACTTTCGTCTTTTCGCGCAGCGAAAGGTGCAGCGATTCGTCCGGCTTATAGAAAAAGAACGAGTAGTCTCCGATGTGCCCGCCCAGTGCCGTGCAGGCTATCAAGTCCGGATGAAATGCCAGCAGCCTGCCTTTGCGGGCAGGCAGGTTGTCCGTATCCAGCTTTATGGACTCTCCCGGCGTGCGGAATATCAGCGAGGCATTGGAGTAATCGTAGTATTTGCGCCCGTACGCATAGTCTCCGGCTTCCCCTTCTATCAGGATAATCGTATAGAACCCGCATTTTACGGTGCGCTGTTCCAGGCTGGCCGGAGATAGGTCGATGACGCTTACCAGCGGATGCAGCGTCTTATACCCCAGGCAGCAGTTGCATTGGTGTACAGTCTCTATATTCAGTGTCTTTTTTTCCATAAGGGTGTTCCCCGCATATCTTGCTTTGTAACGGCGTTACTGCCGCATTCCGTATTCCTTGTCTTTCGGTTCGATGCCTGCCCCCTTGCCGGGAAGCATGCGGACGTCCGTCCCTTTCTGCACCCTACTGAGTTTCCGGTTACCGCAAACAGAGTGGTTTTTAAGGATTTCTTTCGTCATAATATATCACCTATATAGCCGATGCCGTTCCAAAGAATATTAAAAGTAATGAATAAAAGAAGCAAGCCCGGTACGGTTAGGCTTGCAACTTCCGGTATTCTCCGGGCGTATATCCTACATTCTTCTTGAAGATGCGGTTGAAGTGCTGCGAGTACTGGAAGCCCAGCTCATAGGCAATCTGGCTGACGGTCTTTTCCGTTCCGGCAATCATTTCTTTGGCAAGGTCTATCATCTTGGTCTGGATGTATTCCTGTGCGCTTTTTCCCGTTTCTTTCTTGATGAGGTCGCCGAAATAGTTGGGAGACAGAAATACCTTGTCTGCAAAATACTTTACCGAGGGAAGCCCGTCCGTCTGCGGCTTGTCGCTTTGGAAATAGTCGTCGAGCAAGGTTTCGAATTTTACCAGCACGCTTTTGTTGCTCTCCGAACGGGTGATGAACTGCCTTTCGTAGAAACGCATGCAGTAATCCAGCAGCAGTTCGATATTCCGTGAAATCAGGCGCTTGCTGTGTTTGTCGATTGGATGCTGGAGCTCCATTTTTATTTTCTCCAGACAGTCCATGAATATTCCCTTTTCTTCCTCGGACAAGTGCAGGGCTTCGGCCGAGGCATACGAAAAGAACGAATAGCGCTTGATGTCTTGCCCCAAAGAAGTTCCCCTAATCAAATCCGGATGAAACAGGAGCCCGTGGGCGTCCGGCTTTATTCCTTGCTGCATCTCCGTTTCAACGACTTGCCCCGGTGCAAAGCTGGTGACCGTTCCTTCCTGATAGTCGTAAACCTGCCTGCCGTAGCGGATGTCTCCGCATTTCGTGTTTTTCAGGAAAAGCGCATACACTCCGTAGTTCAGCGTAAAATGCGTGGGGAACCCGGTGGCTTCCGACAGGTTTACTACACTTACCAGCGGATGCAGCGTCTCGAGCCCGAAGAGCTGGTTGTACTGGTCTACCGTATCCAGTTTGATAACTTCTTTCATAAGGCGTATTCATTTAGTCCTGCACAAATGTAAAGAATAAAATTATACGTAGTATATCGCTTGGCGGATTATCAGTAAATAGGTTACAAATGTCCGTAATCCGTCTACATCCCCTCCATGACTATCCGCCTACATTTGCAGTGCGATTACGAATAACGATTTATAAACTAACACTATATTATATGGAATATGTAACATTGAATAATGGTGTCCGGATGCCGCTGCTGGGATATGGCGTGTATCAAATGGAAGATGCCGGCTTGTGCCGGCGGTGTGTAGGCGAGGCGATAGCCACGGGTTACCGCCTGATTGATACGGCGGCGGTGTACCTGAATGAGGAAGCGGTGGGTAAAGCCGTGGAGGTGAGCGGTGTACCCCGCAGCGAGTTTTTCATCACTTCCAAAGTCTGGATTCAGGATATGGGATACGAGCAGACGCTGCGGGCGTTCGACCGTTCTCTTGCCCGCCTGGGAATGGATTATCTGGACCTTTATCTCCTCCATATGCCTTTCGGGGATGTGTTCGGGGCATGGAAGGCTATGGAGAGGCTCTATCGTGAGGGGCGTGTCCGCGCTGTGGGTGTTTGTAACTTCCGTATTCCACGTTTGGCAGATTTAATGGCTCATTTTGAAGTCGTTCCGGCAGTGAACCAGGTAGAGACGCATCTCTTTAACCAGCAGCAGGCCATGCAGCAGTATGCCGGCAGCAAGGGTGTGCTGGTGGAGGCATGGTCGCCGTTCGCCGAGGGGAAGAATGATTTCTTCCGGAATGAGGCACTGGCTCTGCTGGCTGCGAAATACGGGAAAAGCGTTGCGCAGATTGCTCTCCGCTGGCTTACGCAGCGGGGTATCGCCGCAATTCCGAAATCGGTGCACAGGGAACGTATGGAGGAGAATTTCCACTCGCTCGATTTCCGGCTGTCGGACGAAGATATGGCGCTGATTGCCTCTTGCGACAGGGCATTGCCGGTGGTGGGCGATTTCGATGCTCCGGACTTCGTGAGTGATTTGTGCGGGCGCAAGTATGCCATTTGAAAGGAACAATGCAATAATCAAAAAAACGGTTTAATTATATCTGCTATGTTACTGAATGATTTTTTAGAATATGTAAAAACACGGAAAGCCCTCGATACGGAAGATATACATCTCTTTATGGATGAAATGAGCAATGAGGCGCGGCGTATCACATTTAGGCTGAATGCTTCCTATCATACTCCGGACGAGGTACGGGCATTGCTGTCCGAACTTTTCGGGAAACCCGTTCCGTCTTCGCTCCGTGTGTTTCCGCCGTTTTATACGGATTTCGGGAAAAATATCGAAGTCGGCAATAATGTGTTCATCAATGCCTGCTGCCATTTCCAAGACCACGGCGGCGTTACGCTGGGCGACGGCTGCCAGATAGGGCACAACGTGGTTTTTGCAACACTCAACCACGGACTTGCACCGGAACACCGCCATACCACCTATCCTGCGCCTATCGTGCTTGGTAAAAATGTGTGGGTCGGTTCCAATTCCACTATCCTGCAAGGGGTAACGGTTGGCGATAATGCGGTGGTGGCTGCCGGTGCGGTAATAACAAAAGATGTTCCGGCAAATGCAATCGTAGGGGGAGTACCTGCCAAAGTTATCAAGTATATCGATAACACGACTGTATAGGGATTTCCCTGCCTTGCGAGATATAGGAAAGCCATTGGTAGATAAAGACTATAATGGAGGGAAATTCTATTGAACTCGGTTATTGTCAGTTTTTTACCAATCGCGGGCAAGCCGTGTGAAGATTGCCTAAGCCGTTATCTTAGTTGAAGCGGAGAAAAATAAAAAGCTCTGAAATTCGAGGATTTCAGAGCTTTTTATTTAATTTGCTATTTGCTTTCGCGGTGCGTACGGGACTCGAACCCGTGACCCCATGCGTGACAGGCATGTATTCTAACCAGCTGAACTAACGCACCATAATTTCATTGTATCGTTGCTATCTCTCTCGATTGCGGTTGCAAAGGTAGGTGTTTTTTGGGAACCTGCAATAGCTGTGACGAACTTTTTTTCGACAGCTTTTGGCAGTGTTGGCTTTATATCCTCATTGTGAGAATATTGTATAGAGTGGGAGTACTGCTATTTAACAACTATTTAGAAAAGCGTTTATACACTGTTTATGTAATGTTTAGCACCCGGTTGAAAATACGTTTTTGGAGAAAACGAAACATTTTATACCTGTTTTTAAACTTTCTGCTCGAAAACTTCGTTTTTTTGCAATAAATCGTTATTTTTGCGAACTCAAAACAAGAATGTTGTAATTGGAAAACGATAAAAAGAGATTTTAGGATGATGAAAACAGCCAAACTGTTGCTTCACTGTCCCGATAAACCGGGCATCCTGGCAGAAGTGACGGACTTTATAACGGTGAACAAAGGGAATATTATCTATCTGGACCAGTATGTAGACCATGTAGAGAATATCTTTTTCATGCGTATCGAGTGGGAATTGGAAAACTTCCTGGTTCCCCAGGAGAAAATAGAGGATTATTTTGAAACACTGTATGCGCAGAAGTATGGAATGAGTTTCCGTCTTTACTTCTCGGACACAAAGCCGCGCATGGCTATCTTCGTGTCGAAGATGTCGCACTGCCTGTTCGACTTGCTGGCGCGCTATACGGCGGGCGAGTGGAATGTAGAGATACCTCTTATAATAAGCAATCATCCCGACTTGCAGCACGTGGCAGAACGTTTCGGCATCCCCTTCCACCTTTTCCCTATCACTAAGGAAACGAAGGAAGAGCAGGAGAAAAAAGAAATGGAACTGCTTGCCAAGCATAAAGTAAACTTCATCGTGCTGGCGCGTTACATGCAGGTTATTTCCGAGCAGATGATAAATGCTTATCCCAACCGCATTATCAATATCCACCACTCCTTCCTGCCGGCATTCGTGGGAGCGAAACCTTATCATGCGGCGTTCGAGCGAGGGGTAAAGATTATCGGCGCTACCAGCCACTATGTTACTACGGAGCTGGATGCAGGCCCTATTATCGAACAAGATGTAGTGCGCATCACGCATAAGGACACCGTGCAGGATTTGGTAAATAAAGGTAAGGATTTGGAAAAGATTGTCCTCTCCCGTGCCGTCCAGAAGCATATCGAGCGCAAGATATTGGCATATAAGAATAAAACCGTGATATTCAATTAGCGGTTAGAGGCTGGTGGTTTATTTATGAAGTCGTGCCGGTATGCCGCAGGAAACGTAAAACAGCCACCGGGCACTAATCACTGTAAATTTGGTAGCTAATGAAGGTTGCAATCATTAAATATAATGCGGGTAATATCCGTTCGGTAGATTATGCTTTGAAACGTTTGGGCGTCGAGGCGGAGATAACGGCGGATGAAGCAGTGCTGCGTGCTGCGGATAAAGTTATCTTTCCCGGAGTGGGCGAGGCAGAAACGACTATGGAGTTTCTGAACGCCGGCGGTATGGGCAGGCTGATAAAAGAGCTACGCCAGCCGGTGCTGGGCATCTGCCTGGGCATGCAACTGATGTGCCGTCACTCGGAAGAAGGAAACGTGGATTGTCTCGGCATCTTTGATACCGATGTAAAACGTTTTGTATCGCAAAGGCACGAAGATAAAGTGCCTCATATGGGTTGGAACACGATTTCGCAGACCGGCAGCGATTTGTTCAAAGGATTTACGAAGGAAGAGTTCGTCTATTTCGTACATAGCTTCTATGTTCCGGTCAATGACTGCACGGCTGCCGTGACGGACTACATACTTCCGTTCAGTGCCGCCTTGCACAAGGACAATTACTATGCCACCCAGTTCCACCCCGAGAAGAGCGGGAGTGTGGGCGAACGCATCTTGCAGAACTTCCTGGACTTGTAGCTGTTGTTATTAAATAAAAAGGTATGATAGAACTGATTCCCGCTATCGACATCATCGACGGAAAGTGCGTACGCCTTTCTCAGGGCGACTATGATAGCAAGAAGGTGTATAATGAGAATCCCGTAGAAGTAGCCAAAGAACTTGAAGCGCACGGCATCCGTCGCCTTCATGTGGTAGACCTCGACGGTGCTGCTTCCCACCATGTGGTGAACTACCGCACACTGGAGCAGATAGCCTCGCGCACTTCCTTGATTATCGACTTCGGTGGCGGCGTAAAGAGCGATGAAGATTTGGTGATTGCGTTTGAAAACGGTGCGCAAATGGTGACGGGCGGCAGTATTGCCGTGAAGAACCCCGAACGTTTCTGCCACTGGCTGCAAACATATGGTCCGGAGAAAATCATTCTCGGCGCCGATGTAAAAGACCGTAAAATTGCCGTCAACGGTTGGAAAGACGAGAGCCCTTGCGAGTTGTTCCCCTTCCTGCAAGATTATGTAGAGAAAGGCATCCGCAAAGTTATCTGTACGGACATTAACTGTGACGGTATGTTGCAAGGTCCTTCTACGGCTCTGTATAAGGAAATATTGGAAGCGCATCCCGGACTCTGCCTCATTGCCAGTGGGGGGGTGAGTTGTGCCGACGATATCCGCCGGCTGGAAGCGGCAGGCGTACCTGCCGTTATTTTCGGTAAGGCGTTGTACGAAGGGCGTATAACTTTCAAGGAACTGGAACAGATTTTGGATTTATGATTTCAGCTTTATGTCGTATGGCGTCACGTTTATCTGTTTAAGTAATAAACACGAAACCATAAGTATGAAGCTATAAATGTGAAGCCATAAGTATGAAACCATAAACATGAAGCCATAAACATGAAGCTATAAATGTGAAACCTAAATATGAAACCATAAACGTGAAGCCATAAACGTGACACCATAAGCATAAAGCCATAAGTATGAACCTATAAGCATAAACCTATAACCCTGAGATTATAACCATGAAATCGTAACATATAATCATAAACGTAAAGTCTCGTAACCATGAAATCATCAATCTAAAATCGGAAATCATACATATGAACTCTGAATTCATAACCATGAACCATAGACACAAATCTGAAATCATAAACCGTAAATAAAAAAACATTGTGTTAGCGAAAAGAATTATCCCCTGCCTCGACATTAAAGACGGGCAGACCGTAAAAGGAACCAATTTCGTAAACCTGCGTCATGCAGGCGACCCGGTTGAGCTGGCGCGCGCTTATAGCGAGCAAGGAGCCGACGAGTTGGTTTTTCTGGATATCACCGCCAGTTTCGAAGGTCGCAAGACATTTGCCGAGTTGGTAAAGCGCATTGCCGCCAACATCAGCATTCCCTTCACCGTAGGCGGCGGCATCCATGAGCTGAGCGATGTAGACCGGCTCCTGAACGCCGGTGCAGACAAAATATCCGTCAATTCCTCGGCCATTCGCCGTCCGGAACTGATTGACGAGATAGCCAAACACTTCGGTTCGCAAGTCTGTGTGCTGGCTGTCGATGCCAAGCAGACCGAAAAGGGCTGGTGGTGTTACCTCAACGGTGGCCGTGTGGAAACAGACAAAGAACTTCTCACCTGGACGAAAGAGGCACAAGAGCGCGGTGCAGGCGAAATACTTTTTACCAGCATGAACCACGACGGCGTAAAGACCGGATATGCCAACGAAGCCCTTGCCGCCCTTGCCGACGCACTCTCCATACCGGTTATTGCATCGGGCGGGGCAGGTGCGAAAGAACACTTCCGCGATGTCTTTCTGGAAGGAAAAGCCGATGCAGCCTTGGCAGCCAGTGTTTTTCATTTCGGAGAAATTAAAATTCCCGATTTAAAATCGTATCTTTGCGCCCAGGGAATTGCAATGCGCCAGGTTTGACAAGAAGATGAAACGATAAGATAGCGGGGCTGGCAGGAAAAAACATAATGCCGCAGAGCAATCGATAGTTAATACCTAAATAATATATATTCAAGATGTTGGACTTTGACAAAATGAACGGACTCGTTCCGGCAATTATACAAGATGCTGACACAGCCAAAGTGCTGATGCTGGGTTTCATGAACCGGGAAGCATACGACAAGACGGTAGAAACCGGTAAGGTAACATTTTTCAGCCGTACCAAGAACCGTCTGTGGACGAAAGGAGAGGAGAGCGGCAATTTCCTGAACGTAGTTTCCATGAAAGAAGACTGCGACAAAGATACCCTGCTCATCCAAGTACATCCCGTGGGACCAGTGTGCCATACAGGTACGGATACCTGCTGGGGCGAAAAGAACGAACAACCCGTTATGTTCCTGAAACTTCTCCAGGATTTCATCGACAAGCGCCATGCCGAAATGCCGGAAGGCTCCTACACCACCAGCCTGTTTCAGTCCGGTATCAACAAAATGGCGCAGAAAGTAGGCGAGGAAGCAGTTGAAACAGTAATCGAAGCATGCAACGGAACCGACGAACGTCTCATCTACGAAGGAGCCGACCTGCTGTACCACCTTATCGTACTGCTTACCTCTAAAGGCTATCGCATAGAAGATTTGGCACGCGAGCTGGAAGAACGCCACAGTGCAACCTGGAAGAAACACTGATTAGTAAAAACAATACCTAAAGAGCAAGAAGCAGGAATGAGCGACGAAGCGCTGATACGATACAAAGACGTGGAGATACACCAGCAAGAACTGTGCGTATTGAACGATGTAAACCTGGAACTGCATAAAGGAGAGTTCGTCTACCTTATCGGCAAAGTCGGTTCGGGCAAGACGAGCCTGCTCAAAACCTTTTACGGAGAGTTGGACGTTGCGGCGGGCGATGCCGAAGTACTGGGATACGACATGCTGCATATCAAGCGCAAGCACATTCCGCAGTTACGCCGTAAGCTGGGCATCGTCTTTCAGGATTTCCAGTTACTCACCGACCGTACCGTGCACGACAACCTGGAATTCGTGCTCCGTGCCACCGGGTGGAAGAACAAAGCAGAGATAAAAGACCGCATCGACGAAGTATTGCAACTGGTAGGCATGAGCAATAAAGGCTATAAATACCCCAACGAACTGTCGGGAGGCGAGCAGCAACGCATCGTGATAGCCCGTGCCGTACTCAATTCCCCGGAAATTATCCTTGCCGATGAGCCTACGGGCAACCTGGATGTGGAAACCGGTTTCGCTATCACCCAACTCCTGCACAGCATCAGTTCGGCAGGCTCGCTTGTCATTATGACCACGCACAACATGCAGTTGCTTTGGGAATACCCGGGACGCGTATACCGCTGTGCCGACCATTTGATAACGGATGTAACGGAACAATACACCATTGCAACACCGGCAGAAGAAAAATAAACAAGATTATATAACATTTAATACAGGAACGAAAATGAAAGTTTTAAAGTTTGGAGGTACTTCAGTAGGTTCGGCTCAACGAATAAAAGATGTAGCCAAATTGATTACCGATGGTGAACGTAAGATTGTGGTTCTCTCTGCCATGTCGGGTACCACAAACACGCTGGTCGAGATTTCGGACTATCTGTATAAGAAAAATCCGGAAGGCGCCAACGAAATAATCAACAGGCTGGAGATGCAATACCGCCGGCACATCGACGAACTCTACGCCACTCCCGAATACAAACAGAAAGGGCTGGAACTTATCAAATCCCATTTCGACTATATCCGTTCTTATACAAAAGATCTTTTCACACTGTTCGAGGAAAAAGTAGTACTGGCACAAGGCGAGCTGATTTCCACCGCCATGATGAACTACTACCTGCAAGAAAGCGGCGTGAAATCCGTTTTGCTTCCGGCTTTAGAATACATGCGCACGGACAAAAATGCCGAGCCCGACCCGGTTTATATCAAAGATAAACTCCAAGTTCAACTCGAGCTGCATCCCAATGCCGAAATCTACATCACACAAGGCTTTATCTGCCGTAATGCCTACGGCGAGGTAGACAACCTGCAACGCGGCGGCAGCGATTATACCGCATCCCTGATAGGCGCAGCCGTCAACGCCTCCGAAATCCAGATTTGGACAGACATCGACGGCATGCACAACAACGACCCGCGTATTGTAGACAAAACCTCGCCGGTACGTCACCTGCACTTTGAAGAAGCAGCCGAGCTGGCATACTTCGGTGCGAAAATTCTGCACCCCACCTGCGTACAGCCCGCCAAGTACGCCAATATCCCCGTGCGCCTGCTCAATACAATGGATCCCACGGCTCCAGGCACACTCATATCCAACGATACGGAGAAAGGCAAAATCAAAGCAGTAGCTGCTAAGGACAATATTACAGCTATCAAAATCAAGTCCAGCCGTATGCTGCTTGCCCACGGTTTCCTGCGCAAAGTATTCGAAATCTTCGAAAGCTACCAGACATCTATCGACATGATTTGCACCTCCGAGGTAGGCGTATCCGTATCTATCGACAACACCAAACACCTCAACGAAATTCTGGACGACTTGAAGAAATACGGCACGGTAACGGTAGATAAAGAAATGTGCATCATCTGCGTGGTAGGCGACCTCGAGTGGGAGAACGTCGGTTTTGAGGCGAAGGCACTCGACGCCATGCGCGACATACCGGTACGTATGATTTCTTTTGGCGGTAGCAACTACAACATATCCTTCCTTATCCGCGAATGCGATAAGAAACAAGCCTTGCAGTCACTCAGCGACGCACTGTTCAATGAATAATAAAAGAAAAATACAATCATAACAGAAAGAACAAAGATATAACCCATAGTAATTTTATGAAAGGAACATTCCCTATCGATAAATTCCGTCAACTGCGTACCCCGTTTTACTACTACGATACGAAGGTGCTGCGCGATACCCTTGCCAGCATCCGTACCGAAGCATCCCGGTATGATAATTATTCGGTACATTATGCGGTAAAGGCCAATGCCAATCCAAAAGTTCTTTCCATAATCCGCGAAAACGGGCTGGGAGCCGATTGCGTGAGCGGCGGTGAAATCCGTGCGGCAATCAAAGCCGGTTTCCCTGCCGCTAAGATTGTATTTGCCGGCGTAGGCAAAGCCGACTGGGAGATAAACCTCGGGCTGGACTACGACATCTTCTGCTTCAACGTAGAATCCATTCCCGAGCTGGAAATCATTAATGAACTCGCCGCCGCCAAAGGCAAGGTAGCCAATGTCGCATTCCGCATCAACCCCAATGTAGGTGCACATACCCATGCCAATATCACCACCGGGCTGGCCGAAAACAAGTTCGGCATCAGCATGCAAGACATGAACCATGTGATAGATGTGGCGCAAGAGATGAAAAACGTCAAATTCATCGGACTGCATTTCCATATCGGTTCGCAGATACTGGATATGGGCGACTTCGTAGCCTTGTGCAACCGCGTCAACGAATTACAAGACAAGCTCGAAGCCCGCCAGATACGCATCGAACACGTCAACGTGGGCGGTGGACTCGGCATCGATTACGGACACCCCAACCGCCAGCCCGTACCCGACTTCAAAAGCTATTTCGAAACCTACGCCAACTGCCTGAAACTCCGCTCATACCAGACACTCCATTTCGAGCTGGGACGCTCGGTAGTAGGACAGTGCGGCTCGCTCATTTCGCAGGTGCTGTACGTAAAACAAGGCACTAACAAGCAATTCGCCATTCTCGATGCAGGCATGACCGACCTGATTCGCCCGGCACTCTACCAGGCGTACCACAAGATTGAGAACATCACCTCCGACGCCCCGCAGCAAACCTACGATGTGGTAGGCCCTATCTGCGAGTCCTCCGATGTCTTTGGCAAAGCCGTAGACCTGAACGGCGTGAAGCGTGGCGACCTTATAGCCCTCCGCTCTGCCGGAGCATACGGCGAAATCATGGCATCGGGCTATAACTGCCGCGAGTTGCCGCAAGGCTATACATCGGACGAGTTGGTATAAGCATACAAAACTTATCAAGAAACGGCGGGAGGCTGTATCGAATTTCACCACCGTGTAATCCCTGGTGAACCTCGACACAACCTCCCGTTTTTTGTCGCTACTTGATTTTTTTATTGTATTTTTACAGCATTAAATCTGATAAGAACCCCATTATGAAACACAAATCGATTCTCTTTTCAATCAGTCTGGTACTTAGTTCATTTTGCCTCTCGGCGCAAGAACTGCCGAAAGACGTAGTATGGCAGAACATAGAAGGAGTTAATGTACCCCTTCCGCCTCAAACACACCCCCGTCTCTACCTCCGTTCCTCCGATTTGCCGGCATTGAAAGAACGCATGAAAACCCCTCAGGCACAGCGCACCCTTTCGCTCATGAAAGAGCTGGGCAAAGACCGTACCCCCGCCGAGGAAGCAGCCGTTACCAACCGCGGTTTCCGCTACTACTACGAGATGCGCGGCGTTACCACACGGGCACAGTTGCAAGCGCTCGACTATTTGCTGAAAGGCGACAAGCGCCTGGCACGCCAAGCCATTACAGCCACGCTCGACACATTGCAACGCGCCTCCTTCGGCATCCGTTCCGACTTGTCGAGAGCCAGCGGAGCCATGCTGATAACCGGCGCTATGGTATATGACTGGTGCTACGACCAGATGACAAGTTCAGAGAAACAAGCCTATATCAAAGAATTCATCCGCCTGGCAAAAAGCATGGAATGCGGTTACCCGCCGCGCAATAACCAACCCATAGCAGGACACCCCTCGGAATGGATGATTATGCGCGACATGCTGTCGGCAGGCATCGCCATTTACGACGAATACCCCGACATGTACAACCACGTTATTACCATGCTCTACCGCGACTACATCCCGGCACGCAACTACTTCTACGAAGGACAAAACTACCACCAGGGTACGAACTACATACATGTCCGTTTCGCCTGCGACCTCTTTCCGCTTTGGATTCTGGATAAAATGGGAGCCGGCAGCATCTACGACTCCTCGGCAAAGTTCGTACTCTACGACATAATCTATCGCCGGCGTCCCGACGGAGTACTGCTGCCCTCCGGCGACGATTACCCGCAGAACCGTCCCGCCTTGCTCACCATGCCTGTACCCATGTTCCTGGCCTCCAGCTATTATAAAGACGAATACCTTGCCTATGAGTTCGAGCGTAACCCCCGTTTGGACAAGTCGGGCAACGAATCCATGAACCACTGCCTGATATACGAACTGCTATGGCGCGACTATGACCTGCAAGGCAAAGCCCCCGACGACCTTCCTTTGACACGCTATTCCGGCACTCCCTACGGCTGGATGATTGCCCGTACCGGCTGGGATGCCAACAGCGTGATAGCCGAGATGAAAATCAACGAACAGTTCGTAGGCAACCACCAACATATGGACGGCGGCAGCTTCCAGATTTACCACAAAGGTCCTCTGGCTATCGATGCCGGCGCTTATAGCGGCAGTTCGGGCGGATACAACAGCCCCAACAACAAAAACTACTTCAAGCGCACCATTGCCCATAACTCATTGCTGGTGTACGACCCCGACGAAAAATTCGGCTGCTGGAACTATGGCGGTGGCGGAAAGACCCGGTTTGCAGCCAACGACGGCGGGCAGCGCATGTGTGGCGAAGGCTGGAAAACCTGCAATTCGCTCGACAGCCTCCTGTCCGAGGAATATACCGTAGGCAAAGTCCTGGCACATGGATTCGGCACGGATGCGCAAACACCCGACTACTCCTATCTGAAAGGAGATATCACCCAGGCATATACCCGGAAAGTGAAAGAAGCCAAACGCTCCTTCGTATTCCTCAACCTGAAATCCGGGCAAGTACCTGCCGCACTTATTATCTACGACAAAGTGTCGGCATCCAACCCCGATTTCCGCAAATACTGGCTGCTGCACAGCATCGAAGAACCTACGGTCGAAGGCAACACCTTCACAGTACGGCGCACCAAAGACGGCGATAGCGGCATGCTGCACAACACTGTCCTTTTGCCCCAGGCAGATAATATGCGCATCGGCAAAGTCGGCGGTCCTGGCAAGGAAAACTGGGTGTTCGGCACTAACTATCCCAACGATGCCGTAGCCCCTTACCTCGACAATGCCAACGAGCGCGGAGCCTGGAGAGTAGAAGTAACGCCCGCTACCCCCGCCATTACCGACAACTTCCTGAATGTGATACAGATTACCGATAACCGATGCGATAAGCTGAACGAAGTACGGCGCATCGGGAACGACCGGATAGTAGGCGTCCAGTTAGCCGACCGCGTAGTGACCTTTGCCAGAAATAGCGAACAACTATACAAAGACTTTACCCTTACAGTCAGCGGTAGCGGCACGTATAAGTTCGTTATCACCGACCTCAAAGCAGGCAATTGGCAGGTAAAGAAAGACGGTCGCATCTTTATTCCGTTGGCCGAAGTACAAACTTCCGACGGAGTACTTGCTTTTGAAGGGACAGCCGGCAGCTATGAATTTTGTAGGTAAACAAGAGAGCATAAAACGGCATATATATGCAGATTGAAGATATTATAGACATTCGGAAATTGCAGCCCGGAAACAATCAAAGAATTGCAGACATTATGCTTTTATCAGACGACTAACCTATTGGATAAAATAAGGGAGTATTCTTACATAAGCACACTCATCTGTGATGCTGATAAAATGATGCAGTTATGAAACAATATGAAGCAGTTATAGAAACTTTAGATAAGTTAGGGGGAGTCGCAACTTTAGGCGAATTGAACAGAGAAGTTTTTAAAATAAGCAACTGTGAATGGAAAACAAAAACACCGTTTGCCAGTATCCGCCGTATTGTGCAACAAACTAAAGGTATTTACAAAATAAAGCCCGGACTATATGGACTTGAGAAATATAGAAAACAGATAGAAGATAGAGGGATTATCGTCGAAACCGAAAAAAACAAAGACTCGAACGATGTCATAATGTTCAATCATACCTACTATCAAGGCATTTTATTAATAGTAGGCAAATACCATAACATGCAGACTTTCGTACCCAAACAAGATAAAAACAAGAAATTCTACGACGGACGCAAGCTGCACGAACTTTCCACCCTTGCAGAACAGCCGCCTTATTCCTATCCTCAAATGGTAAAGCGTAGTGCTACCATTGATACGATATGGTTTAACGGACGCAATATGCCTCATTCATTTTTCGAGATAGAACATTCTACGGACATTCAGAACTCCCTACTGAAGTTCAACGACCTACAAGATTTCTATGTAAGAATGGCTATTGTTGCCGATATAAAACGCAAGCCTGAATTTGAAGCTAAGATGCAGTTTCATGCATTCGATAATTTACGGTTGAACAAACGTGTGTCATTTTTAAGCTATGATGCGCTTATTAAGCAGTATGAAATGGAGCAGGAAAAACAATCATTCGAGTTTATCCTTTAGACTTTAAATACTTATACTGTTGTGCCTATATACTTAATCAGAGTAAGGCTATTGATTATAGTAAACAAATAAAGATTGCTAAACAGATATTGGAGGATTTTGAGTTATGAGAAAGTTGGATGAAAATAAGTTGGCAAGATTGCATACGGCAGGTGAGTTGTTGGATAGGAAATATGGAGAAATAGGGACGGATGCTCGAACCTCTTTTCATGAAAAATCAATAGCATGGTATTATGGCGAGATATTGCGTGAGCGGCGTAAGGAGTTGAAGATAACTCAGCAGGAGTTGGCGGAGAAAGTTGGTACGGCACGAAGTTATATTGCCCGTGTGGAAAAAGGAGAAACTGACATTCAGATTTCAAGCTTTTTCCGTATAGCCCGCGCTTTGGGTATCGAATTTACTCCTACATTTTTATAGTGCCTTTAATCTAAAAAGTATTCCCCGCGCTTCACAGCGCAGGGAATACATGCAAACAAACATAAATATTTCCTTTGGTCGGAAATACTTATTGGTTAAACGGGTAGACCGTTTTTATGGGTTGAGTATTCGAATAACGGGTGACTGTCCGGAGGGGGGGAATCACTGTTGTTCTTGCTACTATATATTCCGAACGCAGCGCACGGCATAACAATTTAGGGGAAAGGCACTCCAAAGGGCGTAGCCTATTCCTGCTCCATTGATATAGTTTGCACTTGCATATACTATTCCTGTGCCAGGGGTAGACCAAATCAACCCCCTTAGCCCATTTTCAACATAACTGTTCTCGGGTACATACCCGGCGTAAGGAAGAAAAAGAGTATTGCCGAATAGATAACCGGTTACTCCGTTCAGGGTGGCATCTACCGTGTATCCGGAACT
Source organism: Bacteroides gallinarum DSM 18171 = JCM 13658 (assembly GCF_000374365.1). Classification (GTDB taxonomy): domain Bacteria; phylum Bacteroidota; class Bacteroidia; order Bacteroidales; family Bacteroidaceae; genus Bacteroides; species Bacteroides gallinarum. The sequence continues at coordinate 20,266 of NZ_KB894147.1, forward strand.
GATTAACTGATTCATTTCAGTCAATGTGGGCAGCCTCCATTTGCCTATTGCATTCGTGAGCTTCCTGCATGGGTCGTTGGCATCGTTCCATGTTGTAGTAGGAGTTGTGAGGTCGGGATACGGGTTGAGATTGTTGCATGTAAAGTATGCGCCGCTTGCTGCCTGAGCGTTGTATATTTCCGTGCCACTGTAAAGAAGATACTGGTTGTTGCTTTTGTATAAGTTCCCGCTCGCCCAAAATGCCCCGCCGGCGATATACCCCTCTGTCGTGGTAAAAGACACATTACTATAATAGGTACTGTTGGCGGAAAACGTCAGTCCCGATAGCACGATACTCTTGTCGGCAAACGATTTTCCACCGATTGTTACAGTCAGCTTTACTGTGATACTTGCGGAACTTTGTGGCAGGAGATACGTATAGTCACTGTACACATTCATTGCGGAGGGGTTGCTCCAGGCAATACTTGCCGTTCCCGCAGTTGCCTGCACTGTAAACGTATTGCCGGTAAAGGAATAGACAGCGGTATGTTTGGCGGATGCTACCGTACCCGTACATGCCGTAATCTTCCCCATTTTTCCGTTTTGGGCTATTGCCTGCACCCTATACCGTGCACAGTGATGCTTGAATACAATACCACTCAACGTATATCTACTTCCTATATTATTAATCGTGACGCCGGGTTTTACATACGTCATAAAATTCTGCCCGCTGGTGGCGGATACGCTTGTAGAGCTGTTGGTAAAGGCGGTTATGGCATTCGCATTGCCGTATGAGTAACAGACGAACGTATAAGTTCCTGCGGGAACAGTTAGGCTCTTGGTGGTCTGTACGGTACTTCCCGATAACTTATAATCCCCATATCCCGCATAGTTCGATGTGGAAATTCCTGCGGCGGTTGCCGACTTGTAGGCAACTACCCGGAACACGATGTTGTCGTCCATATTCGCCCAGCGGGTAGTGGCGTTGCCTGCCGCAGCCATTTCCGTGTCGGGCAGCGTACTTACCGCCATGTCAAGCCCGTCGTCTCCCTTTTGTCTGGTAACTTCCGTGCCTTCATTTCGTATACTTGTTGTTTCTTCTATACCCTCGTTTTCTACTCCTGTTGTTTCTTTTGCACCCTCGTTTCGTACCCTCGTTGTTTTTTCCGTACCTCCGTTTCGTGTCCCTGCTATTTCTTCCGTACCCTCACTTCGTGTCCCTATCATTCCTTCCGACCCTCCGCTTCGCGTACCCACTGTTTTTTCCGTGCTCCACCCGTCCGTCCGGGGAGCTTCCGCCTCGATGAGTATGCCTTGCCCAGAACCGTATTCCGCTTCTTCTTTTCCGCATCCCGCTGCCAGCAAGACAACTCCTATGTAGCATATATTCCTTATCATCTTTCCCATGTCGTTTCAAGGTAAAGTTATCGTTCCGGTTCCTGCCGCCGTCTGCCCACCCCATGCTTCCGCCGATACGCTCGTGGCTATCACTAACGTCTTGTCTCCCGTAAGCGCTGCCGCTTCCGTGGTGTATCCCGTATTGCTTACGGCTTTGATGTTCACGATGTAGCGGCAGTTCCTTTTGAGTGGAATGTAGCTGCCCTCGTTGGTGAGGTCTACCCGGTAATAATTCGTGCTTCCCCCATAAGTACCGCCCACTACGAGGCACACATCATCGCTCTTGCTGCTTCCTTGCGGTGCCTCTGCTGTGTAGATAGTCCGTATCAGCAGCTTGCCGTCCGTGCAGGCATAGGTCAGCGCACTATTCGTTCCGGTATCGGAAGGTACGGAAACGGATGCCACCACATTGTTGGTGATTGTTCCCCCGTTGACGGGAGCTACATACCCCTTGTTCTTGGTGCGGTATATACTGACGCTTTTCAGGGTGAACCCGCTTACTCCCGCTGCTGTTTCTCCGCTAAGTGTACAACCCACATCTATACGAGCCAGCGCACGGAGCAGCGTGATGCTTCCCAGGGATGTGGTGGCGGTGATTGCCTGTGCTGCGGCGGCTTCTCCCCACATGGGGAAGTAAGTGCCGGCAGTCTTCCAACCCCCGCTGGCGCTGAACGTTATCATTTTCAGGGCATTGCTCTTGGATGTGCCCTCCGGGATAACGGGAAGCTTCTTTCCCGCATTGGCTATGACGACGAGTCTGTATTTCTCCCCCGCCAGGCTTTGCCGCAAGGTAACCATGTACTTCCCGTTCTGGAGCTGCACTTGCGGCGCTTCGTAGTCGAAGGTTTCCGCTGTTCCGCTGGCTTTGAACACCAGCACTTTCAGTTGGGCGATGTCTATCGCATTCTCGTCGTTGGACGTAATGGCACGGGTAGGGGAGGCATTCTCCGCTTCCGGCAGCGAAAGGCGGAGCATAAGCATCACCTCGCCGTCGTCCGCCAGCATGTCGGGCTGTCCGGCATCGCAGGCAAGCAGGGCGGCGATAACCACTACGGCAGCCACGATGTGCGATGCAACGGCATTGCTTCTATGTCCCGATAACCCTGTCATATCCCTTTTGCTTACATTTCAGTCTCCTGTTCCGTCTCTCCCCAGGGCAGCACCTTAACCAATGTCGTTACGGTGTACCTGAAGTCTATTTCGATGTCGGTCTGTTTTCCCGCCTCCGCACGTAAGGGGTTCCGTTCCCCGTCTTGTGCAACGGTGCACAGCTTTTCTTCGCCTCTGTATATCTCCACCTCGATGTGCTCTCCCTCCTCCGTGGGGAATATGCGGAAAGACGGGGTATACGCATCCCCCTCTCCGTCCGTAACGGTTGCCGGCTTGTACCCGGCACTCTCTCCGGTAACCTTCCCCCTGAAATCCATTTCGCTACCTGTACCCTTTACGATGAAAGTATAGGGCGTTCCCTCGTAAGGATATTGGTCTGCCAGGTGGCGGGTACGTATGCTTAGTCCTGCCGCCATTCTTTCCATAACCAGCGTGATGCTTTCTTCCTGTACGCTTCTTGTGGCAACGTTATTCAGCTCCTTACAGCAATAAAAAATATCCGTAATGGGCAGGTGGTTCCCTTCGGCATGCTGTTTCAGTCTCAGGCGCGCTTCCTCGATAGGAGTTCCCGGTTCGAGCCCGGCGGTAATCAGCGTATCTTCCTTTACATTGCCCCAGGCTACCAGCGTGAGCTTCTCCTCCTTGTAGTTCCCGAAAAGATAGTCCGACGACACTCCCGCAGGAACCATGCGCACAAAACCGTTCTTGCCGAAAAGATACACTTCCGATTTCTCCAGCACCCCGCTTGTGCTCAGGTCGTTGCCTTCCGCATCCACCGCTTGTACGTTCAGCTCGTAGACCATGCACGCGCTCATATCCTCCCGCACGCACGATGCGGGCGGAAGAACGAGGCAGATATACGCTACCGCGAGTATGGAGGTACGGAGGGGCTTCATGGCAGTACTACGCTTCGGGGATGTTTATTCGAATGTTACGTCCTGGGTGATGTTCAGCGCCCAGTTTGCCACGCTTACCGTTACTTCGAGCGATGTAGGGGTGATGTCTCCCATAGGGTTGGTCGTCCCGATGTTCTTGATAACGGCTTTTATGGCATAGGTGGTGTTGCGGGCAATGTTCGATGTACCTGTGCCGGAGCTTCCGGTAAGGGTAGTTCCCGCTTGTTTTCTGTTGATAACTATCGGGTAGTAGATAGTAGTGCCGGTATCGCTTGCGTTCTTCTTGAACGTACCTTCCAGCACCAGCGCCGTGTGGGTGGTTTCTTCGTTGGGGAGGATATAGAACCAGTAGTTGGTGGTATGCTCCGTGCTTACATTGACGGCGGGGCTTATCGCATTTGCCAGGTAAGCAACCGTTCCGGTAGAGCTGTCGTAGCTTCCGGTAAGGAAGGCGGGGGTGGTTATTTTCGTTGTGCTGTAACCCCCGGTGGCGGGTACTGCCTCCTTTATTACGTTGCGTACGAAGATGTTTTTCAGTGTGTAGGATGCTGCCGAGTATTGCCCGTTGGGGTCGAAAGCACTCTTGATGCTACTTACCGATACCCTTGCCACAAGACGACTCACTTCGGCAACCATGCCGGTATTGCTGCCTGCGTTGAGGGCGAAAGTTGCCTTGCCGCCGTTGTCCTTCACCTCCCCGCTCATGGGCAGGCAGTCTTTAGCCTGTACATCGGCAAGTGCGATAGTCTTTTTCAGGAAATCGGTCTTGTTCTGTACGCCTGCAAAGTAGCCGTCTGTGGGTGCGTTGGCTACCACTATGCCCGTGCAGCCCGTTGCCGGTGTACAGTTTACGGTCGTTGCCGCAGCCGTGTTGCTTGTTACGGTCTGTATGGCATTTACCGAATTGTCACTGTTGAAAATAGCTACGGTGAAACGTTTCACCGTGTTTTCCTCGGTTTGCGTGGGCAATGCGCTGCCTGTGGCTTTGGTGCTTGCCGTGCTTCCCGTAAGGCGCAGTTCCAGTTTCGCGGTCTTTTCCTGGGGCTGGGGTTCCGTTATTCCGTTGTCGTCACTGCTGCATCCCGCCAGTGTAAAGGTGGCGGCTATTAGTGCTGCCCGTAGATAATCGTTCGTTTTCATGTATGCTTGTTTTAATGATTAATAATTCTTTATTGCTCTTTTAAGGCATGCAATGCCTTGTTTGCCTGCTCTATGCCTGCTGCCGCCGCCATAGTTAGATATACCTCCGCCTTGTCGCGGTTGCCTTCCTGCAAGCAGAGTATGCCCATATTGTTGTATGCCATGGGCAGGGTGGCGAACCTCTCCAGATAGCGGCGGGCTTTTGCCGTCTCTCCTTTGGCAAGTGCTACCGCCGCCGCATTGATATTCGCTTCGGGGCTGTCGGGAAACAGGCGCGCCGCCAAGTCTAAGGCATCGTTGTACTCCGTGGAGCCTTCCGGATAGTTGCCCGCCACGGCGAAAAATTCGCTCAGGCGCAGCGCCCGCTGTCCGCCCGTGCGGAAAAGCCGCAGGCTCTCTGCCGCATCCAGCGGCTTGCGGGTGTAGGCTATTTCGTAATCCACCCTCATTACTCCGGGGAATATCTTTTCTGTCAGGTATTTGTAGGGCTTGCCGTCGGCAAGGTTCATCAGCATGCGTTCGCGCCCTTTGGCTACGTCTACATTGCCTATCAGGTCGAGGGTGGCTTCGCGGAGCATCATATCGCTTTGCCTTACCAGTGATGCAATGGAATCCCAGTCTTCGGAAATCCAGCTTATCTCCAGCGGCGTGCCTGCCGTCAGGCGGTTTTCCTGTAAGTATTCCTTCAATTCCAGTGCACGCGCCAGGGCGTTTGTCTCGTTCTTTTTCAGGTTGCCTATGGGGGCGCCGTAGCCCGTAACTTTCACTTTGACAAGCTCCGTCCCCGCTTCCTGCCGTATGCTCCGCAGGGTGCTGCGCAGGCGGTGGTATATCTCGAAATCCTGTTTCTTGCCGGACAGCTCGCCCAACGGCTTTTCTCCTTTATTGCCGGCTGCGGCTCCGAAGTAGGGTATGGAGCCTGTTACCGTGTACAGGGTGTCCTTGTCCGGTGCGGGTTCGATGAAGTTTACCCAGGCAAGGTATTTCCTGTCTGTATCCGCATCCCACACGGAGGGGCGCGCTTGGGGCAGGTGCAGCCCGTCGGCTATCTTGTCTTCGTAGATGTTTCCTTTCTTGCCGTGGCAGGCGCATTCCTGCGACCGCATCAGGAGTATGGCGTCTTTCATCCACTCCCGGTAGGGCACTGCCACCCGGTAGCGGAAGGAGCGCGATGTCTTGGCGTCATTCCTTATTACTACCGCCGGTATGGGGGCGGGGTTCTTGCCTCCGGCAAATTCCTGCTCCCGCCGGTACACTTTCTGCTTTTCCGTGCCGTTGATGAGTACTGCGGGCAGGTCTTGTTCGTCGTCTCCGTTTATAAGTACGGGTGTCATGGTAAGCGATTCGTCCGGAGGCATCTTCAGCCCTTCGAAGTCTACGGACAAGTCCACGTTAAGGTGTCCGTCCGCAAGCGAGAACCGTTGTCCGGTGACAAACATTTCCCCCCGGTAGAACTCCTGTGCGCAGCCCGTTCCGCTGCATAACATCAGCATTGCCAGAGCCAGGGGAATACGGATTGAGTTTTTCATATTTTCAATTTGCTATGTAATTATTTCGGGTCATTATTTTATCATATATACCAGTGATACCGCCGCCTTGGTGGGGGCGAGGTAGTTTTTGTTGCCGCTTCCCGTCTTTTCTCCGCAATGCAGGCAGCGGTAGCGCTTGTATCCGGTGTGCAGGAAGCCCGCCCCGATGCTCGCCTCTATGCTCCAGTGCGGAGACAGGATGAAGTGGTAACCGTATGCCAGCCCCGCTCCCGTGAAGTAGCCTTCGTATCTTGCCGAGCGTACTCCGCTGAACATGCCGAAGGGCAGCTTTATCTTCCCTACATTGTACACCCCGTACATCAGGCTCACCCCGAAGAAATGCCCTCCATAGGGTTGGCACATCCAGTAGCGCAGTTCCGGCTGCACGAACCAGTGCTTCCAGCGCTTGTCGCTTCCTGCGGAGAAGGGGTTGTAGTGAAAACCGGTTTCCAGCGTGAACCGCTCGGACAGCCTTACTTCTACGCCGATGTTGGGAGAGGCGAGCATGCCTGCAAGCAGGTTGCTTTTTACAGCAACGGTCTGTGCATCCAGTTTGCCGGCGCAGAGCAGTACTGTAAGGAATACCAATATGTAGCCTCTCCTTTTCAATTCCTTTCTTGGCGGTTATAAGTCCGACAGCGTTATTTCTTTCAGGTATATCCTGGTTATGCTATTCACCACTCCGAGTTTTTGCGCAACCTTTCCGTACCGCATGTAAAATTCTTCGGTAACGGAAGCATTGCAGTTCAGATGCTCTCCTATGGCTTCGAGAATGTGTAGCAGGGATATTTCACCCGGCTTGTAGGCAAGGGTGTAGGATTGTATGCTGGCGGGATTTTCATCGGCTTTTAGGATGATAAGCCCTGCGACGGCGAGTTGGGGCAGTAATGTCCTCTTTTTTTCATCGGTAAGTACGCATCGCTCCGGGCGGGTGTCGGCTTTGCCTGCATAGATGTGGTTAAGTACCGCAATGGCGGCTTGTGTGTTGGGCGTTATCATGTACCTTTTTGTTTGTTTTACCGTCGGCATTCAGCCGTTACTTTGCAGGTAACGGAGAACCGTTTGCTTGCGCTTTGCAGAAGCGTCTGCCACGCACATTGCCGGGTTGTATAAATCGGTGGGTTATATAACGGCTGTTTCCCGCTTTCCGTCGGGGAGGCGGTAAGGAGAATTATTGCTTTATGGTTGGGGTGATTGTTGGTTTCTGTTTGCCGCCTGCCGGACTTTTATGCCGTCCGTGATAAGATTTTATCTTTTTTGTTTTGTTTTTCAAGTTTTATAATTACTTTTGTGCTGGAAACACTCTCCGTTACCTGCAAAGTAATTCCTTTGTAATATCCTGAATTATAACGATATAGCAGGATTTATTCCTCCCTCTTCTTAACGTGCCGTACATCGTTTTACGTAAGCAATTATTCTACGGTTAGCCTTATCCAGCATTTCGTTTTCGAATGGTTTCAGGTAGGTTTCCGTTACTTTCACCGATGAATGCCCCAGTGCATTGCTGATTATCCCTACGGCTATTTTCTGGTGGAACGCCGTTGTAGCCCATGTGTGGCGCGCGGTGTAGGAGGACAGCTTCCCGCTCAGTCCGAGGGTGGTTGCCAGCAGTTTCAGCCTCCGGTTGAAGTTGCGTAGTATCCGCTGGTAGTGCCGGTATTCTTCGCGGCTTCCCATTGGGAAACACCGCTTCTCGTCCCATAGAATATCGAGCAGGTAGGGCGAGGCTGTGTGGCGGTCGGCGCACTGCCGGAGCAGTTCGGCGGTTTCGGCAGTGACTTGCACGTGTACCTGGCGCCCCGTCTTTTGCCGGCGGTAAGTGATAGCCCCGTTCCGGAAGTCGCACTTACGTAGTCGGGCGAGGTCGGCGAAGGGCATTCCCCTCAGCAGGAATAGCAGGGCGAACCATGTTTGCGCTTCCTTTAGCCCGTGTTGCAAAGTGGGGGAGACGGCAAGCGCCCGCCCCATATCGGCAGGCGGAAGGGCGCGTTTTACGTCGGCGCGGGTTCCGGTGTACACGTGGGCAAACAGCCCCGGCACGTAGCCCGTGAGCCCCGCCAGCAGTGCCCGGTTGTAAACGGCGCGGAGCATCCGCAGGTAGGTAGACGAGGTGTTGAGCTTGAGCATCCGTTCCTGCAAGTGCTTTTCGAACCCTTGTACCGTGGTTACGGCGAATGCTTTCTTCATTCGTATTTCTTCTTCGGGATACCTGTTTTTCCAATAACGCACGAATGCGCGCAGCATGCTGCGATATACGTGGGCAGTGCCGAACCGCCCTTCATCTTCCAGTTCTTGTACGACCGAAAGTGTAAAGGTTGTTAAATCTTTCATGACTCGATTAGTTTTATATGTTTACAATCTTTTGTGTGCGCGTTGTCGCGCGTAAATATGATAGGGGCAATTTCCTGAAAATATCTTACGCTCTTGCAACGGCACACGGGTATATAATGATTTGACGGTACATTATGCTGTCTTTTTTACATATCTTTGCGTCTTTTTTAATTTTATAGCATGAAACAGAGTAACTATGATTTTTTATTATTCGGATGCCATTTAGTATCCGAGGTGGCTATGGCCTATTATCCTTGTGAGTACACAACCTCTTCTACACGCGCTTTCCGCAAGCTCGTAAAACTCTATCCGCAGCTTTATGCTACCTTTTGCAAGCATGGCTACACGGAGCACGCCACTACGCTGGTTCCGTTGCAGATAGCTGCTTTAATCCGCGAGTGGGGAATGCCGGGGGAAGCTTTTCTGGAGGCGCAGAAGCGTTCTTCGGAAGGAAAGGCCGGATGATATATTTTAATATATCACTTCTTTCTTTTTTTCTTATGTGTCCGGTATGAGTCCGGTATGCTGTCTGCCGGGGGGTATAATCTCCTGGCAGACAGTTTTCACAGGCGCCCGGCGGGGTGTCCGGATTGGTGTCCGCATCCGAAACTGCTTAAAATGACTATTATCCACCGGAAACGGTTATTATAAACCGAAACTTACCGGGATTGCGTGCGGGGCTTGCAGGGCTTGCCTTTGCGCCCTACCTTTGCTGCGTAATCTAAAAAAACGAAGATGATGAAAGTCAGCAAAAAGGGGTATGTCATGGTTCCCCGACAGCTTATCCATGACATTATATGCGAGTGTCCGGAGGCTGCCGGAGAGCAGGAGGCGTTTCTGCGGGTGTTGCTGTATGTCAATTATAAAGAGAGCGTTTACCGTAGGAACGGGGCGGAGTATGTGTGTGCGCGTGGCGAATGTTTGTTCAGTTATGTGCAGTGGGCGATGATTTTGGGTTGGAGCCGTAGCCGTACCATGCGCTTTTTCAGGAAGATGTTCGACAACGGGCGTCTGGTGCATCTGGAGGACGGTCATGCCACGCATATCCGTATCCCCGATTATGACCTTTGGGCGCTCTGCGGGCGGGAAAAGGAGGGGACGCCCGGTGTGAGGCGCGATAATGGTTTCGGCGATTTCTGGGAGCAGTATCACGAGATTACCCGCAAAGACAGGGTGAACCCCGGCAAGGCGCGCAAGGAGTGGAACAAGTTGTCTGCCGGCGAGCGTACTGTTGCCGTGGAGAATATCGAGAATTATTATTGCCACCTCAACCATACGCGGTTTTGCTTGCAGGCGGTGAATTATCTTTCTAACAAGGCTTTCCGTAACGAATACGGGCTTTATTGAGAATGGGTCATGGGTTGTAATACATGGTGTAATGAGTGAAATACTGAATCCGCAGGATGCGGAACTTGAAGAAGTGATACTTGGTGCTTGCCTCATAGAGCGCGAAGCGATGCCGATAGTGGCAGACCGGCTACGTCCGGAGATGTTTTATTTTGATAAGAATGCGTTGGTTTATGCGGCTTTGCAGGCGATGTACCGGGAGGGCAGGCAGATAGATATCATCACGGTGAAGAATGAGCTTGCCGCCCGTGGGAAGTTGGAGGCGGCGGGCGGTGCGTATGAGCTGGCGCGCATCAGCGGGCGGGTGATGTCGTCGGCGCATCTGGAATATCATGTCTTGATTTTGCATGAGAAGTATCTGCGCCGCGAGATGATATTGGGTTTCCATAAGCTGCTTGCCCTTGCTGCCGACGAAACCACGGATATAGGCGACACGCTGGTGGATGCGCATAATTTGTTAGACCGTCTCGAGGGGGAGTGCGGCACTACCGCTCACCTGCGCGATATGGATACTTTGATAGACGATACGTTGCAGCAGGTGGATGCCCGCCAGGCTTCCGGGGTAAATGGTATCACGGGTATTCCTACCGGTCTTGCCGACCTCGACCGTCTGACTGCGGGCTGGCAGCGGGGCGACCTGAACATCATTGCCGCCCGCCCTGCCGTGGGCAAGACGGCTTTTGCGCTGCACCTGGCGCGTGCCGCCGCTACCGCGGGGCATCATGTGGTGGTGTACAGTCTCGAAATGCAGGGGGAACGCCTGGGTGACCGCTGGCTGGTGGCTGCCTCGCCGGATGTCAGTGCCCGCCGCCTGCGCAGCGGACAGCTTACTGCCGGCGAGGGGGAGCAGGTACGGCGGGCTGCTTCGGAGCTTCGCGCCTTGCCCATTCATGTGGACGACCATTCGGTAACGAGTATGGATAGGGTGCGTTCTTCGGCGCGTATGTTGCAGAGTAAGGGGAAGTGCGACATGATTATTTTGGATTACTTGCAACTTTGCGACATGAAGTCCGACCAGAAGAACCGCAACCGTGAGCAGGAGGTGTCGCAGGCTACCCGCAAGGCGAAGCTTATGGCGAAGGAGCTGAATGTGCCTGTGTTGCTTTTGAGCCAGTTGAACCGCGGAAGCGACGGGAGGCCTTTCAACCGCCCTATCCTGAGCGATTTGCGCGAGAGCGGGGCTATCGAGCAGGATGCGGATATGGTGATGTTGCTTTATCGGCCTGCGCTGGCGGGTATCAAGACCGAGCCGGTAAGCAAGTATCCTACGGAGTGTCTGGGTGTGGTAATCGTGGCGAAGCACCGCAACGGTGAGACGGGGGATGTGTATTTTGCGCATAACTCCAGCATGACGAAGTTGGGCGAGTATGTGCCGCCTACGGAATGGCTGATGCGGAATGCGAGGTAAGGCTATATATAATGTATTCATTACTTATATAGAGGAGTTCATTATTTGATATAAAAGGGTAGGGGGAGTATGGGTAATGGGGCTGGGAGAAACGGGTGGTGCAGACGGGGTAAATGCGCGGTCTGCGAGGGGTGAACGGACGGTGCAAACGGGGTAAACGTATGGTCTGCGAGGGGTGAAACGAATGGTGTAAATGGGGTAAATGCACGGTCTGCGAGGGGTGAAACGGATGTTGCAAATGGGATAAACACATGGTCTGTGAGGGGTGAAACGGACGTTGCAAATGGGATAAACGCATGGTCTGCGAGGGGCGAAACGGACGTTGCAAACGGGGTAAACACATGGTCTGTGAGGGGTGAACGGACGGTCTGTACGAGGTAAACAGACCGTCCGTTTTTTTGCCTGGTTTTCAGAATAAAAAAGTGGGTAAACTGTTGAAAATAAATGATAGAATGCTTGACTTTGCCTCTTGGATTTCGTATCTTTGTTATGTGCCTGAGGAAAGGGTATTTCATTGATTAAGGCGCCTTATTACCTTTTCTTTTTGCATGGATTTATTGTATTCATTTTTTTAACCTAAACCTTATTTTTTATGGATGTACTTGTAGAGCGCTTTCAGCGCCGTAAGGATGTAACGAATCCTAATTCCCAGAAATTGTATTATCTCCGTCAGAAACCCAAGACTTGCGGTACGGTGGATATAGATGTCCTTGCCGCCAGTATTCAGAAAAATTGTGCCATGACAGCGGGTGACGTGAAGCATGTTATCGAAGCTTTGGTGGAGGAAATCCAGACGAATCTTGCCAACGGCGATAAGGTGAAGCTCAACCGGCTCGGCACGCTTCACATGACGTTTCACTGTTCCGGTGTGGAGAAGTCGGAGGATTGCACGGTGAGGAATATTTCCAAAGTGAATATTCGCTTCGTGCCCGACAAGGGGTTGAAGCTGGTAAACGGCAGCACTGCCGCTACCCGCAGTTCGGCAAATGTGGCTTTCACGCTGGATAAGCCGGAAAGCGGTACTTCTTCCGGTGGTAACCAGGGCGGTTCCGGCGGGGATGAGGAAAATCCGTTGGGATAACTTGTTGGGATATGCCGTTGGGATAGACCGGTGCACGGGGTAGGTGCGGTTATAATTCATTATTAGTTACTAATTATTAAATCATTACATCACATGGCAACAAAATCGACTTGGTGGAACAAGCTTCTTAAAATCGTTATCGCAGTGGCTTCGGCTGTGTTAGGCGCTTTGGGCGCACAGGCAATGCCTTTGAAGCCTTAAGGTTAGGAGTTCTGAGGTTCGGAAGTTTTGGGGTTTTGAAATCGGGAGCTTTGGAGCTTTGAAATCGGGAGCTTTGAGGTTCGGGAGTTTTGAGGTTTTGAAATCAGGAGTTCTGAGGTTCGGGAGTTTTAAAGTTCTGAAATCTTGAAGTCCTGAGGTTTTAAAGTTCCGAAGCCGGAAATCTGAAATCAGAAGTATTGAATTTTGAAATTAAATTCTTGTTATGAGATTAATCAATCTTATTGTCATTCACTGTTCCGCTACGCGTTGCGACCGCAATTATACGGAACATGATTTGAGTACAGACCACCTGCGCCGGGGATTCTCCGGTGCAGGTTATCATTTTTATATCCGTAAGAACGGCGATATAAAGACGCTTCGCGCCATAGAGCGTCCCGGTGCGCATGCACGCGGTTTCAATGCGCATTCGATAGGTGTCTGCTATGAGGGTGGGCTCGACGGATACGGGCGTCCTGCCGATACCCGTACTGCTTTCCAGAAGCATTCTTTGCGGGTGCTCGTTATGTTGCTGTTGCGCGATTATCCCGGCAGCCGCCTTTGCGGGCATCGCGACCTTAGTCCCGACCTCAACTGTAACGGCGAGATAGAGCCTGAGGAGTGGATTAAGGTGTGCCCTTGTTTCGATGCGATGTCTATTCTGCAAGATTTGCCGCCGCCCAACCCGGCTTCGCTGTAACGGGGCTATAAGATGTGGTAAGTTGCGTTTTACTTTTTTTACTAAATAATGTTATTGGCGTGAACAACATTCGTGGCTTCTTGTTACATTTGTAATCATTTCAATTTATTTAATAAATACAATTATGATAACAGAAAAATTACAGAATGCAATTAACGAGCAGATTACGGCTGAGATGTGGTCGGCAAACCTTTATTTGGCAATGTCTTTCTATATGGACAAGGAGGGTTATTGCGGTATGGCTTCCTGGCTGAAAAAGCAGGCACAAGAGGAACAGGAGCATGCTTGCGAACTGGCATCGTACATCATCAAACGTGGCGGTAAGGCTAAATTAGATAAGATTGACGTTGTTCCCAACGATTTCGGTACTCCGCTGGAGGTATTCGAGCAGGTTTACGAGCACGAATGCCGTGTATCGAAAATGATTGACGCCCTGGTGGATGTTGCTGCCGCCGAGAAGGACAAGGCTTCCCAGGATTTCCTGTGGGGATTTGTACGTGAGCAGGTGGAAGAAGAGGCTACTGCCGCCGGTATCGTAGATATGGTGAAGAAAGCCGGTGCTGCCGGAGTTTTCTTTGTCGATGCGAAGTTGGGCGAGAGAAAGTAAGTATATACTAATTATTCCCTAATGGGATTTTTTGGAAGATACGCAGAAAATATAGAGTTTTTTGCGTATCTTTGTTTTTAGAGATAATCAGATAGTTTGCTTTGTAGCATTAAAGAATATGAACTTTGAACAATTAAATTTTACGATGTTTTGCGTGGGCAATGTAGCGGATGCATTGAAAATGAGCGCTGGAAAAGTGTATCGTCTGTTGAGAGATTCCGGTATTTTAATGGAGTATATTGTTCCGGGGTATGACGTGCTGCATACATTCGGTAAAGATTATCTGGTGGAAGATATTGTATCGTATATGAAAGAGAAAGGGGTTTTGCAATGACGTTGTATCATGCTTCACCGTATATTATAGAGAGTCCGGATGTGAGTCATTCGCGTGACTTCCTGGATTTTGGGAAAGGTTTTTATCTTACTGCAATACGTGAGCAGGCTGAAAAATATGCTATGCGTTTTCTCCGCAGGGGGCAAAGAGCTTATATTAATGAGTATGTATTGGATGAGGATTTGTCTGAATACAATGTCATGACATTCGAAAGATATGATGAAGCCTGGTTGGAGTATGTAGGTGCATGTCGTAAAGGTAATGGTGGTGTGATGTATGACATTGTTTCCGGTGGTATAGCGGATGATAAAGTTTTCAATACGATTGATTTGTATTTTGCCGGTGAGATGAGCAAAGAGGATGCTTTAGGAAGACTGGCTTTTGAGCATCCCAATCATCAAATCTGTATACTGAATCAGGGTGTAATTCTACATCATCTGATTTTTAAGAAAGCTACTGAAATAACAATTGGAGAAAGCAAAAATGATAGCAAATAAAACTATTCTACAAATGAAATATGCCCGCATTGTGAGGTTGTTTGCAGAACGGGTACATTTGTCTTATGAGGATGCCTTGGGCTTTTTCTATGACTCGGAAACTTATGGTTTGATAAATGACGGAGTGGCTGATATGCATTGTATGAGTGATGAATATCTGGCAGAAGAATTAGTACTTGAATATAATAGAAAAGTGATAGGAACGTAATAATAGAGTGATAAGCTGATAAAATGAAGTGATTTTTCTTTATTACCTTATCATTTTATCAGTTTACCACTCTGTTATCATCTTACCGCATTTTTATTTCAGCACTCCCAATTCTTTTCCTTGTTTTCTGTTGTCTTTATTAAAGGTGGGTTTATATTATTTCGTGCTTCTTCTTGTGGGTAATTAAATTATTACCTATCTTTGTAATAAGAAGAAAAAGAAATAGTTATGCCTACAATATTTATCTTGTTCGGTTTTCGGTTTATGTTTTATGCTAACGACCATGAGCCTATTCATGTTCATGTAATAAAAGGGGATGTCAGTGCGAAATTCGCATTATTCCCTGTTATGTTGGTAAAAAACAATGGTTTGAAGCCTTCCGAGTTGAAGCTTGTAGAATCTGTAATTGAAGAAAACCAGGAGGTAATAGCGGAGCATTGGAATAAATTCTTTAACAAAGCGAATTGAACGGTTATGAAGGACGTAATAGAAAAAGTATGGTTGACCGATGCGGCTGTATGGATACGTACAACTGACGGTAGAGAAGCCTGTGAAGAATTTGCGGATTATCAAAGATTGAAGTTCGCTACTCCCGAACAGCGTGCGAACTTTGAGGTGAGTGAGTATGGCATTCATTGGAGAGAGCTGGATGAAGATTTGAGCTTTGAAGGCTTTTTCCAGGAAAAGAAATCGAATCCTTTGTACGACTTGTTTATTGCTCACCCCGAACTGAATGCTTCTGCGGTAGCTCGTAGGCTGGGTTTGTCGCAAAGCTTGTTTGCGCAATATATAAGTGGAGCGAAGAAGCCGTCTAAACAGCGTTTCGATGAAATAATAGAAACGATACATGCGATAGGACGCGAGTTGATTGCCGTACCTTGTTTGTAGCATTGAAGGATGCGGGGCATTCGATAGGAAAGCGATAGGGTGGCAGGGCGATAAAATGAAGTAACTTTTTCTTGTTACTCTGTTATCGCCCTGTCGCTTTTTTATTTGTTTATTTCAGCACTCCCAATTCTTTTCCTACTTTTATAAATGCTTCGATACATTTATCCAGGTGTTCCCTGTTGTGTCCGGCGGAGATTTGTACGCGGATGCGTGCCTGGTCTTTGGGTACGACGGGATAGTAGAAACCGGTTACGTAGATGCCTTCTTCTTGCATGCGGGCGGCATATATCTGGGACAGCTTGGCATCGTACAGCATCACGGCGCATATGGCGCTTTGGGTGGGCTTGATGTCGAAGCCGGCGGCGGTCATTTTGTCGCGGAAGTAGTTTACGTTTTCTACCAGCTTGTCGTGCAGCGCATTGCTTTCTTTGAGCATCTTGAATACTTCGAGGCTGGCGCCGATAATGCCGGGGGCGAGCGAGTTGGAGAACAGGTACGGACGGCTGCGCTGGCGCAAGAGGTCGATAATTTCTTTGCGTCCTGTGGTGAAACCGCCCAGGGCGCCGCCGAAGGCTTTACCCAGTGTACCGGTGTAGATATCCACACGGCCGTAGGTGTTGTACAGTTCGCTCACGCCGTGTCCCGTAGCGCCTACTACGCCTGCCGAGTGAGACTCGTCTACCATAACCAGTGCGTCGTATTTCTCGGCAAGGTCGCATATCTTATCCATAGGGGCTACGTTGCCGTCCATGGAGAATACGCCGTCTGTTACGATGATACGGAAACGTTGTGCCTGGGCTTCTTGCAGGCATTTTTCAAGCTCGGTCATGTCGGCATTGGCATAGCGGTAGCGCTTGGCTTTGCAGAGGCGTACGCCGTCGATAATGGAGGCATGGTTCAGTGAATCGGAGATTATGGCGTCTTCTTCGGTGAACAGGGGTTCGAACACGCCGCCGTTGGCATCGAAGCAGGCGGCATAGAGAATGGTGTCTTCTGTTTTGAAGTAATCGGCAATGGCGGCTTCCAGCTCTTTGTGGATGTCTTGTGTGCCGCAGATGAAGCGGACGGACGACATGCCGTAGCCGCGGCGTTCCATTATGTTTTGGGCGGCGGCTATCAGGCGGGGATGATTGGAAAGTCCCAGGTAGTTGTTGGCGCAGAAGTTCAGCACTTCCTTGCCTTTTACGGTGATAGCGGCTTGTTGTGCACTCTCAATCAGGCGTTCCTCTTTATAGAGTCCGGCTTCTTTAATTTCAGCAAGGGTCTTGCTGAGATGGTCTTTCATTTTACCATACATAGCTTTTTATTTTAATAGGTGATACATCGTTGTCTGAAGCTCTACAAAGGACATCATTTTTATTGGAATAAACAATATCTTTTTGATAGAAAAATGAAAAAAAAGTGCGTATATTTGCGCCTCGGTAATGAAAGAATACCTTATAAAAGAGTTGTATGAAAAATATTTTGGTAATTGGGGCCACAGGACAGATTGGCTCGGAATTGACATTGGAGTTGCGCAAGCGCTATGGTGATGACCATGTTGTAGCCGGATATATTCCGAGTGCTATGCCGCAGGGTGAATTAAAGGCTTCGGGACCCTCGGCAATTGCCGATGTGACAGACCGCCAGTCCATTGAGGTTGTGGCGCGACAATTCAAAATCGATACAATTTATAACTTGGCGGCTTTGCTGTCGGTTGTTGCCGAGAGCCGTCCGGCAATGGCATGGAAGATAGGTATCGACGGGTTGTGGAATGTGTTGGAGGTGGCGCGCGAGTATGGTTGTGCCGTGTTTACTCCGAGTTCTATCGGTTCGTTCGGCGAGAATACTCCTCATGTAAAGACGCCGCAGGACACTATTCAGCGTCCGCGTACCATGTATGGTGTAACTAAGGTGACGACCGAGCTGTTGAGCGATTATTATTATACGAAATACGGTGTGGATACCCGTGCGGTGCGCTTTCCCGGAATTATCTCCAACGTGACACCTCCGGGTGGCGGTACGACGGATTATGCGGTGGATATTTTCTACTCGGCGGTGAAGGGCGAGAGGTTCGTATGTCCCGTGAAGGCGGGTACGTTTATGGATATGATGTATATGCCCGATGCCATTAATGCGGCTATCTCGCTTATGGAGGCCGACCCGGCACGCTTGAAGCACCGGAATGCGTTCAACATCGCTTCCATGAGCTTCGACCCGGAGATGATTTATGCCGCTATCAGGAAGCATGTGCCGGGCTTCGAGATGAGTTATGAGATAGACCCTTTGAAGCAGGCTATTGCCGATAGCTGGCCTGATTCTCTGGATGACTCTTGCGCCCGCGAGGAGTGGGACTGGATGCCGCAGTTCGACCTGGAGTCCATGACGGTGGATATGCTTGAAAAATTAAGGGCAAAACTAAATAAGCGGCCGTAGAGGGGTGCGTAAAGGATGAAACGATTATTAACGGGGTTGTTCGTTCTCGCTTTTCTGTCTGCGTGCGGAAACGGGAGGCCGAAAATAGACCCCTTCGCTACCATTACCGGAATGGTGGATTCGGCAAGCCATAGAGCCGATACGCTGCAACAGGCGGAGGTGGAGCCTAAGCCGTCGGAGGCGGACGAGTTGTTCGACGATTTTATCTTCAACTACGCTTCGGACGATGTTTTGCAGCGGCAGAGGACGGTGTTTCCTTTGCCTTATTACGACGGGGATACGTCTTCGAAGATAGAGGAGCGTTTCTGGAAGCACGATTACTTGTTCACCAAGCAGAATTATTATACGTTGCTGTTTGACCGCGAGAGCGATATGGATATGGTGGGCGACACGACGTTGAAGTCTGTGCAGGTGGAGTGGATTTACCTGGATACGCGTACGGTAAAGAAGTATTATTTTGAACGCAAGAGGGGGATGTGGATGCTCGAGGCTATTAACTTGCGTCCTGTGGAGGAGTGCGAGGGCGAGAATTTCGTGGATTTCTACACCCGCTTCGTAACGGATAGTGTATATCAGAGCAGGCACATCGCCAACCCGTTGCAGTTCGTCACTATCGACCCGGACGATGAGTTTGCCATATTGGAGACGACTCTCGATGTGAACCAGTGGTATGCTTTCCGCCCGCCGTTGCCTGCGGACAGGTTGTCTAACATCAACTACGGACAGAGGAACGAGGATAATTCGAATACGAAGATTTTGAAAGTGAACGGCATCGGCAACGGATATTCCAATGTTTTCTATTTCCGGAGGCGGGGTGGAGAATGGGAGTTGTATAAGTATGAGGATACGAGTATTTAAAGATTTATGAAGATACCCAATACATTCGGATTCGATGTGAAGGCTACGGCGTATGTGGAATACGGCTCGGTAGAGGAATTGGAGGAATTGATAGCCGGAGGGCGTATCACTTCTCCTTTTTTGCATATGGGAAGCGGCAGTAATTTGTTGTTTGTAAAGGATTACGACGGTGTTGTGCTGCATTCGCGCATAGGCGGGGTGGAGGTGACTGCGGAGGATGATGAAAGTGTGGCTGTACGTGTGGGGGCAGGCGTGGTATGGGATGATTTCGTGGCTTACTGTGTAGAGCGGGGGTGGTATGGCGCCGAGAATTTGTCGCTGATTCCCGGTGAGGTAGGTGCGAGTGCGGTGCAGAATATCGGGGCTTACGGCGTGGAGGTGAAGGATATTATTTCGTCGGTGGAGACGATGAACATTTGCGGCGAGAAACGTGTTTACCGCAAGGATGAATGTGGATATGCTTACCGGAAAAGTATCTTCAAGGAGCCTGGGATGAAGTCGGTGTTTGTGACTTATGTTAACTTCGTGCTGGGCAAAAAGGAACATTATACGTTGGATTACGGTACGATTCGCCAGGAGCTTACTGCTTATCCGGCAGTGGACTTGGCTACTTTGCGCCGTGTGATTATCGATATCCGCAAAAGCAAGTTGCCCGACCCGAAGGTGCTGGGCAATGCCGGAAGTTTCTTTATGAATCCTATTGTGCCGCGTGCGCAGTTCGAAGCGTTGCTGTGCCGGTATCCTTCCATGCCTCATTATGAGGTGGATGCCGGTCATGTAAAGATTCCCGCCGGCTGGATGATAGACCGGTGCGGCTGGAAGGGCAAGGCTTTAGGCGCTGCTGCCGTACATGACAAGCAGGCGTTGGTACTCGTGAACTTAGGCGGTGCAACCGGGAAGGATGTGGTTGCCCTTTCGGATGCTGTCAGGGCTTCCGTTAAGAAGGAGTTCGGGGTGGATATTCAGCCGGAGGTGAACTTTATTTGAGAAAGGTATAAGGTGGGGAGGATAGTATAGGGTTATAGTAGTATGGTATTATAATATATATAGTGTTATATAATATAGGGTTATGTAGTATAGAGTTATGTAGTATAGAGTTATATATTGTAGAGCTATATATTGTAGAGCTATATATTATAGGGTTACATAGTATAGTGTTAGTTATATAGCATAATTTATATAGTATAATAGTTATATAATATAATCTTTATATAGTATAGGGAATATATAGGGGCATAGGTATATATAAGGTATAATGTCATAGTATAGGGTATAGGCATGTATAATGCCTTAGTTTTTATAGTTTATGGAGTTGATTATATTAGGAAGCGGAACCTCTACCGGAGTACCGGAAATAGGGTGTACGTGCGCCGTCTGCACTTCTGCTGATTCGCGGGACAGACGTCTGCGGGCATCGGCATTGTTGCATACGGACGATGCGACGATACTGATAGACTGCGGTCCCGATTTCAGGACACAGATGTTGCGTGCTTCTATCTATGAACGGATAGACGGCGTGCTGGTAACCCACGAACATTACGACCATGTGGGCGGATTGGACGATTTGCGCCCTTTCTGCCGTTTTTCGGAAATACCTGTCTATTCGGATGCTTATACTGCCGGGCATCTGCGGGGGCGGATGCCTTATTGTTTTGTGGATAAGAAATATCCGGGTGTGCCGCGTATCTATTTGCAGGAAGTGGAAGCGGGCAAGCCGTTCTTTATCCGGAAAACAGAGGTGCTGCCGGTTGCCGTGATGCACGGGCGGCTGCCTATCCTGGGTTACCGTATCGGCGGACGCCTGGGGTATGTAACGGATATGCTTACGATGCCGGACACTTCGTATGAACAATTGCAGGGGTTGGATGTTTTGGTAATAAACGCTTTACGGACGCAACCGCATCCTACGCACCAGAGCATATCGGAGGCGTTGGCTGCGGCGGAACGTATCGGCGCTAAGGAAACGTATTTCATCCACATGAGTCATAATGCAGGGTTGCATGCCGAAATAGACCGTAGGCTGCCGCCCCATATGCACTTTGCTTATGACGGTATGAAAATAGATTTCTAAACTTTTTAAAACATTTGTTTTGTTTTATTAGTAGAATTGCTTACTTTTGCCAACAGTTGATGAATATATGCCATGAAGCTCCGACTCCTTATACGAATAGCCGTTATTGTGTCCATAGTGTTGCTATGTACGGGCTTCGGTGCATATTCGTTTCTGCGCTTGAATGCGGTGGAGAGCCGGCAGGATTTTAATCTCTTTACATTAGTGCCGCAGGATGCCACTGCCGTGCTCGAGACAGACCGCATGGCGGATTTAATGGACGATATCAACGGGCTGCATTGCAGCAGGGACGACCATTTTCTGTATGTATCGGAGCTTTTCGTTTATCTGAAAAAATATCTCAATACGCTGGTGGGCGATACGCCGCATGGGTTGAGCAGGCAGATGAATAAGATGCTTATCAGCTTCCACGAGCCGGATAATCCTTTGAACCAGGTGTTGTATTGCAGTTTGGGCTCCGGAGATTACGAGTTGGTGGAGTCTTTCGTACGCAAGTATTGTTCCAGCACTTTCCCTTCCAAATACTTCGACTATAACGGTGAGGAAATACGTATCTATCCTATGGCGGACGGGCGTTTCCTGGCGGCGTACTTCACGTCGGATTTTCTGGCGGTCAGCTTTCAGAAACGTTTGATAGAGCAGGTTATAGATGCCCGCCGTTCGGGACAGTCATTAATGGATACGCAGTCTTTCCGCACTATGTATGCCGGCAAGCGCACTAATGTGGCGGCTACGGTGTATGTACGTATGAAAGAGGTGGATATGGGCAAGGATACGGACGGCATCCGCCCGCAGACGCGTTTGGGGAGTTGGGCGGAGTTCGATATGAAGTTCAACGAGGATGCCATTTACTGTTCCGGAATCAGCCACGGGGCGGATTCTACCCGGACGTTTATCAACGCGCTGCGCAGGCAGAAGCCGATAAAGGGATTTTCGGGAGAGCGTCTGCCGTCTTCTACTTTCTTTTACGACCAATGGGCTGTTTCGGATATGGAGTCTATGTTCGGCTTTACTTCGCGGCAGGAGTATGCTAAGGCTACTTATTCCGACTACATCAGGAAACGGGACGAGGAGTGGATGTCTTTTATGAAGGAGCATGCCGGAGAGAGTATCATGTCTTGCTTGTTCCAGTCCGGGGATAC
Organism: Bacteroides gallinarum DSM 18171 = JCM 13658; assembly: GCF_000374365.1. Classification (GTDB taxonomy): domain Bacteria; phylum Bacteroidota; class Bacteroidia; order Bacteroidales; family Bacteroidaceae; genus Bacteroides; species Bacteroides gallinarum. The sequence goes on from NZ_KB894147.1 coordinate 42,403, forward strand.
CGCGTACAAGCGTCCTTGTGCCGTAATGAGTATTGCCGTGAAGGATGAAGCGCGGGCGGAACGTTATCTGCAAAGTTTGCTGTATGCTACTCCGAAGGAAAAGGATGCTCCGGCAGTGCCCCGCACGTCTCCCGATTATAAGTTGTATCCGCATGCACGGAAATACCGCCAGTATATGTTGCCGCGGAATACCATGCTGACGCAACTGACCGGTATCACGGAATCTGCGCTTTATACCTATGCTTGTTTTTATAAGGGGGCTTTGTTGCTGGCGCCCGATGCGCAGAGTCTTTCCGCTTATATAGATGCTGTCGAGAATAAGGATGTGCTGGACGGCACGTCGGTATATGAGGAGGGGGTAGGCAGTCTTTCTCCGTATTATAATTTTACTATGATGGCGGATATGGAGGAGATGATGCGCCAACCGGAAAACTATGTGCGTCTGCTGCCGAATTTCTTCTTCCGGCAGTCCAAGTTTTTCCGCCATTTCGTTATTGCTATACAGTTTACTTGCACGGAAGGGGTGGTGTATCCGAATCTTGTTTTGCTGTATAAGGGGGAGAACTCACCGCAGATTACCCAGATTGACGCAGATTGAAGGCGGATGTATGGGGGTAGACGGATGTACGGCTTAAGATAGATGCTGATTGAGGTATATGTGTAGGTTAAGACATGTACGGATTGGGATAGATATGCAAATTAAGGTATATGTGTAGATTAAGGCATATGTACGGGTTGAGATAGATATGCAAATTAAGGTATATGTGTAGGTTAAGACATGTACGGCTTGAGATAGATATGCAGATTAAGGCATATGTGTAGGTTAAGACATGTACGGTTTGAGACAGATATATAGATTGAGACAGATTTAGACAGATTTAGATTAGGGTGTAACGGACTTATCCTGATTATGGATTGATTTCCAAATAACTAATCTTACCTTATAGCAAAGCCCTCTATGAACGTGCAATCGTTTATAGAGGGACATTCAGTAAATAATATAAAATCAGCCAACTAATTCATACACAAAATATTGCGAATTAGCTGGCTTTTTTGTATCTTTAGGTATTCCCCCGCAAATAAGGTTTGAAGGCCAAAACGGGGGAAATTC
>NZ_KB894148.1 GCF_000374365.1 Bacteroides gallinarum DSM 18171 = JCM 13658
CAGAAGGTTCCGGCATGTGGGAGAAGACAAGGTGACAATGGACTTTGCCTTCTTTGCCATAGCTTTTAATATCAAAAAGATGTGTGCAAAAATGCGAAAAGCAGGAAAGGGACTTATTACATTTGCTAAATCTATGCTTATTGGGCTGTTTATAAACCGCTACAAGTGGAAGATGGCAACTTCTTACCAAATGAATGAGAAAAAAGCAGCATAAGCAAAAGAAAAGATAGTAGGACTATAAATCATAAAAAAAGGTTGTGCCAACGTTTTGACACAACCCCTTGCTTATTGTTTATTATCTGTATCCTTATCGGAATCATTTCACTTCCTCAAAATCCGCATCCTGTACATTATCGCCATGCTTGCCATTATTCTGAGCACCGCCTTGCTGTCCGGCATTCATGTCGGGACCAGCCTGTGCACCACCTTGAGCACCGCTTTGGGCATACATTTCAGCGCTTGCAGCCTGGAAGGCAGTATTCAGTTCGGCCATTGCAGCATCGACCGCAGCCAAATCCTGCGCCTTGTGAGCATCTTTCAGTTTCTGCAGGGCGGCTTCAATCGGCGCCTTCTTGTCGGCGGGCAGTTTATCGCCTAACTCCTTCAACTGGTTCTCGGTAGTGAAAATCATCGAGTCGGCCTGGTTCAGCTTATCAACTTTTTCACGTTCTTTCTTATCGGCTTCGGCATTAGCTTCGGCTTCCGCTTTCATCTTTTCGATTTCCTCCTTGCTCAAACCGCTGGAAGCCTCGATACGGATAGCCTGCTCCTTGCCGGTAGCCTTATCCTTGGCAGATACTTTCAGGATACCGTTGGCATCGATGTCGAATGTTACTTCAATCTGGGGAACACCGCGGCGTGCCGGAGCGATACCCGTCAAGTTGAACTGGCCGATTGACTTGTTCTGCGCAGCCATAGGGCGCTCGCCCTGCAACACATGGATAGTAACCTCCGTCTGGTTGTCGGCAGCAGTAGAGAACACCTCGCTCTTCTTGCAAGGAATAGTCGTGTTGGCGTCAATCAGCTTAGTCATCACACCACCCATAGTCTCGATACCCATAGACAGCGGAGTAACATCCAGCAATACAACACCCTTGATTTCGTCCGTCAAGACAGCGCCCTGCACAGCAGCGCCTACAGCTACCACCTCATCCGGATTTACACCCTTGGAAGGCACTTTGCCGAAGAAGTCTTCAACCAGTTTCTGCACAGCAGGTATACGGGAAGAACCACCTACGAGGATTACCTCGTCGATATCTGCATTGTTCAGGCCGGCATCGCTCATGGCCTTCTTACAAGGTTCGAGACAAGCCTGAATCAAATTGTGAGCCAAAGCCTCGAACTTGGCGCGCGTCAGCGTCTTTACCAAGTGCTTGGGCACACCGCCCACCGGCATGATGTACGGCAAGTTGATTTCAGTGCTGGTAGAAGAAGACAATTCGATTTTCGCCTTCTCGGCAGCCTCTTTCAGACGCTGCATAGCCATCGGGTCTTGAGTAAGGTCGGCTCCCTCGTCGTTCTTGAACTCCTGAACCAGCCAGTCGATGATTACCTGGTCGAAGTCGTCACCGCCCAAGTGGGTATCGCCGTTCGTAGACAATACCTCGAACACGCCACCGCCGAATTCAAGGATAGAAATATCGAATGTACCGCCACCGAGGTCGAATACGGCAACCTTCATATCTTTATGCGCCTTGTCGATACCATAAGCCAGCGCTGCGGCAGTAGGCTCGTTCACGATACGCTTTACCTCCAGGCCGGCAATCTGTCCGGCTTCTTTGGTAGCCTGGCGTTGAGAGTCGGAGAAGTAAGCCGGAACGGTGATAACGGCTTCCGTCACTTCCTGTCCCAGATAATCCTCGGCAGTCTTTTTCATCTTCTGCAGAATCATCGCAGAGATTTCCTGCGGAGTATAAAGACGTCCGTCGATATCCACACGCGGAGTATTGTTGTCGCCCTTTACTACCTTATAAGGTACGCGAAGAATTTCCTTTTGCACCTGGTCCCAGTTCTCGCCCATGAAACGTTTGATAGAGAATACCGTCCTGGTAGGGTTCGTGATAGCCTGACGCTTGGCAGGGTCGCCGATTTTACGCTCGCCGCCGTCCACAAAAGCCACTACCGAAGGAGTTGTGCGCTTGCCTTCGCTGTTTGCAATTACTACAGGTTCATTACCTTCGAACACTGATACGCAAGAGTTCGTTGTTCCTAAGTCAATACCAATAATTTTTCCCATGATTGTTATCTTTTTTATTTGTTATTATTCTGATTTCACTGTCCGCCTTGCAGGCAGACGCCAATAAAAAGACAAACGGCGTGCCAAATTGTTCAAAGGGGCAGCAGATTTATGAATGTGACAGTTTGTCTGTCAGTTTGTCAGAGCCTAATCATTTTTTTCTGTCGGAAATTACCATTTGTTAATTCCTATCCCGCCCAAAAGCCCTACTTTTGCCGGCTGAAAAGAAGATTGCCGCAGCGTGACGGAAATTATCCGCAGTTGCAGCACCCGTTTTCCTGCCTTGCAAGGACAGTATGTCCGACACCCGGGTGTCAGACATACCAACACCCGGATGTGGAGCATGCCGACATCCGGATGTGAGACGTGCCGACACCCGGGTGTCGGACATAGTGCAACAGCCAACACGGTTTTTCCGTATCGCACCGCAGCATCTTCTTCGTACTATCAAGTAGAAACAATAAATTAAGAAACAGAAGATTATGGAAAAGATGAGAGACAGCATCGACTTCAAGAACATGGACATTGCGGCACTGTTCCGCAAACTACTGCTCCCTACCGTACTGGGAATGATATTTTCCGCACTGTTCGTCATTACCGACGGTATCTTTGTGGGAAAAGGTATCGGCAGTGACGCCCTTGCTGCCGTCAATATCGTAGCGCCGTTATGGCTGTTTTCGACCGGCATCGGACTGATGTTCGGCGTGGGGGCATCCGTGGTTGCTTCTATCCATTTGTCACACAATAAGCCCAAGGTGGCACGTATCAACATTACCCAATCGGTAGTGGTATCCTCGCTATTGCTGATGTGCACTTCTACCCTATTCTGCCTATTTGCGCCGCAGGTGGTACATCTGTTGGGCGGCTCGGAACGGCTCGAGCCTCTGGCGGTAGAGTACATGCTTTGGTTCGTACCCTTCTCCGCCTTTACCGCACTGCTCAATTCGGGCATGTTTTTCCTGCGGCTGGACGGCTCGCCCAACTTCGCCATGCTGTGCAATATCGTTGCTGCCGTCCTGAACATCATACTCGACTATCTGTTCATCTTCCCTTTCGGCTGGGGTATGTTCGGTGCTGCTTTTGCAAGCGCCATAGGTACGATGACTGGTGCGCTGATGATTGTCGTTTACCTGTTGCGGCGCAACTGCGCACTGCGTTTCTATCCGGTGAAGCTCAGCCGCAACAGCATGAAACTGCTAAGACGTAATGTGGGTTATATGTGCCGGTTAGGTTCGTCTGCCTTCCTGTGCGAAGTGGCTATTGCCTGCATGATGTTCGTCGGCAACCTCGTATTTATCCGTTACCTGAAGGAGGACGGCGTGGCGGCATTCAGCATTGCCTGCTATTTCTTCCCGATTATATTCATGGTGTACAATGCCATTGCACAGTCGGCACAGCCCATTATCAGCTTCAATTACGGGCTCAACGAAACCATGCGTGTACGCCGCGCCTACCTGCTTGCCCTGAAAACCGCTATCGGCTGCGGAGCGTGCTTTGCCCTGGTTACGATATGTTGCAGCCGGGAAATCGTTGCCTTGTTCATAGACCGGAGTTATCCTGCCTACGACATTGCGGTGAAAGGATTACCGCTATATGCAACCGGCTTCGTATTTTTCGCAATCAACATCGTCTCTATCGGGTATTTCCAGAGTGTGGAGCGTGCCAGGTATGCCACGTTCATCACCCTGCTGCGCGGTTTTATCCTGTTGACGATTTGCTTCTTCGGACTCCCACTGTTGCTGGGCAACCCGGGAATCTGGCTTGCCACGCCGTTGGCGGAGCTGCTGACCGCTCTTTTCATACTCATTATTTATATGAACAGGAAAAGAAAGGAGAGGGAAAATTCCCTATCTTTGCAGCATGGAAATCATGCTAAAGAAATTTTGCAGGAAGTATAAGCTGCCTGAGAAAAGTTTATTCGAAATATTGTCCCACATGGAGGAGGTCGCTTTTTCCAAAGGGGAGCTCGTTATCAAGAAGGGGGAAAGAAACTCCAACTTCTACCTTATAAAGAAAGGTATATGGCGGGCATGCTACCTGGCGGACGGAACGGAGAATTCCCTACGGTTCGTCGGTCCCGGCGAAGCTGCTTTCTCCTCGTGGGGCTATGTGGACGGAAAGCCGTCGCAAATCAACCTCGAATCCGTAAACGACAGCGTGGCTTACTGCATAAGCAAGGCGAAGCTGGAAGCGCTGTTTTCGCACTCTATCGAAATGGCGAACTTCGGCAGAAAGATTTTTGAACGTGAAATTTTGTCAGTAGACACCTCGACGCTGGCTTACGGCGCACCGCCTACTGCCAAAGAGCGTTATCTGACCTTAATGGAGGAAAATCCGGAACTGCTACAAGATGTACCGCTGAAATACCTGGCTTCGTATCTGTACATCACTCCACAGTCATTGAGCCGGATACGTGCCGGATTGAGAAAAAAGAGGTAAAAAAGAGTTCACTACAAGAATACACGGATTAACACGAATTGATAATTCTCATTGTAGGGTCGATTATTTCCCCTCTATACCGGTTCGCTTCAATCTGCACCTCGGCGGTAAACGATAAGAGGAATAATTTAGCATAGTAAGAAAAAATCCGCGTTAATCCGTGTAGTCCGTAGTGAAACTTATTTCTTCACCAACACCATTACCAGGTTATTATCCGCATCGTAGAAGCCCATGCCGCCGCCTGCCAATTTACCAAAGGAGCGGACGGAGTTCAACGCTTTCAGTACCTTGCCTTCCACTTCCAAATCCGGACATGCCATCATAGTGCTGATAACACGTTTAAAGGAAATCGACGTGGGGTTGGCGTCGTCTACCTCGAAAGAGCCGTTAATGATATTGCATCCGGCATTACCGTGCATGCGCTTTTCGGCAATATCGAACTCGATAGCGGGCTGTTTCTCCATTCCCGACGGAATAGCTTCTCCACCGGCCTCGCTAATCATCCACCGGCCATTCAAGTCGGACAACTTAACAGCGGCTTCCTTCTTTTGCAACACGATAACCGGGCGGTTGGAGGCTCCGCACAGAGCCATATTCTCCTTGCCCAACGCTTTATACCTCTTTACTTGTCCCAATGCAGCCAGCACATTTTTCTCGACCGTCATATCGGGACACATCATACGCGTGCTTCCCAACGCACCAAGCTCTATATGGCCGGGCTTGGCATTGACATCGAACGAGCCCATGAGCCGGTTGCAACCGCTGTTTCCATATACTCTCCCCTCCTTCGTGTCGAAGCCGATGAAAGGGAACTCCTGCCCCGGAGCCGGTACGACGGCACTGCCGTTTATTTCAATAATATTCCACTCGCCGCCCAAAGAAGAGAGGGAGACGGTATTCTTAGTCGAAGCACAAGATGACATGCCCCATAAGGTAGCTGCCATACAAAGGGAAACAAATACTTTTTTCATTGCTATTTTTGTTTAAGTTAATTTTTACGGAACAAAGATATGTAAAATAACCCAAAAGCAAACCGTTTGTTTAGAATTAGCAATACTTTCCCTAAAGTATTTAGCAGGATTTTAATGTTTATCTAAGAATTAAGCCTTATATTTGCTCATCGAAAAAAGATAATCATATTTAAAACTTTTGCAAGTAGAAGAAATGGGTAAAGTTCTTATTATCGGTGCAGGCGGTGTAGGTACCGTTGTTGCGCACAAAGTGGCTCAAAATCCGGATGTGTTCACAGAAATCATGATTGCCAGCCGCACTAAATCCAAATGTGACGCCGTTGTAAAGGCTATCGGTAACCCTAACATCCGAACCGCCCGGGTAGATGCAGACAACGTGGACGAGCTGGTGGCACTCTTCAACAGTTTCAAACCCGAAATCGTTATCAACGTGGCACTGCCCTACCAAGACCTCACCATTATGGAGGCCTGCCTGAAAAGCGGTGTGAACTACCTGGATACTGCCAATTACGAACCGAAAGATGTCGCTCACTTCGAATATAGCTGGCAATGGGCATACAAGAAACGTTTCGAAGATGCCGGACTGACGGCTATCCTGGGCTGCGGTTTCGACCCGGGCGTAAGCGGTATATATACTGCCTATGCTGCCAAGCATCACTTCGACGAAATCCAATACCTGGATATAGTGGACTGCAACGCGGGAAATCACCACAAGGCGTTTGCAACCAATTTCAACCCGGAAATCAATATCCGCGAAATAACCCAGAACGGACGTTATTACGAAAACGGCGAATGGATTACTACCCGCCCGCTGGAAATACACAAGGCTCTTACGTATCCCAACATCGGCCCGCGCGATTCTTACCTGCTCTATCACGAGGAATTGGAATCCCTGGTAAAGAATTTCCCCACTATCAAGCGCGCACGTTTCTGGATGACCTTCGGACAGGAATACCTGACGCACCTGCGTGTTATCCAGAACATCGGCATGGCACGCATCGACGAGGTGGAATACAACGGCATGAAGATTGTTCCGCTGCAATTCCTGAAAGCCGTACTTCCCAACCCGCAGGATTTGGGCGAGAATTACGAAGGCGAAACCTCTATCGGCTGCCGTATCCGAGGCCTGAAAGACGGCAAGGAGCACACCTATTATATATATAATAATTGCAGCCACCAGGCAGCCTACAAGGAAACGGGTATGCAGGGCGTAAGCTACACCACCGGCGTGCCAGCCATGATTGGCGCCATGATGTTCCTCAAAGGCTTGTGGAAGAAGCCGGGAGTATGGAACGTAGAGGAGTTCGACCCCGACCCGTTCATGGAACAACTCAACAAGCAGGGATTGCCGTGGCATGAGATAATGAACGGAGAACTGGAAGTTTAGAGGGTTTCAGATTGATGATTTCAAATTTATCGGATAGTGTTTTGGGGAGAGGAGATAGTTATTAGAGGGATTCGTAAATCTAATATTTAACATCTAAAATCCTACATCCGATATCCAACATCCGATATCCGATTTCTTGAAATCTAAATCATAAATCCAATATCTAAAATCCAACGTTCAACATCTGAAATCATAAATCCGAAATCGACATTCGATATTCGTTATTCGATATTCGACATTCTAAAATTATTAATCAATTTTATCGTGAATATAGGAGATAAAGCACCCGAAATATTGGGTATTAATGAAAAAGGCGAAGAAATCCGCCTGAGCGATTATAAAGGGAAGAAAGTAGTTCTTTATTTTTATCCTAAAGACGCTACTTCCGGTTGTACGGCACAAGCCTGCAATTTGCGTGACAATTACGCCGAGCTGCGTAAAGCTGGTTACGAGGTTATCGGTGTCAGTGTAGACAATGAGAAGTCCCACCAGAAATTTATCGAGAAAAACAACCTGCCTTTCACGCTGATTGCCGATACGGACAAAAAGCTGGTAGAGCAATTCGGCGTATGGGGCGAAAAAAGCATGTACGGACGTAAATATATGGGGACTTTCCGCACTACCTTTATCATCGACGAAGAGGGAGTGATTGAGCGCATCATCACACCGAAGGAGGTAAAGACCAAAGACCACGCCGCACAAATCCTGTAAAGGACATCGACGGATGCCAGGCACGGAACGCATGCACAAGGCCGCTCTTTAGCGCAATCGCCGCAGCAGAAAACGGTATTGCATAACCCGTACCCGTACAACCGGCATCCGACAGTATAAACAAACTTATAACTTTCCAAAATGGCAAAGAAAGACGAACTTAATTTTGAAAACGGAAATAATATGGCAGCAAGCGAAAAACTGAAGGCACTACAAGCTGCCATGGATAAGATAGAAAAGAGTTTCGGCAAAGGTTCTATCATGAAAATGGGAGACGAAATCGTCGAACAAGTAGAAGTAATCCCCACCGGCTCTATCGGTCTGAACGTAGCATTGGGTGTAGGCGGTTATCCCCGCGGACGTATCATCGAAATCTACGGCCCCGAATCTTCCGGTAAGACGACACTGGCAATCCACGCCATTGCCGAGGCGCAAAAGGCGGGCGGCATCGCAGCATTCATCGATGCCGAGCATGCTTTCGACCGCTTCTACGCAGCCAAGCTCGGCGTAGATGTAGACAACCTCCTGATTTCGCAGCCCGACAATGGCGAGCAGGCACTGGAAATCGCAGAACAACTGATTCGCTCCTCCGCTATCGACATCATCGTAGTGGACTCCGTAGCTGCACTGACCCCGAAAGCGGAAATCGAAGGCGATATGGGCGACAACAAGGTGGGCTTGCAGGCACGCCTCATGTCCCAGGCTTTGCGCAAGCTGACGGCCGCCGTAAGTAAAACCCGTACCACCTGTATCTTCATCAACCAGCTACGCGAGAAAATCGGCGTCATGTTCGGCAATCCCGAAACGACTACCGGTGGCAACGCATTGAAGTTCTACGCCTCCGTCCGCCTCGACATCCGCGGCAGTCAGGCTATCAAGAACGGTGACGAAGTTATCGGCAAGCAGACCAAAGTGAAAGTAGTGAAGAACAAAGTAGCTCCCCCCTTCCGCAGGGCAGAGTTCGACATCATGTTCGGCGAAGGCATCTCACGTGCTGGAGAAATCATCGACCTGGGTGCAGACTTGGGCATCATCAAGAAAAGCGGTTCCTGGTTCAGCTACAACGACACCAAGATTGCACAAGGTCGCGATGCCGCCAAACAAGTCATCCTCGACAATCCGGAACTGGCAGAGGAACTGGAAGGGCTTATCTTTGCAGAGCTGAGGAAAGACAAATAATCTGTGTATCTTACAATTATTTTGGAGAGCGCAAATACGTAACAGATAAAATTAAAACTGTGCCAGCAAAGGAATAAATCACCAACCTTACTGGCACAGTTTTTATTTAAAAATATTTAAAACAGGACAACTCATACATATACCATAGAACATAACATTTAGCTATCCTATTTCTTAGGTCGATACCCCCCAGTACTGTACAAAAACAGTCTTACTGCTCATATCTTACCTATATAAACACGGTCATCACTATCATCATAACTTGATTTATGTACGAAAATGTACTCTGTCTGTACTATTATAGAGGAAACCTTTGCTTTAATATTTATAATTTTGCGACCAGATATTAAAAAACATAAGATAATCTTATTTTAATAATATGAAAAAAAATCATTCCATAAGCTTTAAAAGAGCGAGTTCTCTTTTACTACTTTTACTGCTTTCGCTGACAGCCCTACAAGCACAAATCAAAATTACAGGTACGATTACCGATGAAACTAAAGAAACGGTTATCGGCGCTAACATTACCGTTAAAGGGACTACCATTGGTACCATTAGCGATATCAACGGTAAATATTCGATTGAAGTACCCAATCAAAAAGCAATCCTCGTATTTTCATTTATCGGTTATACCACACGTGAAATTCCGGTAGGAAAGAATAAAGTGATTGATGTCGTAATGAAAGAAGACGGCGTAATGCTGAATGAAGTAGTAGCTATCGGTTACGGTAGTGCCAAGAAAGGCGACCTTGCCGGTTCTGTAGCTAAAGTAGATATGGAAGAACTCAACAAAACTCCAGTAGCCTCATTCGACCAAGCATTAGGAGGACGTGTTGCCGGTGTACAAGTAGTAAGCGGTGACGGACGGCCAGGCGCAGCAGCAAACATCGTTATTCGTGGTAGTAATACGGTTTCCGATAGTTCTGACGGCTCTCCGCTGTATGTCATCGATGGTTTTGCCACTGATGATCCCAATGCTGCTGCCTACAATCCGAGCGATATCGAATCTATGGATATCTTAAAAGATGCCTCGGCCACAGCTATCTACGGTGCACGTGGAGCCAACGGTGTAATCATAATCACCACCAAGCGCGGTAAAGAGAGCGCTCCGCGTGTAACATACGACGGTTACTTCACTTGGCAAGAAGAACCCCAATTCCTGGACATCATGAACGGTAAGCAGTTCATGCAACTACAAACTGAGATGTTGACTGAAAAAGAGCTGAACGACACCTACTTCGGTTATAGTGAAGCATTGGGACGTAAACGTACATTGGCCGATTACGACCACATACCTTATTATAACTGGCAAGACGAAGTATATCGGGGCGCTCCTATGACAAGCCATAATGTATCTCTTTCCGGTGGTAGTAAAAACACCCGTTATAGCTCAAGCATTTCTTACTATAACCAGCAAGGCGTTATCATCAACTCTTCTTACGAGAGCTTAAAGGCACGTCTCACTCTCGACCAGAACATCAGCAAATCCATAAAGTTCGGAGCAACGATGAATTTTGCCAATAACCTGTCCAAAGGTTCGGCTCCCTCACAGTCCGGCGGCGGTACATCTCAATATTACCTCTACCAAGTGCTCGCTTACCGTCCGGTTACCTATAATGAGAAAGACGACCTGATTAACAACATGGTAGACGAAAGCGGAAACTATCCGTACAACCCCATGAAAACCGTACAGAACTCATACGACCAAACCCGTACGCGCCAACTGAACCTGAATACTTATCTGACTTGGGATATTATCAAGAACCTGACATTCAAAGCCACTTTCAACTATACGTGGAGACAAGATGTACGCCGGACATTCTACAACTCGGATACCTATCAGGGAGACCCCAAATACTCCGCAAGCGGTGTAAACGGTAATTTCTCCGACAAAGACCGTAACAGTTGGTCTAACGAATATACGTTGAGTTACAAACGCCGTTTCGGCGAACACAACCTGACAGGGCTTCTCGGAGCTTCTCTTTCCAGCGACCGCACTACGGTAATGGGAGCCGGCTCGGGACTTATCACATGGGAAAGCCTCGGTTTCTGGGGATTGGATAGCGGTACTCCCCGCTCCATTACTACCACCAGCGTTGAAAGCAAGCTCATGTCTTACTTCGCACGTTTCAACTACGATTGGAAGTCACGCTATATACTGATTGCTACTATCCGCGCCGACGGTTCGTCACGCTTCCCTTACAATAAATGGGGTTATTTCCCTTCGGCATCGTTTGCATGGCGTCTTTCCGATGAGCCGTTCATGAATTTGGAAGACACATTCGTATCCAACCTGAAATTACGTGTAGGTTGGGGAGCTACCGGTAACAACAATACCTACAACGACTATGCCTCTTCCGTACTCTATGCTACCAATCAGAACTATGCATTCAACAATATGCTCACTTCCGCTATCTACAACAGCCAGATAGGTAACAGAAACCTGAAATGGGAAACTACCTACCAAACGAATATCGGTTTGGACTTCGGTTTCTTCAACAACCGCATCAACGGTGAAATCGATATCTACAACAAAGATACAAAAGACTTGTTGCTCTACGCCGAAGTACCCGGTTCGCTCGGTTTCTCTTCCGTACAACAAAATATCGGAAGTATCAACAACCGCGGTCTCGAATTTTCTATCAATACCGTAAACTTCGTCGGCGGCAAAGGTAAGTTCAAATGGACTACCAACTTCAATATCTCTTTCAACAAGAGCAAAGTTACAGGACTTTCCGACGGACAGGAAAGCCGTTACAGTAGCGTGATAACCACTAACAACTATATTTGTAAGGTAGGACATCCGCTATCCGAAATGTACGGCTATGTATACGACGGTGTCTATCAGTACGAAGACTTCAACGAAGTAGCTCCCGGACAATATGTATTGAAACCTGAAATACCCAATAACACAGAAGTTCGCAGCAACATCCAGCCCGGTAGCGTCAAATTGAAAGACTTGAACGGCGACGGCAAGGTTACGGCTGAAGACCAAACCATTATCGGTCACGGTCTGCCCATACATACCGGCGGTTTCACCAATAACTTCGAGTGGAAAGGTTTCGACTTAAGCGTATTCTTCCAATGGTCTTACGGTAACGACGTTATCAACTATAACCGTACCCGCCTGGAATCACTCAGCAGCAAGCACACTAATCAGCTTGTTTCTGCCGCCAATCACTGGACACCGCGTACGGTTAATCCGGACGGCAGTATTACGGAAGGTAACTACACCAACTATCTGTGTGCCCCCAACCGTAGCCTAACCAACATCAATACCGACCGTGAAATAGAAGATGCTTCATTCCTGCGGTTAAAGAATATACAGTTGGGATATAGTTTCCCCACCAAAATGTTGAAGAACCTGAAGATACGTTCGCTCCGTGTATATGTATCCGCACAGAACGTTTGGACATGGACCAAATATACCGGTTACGACCCCGAAGTATCTACCCGTAACTCGGCTATGACACGCGGTTTCGACTATTCCTCCTACCCTCGCACCCGTTCCTATACATTCGGCGTGAAGTTAGGTTTGTAATATGATATTCAGAAGTAACTAAAAAGATATAAACACCATGAAAAAGTTGATATATATATTGCTAAGTGCCGGACTCTGCACCTCATGCAATTTCCTCGACACTGAGATTTACGACAATCCCGATGCGGAGACTATCTACCAGGATGAAACCTCTTGTATGTCCGGATTAGCCGGCGTATACGACGTATTGGGTTATGCAGGAACTTACGGGCAATACTTGTGGGGCGACCTCGACTCCGGTACAGACATTCTCGTTTACAACCGTAGTTACGGTAAAGATAACCTCCAACCCAATCTTTATACGCACAACAATACGGACAGTTATATCAAGGACTGCTGGCTTGCCCTCTACGACGGTATTAACCGCGCCAACGATTTCATCGACCTCATCAACCAGCGTACGGACGAACAGTGCGGAAGTGCCAAAAACAAGAAAATGTATATTGCCGAAGCTCGCGCACTGCGTGCACTCTATTACATGAACCTCGTTGCCTATTGGGGTGAAGTGCCATTGCGCCTGACCCCTACCCGCGACCTCACTACACAACTCCTTGAAAAATCTCCGCAAGAAGCTATATACGCACAAATCATCCGCGACCTGAAAGCAGCAGAAAGCGGCTGTCTTCCCGCTGACGAATTGAATGCTCCGGGACGTATCTCACGTACTACCGTACAGGCATTACTGGCACGTGCCTATATCTGGCAGTCCGGCTACCCCGTTTATGCCGATACTTGGGAAGAAGCACGTACCTATGCCAAAAAAGTTATAGACAGCGGTTTGCATCGCCTTTACGGAGAGAATGATGCCAATCATCAAGGCTATCGTGACCTCTTCATCAATATGTGTTCCAACCGTTATGACCTTGAAGCACGCGAAAGCATGTTTGAAGTAGAATTCTACGGCAATGGTATGGACCGCAGTAACGAGTGCGGCAAGGTAGGCTTGTACATCGGTATATCACAAGGTGTCACTACCGACCAAGACGTGCCCTACGCATACGCTTGGTATGACGCCACTAAGATACTATACCGCCTTTACGAAAACGGCGGACAGAACGATGTAGGTAAAGATGTGGGCGACCAACGCCGCTGGTGGAATTTTGCCGACTATACATACAAGACCAACGACAAAACCGGCAAGGTAGAAAAAAATTACCTGACAGACGCCAACCTCAAAAGCGCCAACCTGTATGGCCGTACCGGTAATCCCGGTAAGTGGCGTGCCGAATACGACCCCGTACGTCCTTGGGCACGTAACAATTCGTCTATCAACTTCCCTATCATGCGCTTCTCCGACGTACTGCTGATGTTTGCCGAAGCAGACAATGAGCTGAATGGGCCCACACAAGAAGGTATAGACGCTATCAACCGTGTACGCAAGCGTGCCAACGCCACAGAAATAAGCCTGTCACAAGCAGGCGTAACCGATAACCAGGAGAATCTACGCCAGTTCCTCTTCGAGGAGGAAACCCGCGAACTCTGTTTCGAAGTACCCCGTCATATGGAACTGCGTCGTCGCGGCGAAGCCTTCTATTTCGACCGTATCCGCCTGCTCGCCGACCAGAGTGCCCCCGAAGGCCAGCCCAGCGCCACTGTAGGTTACGAACGCAGCGATGTACGTTCTGTACCGGCCTATAATATTTCCGAGCGCAACTTGTACCTGCCTATACCGCAGTGTGAGCTTAACACCAACACTATCTGTAAGCAAAACGAACGTTGGTAATCGATTATAGTACATAATAGAAACGATAAATAACAGTTCATAACGATATGAAAACAAATAATAATCCCACTTCCGGCAAACGCTTTGCGCAATTGCTTGCGTTATGCCTGCTCGCTACTTTCTCCTCATGCGACCGCGACGGAGCCGAAAGTGTAGAATTCGGCGTAAGCATACAAAATCCCGATGCAGTGTACGCCGGTCAGCCTGTCACTTTCGAGTTCGACGGTAACCCAGACTACATATCTTTCTACTCCGGTGAGAAGAACGACCGATATGCTAACCACAACCGTACCACCCTACCCGAAGTAGATAGTCTCGGCCTTTCCTATGCAGCCAAGATGCAATATGCCGAAAATTACGATTACAAAGACGACCGCATCCTACGCGTCATGATTTCCGAAACTTACGACGGTTCGGGCGAAATCAATCCCGAAGAATGGCACGACATCACCGACCCCGACCCGGCTGTCAATGAAGAATATTTGGAAAGTCCCATTCTGACAAGTGGAACCACTATAGACTTGCCCTATGCAGCAGTCAACTTAAGTCAATATAAAGACAAAGATTTCTATCTTGCTTTCCGTTACCTGGCAGAACCTCATACGGGAGTAAAGAGCAAAGGAAATCTTCGTCCGGACAACGGAAAGGCATATAGCTACGACAACCGTCCCCGCATCGATATCACCGAACTGAAACTCGTAAAGCGCGAACCGGACAAAAACCTGATTGAAGTAGAAGACATGCTCACCGAATTTGCATTCAGAATGAACTTCGTTAATTCCAAAGTAGAAAACAACTTCACTATCAGCAACTACCGACTGATGTTCCAACCGCAAGAATACGTCGCAACAGACGGGAAAGCCACTGTCGATGAATCTCAGGACTATGACATGGATGTATGGATGATAAGCCAGAAGTTATCGGCACATAGCGTAGAGCCCGACCGCGGTACTCCTATCAAGGGAACAAACGCCCGTCTCGGCATCTATCAGCACACTTATGATGAACCGGGCACCTATACTGCTACTTTCATCGTTACCAATGCCAATAAATGGAATTCGGAACAGATAGTACGTGAAATAACTGTTGAAGTGAAACCCGCACAATAATTCAAACAAGCGTTTTTATTAACCACTAAAAATAATTACCATTATGAAAAAGATTATTTTAAGCGTTTTCGGTATGCTGGTCATGGCAGCCGGACTGCAAGCACAAGAATTGATAAAGGACAATGAATTCGACAACGCCGACCTCACTACAGAATATGGCAGCAAAGACAATGTAACATTCGGTACATGGTGCGCCGTAAATAATGAAACAGCAGCTTCTTTCCGTATCATCAACGACAAGCAGCGCGGCAAAGTATTGGAGTTTTCCGTAGACCCCAAACTGACTACCTGGTACAAATCGTTCGTGGCACAACGTTACGAAGGCAGTGTAGAACCGGGCATGTATAAATTAGGCTTCTGGGCTAAGTCCGAAGACATGGGACAAGTAAAAGTATTCATCCGCCTGCGCGATGCCAACGGCAAAGACCTGCAACGCTTCTTTGTGTGCACACAAAGCCAGCCTAAGAAAGCAGACCGTAAATTCTACGGCGGTTTCGGCAAAGCCAACCCTTCGGGTAAATGGACTTACTATACACTCGACTTCAACTTCGGTAAAGTAAGCAACACCATTTATCAATTCAGCATGAACGATACGGAAGATGCTACCCCTACTGATTTGACGAATTTTTCTATCTGCTTCCAAAACAGCGCATCCGAACCGTCAAGCATCTTGATAGACGGCGTATCGCTGAAAAAAATAGAAGAATAACACGCAATCAAATAAAGAAACGGTATCCGTTATGATAAAAAACAAACTCATATATCTCTTTCTTGCAGGAACATTGTTGACAGCCTGTAGTGATGACGAGGCGCCGGTCATAGACCCTAGAGCATATCCGCTCGTCATCGAAGCAAAGGTGTACACCAGTTATGACCCCGAGCAAGAAGGAACTACTTGGACCAAACCCGAAGACAAAATCGGCGTGTACGTACTGAAAGGCGGAAGCAGCGAAGTGGTAAGCCCGCACGCTAATCTCAGCTACAGTCCTACGCCGTCTTCGTACGACGATTATTTCCAGCCCGACCAAGTAGACGCTATACCCTACTTCCCGGCAACAGGTGAGGATGTGTGGGATGTAGCTATTTACTATCCTCGTCAGGAAACATTCGATACCGAAGGCATGGTTCCTCTGAAATTGGACAAACAGGGAGACTTGAAAGCTTCTACCCTGCTCTACGCACGCGCCAACTCACTCACCAAAGAGAATACGGTGGCTTCCATGCGCCTTGCTCCTGCCCTGAGCCGTTTGGTATTTTACTTCCGTGCAGACGGAGATATAACAGCGGAACAACTCAATAATGTAACGGTAGACCTTAACGGTTTGCCTACCGCCGGCAACTTCAATGTAACAGACGGGAGTTTCAGTGCCGATGCAGAAAGTGTAGCCCAATTCCGTATGCGTACTTCTTCGTCTACAGATGTTACAGTGGCACGTACCACAGAAGCATTTGTTATGCCTCTCGGCAGTACGCAAGGATATGTAGCCACTATCACGGCAAATCTGTTACCTGATGCACTGAAGAAGAAAACTTATTCTATCGATAGCAGTATAGGCCGGTTGGAACGTGGAATGCAGTATATATTCGATGTCACTGTCAGCACCGACGGCTATACAATCGAAAGTTCCTCCTCACCTATTGCAGGTTGGGAAGAAGGAGATAAAATCAGTGGTGAAGGTGAAGAAGCACAGTCTTAGTTAATCTAAAATAATATTTAATCAACTATCAAAAACCATTTTAATGATATGAGAACCTTAAAACATTTGGCAATATGCCTCACAGCGGCATTCATTGCTACTGGTTGCAATCAAGAAAATAATGAACCGCAAACAACAGTAAAGAAAGGTACACCTGCAGAGTTTACAATGACCATAAACGGGGGCTCAAATACACGTACTGTAACTACTAACGACGATGAAAAGCGTACAATCTCTTGGAGAACAGGCGATGAAGTCGGTATTTTTGCCGTAGGAACTGATGGCACACAAAGTAATTGTAAATACACCTATGATGGTACTGAATGGAAAGCTACGGGCATAGGTGATGCTATTACATTGGAAAATGGAGAAACCTATAGCTTCTATGCTTATTATCCTTATGCTAAAGACATAACAACTGTAGCTAGCGCTAATTTGAACGTATTACCAGACCAGTCAGTAACTCAGGAGGGTGAGAACAGCAACTATGATTTGAGCGATGTACTTCTTTCCAAGATTGAAATGCAGAGTTATAACGGTGAAAAAATCCTATTGGATTATACTCATGCTTATGCAATGGTAGAAGTACTTATAGCCGGCGACCAAGTAGGTGTAGACGGCCCTACAAAGGTGATATTGAAGAATGTTGTGACTGATGCCACAATCAACTTAACCAATCAAACAATCACCAAAGCCTCTGCTACACAGGATGTAATTATGGCTCGCATAGATGAACAAGGAAGCAGCAATAACACCTTCTTATATCGTGCCATTGTTCCCGAACAAACAATATCCAAAGGCAATACCTTGCTGGAAGTATATGGTGTAAACGGAGGCAAGAATTATGCATTCAAAACTCCTGATAACACAGATATTACCTACACACAAGGTAAATACTTCAGAATGGAAGTAGCGATAGGCACAGTAGAAGCTGGCATTAAATTTCCAGGTGGAAGTATTACACCATGGGAACCGAGTGATGCTATAGAAATCCCTGGTGAGGAGATAAAAGTTCAACTGATTAAGGAATTTACAGGTAATGATTTAACAGTGGCTGCGAAAGTTGATAACTTGACAGAAGAAGGTTGGTATGCCTTTCAGAATAAAGCTGATAACGGAGGAGTTATCAGTGTTGAAGAGCTTAGCGAACCTACAATAAATTGGAACAAGAGTTTGAAACTCATTTTTACATCTACATACTCTCCCAAGGTAACTAACAGCTATTATATATCTGCTATAAACTACACCCATATGGGACCTATTGATATAGAGTCCACAAATGGAATTTACAAAATAACATACAAAGCTAAAGGAACTGTTGAGGCATCAGCAGAAACAGCGCCGAAATGTAATATAGCTTGCGTATCAGGAGATGAAAGAGCCTTTGGTGTAAGCACATCAGTAGCCACAATTACAGGAGATACTCCCAAAAGTACAATGGCAGGACAAAATTTGACAGCGAACTGGCCTGAGCAGGAATATACAGTTTATGTTAATTTCTCGAAAGTTAATTGGGATAGTAAAAGTCAGAAAACAACGTATAGTAGTTCGACTGAACTCAATACCGACAGTGAAGCAAAAGACCTTTCCAAAGTCCACTTAAGGTTCTATACAACAACTAATGCAACCAATGAAAATCCGCAGACAATCAGTACTCTTGAAATAACCGATGTCACAATGGAACCGTATAGTGTTGAGTAAGCTAACAGATTTCTATTCACCAAAAGTATAATAGAACATAAGCATAATTCAACCTTAATCAAATCTCTATCCAAGAGCTATAGCTCTTAACCAAAATCCCTTGTCCTTCCCCCGCGGCAAGGGATTTTTAGCTTCAATTTTTTTGTCTGTATATCCAAAGATACTTATTCTCATCCTCAAACAAAAAAATTCCTATGAGAATAATTCTGTTTCAATATACAGCAAAAACGAGCCATAACCATAGCAAAACAGAGTGGCACTTTAGCTCTGTAAAGTGCCACTCTGCAAAGCTAAAGTAGAGCTTTACAAAATCTGGATTTCTATGAACAATAATTCTCTTTTTTCTGTATCTTTTTGTACCCTATATGTCCCTTAATATGATGAATTTAGCAACAAAAATTAAAAGACCGATATTATGAAGAATTTTCTTGGCTTATTATTTCTTCTGTTCCTGGCGGAACAGCCCTATGCTCAGGCATCAGAAGCAAGCGGCGGCAACATTCCAACTACCGTTACCTACCAATCCGGCAGTACCTCCGATACCTCTATCGAAGACTTACTGAGATTACGTAAAAAATATCCTTTGAAACCGGCAAAAGCTACTAAGGCAGAAGTACAGCGTGCTATCGACTTCATGAAAACCTTTGATACTGCCAAAATGGAAACAGTGAAGATTGAAGATACCCGCAAACTCGCCGCTGCCATACGTGCACTGGCATACGCTGCACAAGAGAACCTGCCCGAAGGCTCCGAATTTTCGCCCTACCTGGATAGAGTGCTGAACGACGGAGTAATAGAACGTATCCCCGCATTTCCATACAACTCGTACACAGACGTACGTGTTGTTCCCGTCGATTTTCTTTCCGCCCTGCCCGTCTGTACTCCCGAACAACGGGGACGACTGATTGAATCGGTAAAAGGACTAATGGAGTTTTATAAACTCAACCAGAAAGACGCTATCCTGAAACGTACCGTCAACTCCGACTATCTGTATAACGTGCTTCCGCACCTATTTGTATGCGCACTCCATAATCCGGATAATGCACAAGCAGCGGAAGACCTGCGTTCATTCTCACGTTACCTCTCGGCATGCACGCAATATGTACCCGGTGAAAAAGACGTTCTGAAACCCGACGGTACAGGTTTCCACCACAAAACACACTACAACGGTTATATGTACTCCTACTGCACATGGGTAGAATATATGGGACGGTTGAAAGGCACTGCTTTCCGTATCACCCGCGACGCCTACCAACGCATGAGCAAGGCAATCGTAAGCGTATACCTTATGGCTACATCTTCCGCATCCGATGCAGAGCATTTCTATGCCAACAGCCTCGCGGGACGCCACCCGCTCTACGGACTGGATGTGAACTTTTCTAAAGCTCTTTTCCGCGAACTGGTAGAGATTGGCGGAGACATAGAGGGCAAAGCGTTCGACCCGGAACTTGCCGCCTATTACAACGCCTTCTTCAAAACCGACCATTACAAAGGCGTCGCTCCCCGGAAACTGGACGGCTTTTATCAATTCAACTACAGCCCGGCCGGTATATATCGTCAGGCAAATTGGGTAGCCACCATGCGCTGCCCCACTACCCGCTTCTGGGGTGGCGAAATCTATAACAAGACAAACCGTTTCGGGCGTTACCAATCGCACGGTACATTGGAAGTATTGTACGAGGGGGCTTTAGAGACTTCCGGCTATCCTTACAAGAATAAGAAAAGCGCCGAAAAAGGCGGCTGGGACTGGAATGTAATACCCGGTGCCACCACCGTACACTACACCGACTGGAAATCAATGTTACCAAACGGCAACAACGCCGACCGCTTCGACCAATGGTCGCATACCACCAACTTTGCAGGCGCACTGGCGTGGGGTGACTGCGGTTTGTTTGCCGCTGCCTTCGACCAGGACGACAAATGGGGCAGCCAACGTTTCGTACCTACGCACCTCTCTTTCTGCAAATCCGTCTTCGCTATCGACGGCATGTTGTTCAGTATGGGTAGCGGTGTAAGCGCACAGGGTGAATACCCTGAGGAATGGATTACAGCCACCAATTTGTTCCAAAGCGTTACGGGTAACAAAGCCTCAACGATAGTCAATGGCAAACCATTAGCCGAAGGCGACTCGCTGAGCATCCCCTCCTCCAAAGATACTTGGATTGTAAACCCGTGTTCCACCGGCTACTTCATCCCTGCCGGAAACGACCCGCTTATCGTACGCTACGGCAAACAGACCACTCCCTCCTCTTTCGGCCTTACCGAGCAGGGCATGGGAACGATGACAGCCGCCAAAGCCTACCTTATGCACGGTGCGAAACCTGCACAGAAAAAATACCAATTCCTTGTAGTGCCTGCCACCACGCCCGAACGCATGCGTACCGATGCCAAGCACTTTGTACGCAAAGGCGGTATCTTCGAGGTAAAACAGCAGCAAGACTCATTGCACATCGTGAAGCACACACCCTCGCATACAACTGCATACGCCTTGTTTGCTCCCGCCACAGGACTGAATGAAGGTGCACTGCTCGCCTCAGACACAGAGTTGCTGCTATTGGAGCGCATGACCGGCAAACGGCTTTCAATCGCCGTCTGCAACCCCGACCTGCGCCCGAAGCCCGACAAATACTACGGTTGGGTATCTACCCCCACCACTGCCACACTGACTTTCCACGGCACATGGACTTTGGATGAGACAAGCGCCGCGGAAGCCCTATCCGTAACCCATACCGACGGGCAAACCCGGGTAACAGTAGTGCTGGAAGAAGGTTTCCCCCGTTACCTCAACTTTATCGAAAAGAAATAAAAACCAAATCCAACGCATAAGTATGAGAAAAATGAATATCAGACAAATTCTACTTCCCGCCATTTGCAGCCTGCTGCTTCCGCTGCAATCGTGCGACGACGATGCCGACAAACAGGCACAAGCCGAGTACATGAAAGAACAGGTGGCCGCTTTTGAGGGTACGGTCGACCGGCTGAACGCCTCTATTCTTTGTTACCAAAGTCTGCTTTCCGGTGAAATTCCCGTAGGTATCACTCCTATGGAAACAGGTTATAAAGTGGAACTTTCCGGTGGCAATGCCTACAACATCGGTGCCGGCGAAGCGGTGGATGCTTTCTTCCCCCTTATCACAATCTCCGAAAAGGGCAACTGGACTTATAGCTTCGACGGCAGTAACTATCTCGATTTTACCGACCCGTCGGGCAAAACATTGAATGCCTACTCGCTGGAAGATATAGAGGCAGCCTACCGTTCTCCTCAATTGCAGATTGACAACGAAGGCTTCTGGAAAATGACCTGCGACGGCGGTACTACTTACGCCTATCTGTCCGACGCCTCACGCAGCCGTATCGCTGCATTCGGCGGTAAAGGTGCAGGAGTAAGCTCGCTCTTCAGCGACATCGTTTACAACGAAACTGCCGGTAAGCTATCCCTCACTTTGGGAGTAGACAAAGAAGTAAAGGATTTCCCCGTTATCAGCGACTTCTATCTCAAAGTAAAAGGTAGCGAAGCAGAAGACGGACTTACATTCTTCCTCAACGAAGAACGCAAATATGAAGTGGAAACAAGCGAAGTAGTGAAAACCAGAATAAAAGCTCCCGACGGCTGGACGGTGGCACTGGAAGATAATGAATTATCAATCAAGGCTCCGGCTACAGCGTCTGCCGCAAAGACACATAATATCAACATTATCATTACTTCTTCCAAGCAATATCAACGTACAGTGACGCTGGAAGCCAAGTTACTGAACACGACTTTCGATGCCGATTATTGCAACGTGTGGAAAGAGTTTGTATCCGGTTCGGAGGATAATGTATTGCTCGACTTTTCCTACGCGGGATACATGCACGGGGAAGTAGCGCCACCGGAAATGGAGGAACTGATAGCTCGCGGGTATAAAGTGTTTGATGTAACCGATTACGGAGCTATACCTGGTGACGACAAGTCAGACCGGGAAGCATTCTTAAAGGCTTTGGAAGCGGCAGGGGCAAAACGTTCTGTCAGCGGAAACACCACCCGGATGCAAGTAAATGGAGACGCTCCCCTAAACGCCATTATCTACTTCCCGAAAGGAGAATATATTTTACAGACCGAAGAGGAAGCAGACAAGACTATCAGCCTTACTATGGGCGGTTTCGTTATCAAAGGAGCAGGTAGAAATCTTACTACGCTCAAGATGAACGCCAGAAACACAATGGCTACTCCGGGCGATATGTGGACGTGCCCCACGATGATTGAAATAAAGAACTATTCCGGTGTTAACATGAAATCCGATATTACCGAAGTTACTGCCGATACTCCCAAAGGCGGGTTCGAGGTGACCGTGGGTAGTACTTCCAAAATCAAGGCAGGTGACTGGATATGCCTCTACGTGAAAAACAATGACCCGGAATTCGTTGCCAAAGAAATCGCACCCCACCCTATCAGCGACTTGGACGCTGCGACTTCAATCGTGAAAAATGGAGCAGAGATATACGATTTACATCAAGTGGCTTCTGTCAATGGCAATAAAGTTACCTTCAAAGAGCCTATCATGCACGAAGTAGAAGCCCGATACAATTGGGTTATCAAAGAATACAAACATTATGAAAATGTAGGGGTGGAAGACATCGCTTTTGAAGGAAAGGCGGAAGAGAGATTCCAGCACCATGAAAGTAGCAGCAATGGAGGTTCTTATGACAGCGAATACAAACTTATAGACTTAGTACGCCTTACCGATTCATGGATGCGTCGCGTTAACTTTGTCAGTGTCAGTGAAGCAGCCTCTTTGGTAAGTTGCGCCAATGTATCGGCTTATGATATCGAAATCAGTGGCAATCGCGGACACTCTGCCGTGCGTTCCAATTCTTCTTCACGCGTCTTTATAGGTAAAGTGTACGACCATAGTAGCGGTTATCGAATTCCTAAAGCCGGACAATTGGCCGAGTGGATGGAGAATGCCGGACAGTATCACGGCTGCGGCGTTTCCAAGCCAAGCATGGGAGCTGTTATCTGGAATGTACAATGGGGAGACGATGCTTGCTACGAAGCTCACGCATCACAACCGCGTGCTACACTGATAGACCGCTGTACAGGTGCTTTCATCCCCAGCCGTCAGGGCGGAGATAAATTGGAAGTTCCCAATCATTTGGGTGACCTAATCATCTGGAACATGAATGCTACCCGTACAGGCTATGAAAGCAATTGGAACAATCAGTTTGTATGGTGGGATAAGAGTTCTCCTTGGAGTAAAACAGTACCGCCCGTTATCGTCGGTTTCCACGGCGCCTCTATCGATTTTGCCGAAACATTTATCAGCGACGTTCCACAAAACAAACGCATCGAAAGCCAAGGCAGCCGCGTAGAGCCTTATTCTCTCTACGAAGCGCAACTCCGCCGCCGTTTAGGTTACGTACCTACCTAGCTTACGTCATTGAAATAATAAATCCTTTTAAGGTAACATCAGAAGAGGCTAACTATCATTGTTAGCCTCTTTTGTTATCTACCCCATTCAAAAAAAGTAATATCCTCATAAGATGAAACGGTTTGTTCCACGATATAAGATTATTCATTTCATAGGACGAAATCAAAGCCCCCCCTGCAGAACAGTAAGTAGTAAAAGGTGAAGGGCTAAAGAGATAAAACGCAAATACCCCTTTCGTATCCTGTTTTGCATCAATAAAGAAACAGGAAGAACGAAAGGGGTAAACAAAATACCTAAAGAAAACCTATTATTTCTTCAACCGGAACTCTACCGGCCGGCCGTGTTGGCAGGTAACGGTTATTTCCGTCGTATCTCCTACCGGCTGTATCTTTACCTTTTCATTGGGAGCCGCCAAACTCCAGTTACCTTTCAGATGTATGGTTTTGAAAGAAGGAGCGCTGGGTTCGGGCGTGGTATATGTTTTTTCCTTGATATGCAGGTCGGGGTCACAAACACTGACCACCAGCGTTCCGTTCTCTGCCGTACGACGCATAACCATTGTCTCGGGAGCAATATCCGCTACAACTTCATCTTCCGGCAAGCTGACAGCCTCGAAAGCAGCGTATCCCGTTACGCCCGAAGCACAGTCAAAAACGATGTGCGCCTGCTGGTCGCGGCGAAGAATGGAGTAACCGAGGTCTTTCTGTGCTGCGGCAAGCTCCTCGGCAGTCGGCTGAATGAGGACGCTATAAGCATAGGTGGCATCCTTAGGCGCCAGGTCATGCACGATAGTACAGCTCATTTCCACGCATCGGATATTCTCTTTTTCAGATTTAATCTTGCCAAATCTTCCGGTTTCAGCTCCAGCTCCACCAGAATTTTAGCGGTAGCGACCTTGTATGCAGGTTCTTGCACATCACAATTTGTCTGTTCACCGCGCAAAGAGTATAGCATGGCGAAATCATAATTCAATGCCCGCGAAACATTGTACAGCGTATCTGTATCGATGCTTTTCCGTGTCAGCATATAATCGACGCTTTGAGGCCTAACACCAAGTCTTCTTGCGAGTTCAGCCTTAGTAATCTGATTATCAGCCATGACATTCCTGATAATTTCACCAATATATATATTACTCTTTTCCATTTCAGTGAAGGTACAAATTAATTAGCCATGCTAAAACTACTTGAATAATAATTTATCTGATTGTCTGTTCAATTTAAGTCATAATTTATTTGTTTTATCAATTAAATTATGATATTTTTGCCACGTATTTACATAAATAAAGATAATACACATATAATGCTATGACATTGACAATCTATATTCTCATTGCAATTCCGATTTGCGTATTGGCCATTATTCTATGGACATACTTCGACTACCGGAAATATAAACGGGAACATCATCTCATTATTTTACTATTCCTCCTTTATCCGGCATTATCGCATGCACAATATACGGACAAGGAGCGTTGCCGTATCTCATTCAAATCGTACGAAAATTATCAAGGGAAATTGGAATGCACCAAGGAAAACATGCTGTACCGTTTTATCCCGAGTAGCAGTGCATGGGAAGTCATTATCAGGAACAATACCGATGAGGATGTATGGATAAACTGGGAAAAGGCCGGCTTCATAGTCAACGGAAAGGCATCCGGCGTAAGCCTATCCCCTTTTACGGCCGATACCCTCTCTACGGAAATCATCAGAAACGACGGCGAACTGAGCCGGACAATCACCGCGTCCAACCTAATTGCAGAGACAGAAATCAAGAAAATATACAGCAGGAAGCATCTTAAAAAAGGCAGGAAAACATCCGTCACTATCGTTCTCCCGGTAACTATCGGAAACAGGCCGCAGTTTTTCCATATGTTCAACTTTATAGTAACACAAGCTAACTAACTATGACTTTTCAATATATTATCAATCACCTGGATAAACCGCATAAGTGGTTTACCGTATTAACTGGTCCGCACGCCGAACTGAGCACTAAACAAGATTTGGAACGGAAAGGAGTTATCGCCTATGTTCCGTTGACCTCAGTTCGGCGTCGTTGGGCAGGGCGGATAAAAGAAATACACATCCCGGCGGTAACGAGATGTGTATTCGTATATGCAACTGATGAAGAAATCCGGAGGGTACAGGAGCGATATGCCGTCCTCCCTCCCCGAACTGCTGCGGCTTTATATCAGAACCAATAGATATAGCCTAACGTACTGACACTGATAGCTACCCACAGCAATATACCTTGTATGAGCGGCTTGATACCCACCGCTTTCAAAACATCGCGCGACAGGGAAGCCCCGATAAAGAACAGGGTTATCGTTAACGTTTTGCGGGCAATGCTATTGATACCCTCACCTATTAAAGCACCGGTTTCGGAAAGGTTCAACACGTAGGTATTGACAATCATTGCCAGCACAAAGAAGAAAATAAACCAGGGAATGCTGATTTTCTGCCCTTTGCTCTTGAAAATAAACGAAGTGGCGATTGCCAAGGGGATAATCCAGAGTGCACGGGTCAGCTTGATAGTAGTGGCAACCTGCAACGCTTCCTCACCGTAAGCCGCACCTGCGCCCACCACCGAACTGGTATCGTGGATAGCAATGGCAGCCCATGTGCCGAATTCATGCTGGCTCATATTCAGCGCATGGCCGATTATAGGAAATATGAACAAGGCTATTGCGTTCAAGATAAAAATCGTACCCAAAGCCACCGACATCTCACTGTCTTTCGCCCTCAGCACAGGACCTACCGCCGCAATGGCGCTACCCCCGCAAATGGCCGTACCGGAACTAATCAGATAAGAAGTATCGCGGTCTACCTTCAGGAACTTACGGCCGATGACCCAACCGATAAGCAAAGTCCCCACCACAGAGATAATCGTAAACTCCATACCCTCCTTGCCGGAAGCGAGCGATGCCTGCAAATTCATACCGAACCCAAGACCTACCACCGAGTACTGCAACAAGTATTTGGATGTCTTTTTATTGAACTTGGGATGCGCCTGCCCGCACAGCAAGGCAAATGCCAAACCGAGAAACAAAGCCACCGGAGGAGTGACCCATGCGGAGTAAGCGTGCATTCCCGGGATATAATCCAGAAATAAGAAAAAAGAGAGAATGACGAGAAGCGATACGTAAATAACTTTGTTGTTGTTCTGCAAGAAAGGCATATTGATGCTCTTTGCCGATACCCGAGTTGAAGCCATACTTTATTTGTTTTTATTATTAAAATTAAAAATTCATTGCCGGACACACAGACTTGCACGGATTACATCATACATAGCGAGATTTCGTACAAGCTGCAATAAAAAACAAATCCCTATTGTTTCCGGGCGCAAAGGTAGGCTTCTTTTCCCAATCGCGCCAATCGTTTCTGCTTATGTGCTATAACTTATTATTATGATGTATGGCAAACTGCATGAATACTTGCGCCAGGCCGCTCTCCTGTCCCTGCGGCTGTGCGAAGCTGAAATCGCGCAACATGGGCATCCCCTTGATTTCGACTACACGCAACTGTCCTGAATACAATTCGTGCGTAATGGAACGGACGGAAACGATGCCCAGGCAATCCGTATGTTCCAGAAACAGCTTGATACTCTCGGTACTTCCCAGATACATCAAGACCTGCAAAGAAGATAACTTTATATTATGCTGCTGCAAGGCACGTTCGAAAACGTCCAATGTACCCGAACCCCTTTCGCGGAGCACCAACGGCAAGTGCAGCAGTTCTTCGGGAGTAATCTCCTCGCCCACGGCAAGCTTGCTGCCCGTACGAATCACCGCCACCAGCTCGTCTTCCAGGAAAGTAGTATATTTGATATTGGGCAAACGGAATACTCCCTCTACAAACCCCAGGTCGATGCGGTGTTCCTGCAAGGCATCTTCTATCTCCCTGGAATTGCCGTTCAGCAACGACAGATTGACTTGCGGAAACTTCCCGATAAAGCTGGCAAGCAAAGGCGGCAATACATATTGGGCAATGGTAGTGCTGGCTCCCAGCTTCAAGACACCGGTATATTCATTGTGCAGCAAGTGCATTTCGTATTCCAGCCGTTTATAATCTTCCAGAATCCGTTCGCAATGCTCCAACAGCAGTTTTCCTGATTCCGTCAGCGAAATCCTGCTTCCCTGGCGGTCGAACAGACGTGTTTGATAGGCGGCTTCCAACTCTTGTATATGCTTGGTTATGGCAGGCTGGCTGACAAACAACTCCTGCGAAGCTTTTGTAAAGCTCAGGTTCTCCGCAACCGACTGGAATACCTTTAAACGAAAATCACTCATGGCACATCGAATCAAGGAAGGTCAACCATTCTGCAAATCTTCACTCCTGATGCCCAGCACCGACATCAGCGGATACCCCAGCATCTCCCAGCGGCAAGCTACCGGAACGGGCGGTTCGTCCATACGGAAACAGACGATATCCTTTGCATCTTCCTCCCGCCCGTCGTTTTCGGGCATAAACTCCTTCAGTACTTCTTCGACCTCCTCACCGTATTCTTCATTAAAAGGTACGACGAGCAGCTTCTTCACCTCGGCGGAGTTCAGGACTATCCGCAGCAAATCGATATACAACTCCCCACGGGACACAAAACCCTCCGAGGGCACTGCCATAAAACAGAATTCACCCAAAGACCCCTTGAAAGCCACCCCGTCCAACTCGCTTTTCAAATCGGACGGCAGGCAATGCTCCAGCTTTCCGGAGTGCTCATCATATACCAGGAGCACCTGCACATCGTTATCGCCCTCCTTCATCCCGGCATCCATTGCCAGGTACATGGTAAAGAGCGCCAAGTCCACCGTTTGCAGCGAGCGTCCCAACAGCGGTTCGAAATACTTCTTCAAGTCGTTTATAACGAAGTTCAGGTAAGCGGCATCTATCACCATTACCGTTCCGGCAAGTTTTATCTGGGCATTTTCCATAATCACATCCTTTATTGAGGGAGTAAAGGTACAAAAAGTTTTGCAGATAAATGCTATTTGTCACAAATCAGTCATTTTGACATTCGTTTTATTCCGTTAACTGAAATTTTGTCTCATTCCTGCCATTGGCAAATCTTTTGCGCCCCTTGAAACGTTATGGATTTAATAAAAAAAGAAAGGAGAACAAGATATGAACTTTAACAACTTTACTATCAAAGCGCAGGAGGCTGTACAGGAAGCCGTGAACCTGACGCAAGCGCGGGGACAACAAGCTATCGAACCCGTGCACTTGCTTCAGAGCGTGATGAAGGTGGGCGAGAATGTAACCAACTTCATCTTCCAGAAGTTAGGCATGAACGGGCAGCAAATCGCACTCGTGCTCGACAGGCAGATTGATTCGCTACCGAAAGTTTCGGGCGGAGAACCCTACCTGAGCCGCGAGACTAACGAGGTTTTCCAGAAAGCTATCCAGTACTCCAAGGAAATGGGAGACGAGTTCGTTTCGCTGGAACCGCTCCTGCTGGGTATCCTGAACGTGAAAAGTACCGCTTCCACTATCCTCAAGGATGCCGGAATGACGGAAAAAGAGTTGCGTAATGCAATCAACGAGCTGAGAAAAGGCGAAAAGGTGACTTCGCAATCCAGCGAGGACACCTACCAGTCATTGGAGAAGTATGCAATCAACCTGAACGAAGCAGCCCGAAGCGGCAAGTTAGACCCCGTGATAGGGCGCGACGAAGAAATCCGCCGGGTACTGCAAATCCTGAGCCGCCGTACCAAGAACAACCCTATACTGATAGGCGAGCCGGGAACCGGTAAAACAGCGATTGTAGAAGGCCTTGCCCACCGTATATTACGGGGCGACGTACCCGAGAACCTGAAAAACAAACAGGTCTACTCGCTGGATATGGGCGCACTGGTTGCGGGAGCCAAATACAAAGGCGAGTTCGAGGAACGCCTGAAAGCCGTTATCAACGAAGTGAAGAAGTCGGAAGGAGACATCATCCTGTTTATCGACGAAATCCACACGCTGGTAGGCGCCGGCAAGGGCGAAGGCGCCATGGATGCCGCCAACATCCTGAAACCGGCACTGGCACGTGGTGAGCTGAGAAGCATCGGCGCCACCACCCTCGACGAGTATCAGAAATATTTCGAGAAAGACAAGGCGCTGGAACGCCGTTTCCAAATCGTCATGGTGAACGAACCGGATACGCTGAGCACCATTTCCATTCTCCGCGGCTTGAAGGAGCGCTACGAAAACCACCACCACGTACGGATTAAGGACGATGCTATCATTGCCGCCGTAGAGCTGAGCAACCGATACATCACCGACCGTTTCCTGCCGGACAAGGCTATCGACCTCATGGACGAGGCTGCCGCCAAACTGCGTATGGAGGTAGATTCCGTACCGGAAGAGCTGGATGAGATTTCACGTAAAATCAAGCAGTTGGAGATTGAGCGCGAAGCTATCAAGCGCGAAAACGACCGTCCCAAGCTGGAGCAAATCGGTAAGGAACTTGCTGAGCTCAAAGAGCAGGAAAAGTCGTACAAGGCAAAATGGCAAAGCGAAAAGACGCTGGTCAACAAGATTCAGCAGAACAAAGTCGAAATAGAAAACCTGAAGTTCGAAGCCGACAAAGCGGAACGCGAGGGCGATTACGGCAAAGTGGCCGAAATACGTTACGGCAAACTACAGGCGTTGAACCGGGAAATTGAAGAAACGCAGCAGAAACTGCA
The DNA here is from genome assembly GCF_000374365.1 of Bacteroides gallinarum DSM 18171 = JCM 13658. GTDB lineage: Bacteria > Bacteroidota > Bacteroidia > Bacteroidales > Bacteroidaceae > Bacteroides > Bacteroides gallinarum. The sequence goes on from NZ_KB894148.1 coordinate 30,764, forward strand.
CGAAATGCAGGGCGACACGGCAATGATTAAAGAGGAAGTCGATGCCGAGGACATCGCCGATGTAGTTTCCCGCTGGACAGGCATACCGGTAAGCAAGATGCTGCAAAGCGAAAAGGACAAGCTGCTGCACCTGGAGGACGAGTTGCACCAACGTGTTATCGGCCAGGACGAAGCCATTGAAGCCGTAGCCGACGCCGTACGCCGCAGCCGTGCAGGATTGCAAGACCCGAAGCGGCCTATCGGTTCGTTCCTGTTCCTCGGTACTACCGGTGTAGGTAAGACGGAACTTGCCAAGGCGCTCGCCGAATTCCTGTTCGACGACGAAACGATGATGACGCGTATCGACATGAGCGAGTACCAGGAGAAGCACAGCGTCTCCCGCCTGGTCGGAGCGCCTCCGGGATACGTGGGTTATGATGAAGGCGGCCAGTTGACGGAAGCCGTACGCCGGAAACCCTACTCTGTCGTACTGTTCGACGAAATCGAGAAAGCGCATCCGGATGTATTCAACATCCTGCTGCAAGTACTGGACGACGGACGTTTGACAGACAATAAAGGACGTACCGTAAACTTCAAGAACACCATTATCATCATGACTTCCAATATGGGCAGCGGCTACATTCAAAACCAAATGGAAAAGCTGAACGCTTCCAACAAAGCGGAGATTGTGGAGGAAACCAAGAAAGAAGTAATGAATATGCTGAAAAAGACGATTCGTCCGGAGTTCCTGAACCGTATCGACGAAACAATCATGTTCCTGCCGTTGACCGAAAAGGAAATCAAACAGATTGTCGTGCTCCAGATTAAGAGCGTGCAGAAGATGCTTTCTGGAAACGGAGTGGAACTGGTATTGACCGATGCCGCCATAAACTTCCTTGCCGGTGCGGGATACGACCCCGAATTCGGCGCCCGTCCGGTAAAGCGTGCTATCCAGCACTATTTGCTGAACGACCTGTCCAAGAAGCTATTGGCACAAGAAGTAGACCGCAGCAAACCGATTACGGTAGATGCCGATACCACCAAAGACGGGCTGGTATTCAGCAACTAAAAGAAAGGGGATTATCGGGTTAACTTCGTAATTGCAGGAAGTTAACCAAACAGATGACAAGGAGTTAACTAAGTTACTCATACTTAGTTAACTCCTTGTGTTGTATGATGTTAACTTGAAAATAGCATACAAGCAACAGGTAAACAATATCCTATAATCATGCACAGATAATATATTTATTTGTAATAACCAAGACCCGTTCTGGCAGCAGGTCTTGGTTATCACAATTCAATCACGCCGTGCAGTGACCTTTCCTGTTTCATCCACATATACCTCATACTCGCCTCCGCCTTTCCAGGCCTCCGCTTCGTAGGCAATTCCCTTTTCCGTTTCAATCACGTCCGCCCATTCGTGGGTATCCGGCTCATAACCTGCCTGACGGATTAAAGCTGCGATGTCGTCCGGCAGCGGAGCTTCCCATTCGGTGCACACCCACTCGCCACGGCGGAAACTCACCTCCTTCTTCACCTTGTCGTGCATGATTTCTATCTCGACCAGCCCGTCGTCGTCGTCGCGTCCGGTGATAACCGCCCCGGCATATTTCTCATGGATGAACTTTTCATAATCGCTGCCTACCGAAACACCTCCCTGGATATTATCCTCCGGCAAAGAGGGACGCTGGATAACCTGATACGTTTCCGCTTCGACAAATACCTTGTAGTCGCGGTCACCCCTGCCTTCCATTTCCACGCAGTAATAAGTAGCCGAAGCGGTCTTGAACATTTTCACCTCTTCCACCACCGCATCCGGATGTTCCGCCTTTGCCGCACCGGTAACCTGTTCCGGAACCAGTTTCAGCGTCCGGTGTTCGTACTCCGTGGTGGTCTGGAGCCATTGCGAAGCATCCGAAAACAGCACCTCGTGCTTCAACCCGTCTGCAATCACTTCCACTTCGATGCGTCCGTCTTCACGGTCGAAATCCACTATACGCGCTTCCGCTCCCAGGTTTTCCTTTACCCACCTCTCGATATCGCCGGAAGGTATCTGCGGGAAATAGTCGTGGTAATCTCCGTCCTCCGCATCCAGGAACCCATGCACCAGAATGCCGTCTTCCGTATAATAAAGGTCTGCCTCCTGCTCTCCCTTTTCCGCTTCAATCACGTAAAGCGTCTCGCTGCCCGTGCGGGTCAGCTTGTCTACATCGTCCACATGCCAGTCATTATAAGCGCTTGCATTGAAAGCCTCCTGCACCGGTTGCGGAAGTTGTTCAAACCGGACATCGGTTTCTTTCATCCCGCAATAACCGTCCCGGGCATACCACACTGTTTCCCCGCTCCGGGTAAGGTTTGCCACCAGATAGTCCCCTTTCACTTCCCAGGTAGCCGGCTCGTCTCCATATTCTTTCTCAAAAGCCGCCAGTACTTCCTGCGGTACGTTTCCGTTGAAGCCGCCGTCAGGATTGTTGTCGTCGTTGTCGCATGACACGAAGAAAAGCATTCCGCTTACCAGAAGCGTCCAAAATGATAAAAACTTCCTCATATTCGTTACTCATTTTAATGTTCCGGTACAAACATACGCCCTAATTCTGGAAAGAATCTGAAAAACAAGAATTCAAAAAGCAACCTTAGCTGCCGAATCCTACCGAAAGCCGGTTGCCGGGCTGAAATAAATGCCTGCCTTATACGGACATGCCTGTCTGGAAACCGCCTTCTCCCATTGCACGGCCGGACTTACCCCAAGAGCCGCTTTACCATTCCGAAGTATTTGAAAGGCGCATATTTCACCGGCAAGTCCGGCCATACAGGTGTCGTGAGCACAGACCGTTCATTGCTGAAAGCCAGAAAGCTGTACCGCCCGTGGTACTTGCCCATGCCGCTGTTGCCGACCCCGCCGAAAGGCAAATTATGGTTGGAGACATGCATCAGGGTATCGTTTATGCAGGCGCCTCCGGAAGTAGAGCGACGCAAGATTTCCGCCGCCCGCTTGCTTTTTCCGAAATAATAAAAAGCCAGCGGTTTCTCGTGCCCGTTGACATAAGCCAGCACCTCGTCCATTTTCCTGAAAGTCATAACCGGCAACAACGGGCCGAATATCTCTTCCTGCATGATAGGGTCGTCGGGGGTCACACCGTCAATCACGGTCGGCGCTATATACCGTTCCCCGTCATCCACCTCGCCGCCTATCACCACCGTCCCCGCCTGCATAAGCGATTTCAACCTTTCCACGGCCTGCCGGTTCACGATACGGGGAAAATACGGGCTGTGCTGCGGGTTCTCGCCGAAGAAACGCTTCAATACCAGTCTTATCTGCCCGAAAAGCCGCTCTTTCACATCTTCATGCACGAACAGATAATCGGGGGCGATACAAGTTTGTCCGGCGTTAACGGTTTTCCCCCACATGATACGCCGCGCCGCTATTTCCAGATTGGCATCCTTGTCTACGATACAAGGGCTTTTCCCTCCCAATTCCAAAACCACGGGCGTAAGATTCCGGGCGGCGGCAGTCATCACCACCTTCCCGAACGACGGGCTGCCCGTAAAGAATATGAAATCGAAGCGCTGTTCAAGCAAATGCCGGTTCACTTCCCGATGCCCGTGCGTCATGCACACATAATGCTCAGGAAAGGTTTCCCTTACCAGTTCATCCATAACCTGTGCGATATGAGGCGTGTTGGGCGACGATTTCAGAACCGCACAGCATCCGGCGGAAATGGCTCCCACCAACGGGTTCATCAACAGTTGGAACGGGTAGTTCCATGGAGCGATAATAAGCGCCACACCCAAAGGTTCGTACAATATCCTGCTCCTGGAAGGAAAGAGGAACATGGGAGAAGGCACACGCCGCCCCTTGCTCCAGCGTTTCAAGTGGCGGATATGATTATTGATTTCACCCAGTACCATGCTGGTTTCCGTTAGGTAAGCCTCTTCGGACGACTTGTGCAAATCGAACCATAACGCCTCGGCAATGCGCTGCTCATACTTCGACACGGCTGCCCGGAAGCGTTTCAACTGTCCGATACGGAATGCGATATCTTTCGTTTGATGTGTCGCAAAAAATGCCCGCTGTTTCGCAAGCAAGGCCTCTATTCTTTCTTTTGATGTCTCGTTCATTATCTTATTGGTTAACTGTTACCGGAAATTGAAAAATCTATTTCATACATTATTCCTTTTGCAAAAATAGCAGTAATTCTGAAAACGCCCGCATCCCTCTTTTGTTTATGTCCGATATACTTACATACCCGAATTTTAAGACGGGCAAGTAAGAAACCGGAAATATCAAATGGACAATTCTAAATCAATACGACCCATGGATGTCAAAGCGAGGTCGCCCGGCTGCCTCTCAGAAGTGGCACACACAGCCTTCAGGGAAGGTATGGAGGGGGATAGCTGGCTAAAAAGGAAGGGTAACGACTTAGGTAGCCTCACTCGTTACTTCAGGTAGCCTCACCCGTTACCTTAGGCTGCCTCAGTCGTTACCTTAAGTTACCCCGATAATATGTAAAGGAAGGTTACAGGTAAGAAGATAATCTATTGCGGGCATTGCCAACCGTTACAAATCAATGATAATCGATATATAAAAAAGAGGAGGCATGTGCGGTGATATGGTAACCGACATGCGTCCTCTTTCTTTGTCTATATAAAGCCCCGGTATTTTTAATGAAAATATTGTTTTCAAGAAGATAGATATACTTTTATTTGCATATCTTCGTATCCGGGCTCAGTATGTTATTAACTTCACCTATGCAGGTTTACAAGGGGTATCAATGATTCTATACGAAAGCGGTCATTGATAATCAACAATTTAAAGTTAAAAGGCATACTCCGTTTCGAACCTTCCCCCTCCTCTATTTGTCGTCCTCTGGAAACTATTATTCCGCTTTTCCTTCTTCCGCTTCTTCTTTCGTTTCTTCGGCGGCAGTATCTTCGAAGTCGGTCATACCGCTTGCTACCAGCAGGTTATACCAGGAAATCAGTTTCTTGATATCCGATACATATACGCGGTCGCGGTCGAAAGTCGGCAGCACTTCCGCCAAATAAGCTTGAAGTTCTTTTGCAGGGGCTTTTTTCACATCCAATGTCACAGCGGCGCCATTCTCCTTTTTCTTCATCGAAAGGAGCACGTCTTTCAAGGGAACTTCTCCTTCGTCCGTGTACATGGCGATATCGCCCAAAGAGATAATCTTTTCATTGCCGTAGGCAGGGAAACGCTTTTTATCGACAAGCGATTCTACAATCAACATATTCTTTCCCTGGGAAATGAGTTTATACAATCCCGGCTTACCGGAAATAGACAAAATAGTCTTCAACATAGTATATTCTGTTTTTGTAATTAGTAGTTATTTTTTCGGTGGGCAAAGATAGGTATTATTTTGAGACAGGAAAGTGATTAAAGCTAAAACCTGCGGAATTAACGGTGTTTCATCATCATTCACTATCACAAAATCCGCCTGCCGGCGCTTTTCTTCATCGCTCATCTGGCTGCGGATGCGCTTTTCTATCTGTTCGCGCGAGGAGGCGTCCCGTTTCATGGCGCGCCGTATCCGCACTTCTTCGGGAGCATATACCATAACCACCACATCTACCTCGCCGGCAAAACCGGCTTCTATCAGAATGGCGGACTCGATGCCTGCCATTGAACAGGCTGCATGCCGCCGGGTCCATTGCCTGAAATCTTCTTTCACACGCGGATGAATAATCGCGTTGACTTGCCGGGCATGTTCAGGATTGCCGAAAAGATAAGAGGCAAGCAGGGGTTTGTTCAATGCTCCACCGGCATATACCTCCTCGCCCAGCAAAGCAACCAGCTCGCGGCGGATGCAAAGGTCGGTCGCCATAAGGCGCTTGGTTTCCGTATCGGATATGTAGACAGGAATTCCCATTGCCCCGAGCAGTCGCGACACAACGCTTTTCCCGCTGCCGATGCCACCGGTTATACCTATCTTAACGGTCATACGAAGGAGAGATTTGTTCTATGAGAAAATCGACTTGCTCGGGATTAAAACGCACCTGGCTCACGCCTTCCGGGAGGTTCTTCAACTTTACCGTGTACTTGTCCGACCCCAGCCGCAATAATTCCTCATAGGAAATATCGATATGAAAATCGTCTGCATTTACCTGGCGGAAACGGCTAAGCCCTACCTGGAAAGTTACCTGAACCTTAGACGGAAAAGCACGCAGCACCTTCCCTGCCGGGAAACCGACGCCCTGCAACGGCACTTCCACCGTTTTTTCCGTATAAATATCTACCGGAAGCATCATCCCGACGGAAGCCGGCACGAACTTCACTCCTTTTGGGGTGAGCAACGATACCTGCCGCCTCAGCGTATCGGAGATATTTTCCTGCTTGACTTGCTGCGTATAGGCAGCGGTTATCGTATCCAGCACTCCCGCCGGAGCATATGCCAAAACCGAATCCGGGGTAAAGACCGTATCCGACAGATAGTACTGGCGACCGGCACCGACTGTTCCTGATAATCTTACAGGAACCAGCTTAGACGCCCCCGTAGCATAAATATATTCCAACGTATCCGGCTTCATAGAGAGCAGATGCGTGGAAACATTCAACTGGCCGAGCACTTTTTTCTCGAACTGGGAAGCATAAACGCGCACATGGTTACCCTTACCCTTATAATCGGAAAAATCGAGCGTAACCGGGTAGAAACTTTTTCCCAGCATATAATTGAGCAGCACAGTCCCTTTATCCTTCACCTTGATATGCAGCTCCGAAGCGGGTTCCGAGGTAATCACCGTATTATTGGGCACGCCGCGCAAACGCACCGGGATAGAGAATTCCGCCTCATAATCGTTGTTCAGCGTTTGCAACAGCCAGAAACCGCCGGCAACAAGGAAGAAAAACAAAAAAACAAAGAACTCCCTGCTCTTATCGCTGAGCAGGAAGTCCTTTGTTTTCCTGGTTGCATTTAAATAAATACGTTTTATGTTCCTACGCTCGAACATAGGCTCACATCTATTTATTTAGAAGCCTGGCTGCTGTTAGCATCGGCAGCTGCGGCAAAAATAGAATTCTTGTCAATGTGGATTTTAACGTTGGAAGCGATTTCGAGTACTACATCATTATCGTTAATTTCCTTGATGACTCCATGAATGCCACCGGCAGTAATAACCTTCTGGTTTACTTGAAGGGATTTACGAAAATTCGCAATTTCTTTTTGCTTTTTATTTTGTGGACGAATCATAAAGAAATACATGATAACAAACATGGCTATCAGTAAAATCCACATCATGCTTCCGTCCGGACCTGCTGCAGAAGCCTGCAGTAAGAATACAGTCATTAAATTCATAAATATTCCGTTTTAGTTTTTATTATTCAACAAAGGTATCAGTTTTTCGACAACTTCCCTTCTTTTTTTAATTCCTTAACTATTCCGTCCAATGTTCCATTGACAAAGCTACCGCTCTTTGCAGTACTGTACACCTTGGCAATGTCTACATACTCATTTAACGAAACGCTGACCGGAATGTTCGGGAAACTCAAAATTTCTGCCAGTGCGCACTGCATAATGACTACATCCATGAAAGCAACCCGGTCTAAATCCCAGTTACGCGTATTTTCGCTGATAAGGTGGCGGTAATAATCGCAATTCAGGATAGTACGGCGGAACAGACGGCGGGCGAACTCCTGGTCTTCGTCGTCCTTGAATTCGGGCAACAGAGGCTGACTGGCACCATTCTTCTCCTCGAAACGCTTAATCGTTTTCAATACGAACGTATCGACGATTTCCTTGTCATCATTCCAGTAAAGGCTTTGGTCTTCGAGCAACGCATCGAGTTCTTCGTTATTGAAAACAAACGTCTTATAAAGTTTGCGCCACAATTCGCGGTCTTCCTCATAGGTGCTCTCCGAAGCGGCCATATATTCCTTATATATATCGGAAGCCGTTATCTTCTCGAACAGCCCCTTGACAAAGTCCTCGTCATTAGCCCAGGTGCGTTTTTGGTTGGAGATGAAATCCATTAGCTGTTTGTTTACTTCCAATTGGGAGATGAATTTGTTTTCCACGAATTTCGTGTTCGGATACAATTCCTCGGCTGTGGGAGCCAATTTTGCTTTTGCCGCATCAAGACGCTTTTGTGCGTAGTTCGTCAATGCTATCATCAGCATGAGCAGGTAATTATAGAGGTCGTACGCTTTGGAAAGGCTAAAGAACAACTCTTTTTCCGCAGCATCTAGATTTTTACTGCCATTCTGGTAATAAGCGTATACAATCTGTATAATCTTAAGACGAATAAGAACTCTGTTTATCATAACTAAAGTAAATACTGGTGTTTTAACGAGGGGCAAAAGTAGATATTTTTAATGAGTTTACATAAATAAATCACATTTTTTAATGCAGATAATCATTATCCGGGCTTTTTCTTTTGACAGTTTAAAAAAAATCGTCAATTTTGAGCCCGATTACAACAAGATAGCTAAAATATGGAAGAGTTTAAGAAGAAAAGCGGACTGGACGCGAATGACAAAGAGATTGTATTCTCCCAATCCATTAAAGCAGGTAAGCGTATCTACTATTTAGACGTTAAGAAGAACAGAAAGGATGAAATGTTTCTCGCCATTACCGAAAGTAAAAAAGTGGTAATGGGCGAAGGGGACGACTCGCAAGTGAGTTTCGAGAAGCATAAAATCTTTTTGTACAAGGAGGATTTCGAGAAGTTCATGAACGGCCTGCAACAAGCTATTGGCTTTATCCAGGAGCAGCAGGGCTGCTACACGCGCCGCAGCGACAACGAGGAATTGCCCGGCAACGAACAGCCGGCGGCAGCGGAACAGGAAGAAAAAGAGTCTCCGCTCGAGGGAGAAATAAAAATAGATATCGATTTTTAAAGGGCAACCTTTTGATAATTCAAAAAGAAGCCGTACTTTTGCACCGCTTTTTTGCAACATCGTGTGGTGAACCACATCGTGTGATGGTGAATTAAGCAATAATCTACTTAATTTAGAGTAACACAAAAAATTCAAGAAATGAAATCAATTGAAGTAAAAGGAACTGCAAGAACCATTGCAGAACGTTCTTCGGAACAGGCAAGAGCTTTGAAAGCTATTCGTAAAAACAACGGTGTACCCTGCGTACTCTACGGAGCAGGCGAAAACGTACATTTCACCGTACCGGTAGAGGGTTTGCGCAACCTGGTTTATACTCCGAACATCTATGTGGTAGACCTGATTATCGACGGCAAGAAAGTAAATGCTATCTTGAAAGATATCCAATTCCACCCGGTAAAGGATACCATTCTGCACGTTGACTTCTATCAGATTGACGAAGCCAAGCCTATCGTTATGGAAGTTCCCGTACAAATGGAAGGCCTGGCAGAAGGTGTGAAAGCCGGTGGTAAGCTGACCCTGCAAATGCGTAAGCTGAAAGTCAGAGCTTTGTACAACGCTATTCCCGAAAAGCTGGTTATCAACGTATCTCACCTGGGATTGGGTAAGACAGTGAAAGTAGGCGAACTGAGCTATGAAGGCCTGGAACTGCTGAATGCCAAAGAAGCCGTTGTATGTGCCGTTAAGCTGACCCGTGCGGCAAGAGGTGCTGCGGCAGCTGCTGCAAACAACTAATCGGCGCTTCTTTTACAAGAAGGCAAGATATTCCGGAACGCGGATTAACGCAGGCGACGCAGATTTCATATCCGCGTACCAACTGCGATAATCCGCGTTCCTCCTTTTATCCGAGTGAGCACTAAAGTAAACGTATAGAGTAATGAAATATTTAATTGTCGGTTTAGGCAATATCGGTCCCGAATATCACGAAACCCGCCATAACATAGGTTTCATGGTGGTGGATGCCTTGGCAAAAGCTGCCGGAGCTACTTTTCGCGACGGGCGTTACGGTTTCACCGCTACGCTGTCGGTCAAAGGACGGCAAATGGTGTTGCTGAAACCCTCCACCTTTATGAACTCGAGCGGAAATGCCGTACGCTACTGGATGCAGAAAGAAAACATTCCATTAGAAAATGTGCTGATAGTAGTAGACGACCTGGCACTGCCTTTCGGAACCTTGCGGTTGAAGGGTAAAGGAAGCGATGCCGGGCACAACGGCCTGAAACATATTGCGGCTACATTAGGTATGCAGAACTATGCCCGCCTGCGTTTCGGCATCGGCAACAATTTTCCCCGCGGCGGGCAAGTGGATTTCGTATTGGGGCATTTTACGGCCGAAGACTGGAAAACCATGGACGAGCGTCTGGAGACTGCCGGCGAAATCGTTAAAAGTTTCTGCCTTGCCGGTATCGACATTACAATGAATCAGTTTAATAAGAGATGAGTGAAGCGAGAATAGACAAATGGATGTGGGCTGTACGTATATTCAAGACGCGTACAATTGCTGCCGAGGCCTGCAAGAAAGGCCGTATCAGTATCAACGGTGCATTGGCAAAGGCTGCCCGGACGGTAAAACCGGGGGATGTGATACAGGTGCGCAAACCTCCGGTAACCTATTCTTTCAAAGTATTGCAGCCTATCGAAAAGCGTGTAGGCGCCAAGCTCGTTCCCGAGGTCATGGAAAACGTAACCACTCCCGACCAGTACGAATTATTGGAAATGAGTAAAATCAGCGGTTTTATCAACCGTGCCAAAGGGACGGGACGTCCCACCAAGAAAGACCGCCGTGAGCTGGAGGACTTTACCGCGCCGGAATTCATGGACGACTTTGATTTCGATTTCGACTTTGAAGAAGAATAATATATAAGTATGAGCGAGAAAATAATAAAATGGGGATTTATCGGCTGCGGAGAAGTAACCAAATACAAAAGCGGCCCCGCCTTTCAGAAAATAGAGCATTCCGAGGTAGTGGCCGTAATGAGCCGGGACGGTTCCAAAGCCCAGGCTTATGCCAAGGAAAGAGGTATAGCCAAGTGGTACGACGATGCCCAGGAGTTGATTAATGACGACGAGGTGAATGCCGTATATATCGCTACCCCGCCCTCCTCGCATGCCACATATGCCATAATGTCCATGAAAGCGGGCAAGCCCGTGTATATAGAGAAGCCCATGGCGGTTACTTACGAGGAGTGCTGCCGCATCAACCGTATTTCCCAAGAAACCGGTGTACCTTGTTTCGTGGCTTATTACCGCCGTTACCTTCCCTATTTCCTGAAAGTAAAGTCATTGGTGGAAGAAGGTGCTATCGGGAATATCATCAACATACAAATCCGTTTTGCCCAGCCTCCCCGCGACCTGGATTACAACAAGGAGAACCTGCCGTGGCGAGTACAGCCCGATATTGCCGGCGGCGGCTATTTTTACGACTTGGCGCCGCACCAGATAGATATTCTGCAAGACATATTCGGCTATATCCTCGAAGCCAACGGATATAAGAGCAACCGCGGCGGATTATACCAGGCGGAAGATACTCTCAGCGCTTGTTTCCAGTTTGACAGCGGACTGGTAGGCAGCGGTTCGTGGTGTTTCGTAGCCCATGAATCCGCCCGGGAAGACCGCATCGAGATTATCGGGGATAAAGGTATGATATGTTTCTCCGTATTCACTTACGACCCCATAGCGTTGCACACTGAGAGAGGGAGGGAAGAAATCCCTGTCGAGAACCCCGTTTATGTCCAGCAGCCGCTTATCCAGGCGGTCGTAGACCACTTGCTCGGCAAATCGGTTTGTAGCTGCGACGGCGAAAGCGCCACACTGACGAACTGGGTAATGGATAAGATACTGAATAAGATATGATATGAAAAGATTTATGATTTGCCCACGCGGCATGGCGGCGCGCAGCCAAATCATAAATCTATAATCACTAATCTTTAAAGTTCTTTCTTCACTGCCTCTATCAGTTCCCGGTATTCGGCATCCGTCAGGTACACTTTTCCCGGATTCATCTGGAAAGTACCGCCGTAATCGGGACCGTCCACATATTTAGGGATATTCAGTAAATGTCCCTAAAAATCAAGATGGCATATGAAGATGATAGAGCATACTCACTTCATATGCCATTTTTATAGTCCTATTCCTGTAATTTCTCACACAATCTTACCCTACAAGACATGACGCTCGGGAAGAAGTCTGAAGACATCTTCTGCCTCTGCCTGTAAAATCATATCATGCCGCTTTCACCGTCCTGTTCCTGATCTTGTCTATCATCAGTACGGCATTTGCCGTATGTATTCCAAAGAAAATCCACAGGATTTCCGTCT